>CBFHJD010000009.1:0-57740 GCA_965656215.1 Flavobacteriaceae bacterium
TTTCTAAGCATTCAGGAATTCCTTCATTAAACGTTTGTATGAACTGCCATAGAAATATCGCAGAATACAATGGAGAAGAAGATCTTGAAAATGGTTATACTAAGGACTTTTATACTAAAGAAATTAAGAAGCTATACGAAGCTGTAGGTTGGGATGAAACAAACCAGCGCTACACTGGAGAGACCCAACCTGTAAAATGGGTTCGAATTCACAACCTCCCTGACTTTGTGTATTTCAATCACGCTCAGCACGTAGAAGTTGGAGAAATTGCCTGTCAGAAATGTCACGGACCAGTTGAAGAAATGGAAATTATGTACCAATATTCCCCACTTACAATGGGATGGTGTATTAATTGTCACCGAGAAACAAATGTTAAAGTAGAAAGCAATGAGTATTATTCGAAAATACATGAAGCACTTTCTAAAAAATACGGTGTAGAGAAACTAACAGTTGCCCAAATGGGTGGACTTGAATGTGGAAAATGTCACTATTAAAAGGCGATCAAGAAAAGCATATGGCATCAAATAAGACTTACTGGAAAAATATTGCTCAACTAGACCCTTCTGATGAGGCAGTTAAAAAATTGGAACAAAACGAGTTTGTAACCAAGCTTCCTGAAGATTTTTTGAGTGATGAAAAAACACTAGAAGAAAGTAATACTTCCCGTAGGGATTTCTTAAAATACGTTGGGTTTAGTACTGCTGCTGCAACCATAGCTGCCTGTGAAGGACCCGTTATAAAATCTGTTCCTTATGTGGTTCAACCTGAACAAATAAGACCCGGTGTTGCAAATTATTACGCAACCACAATTGCCGATGGTTTTGATTTTGGGAGTATACTTATTAAAACAAGGGAAGGAAGACCTATTAAGGTAGAACGCAATCCAGATGCACCAACTTTAGGAGGAGCAAATGCAAGAGTTCACGCTTCTGTACTTTCCCTCTATGACACCTTGCGTTTACAAGGGCCACAAGCAAACGGAGAAGACATTTCTTGGGATAATTTTTACCTACAGGCTGGAGCAATGCTAAAGGCATTAGCTGTAACCGGGAAAGAAATTATTCTTTTGACACCCACCATACCAAGCCCAACTTCACAAAAAATCATTGCAGACTTTATTGCAGCTTATCCGAATGTAAGACCAGTAGTATATGATACGATTTCCTCTGACGCCGCTTTAAATGCATTTGAAACATATTATGGGCATAGAGCATTAGCAGATTATGATTTTTCGGAAGTAAAAACGATAGTCTCCATCGACGCAGATTTTCTTGGTGACTGGCAAGGAGGAGGCTATGATGAAAGTTACGCTCAATCACGAATACCTCATGGTGATCATGGAAAAGCTGAGATGTCTCAACATTTTCAGTTTGAATCTAATATGTCGCTGACAGGAGCCAATGCAGATCATCGCATACCCTGTTCTCCAGCTGATCAAAAAAATATTTTAGCCTATATGTATGATCGCCTTATTGGAGGCACTTCAGGGCAAATTTCTGATGAGTTAAAGCCCTCAGCTGAAAAGGCATTGGCTGCTCTAGAAAAAGCAGGAACAAAAGGAGTTTTGGTTTCTGGGATTGAGGATGAAGTAGCACAGTCTGCTGTACTTGCAATCAATGCGCATCTAAATAGTGAGTCTTTCCATCCAGAAAGTCCAAAATTGATCCGACAAGGAAACACCAAAGAAGTTTTAGCTGCATTCAAAGCAATTGAAGCAGGAACTGTAGGCGGACTTATTTCTGTAGGAGTCAATCCGGTTTTTTCATCTTCAAACGGTGAGGCATTGGGTGAAGCAATCAAAAACCTTGAGTTTTCATTGAGTTTCACTTCAAAAATTGATGAAACCGCTGCTGCATCTCAATTTATTGCAGCAACACCTCACTATCTTGAATCTTGGGGAGATTATGAGTTTAAGCCTGGCCATTACGCATTAGCTCAGCCGACCATTCGTCCGTTGTTTGATACCCAACAATTTGAAGATGTTTTACTGAGGTTGTCTGGACAAAACACCAAATTTTACGATAAAATTAAAGCCCACTGGAATGATTCAATTTTAGGATCAAGTTCTTGGAGTAAGGCTTTACATGATGGTTATTTTTCTGTTGAAACTACTCAAGAAGCTTCTTCTCCAGAGTTCTCAAGACTGAATCTCGATCAATTAAGAGAAGCTTCTTCAGATGGAATGAGTCTTGTGTTGTATTCTAAAACCGGAATGGGTGATGGACAGCAAGCAAATAATCCTTGGCTGCAAGAATTTCCTGATCCTATCACCAGAGTGAGTTGGGATAATTACTTGACGGTATCGATGAGTGATGCAAAAGCTCTTGGATTGCGAAATATTAATACTTCAAACGGTGCGCTTAACGGTAGCTATGCAACTGTCACTGTTGGAGCTCAAACCTTAAAAGTTCCAGTACTTATTCAACCAGGACAAGCCAAAGGCACAGTTGGTCTTTCGTTTGGTTATGGTAAACGAATGGGACTTAAAGATGAAATGCAAACAGGCGTTAACGCTTATGCATTATATCAAAATTTTGAAAAAGTTCAAACCGTTTCAGTTAAGCTAGAAGCTGGTGAGCATGAATTTGCATGTGTACAGTTACACAACACCTTAATGGGTAGAGGAGATATCGTTAAAGAAACTACACTAGAAATCTTTAATACAAAAGATAAAGCCTCGTGGAACCAAATGCCACAGGTTTCTAAAAATCATATCGAGTTTGATGTTACATCTCCTGAAGTAGATATGTGGCAAGAATTTGATCGGAGTATAGGGCATCATTTTAACCTCTCAATTGATTTGAACTCCTGTACCGGTTGTGGCGCTTGTGTTGTAGCTTGTCATGCCGAAAATAATGTGCCTGTTGTTGGTAAAAGTGAAGTACGTAAATCACGTGATATGCACTGGTTACGAATTGATCGGTACTATTCATCAGCTACAACTTTTGAAGGAGATAATGAAACAAAAGACGCCATCTCAGGAATCGGAGATTCACTGAATACTTTTGGAGAAATGGAGCAAGCGGCAGCTAATCCACAAGTTGCATTCCAACCTGTAATGTGTCAGCATTGTAATCACGCTCCGTGTGAAACAGTTTGTCCAGTAGCAGCTTCATCCCACGGAAGACAAGGTCAGAATCATATGGCATACAACCGTTGTGTTGGAACCCGATACTGTGCAAACAACTGTCCTTATAAAGTGCGTCGCTTCAACTGGTTTTTGTACAATAAAAATGACGAGTTTGATTATCATATGAATAACGACTTAGGACGTATGGTATTGAACCCTGATGTTGTTGTCCGATCAAGAGGAGTAATGGAAAAATGCTCCATGTGTATTCAAATGACTCAAAAAACTATTTTGGACGCCAAACTTAAAGGAGAAGAAATTAAAGACGGAATGTTCCAGACAGCCTGTTCAAATGCCTGTTCATCAGGAGCTTTGGCTTTTGGAGATTTAAACGATAAAGAAAGTAAAGTTGCTGCATTGCATCAAGATGACCGCATGTACCACTTGTTGGAGCATGTAGGGACAAAGCCCAATGTAATGTATCAAGTAAAAGTTAGAAATACCGACGAGGTATAATTTAGAAAAATAGATCTATGGCATCGCATTACGAAGCACCTATTAGAAAACCACTGGTAACTGGAGACAAAACCTACCATGATGTCACCGTAGATGTTGCCGCACCTGTCGAGGGAGTCGCAAACAAACAATGGTGGATTGTTTTTGGGATTGCATTAACTGCCTTTTTATGGGGTGTTGGATGTATTATTTATACAATATCAACTGGTATTGGAACATGGGGATTAAACAAGACCGTGGGTTGGGCTTGGGACATCACCAATTTTGTGTGGTGGGTAGGAATCGGTCATGCCGGAACACTCATCTCTGCAGTACTTTTATTATTCAGGCAAAAATGGCGTATGGCCATTAACCGTTCAGCGGAAGCCATGACTATTTTTTCCGTGATTCAGGCAGGTTTATTCCCTATCATCCACATGGGAAGACCTTGGTTAGCCTATTGGGTGCTTCCAATTCCTAACGGATTTGGTTCTCTCTGGGTCAACTTTAATTCACCCTTACTCTGGGATGTTTTTGCAATTTCAACTTACCTCTCTGTGTCATTAGTCTTTTGGTGGACTGGATTACTTCCAGATTTCGCCATGATACGAGATAGAGCTGTTATGCCTTTTCAGAAAAAAATATACAGTTTACTTAGTTTTGGTTGGTCTGGAAGAGCAAAAGATTGGCAACGTTTTGAAGAGGTTTCATTGGTTTTAGCAGGTTTGGCAACACCCTTGGTGCTTTCAGTTCACACTATTGTATCCTTTGATTTTGCCACCTCGGTTATACCCGGTTGGCACACTACAATTTTCCCACCGTATTTTGTAGCGGGAGCGATTTTTTCAGGATTTGCGATGGTAAATACGCTGCTGATCATCATGCGTAAGGTGTCTAATTTAGAAAACTACATTACAGTTCAGCACATTGAATTAATGAATATTGTGATTATGATCACGGGTTCTATTGTTGGAGTTGCCTACATAACGGAGCTCTTTATTGCGTGGTATTCAGGGGTAGAATACGAACAGTATGCATTTTTAAATAGAGCGACAGGGCCCTATTGGTGGGCATACTGGTCAATGATGACATGTAACGTGTTTTCACCACAGTTTATGTGGTTTAAAAAACTGAGAACCAGTATCATGTTTTCCTTTATCATTTCTATAGTGGTAAACATTGGAATGTGGTTTGAACGTTTTGTTATTATTGTGACTTCATTACACAGAGATTATCTGCCTTCTTCGTGGACGATGTTCTCTCCAACTTTTGTAGACATTGGAATTTTTATAGGTACGATAGGATTCTTCTTTGTGTTATTCTTGTTGTATGCACGAACCTTCCCTGTAATTGCTCAGGCTGAAGTGAAAACAATATTAAAAGCTTCTGGTGAGAAGTATAAAAAATTAAGAGACGGTAAATCATGAGTGATAAAGTAGTACATGCCCTTTACGACGACGACGACGTGCTTTTAAGCGCCGTCAAAATGATTCGTTCTGAAAAGCACCATATTGAAGAGGTGTATACACCATTTCCAGTTCACGGGCTAGATAAGGCCTTAGGACTTGAAGAAACTCGTATTGCAATCATGGCTTTCATCTATGGATGTATTGGTTTGTGTGTTGCTGTGGCGATGATGAATTTTATAATGATCGATGATTGGCCTCAAAATATTGGAGGAAAACCAAGTTTTTCATACTTAGAAAACATGCCTGCTTTTGTACCAATCATGTTTGAGATGACTGTATTTTTTGCAGCTCACTTGATGGTGATTACATTTTATATGAGAAGTAAATTGTGGCCCTTTAAAAAAGCAGAAAATCCTAATCCCTTAACTACAGATGATAAATTTCTTGTAGAAATAGGAATTCATGACAATGAGAAGGAGCTTGAAAAACTCTTAAAAAAGTCAGGAGCCATAGATGTTTCAATAATAGAAAAGTCAGAATAGATGAGTTATAAAAACCTATTGTTTTGTGTAATTGTTACTTTGGGAATGCAGTCTTGCTTTAATCCCTCCAAACCCAATTACCAATATTTTCCTAACATGTATGAGCCAGTAGGTTATGAAACCTATGCAGATACGGATGCATTCGCAAATGGAATTGAAGCTCAAATCCCAGTAGTAGGATCCGTAATGAGAGGTTGGGAGCCTTACGATTACCCTGACACTAATGAGGGCTATGAAGCTGCAAAAGCTGAATTGATTTCACCCATAATGGATACAGAAAATAATCTTGCCAACGGCAAAGAGCTTTATGGAATTTATTGCGCTGTATGTCATGGTAATAAAGGCGATGGTCAAGGTATTTTAATGACTCGAGAAAAATTTCTAGGAGTTCCTAGTTATGCAGACAGAGAAATTACACCCGGTAGTATTTATCACGTACTGATGTACGGAAAAAATGCCATGGGTTCACATGCAGGTCAAGTCAATGCTGAAGAGCGTTGGCAAATCGCACAGCATGTTATGGAATTAAGAAATAAGCTAGTTAAATAATATTTAAGGAAAACAAATGATGTATACCTTTCCAAATAAACTTAGAAATTTAGCCTTCACAATCATGGCTATTGGTTTCATAGGACTAGTCTATGGATTCCTTAGTGCGCCATCAACTATTGATGAAGCTAAAGCTATGGTCGCCGCAAATCACGGAGAGGAACATGGATCATCCCATGACACTTCTGACACCCATGCAACACCAGATGCGAATTCTGATCACAACGAAGACAACCTTCACTCTGATGAAGCTGCTGATACTTATGGGGAAGAAACTCACGACACCGCACACCAAAATGGAAACGAAGCACATGCAACAACAGCGCATGGCGAATCCCACGATGCCGAACACGATGAGCATGTATTTCATCAGTTGAGTAATAAACCTTGGGCAGCACTTTATGTTGCAGCATTCTTTTTCTTTATGATCTCTCTTGGAGTTTTGGCATTTTATGCAATTCAACGTGCAGCACAGGCAGGTTGGTCTCCAGTTCTATATAGAGTCATGGAGGGCATCACAGCGTATATGCTTCCAGGAGGTATAATCGTTATTGCAATTTTAGCTCTTTCGAGTATGCATTTTAACCATCTCTTTATTTGGATGGATCCAGAAGTAGTTGCTCATGATAAATTAATTGCCGGAAAAACAGGATTTTTAAATGTTCCTTTCTTTTTAATCCGTGCGCTGATTTACATTGGCGGCTGGGCGACTTATCGTTATTTTTCAAGAAAATTTTCCTTGGCCCAAGACCAAGCAGATGATATTTCCAACCACAAAAAGAACTTTAGAATTTCAGCAGGATTTTTGGTCTTTTATATTGTTACCGAATCCATGATGTCTTGGGACTGGATTATGTCGATTGATCCACACTGGTTTAGTACTTTGTTTGGATGGTATGTTTTTGCAAGTATGTTTGTTTCTGGAATTACGGCCATTGCGCTGATTACCATATATCTAAAATCGAAAGGATATTTAGAGTTTGTAAATGACAGTCATATTCATGATCTCGGAAAATTCATGTTTGGTATTAGTGTCTTTTGGACCTACCTATGGTTTTCACAATTTATGTTGATTTGGTATTCCAATATACCGGAAGAAGTCACTTACTTTATGACACGAATAGAAGATTACAACCTGCCTTTCTTTGGAATGGTAGTTATGAATTTTATTTTCCCACTGTTGATTTTAATGAACAGTGATTATAAACGAATCAATTATTTTATTGTAATGGCGGGTATTGTCATTATTCTAGGACATTACATGGATGTGTTTAATATGATTATGCCCTCTGCAGTAGGAGATCAATGGTTTATTGGAATTGCAGAAATAGGAGGATTTTTGTTCTTCTTAGGTCTTTTCATCTATGTTGTATTTAGCGAATTAACAAAAGCACCTTTACTTGCGAAAGGTGACCCCTTTATGGGAGAGAGTGAACGTTTTCATTATTAAAAAAAAATCGAAAAGATAAATGAATATATTTTTGATACTTTCTGTACTTGTTTTGATTGCCATTTCAATATGGCAAATCACTAAGATTTTCGAACTTTCACAGGCAAAGAAAGTCAATACTCAAGTAGCTGACGATTCGGACAACAACCTGAATGGAAAGCTGATGTTTGCCTTTCTGATTTTTATCTACGGGATTACGATTTTCTCATTTTGGAATTATGGTGATGTTTTATTACCTGATGCAGCTTCTGAACACGGCGCTGATTATGATAACTTGATGTGGATTTCGTTTGCTATTATATTCTTTGTTCAAACAATCACTCAAGCGTTATTGCATTATTTCTCTTATAAGTACCGTGGAGAAAAAGGTAAAAAGGCCTTGTTCTACGCTGACAATGAAAAACTGGAAATGATTTGGACTATTATTCCTGTAATAACCCTTGCTGGATTAATTTTATACGGTCTTTACACTTGGACAGATATCATGACGGTAGAGGAAAACGATGAAGCTTTAGTGGTTGAGCTATACGCACAACAATTTAACTGGAAAGCACGCTATGCAGGAGAAGACGGAGTTTTAGGAGATGCGAATGTGCGCTTTCTTCAAGATTTTGAAGGCAGGAATTTAGTAGGTATAGATGCAACAGATCCTAACGGATTTGACGACGTAGTGGTTCAAGAATTACACTTACCAGTGGGTAGAGAAGTCATTTTTAAAATGCGTTCTCAAGACGTATTACATTCGGCCTATATGCCTTTTTTTAGAGCACAAATGAATTGCGTTCCGGGGATGATTACAGAGTTTGCTTTTACACCTAACAAGACAACTGAGGAAATGCGAATTGATCCTGACATGACAGCCAAGGTTAAAAAGATTAATAAACTAAGAGTTGAAAAAAGCAAGGAGCTTGTGGCAAGTGGAGATACGGCATTAGACCCTTATGAATTTGATTTTCTTTTACTTTGTAATAAAATTTGTGGAGCATCACATTACAATATGCAAATGAAGATTATAGTAGAAACAGAAAAAGAATTTGAAGAATGGATGACTTCTCAGCAAACCTTTGCAGAAGTAATTCAATAATTAAAAATTAAAAAAAAAGATTATGTCAACAGCAGCAGTAGTACATACAGAAGAGGATCACGGACATCATCACAAAGAAACTTTTGTAACCAAATACATTTTTAGTCAGGATCATAAAATGATCTCTAAGCAGTATTTAATTACAGGATTATTTATGGGAATTATCGGTATTGCGATGTCCCTTTTATTCCGTTTACAATTGGCTTGGCCTGAACAACCCTTTGGAATTTTTGAAGTTCTATTAGGAAAGTGGGCACCGGACGGAGTTATGGATCCCAACGTATATTTGGCTTTGGTTACAATCCACGGAACCATCATGGTCTTTTTTGTATTGACCGCTGGATTGAGTGGTACGTTTAGTAACCTTTTAATCCCTCTACAAATTGGAGCACGTGATATGGCCTCAGGCTTGTTAAACATGATTTCCTTTTGGTTATTTTTCGTTTCTAGTGTCATCATGGTACTTTCTTTATTTGTAGAAGCAGGTCCGGCAGCAGCAGGATGGACCATTTACCCACCCTTAAGTGCCCTGCCTCAAGCCCAGCCTGGTTCTGGAACTGGTATGACACTTTGGTTAGTTTCTATGGCTATCTTTATTGCTTCTTCTTTGTTGGGATCATTGAATTACATTGTAACTGTAATCAACCTTAGAACAAAAGGGATGAGTATGACGCGTTTGCCGCTTACAATTTGGGCCTTTTTTGTAACTGCAATTATTGGAGTAGTTTCTTTCCCTGTATTGCTTTCGGCAGCCCTTTTATTAATCATGGATCGAAGTTTTGGAACTTCTTTCTTTTTATCCGATATATTTATTCAAGGAGAGGTATTGCACTATCAAGGAGGATCCCCTGTATTGTACGAACACCTGTTCTGGTTCTTAGGTCACCCGGAGGTATATATTGTACTTTTACCTGCGTTAGGGATTACCTCTGAAATTATTGCAACGAATGCGCGTAAACCCATCTTCGGATACCGTGCCATGGTTGCTTCGATTCTAGCCATTGCATTTTTGTCCACCATTGTATGGGGACATCACATGTTCATTTCAGGAATGAATCCATTCTTAGGTTCGGTATTTACCTTTACCACCTTACTGATTGCGATTCCTTCTGCAGTAAAAGCATTTAACTACATTACCACGCTTTGGAAAGGAAACCTGCAGCTCAATCCTGCCATGCTCTTTTCCATTGGCTTAGTTTCTACCTTTATTACTGGAGGATTAACAGGAATTATTTTAGGTGATAGTACATTAGATATCAACGTACACGATACTTATTTTGTAGTAGCTCACTTCCACTTGGTAATGGGAATTTCAGCTTTATATGGCTTGTTTGCGGGAGTATATCACTGGTTCCCAAAGATGTTTGGCCGTATGATGAATAAAAATTTAGGATATGTACACTTTTGGGTCACAGCCGTATGTGCCTATGGTGTGTTTTTCCCCATGCACTTTATCGGTATGGCAGGTCTTCCTAGAAGATACTATACCAATACAGCCTTCCCTTATTTTGATGATTTAGCAGATATTAATGTTTTGATCACAGTATTTGCTCTCATTGCAGGAGCAGCTCAAATCGTATTCTTATACAACTTTATCCACAGTATGTTCTATGGTAAAGAAGCAGTTCAAAACCCTTGGAGATCCAATACGCTTGAATGGACGGCTCCGGTTGAACACTTCCACGGAAACTGGGAAGGTGAAATTCCTCATGTACACCGATGGGCTTATGACTATTCTAAGCCAGGTCATGAAGAGGATTTTGTACCTCAAAACATTCCGCTCAAAAAAGGAGAGGAAGAACTGCAACACTAATGACAAACAATTGAATTAAACTGAAAAGAACCCATCCCCACGGATGGGTTTTTTTGTTTTCACCTTTGGCGGTGTTCCAAAATGCTTTCGGTCCGGTGTATTATCAAAAGAAAAATTATCTTTGATGTAATGAACGAAAATTTAGATCCTACCGACGAACAATTTACGCCTGAAGAGCAGGATTTTGATCGTGCCTTACGGCCTTTACAATTTGATGATTTTGCAGGACAGGATGCCATTTTAGAGAATTTAAAAGTTTTTGTTCAAGCCGCAAAGCAAAGGGGCGAGGCTTTGGACCATACCTTATTTCACGGTCCTCCAGGGCTGGGAAAAACTACTTTAGCTCATATTTTAGCTAACGAATTGGAGGTAGGGATTAAAATGACTTCTGGTCCGGTATTAGATAAGCCAGGAGATTTAGCAGGCTTATTGACCAACTTACAAGCTCAAGATATTTTATTCATCGATGAAATTCATCGGTTGAGTCCCATTGTGGAAGAATACCTTTATTCTGCCATGGAGGATTATAAGATCGACATCATGATAGAGTCTGGACCAAATGCCCGAACCGTTCAGATTAATTTAGAACCCTTTACCTTGGTTGGTGCAACAACTCGTTCAGGTTTATTGACCGCACCTATGCGTGCCCGTTTTGGAATCAGTAATCGATTGCAATATTATTCTACAGAATTATTATCGACCATTGTGACAAGAAGTGCAGAAATTCTCAAAGTCCCTATTAATCAGGACGCAGCTATTGAAATTGCGGGAAGAAGTAGAGGTACCCCTCGAATTTCGAACGGCTTATTGAGACGTGTACGAGATTTTGCACAAATCAAAGGAAATGGCTCCATTGACATAAAAATCACACAATTTGCCTTGAAGGCACTTCAAGTTGATGCCCACGGTTTGGACGAAATGGACAATAAAATTCTTTCAACTTTGATTGATAAATTTAAAGGAGGTCCTGTAGGAATTACTACTCTGGCTACTGCAGTTTCAGAAAATGCTGAAACTATAGAAGAGGTGTATGAGCCTTTTTTAATTCAACAGGGATTTATCGTCAGAACGCCAAGAGGGAGAGAAGTTACCGCCCGAGCCTATTCTCACCTAGGTCGGATAAAAAACAATCAAGAAGGTTTGTTTTAATTGTTGCGCTCATGAGTTTACAATCAGCGTACAGTGCAAAAATTAAATCAGCAGCCCGTTCACTAGGCTTTTTTTCTTGTGGTATTTCCAAAGCAGATTTTCTAGAGGAGGAAGCTCCTCGATTAGAACAATGGCTCAATAAAGGCCGACAGGGGGACATGTCCTTTATGGAACGAAATTTTGACAAAAGATTGGATCCCAGATTACTCGTTCCTGGAGCTAAAAGTGTGGTCTCTCTTTTGTTGAATTACCATACCGATCAAAAGCAACTGGATCCTGAAGCACCTAAAATTTCATCCTATGCTTATGGGACAGACTATCACTTTGTAATCAAAGAAAAGTTGGGAGAATTGATGGAGTTTATCCATAAGGAAATAGGTGAGGTCAATGGTAGAGTTTTTGTGGATTCAGCTCCCGTAATGGACAAAGCTTGGGCTGCCAAAAGTGGTTTAGGCTGGGTAGGAAAAAACACCAATCTGATTTCCAAAAAAGTGGGTTCCTTTTTCTTTATTGCAGAATTGATCATCGATTTAGAATTAGACTATGACGCACCCGTTACAGATCACTGCGGAAGTTGTACTGCCTGTATAGATGCCTGCCCAACAGAGGCATTGATTCAGCCCTATCAAATTGACGGAAGTAAATGCATTTCCTATTTAACCATTGAACTCAAAGACAGTATTCCTTCTGAATTTCAAGGAAAAATGGATAATTGGGCTTTTGGTTGTGATGTTTGTCAAACCGTTTGCCCTTGGAATCGCTTTGCAACACATCACAATGAGGCTGCCTTTGAACCGCAGTCCGAGCTACTCTCACTCACCAAAAAAGAATGGGAAGAAATGACAGATACAGTTTTTAATACTGTATTTAAAAATACTGCTGTCAAGAGAACAAAATTTGAGGGTTTAAAAAGAAACATCAAGTTTTTGTCTCAAGAGCAGTAGATTCTCGAATGATTAAATCCGCCGGAATAATTTCAGTGTGGAATGATTTATCCTCCGTTTTACTTTGTTGATCTTTTATAAAAAGTTGAACTACTTTTTGCCCCATGAGGTAACCATTTTGTTCTACACTACTTAATGAGGGACGCACCAACTCAGCTAGTTTCCAATTGCTAAATCCCATACAAGCAATTTCTTCAGGAATTTTAAAGCCCTGATTCTGAAATTCTTTCATAGCAGCAAGCGCTAACAAATCCTCCACCGCAAACAATCCATTAACTTCAATTTTTTGTTTGATCAATTCTGAGGCTCTGAGCCGTCCTTCTTCTAGTGAATTTGTATTACAGACCAATACTAATTCTTGTTTAAAAGGAATTTGATAATGAGCCAAAGCTTCTTTATATCCCAAAAAGCGATCTATAGAAATTTGTGAAATATAATCTCCTCTGAGATAGGCGATTTTATTACACCCTTTTTGGATTAAATGCTCGGTTGCCCGAAAGGCAGCTTTTTTATCGTCTATCACAACCCGATGCGAAGGGAGAATTTTTGCATATCGGTCAAATACAACCAAAGAGGTATTGCTTTTTTTAACTTCTTCTAAATGTTCAAATTTATTGGTGAATTTTGCAATAGAGATAAAAATGCCATCTACATTGAGTTGTAATAGGTCATGAATGTGTTTTTGTTCATTTTCATAGGACTCATCTGAACAAAGTAGAATGACTTTATAGCCCTCTTCAGTTGCTTGATTTAGGACCCCATTCATTACTTGTGCAAAAAAATCATGATCAATTTTTGGGAGGATTAGTCCTAACAGTTTTGTTTGCTTTGTTCTAAGAAAAGCGGCCTGTGCATTGGGTTTAAAATGCACTTTTTCGGTATAATCCAATACCATTTTCCTTGTTTTTTGGCTAACATCTTTGTACCCTTTTAATGCTTTGGATACTGTAGAAACTGAAATTCCTAAAGCGTTGGCAATATCTTTTAAGGTTAAGGACATACACAGGGTTCACGAAAGCTTTTACGAAAAGCTTTTCGTTTGGTTTTCATTGGGGTTTCCTCTAAAGTATTAAAATTATCTTAAAAAATAATTTAATATTGAAGTATAATACCCAAATAACTAAAAACTTAACCTAAAATGAAAAGAACATTTTTTAAGAAAATTCTTCTGTTTTTAGCCTTAGGGCTGACTACTGGAATTTATGCTCAGACCGTTACTGGTCTTGTGACAGATGAAACAGGTGTTCCACTTCCGGGAGCAACTATAATAGTTGACCAAACCAACGAGGGTACAACTACTGATTTTAATGGAAATTTCAGCATTTTGGCTTCTAATGGTCAATCATTGTCGATTAGTTATGTCGGTTATAAAACAGTTAGTGTAGCTATATCAGCTGATGCAGATTACAATGTGAGTTTGGAACCAGACCAACTTTTAGATGAAGTGGTAGTTACAGCCTTGGGATTGTCAAGAGAGAAGAAATCACTTGGATACTCTGTAAGTGAAGTTGATGGAGATGAAATAAATACAATAAAAGACCACAACATTGCAAATTCATTGTCTGGAAAAATTGCAGGTGTGAATATTACTCAATCGGGTAGTGTTGGGTCTGGTTCTAGAATAACGATTCGTGGAAATAATTCCATTGGTGGAAATACACAAGCTTTAATTGTGGTTGATGGTATTCCTATCAATGCGGATGAAATTAATTCTGGCGATAATGTTTATAACAGTTCTGTTACTGGAGGAGGAATTTCTGATATTAATCCGAATGATGTTGAGTCAATTTCTGTACTTAAAGGGCCGAATGCTGCTGCTCTTTATGGCTCCAGAGCAGGTAATGGTGTCATATTAATTACTACCAAAAAAGGAACAGAATCAGATCGTTTAGGGGTGACTCTAAATACAAATATTACGTTTGATAATCCTATGTTTTTACCAGACTACCAAAACGAATACGGTCAAGGGACTTTAGGTGCAGCATTTACCGATCTTGTAAATAATTGGGGTTCAGCTTCATGGGGACAAAGATTGGATGGTTCTCAGCAATTGTATTTTACTGGTCAACAAAGAGCGTATTCTGCAAGTCCCAGTAATGTTGAGAATTTTTTCAGATCGGCTACTAAAGCAATTACCTCTATTTCATTAGATAAGGGTTCAGACGCAGGTTCGGTTCGGTTTTCTTACACGAATAACTCTACGGAATCAATCTTACCCAATTCTGGCTTAAATAGCCACAATTTCAATCTTAGAGGAATAGCCAAATTATCAGACAAGTTATCCATTGACTCCAAAGCAACTTATTTTACTCAGGAAGTAACAAATAGAGCAAGCCTTGGAGGTGAAGGTGTATTGAATTATGTTTATTCAATGCCTAGGAATGTAGATGTTGATGATTTAAAAAACTATCAGAAGGACAACCCAGCTACACTTGAAGACTATCGAGTAATTTCATACGGTCAGCCGGGATCAACAACCGGAAATCCATTTTGGATGCTGTTGAATGACCAAAATGGCGAGAAAAGAAATAGATTTCTTGGTTTTGCAAAGCTCAACTACGAATTTACTGACTGGTTAACTGCCTTTGTCAGAGTTGGATCAGACGTTATAGATGTTAAAAGAGTCTCTATAGAAAAGCCTGGACATCATTTTTACCCAGATGGGAGAATGGCAAAAAGTCAAAACACCTATACCGAATTGAATTCGGAGTTTTTGATTACGGCTCAAAAAGACATGACTGATAAATTAAATATTGTTGTGAATGCAGGGGGTAATTTATCTAAAAGAACCTCAGAAGGCTTGAGGATAAATGGTAGAAATTTTAAAATCCCGACCCGATTTTTTATCGCCAATCTTAATGAGTTGGACCCTCCTAATGAAAGCCCACAAGCAATTAAAAAAGTAAATTCATTATACGGTTCAGCAAGCGTTGCATATGATAGTTTTCTATATCTTGATGTTACAGCGCGTAATGATTGGTCTTCTACTTTGGGAGAAGATAATCGATCTTACCTTTACAACTCTGCGAGTCTATCAGCACTTCTGAACAGATTTATAGATCCCAGTCAAGAAGTTTTTAATTTAATTAAACTTAGAGCAAGTTGGGCGCAGGTTGGAAACGATACAGACCCTTATCAGTTGTACCAAACTTTTAGCGTTCCTGGTCAAGGCTATCTTGGTTTAACCACCCTAGGATCTCCAAGTATTAAGTTAAATCCAGATCTCAAACCCGAAACAGTGACCTCTACAGAATTTGGTGTCGAATTGAGTGCATTCAATAACAGATTCACTTTTGATTTATCCATCTATGAAATGACAACTCAAGATCTGATATTCAATGTACCTGTTCCTCCAGCAACTGGGTATTCGTTCTTCAAGCAAAACGTAGGTGAAGTTACCAATAAAGGGATTGAATTAGCTCTTGGAGGAACACCAGTTAGTAGCCAGAATTTTACTTGGAATACTTCCGTTTTCTTTTCTAAAAACGAAAATAAACTCGTTGAGTTAATTGATGATATCGATAGCATAACTTATCTAAATACGAATAGCGGTAATCTTTCTTTAAGAGCATCTGTTGGCGGTGGAATTGGAGATATTTATGGATCAGTGTGGGACACCGACGATAGCGGAAGAAATCTAGTCAATGTAAATGGTATTCCAATTGCATCTTCACCGGATAAATTACTGGGAAGCGCACAACCTGATTGGTTAGGTGGATGGTCAAATTCATTTTCATATAAAGATGTATCTCTTAGTTTCTTAATAGACGCTAGAATTGGAGGACAATTGTATTCTCAAACTTCAGCATCTCTTGATTCAAATGGAGTTTCAGAGCGGAGTCTCTTATACAGAGATTCTGGTGTAACACTAGATGCAATAAACACCGATACGAATGCCCCAAACAGCACATCTATTACCGGGCAAGAGTATTGGGGAGCAATGTCTGGAATAGCAGAAAACTACATTTATGACCAAGACAACATTAGACTTCGAGAGTTTGCCTTAGGTTACCGTATCACAGGAGTTGAAAATATAGGTTTACAAAATGCCACTATTCAGCTAATTGGTAGAAATTTATTTTTTCTTTCAAAAAATGCCGAAGATATTGACCCAGAAGCTATGTTAGGTACAGCTTTAGGGGCGCAAGGTATCAGCCAAAATAATTTGCCCACATTAAGAAGTGTAGGGTTTAATTTGACTTTAAATTTTTAATTTAAAAAACCATAAAAAATGAAAAATCTAATTTTAATAAGTTTATTAGCCGTCACTTTGTGGTCTTGTACGGATGATTTTAATGAAATTAATGAACAACCAAATGCGCTTTCTACGAATGATGTTAGTGCAAAGTTTTTTGTGACAAATGTCCAAACAGCTCTTTTTGCTCCCAATAGGTATCCCTATTGGAGAGGACCTATTATCCACGCAGACAGATACGCAGGTCATACTGCATTTGGTTATAGTGCTAATTGGTGGTCAGATGGTCTAGGATACGATTTTAGTGCTGGTTACACAGGTGCTGTATATGGTTGGATGTCAGGGTACAACAGTACCCTCACTGCTTTTTCAAATTTTGTAAAATCAGGAGGTGATCTAGAAAATGAACAATACTATGCAATTAGTTTGATCATGAAAGGGTTATATTATCAAATGTACACCGACACATTTGGAATGATTCCTTTCTCAGAAGCTTCAGATCCAGATATTACCACACCACAATATGATACCCAAAAGGATATATATATGGGTATAATTGATGGGTTAGATGAAGCTATTGGACTGATTGGCAGTAATACAACTACTGGAGGTGGATCTGGAGTTTTAGGAGAGAATGATTTATTTTTTCAAGGAGATATGCAAGCGTGGAAAAAACTAGCCAATAGTTTAAAACTAAGACTTGCCTTAAGAGCTCATGGTGCCTCGGGAGAGAATTTTTCTGCAAGTGCTGCTACTGAATCTATTTCCTCTGGTGTACTTGGAGATGTAAATGCATTGATTGAAAGAGATACAGAAATAAGTACTTGGGCTAGCGCTGTATATGGTGATGTTTGGCATTCCTTTTACGGAGGTGGTCACTGGAACTTAGCGGCTTCATTGGTTGATCTATTAAGAGACACAAATGATCCTAGACTCAGTAAATATACGGTACCAAGTAAAGGAGGTACAATTACAATCGACAAACCTGTTGAAGGTGAGCAAGTAGCATTGATTGAAAAGCACATTGCTTTTCTAACAGACCATTTTGACAATTCAGGTGCAGTTTACACCCTTACTGAAACTAATGAATCAGTTACAATATCAATGCCTGAGAATACAAATTACATTGGGTTTCCTAGCCGAGTAAGCGCTAGGCCAAAGCCTTATCTTCACACGGATTTTTTCTCAAAACCAGCTGAGATTGTAGTTAACAAAAAAAATACTGGCAAACCAATATTTCCATGGATAGTAATGTCTGCCGGAGAAAGTCACTTAATGGTAGCGGAAGCAATTGTAAGAGGACTTACAACAGGTGATGCAGAAAGTCACTATAAAACAGGAATTCGTCATGCAATGAAATTATGGGATGTTGATGATGCGGCAATTGAGACCTATTTAGCAAATGAAGATATGAGTAACTTATCAGGTACAACAGAAGAACAGTTAGAAAAAATAGCCCTTCAAAGATGGTTAGTAAACTTTACAAATGGATTTGAAGGTTGGGCAATTGTCAGAGATTCAGGATACCCCTCAGAACTATACAAAGGAGTTTCAGACCCAGACTTGTACGCTTTAGGTACTACTCTAAATGGTGCTTATCCTCAGAGAATGAGATATGGAGGTGGTGCTTATAATACAAACGGAGATAACCTTAATGCTGCATTATCCATTCAGGGAGCTGATGTACAAGGAACAAAATTATGGTGGGCTAAATAACGTGATTAGATAATTATAATCTAAATATTATTATGAAAGCCTGTTCAATAAGAATAGGCTTTCTCTTTTTAGAATAATTTTACCAACCAGTTTTCGATATCTTATTTAAATGTAAAGCAAGTCGTTGATCGAGAACAGAAAATTCAATACTAAAAGTAGGCATTAAAGGTTTTCCCACTTTATTGGCACTTCCTCTTTGGTTTTTAAATACTCATTGACATTGACGAAAGTATTTGTTTACGAACCAAAAACCTCAAAAGCGCTTAAAGGAGAAGGGTACCCACGGGTTAAAACAAAGTATTTTCTCTCGTATCTATCCATTTTATTTTGTACCCGGTACAACCTCCTCATTACATAAAGACATTACCCTCTTTTTTTCATTTCAAAACCCTTACGAAAACGTTTTTGTATGGGTTTTGATCGGGTTTTGTCTAGACTATTAAAATTATCTTAAAAAATATTTTAATATTGGAATCAATTACCCAAATAACTAAAAAACTTAACCTAAAATGAAAAGAACATTTTTTAAGAAAATTCTTCTGTTTTTAGCCTTAGGGCTGACTACTGGAATTTATGCTCAGACCGTTACTGGTCTTGTGACAAGTGATGAAGGTCCGCTTCCCGGAGCCACTATACTCGTTCAAGGAACAAACACCTTTACCACTACCGATTTTGATGGGAATTTTTCCATTCAGGCTTCACAAGGTGATATACTCGAAGTCTCTTTTGTAGGCTATACCACCCAACAAGTTACAGTTGATGGTGATCAACTCACGATTAATCTCGCTTTGGGAAATGTACTGGAGGAAGTAATTGTGACTACGGGTTACGGGACCCAATCTAAAAGAGATATTACAGGTGCTGTATCGACTATTGAAGCCGATGATTTGGCTGCAGTTCCTGCTACTACCTTTTCGCAGCAAATGCAAGGAAGAGCATCGGGAATTTCTGTAGTAAGTGACGCAACCCCAGGGGGTGAGGCTACCGTACGAATTCGAGGTTTTGGAACCATCGGGAATAACAATCCACTCTATGTTATTGATGGTGTTCCTTCTCAAAATCAAGGAAACTTAAACCCGGGTGACATTGAATCCTTCCAAATTTTAAAAGATGCTTCAGCAGCTTCTATTTATGGATCTCGTGCTGCGAATGGAGTAATTATCATCACCACTAAAAAAGGTAAGGTGGGCGAGCCACGCATCAGTTACAGTTCCTATTACGGATGGCAAAATACAGCAACAAACGTAGAGGCATTAGATGCGAGAGGTTTAGGAGAATATTTATACTTAGCCGACTATTATGCAGGTAAAACGCCATCTCATGGTCAATATAGCTTCAGCGGAACCCCAGAGAATCCACAAATTGGAATACCTAATTATGTATTCCCTAGTGGGGCATCCTCAGTTGATGAAAATTTATATTCATTAACTCCGGACAACATCTATGCGATTACCCGTTCTGCTGACACCAACTGGTGGGAAGAAGTGACTCGATCTAATGCTCCCTTATTAAGTCATCAGATTGATGCTAGTGCTGCAACTCAAAAATCACAATATGCCTTTACCGCCAATTTCTTTAGTCAAGATGGGATAATTGATTTTGTTGGATATCAAAGAGCATCTATTCGATTAAACTCATCGACTAAAACCTTGGGTGATCGTTTAACGATTGGAGAAAACTTTACTGTTTCCCTAGACAATAGAAAAGGGGGCTATGGAAATGATGGAGAACAGAATGCTGTATCAGGATCCTACAAACACCACCCTTTATTACCCGTTTATGATATTGCTGGAAATTTTGCAGGAAGTAGAGGTTTGAATCTAGGAAATAATTTTAACCCTTACGCTTCTCTCCATAGAGATCAAGATGATAGAAGGAGGAGAGCTAGAATTTTCGGGAATGTATTTACAGAGCTTAAGCTAGCTGAAAAATTTACAGCCAGATCTAGCTTTGGTGTTAATATTGAAAGTGAAAGATCTTTAAATATTGGAAGGCCTCAACCCGAATATGTGGAAGGAAACTTTATCAATGGACAGACCAGTGCCCATAGGTGGGAATATCAGTGGACATGGACCAATACATTAGCTTGGGAAAATACTTTTAATGATGTTCATCAAGTAAAAGCCTATATAGGAGTTGAAGCCATTGAAGGCTTTGGAGAATTTTTTGGAGCAGGAAGACAACGATTCCCTTTTGAAACAACTCCCATCATAAGCTATTTGGATTTAGGAAATCAGGGTACCGCGAGTAACTTTGGGAACATATACCAAGACTTCTCACTCTGGTCTCAATTTGGTCAAGCCAATTACAATTATGAAGACAAATATTTAGCTCAGCTAACTGTTCGGAATGATGCTTCTTCTCGATTTAAGACAGCTACGAACAGTGCCTTTTTCCCTGCCTTTAGTTTGGGGTGGAGATTGTCTGAGGAAAGCTTTATGAATGAAATTACATGGATTGACGATTTAAAGTTACGCTACGGTTGGGGTAAAACAGGAAACCAAGAAATCGGAGATTACAATGCCTACACTCAATTTAGATCAACCTCATATAATTCAGGCTATCCAATTGATGGAAGTGCTTCATCGGCAACTTTAGGTTTTGATCCAGCTCAGTTTGGAAACCCCAACGCAAAGTGGGAAGCTACTGTTTCAAACAACTTTGGCTTTGATGCACTATTTTTTGACCAAGCCTTGTTTATTGAATTTGATGTTTGGGACAGGACTACATCTGATTTACTTTTGACAGTTCCTGTTATTTACTCAGCTGGAGATGCTGGAGCACCCGCAGTAAATGTAGGTGAGATGTACAATAAAGGAATTGATTTTGCTTTTGATTGGAATCATAATATTAATGATGATTTCAGAGTAAGCGTTGGTGGAAATATTTCAGCCTACACAAATGAAGTGAAAAAACTTGACGAGTTTGATACACCTATTTTGGGATCAAACAGAAGGGTTCCAGCCTTAACAAGAACCTCAGTAGGCGATCCGATCTCCTCACTTTACGGGTTTGAAGTTGTTGGAATTTTCCAATCTCAGGCTGAAGCAGATGCATGGGCACCGTATGGTACCACGGGATATAACGCTCCTGGGAAATTCAAATATGCTGATGTCAATGGAGACGGGGAAATTAGTGATGCAGATAGAACCATCATTGGTAATCCACACCCTAATTTTGTTTATGGAATCAACTTGAATTTGAGCTATAAAAATTTGAATCTCAATATATTTGGAAATGGGGTGCAAGGAAATGACATCTATAACTATGTACGTTACTTTGCAGACTTTAACACCTTCCAAGGGAATCGATCAGTTAGAGCTTTGCGTGACGCTTGGCAACCCAGTAACCCCTCTGCTCCAAAAGCACAGTGGGTAGCGGCAAATCCCAATGCGACCTCGCCTATTATGGACGCCAATGATCAGATCAGTAGTAGAACCTCAACTTATTTGATTGAAGATGGGTCGTATTTCAGATTTAGAAATATCCAGTTGACCTATACCTTTGATGATATCGTCAATGAGACACTAGGAATTTCTGGTGGTCAAATATACCTCCAAGGTCAGAATCTCTTTACGTTTACGAACTATTCTGGTTTAAATCCGGAAATACAAACTGGAAATGATATCCAATTGGGATATGATGGAGGCTTTACACCAATTTCTAAAACCCTAACAGTTGGGTTAAATCTATCGTTATTTTAATTAAACACAGACAAGATGAAAAACTTAAAACAATTATTATTAATTGCGCTACTAGTTCTTGGTATAGTTATCGTGGGATGTAGTGATGAATTTTTGACTAAAGAGCCACAAGCATCGCTTTCTGGACCTGCATTGAATAATTCAGAAGGAGTAGAAGGAAAGTTAATTTCTGCCTACCGAACCCTATCAGGTTATGGTATGGATGGTGGAGGAACTTGGTATTACTCTACCTGGGCATGGATTTTTGGATCCATTGCATCGGATGATGCCTTAAAAGGAACCGATGCGGGTGACCAACCTGAACATTCCTTTATCGAAAGCTATGACTTTAATACGTTTAATGTCCATAATCGAGATAAGTGGAGATCTGGATACTGGGGAGCTGCAAGAGCCAATGATGTGATTCTCAGCGCAGAAGCTGCTGAAGATCTTTCGGCTAGTCGAAAAGCTGAAATCATCGGAGAAGCCAAATTCATTAGAGGATGGCAGCACTTTGAAATGCAAAAGATGTACCGTACCCCAAAGTATGTGGGTGAGGAAAACTTTAGCTTAGATGATTTAGAGGCTTCAAAAGTTCCTAATTCAGGTAAAATTTGGGCTCAAATAGAACAAGACTTTGCTGATGCCGCTGCAGCACTTCCTGCGACTCAAAGTCAAGTGGGTAGAGCGACAAGTTGGGCTGCTAAAGCTTATTTAGCTAAGGCAAAAATCTATCAATCTGATTGGGCAGGAGCAGAGCCTATTTTGATGGATATTATTAACAACGGTCCATTTGAGTTAGTCGATAAATTTGAAGACAATTATTTAGTGGCTACTCGAAATAACAAAGAATCTATTTTTGAGATTCAATATGCAGTTTCTAGTGCCGATACGAATGCATCAAATGCTGAGATTGGATTGGCGCATCCATATATTGCGCCTTGGGGTTGTTGTGGTTTCCTTCAAGCTCCTCAGGATTTGGTCGATTTTTTCCAAACAGATGCGGATGGTCTTCCCTTATTAGACGAATCTTGGAAAACCAACCACATTACCAATCCAACTGGTGCGAATATTGGTGAGCCTATTGGAAATCCATCAGTTGATCCGCGTTTAGATCATACGGTAGGTCGCCCAGGTATCCTATACAAAGGATTCCATATCATGCAGGTTGACTACATTCGTGATCTAACCTATGCAGGGCCTTATTTCTCTAAAAAACACGTAGCAGAGCCAGACGGTTTTGGTATTGGTGGTTGGGGTAACCTTACCGCGAACAACTTTAGAATTCTAAGACTTGGTCACGTAATTCTTTGGGCAGCTGAAGCTAAGGTGGAACTTGGGAAGCTAGAAGAAGCTAGAGCACTGGTAAATCGTTTAAGAGCTAGAGCTGCTAATCCCGATGGCTTTATTCTTGAAGCAATTCAAGGTGCTACACGCCCAGAATATACTACAACTTCTAATCCTGCGGCCAACTATAATGTAGCAGAATATACAGCTGCTTGGACAGATCAAAGTTTAGCGCGAAGAGCGGTACGCTATGAAACGCGTTTGGAAACGGCTATGGAAGGAAATCGATTCTTTGACCTTCAAAGATGGGGTGTTCAAAGTGAGGTTCTTAACGACTACCTTGCCAGAGAATCTAAATACAGAGTTTACCTTCAAGGCAAGCAGTTTACAGCACCTAAAAATCAGTTCTATCCCATTCCAACCTATGCAATTGATAGGTCGTTTAAAGAAGGTGAACCCACATTAACACAGGATCCTAATTACTAAAAAGTCCTTATTTTAAACTTAAAACCACATAAAGCTGACTTTATGTGGTTTTTTTATTTGTTCCAATCCAATAAAATTAATTGCCTTAATCTTGTTATTGTTGGTTCTAGTTAGAATTCTTTGTACCCCATCTAATCAAACACTTTTTTAAGTATCAAACGAAATTAATCATTCATCTAAAAATACTACTTTTGTCTTGTTGTTTCGAAAAAAGCATATAAGAGTAACAATGTCCCCAATTGAACCTAAATATTGGAAGAAAATGAAAATGAAAATGAAAGGAATCTTTTTTGCAGCACTTACGCTAATGCTGTTCAACAAATGCTCTTTTGAAAAGGATACCACTTATCTTAAAAAAGTTCAAGATCCAGAATTTTTCCAACGTGCCATGCAAAACTTGACCGATATTGTGGTCTATGATATTTTCTCACCTCCCGTGGCTTCAAGGGTCTATTTGTACCCTACAATTGCAGCTTATGAAGTAATGGCGTTAAAATATCCTGAGAAGTACCATTCTTTAGTGGGTCAAGTAAAAGAGTTAAATCCAATTCCCCCCAGTTCAGATGAAAACATCAATCCTCATTTAGCCTCTTTATTTGCTTTTAATAAAGTGGGTATGGCTCTGATTTTTTCAGAAAATAAGATGGATTTGTTTCAAGAAAATTTTAAGGTAGAGTTAGATGAATTGAACGTTCCGAATAAAGTGGTTAAAGCGTCAGAAAAATACGGCAATGAAGTAGCAGCTTCCATTTTAAAGTGGGCATCAAAGGATATGTATAATCAAACACGCACCTATCCTAAATACACCATCAAGGAAGAAGATCGATTTTGGAAACCTACTCCACCAGATTATATGGACGGTATTGAGCCCCATTGGAAAGAAATCAGAACCATGGTTATTGATTCTTCAAATCAATTTGCTCCTAAAGATCCTTTACCTTTTGATTTAAAGGAGGGAAGTCCATTTCAAAAGCAGTTGATGGAGGTTTTCGAAGTTACCAATCAGTTAAGCGAAGAACAGGTTGATATAGCTAAGTTTTGGGATTGTAATCCCTATATAACGCATCATCGTGGCCATGCAATGTTTGCAACTAAAAAAATCACGCCCGGAGGCCATTGGATTGGCATTACAGCAATTGCAACAAGACAAGCTCAAAGTACTTTCGATGAGACCATTAATGCCTATGCCAACGTATCCATTGCTTTATTTGATGCTTTTATCAGTTGTTGGGATGAAAAATGGGACACCCTGATTGTTCGTCCTGAAACTTTGATTAATCAATATTACGATGAGGAGTGGTTACCTCTTTTACAAACACCGCCATTCCCTGAATATACCAGTGGTCACTCTGTCATTTCAAGAGCCGCAGCTGTAACCCTAACAGACTTATTTGGCGATGATTTTGCGTTTACAGATACTACAGAACTTCTGTATGGCTTACCCGAGCGAAAATACACTTCCTTCTTTCATGCTTCAGAGGAAGCAGCAATTTCAAGACTATACGGCGGAATTCATTATATGATGGCCATTGAGGAAGGAGTCAAACAAGGTCATGCTGTGGGTACTTACCTTGTAGAGAATCTACAAACGATGAACAAAACAGTTAAGCCGAATTGAATTAAGTGAAAAAGTAGCTTAGACATCTCGATGTAAAATGACAAGTTGATAACGAGTGAATCAGCCTGTTTTCTGAAGGCGTTAAATCTTTTCTTTTGTTGACGAACAGAAGTCCGAAATTCAAGAGGGATTCATAAAAAAGTCATTTCTTTACAACAAATAAAACAGTTTTATGCAAAAAAAACAGCAGAGAAGAGCAGCTTTGGTTTATCATGCAAAACCTAGACCTGGAAAGACAGAAGTAGTTCCAACTAAAAAATATGAAACTCAAAGAGATCTAGCACTTGCCTATTCCCCTGGTGTAGCCATTCCTTGTATGGAAATTGAAAAAAATAAAACAAATAGTTACAAGTACACAAACAAAGGGAATTTAGTTGCGGTTATATCAAACGGAACTGCGGTACTTGGGTTGGGAGATATTGGACCCGAAGCCTCAAAACCAGTAATGGAAGGAAAAGCACTTTTGTTTAAAATATTTGCAGATATTGATGTTTTTGATATTGAAGTAGATGCAAAGGACCCAGATAAATTTATTGAGGCAGTAAAAGCAATTGCTCCCACTTTTGGAGGAATTAATCTAGAAGACATCAAATCCCCAGAAGCTTTCGAGATTGAACGCAGACTCAAAGAAGAACTGGATATACCTGTAATGCATGACGATCAGCATGGCACAGCCATCATCTCTGCCGCTGCATTATTAAATGCCCTTGAACTGGCCGATAAAAAAATTGAGGAAGTGAAAATTGTTGTCTCAGGAGCAGGCGCAGCAGCTATTTCATGCACCAAATTATATCGTGCATTTGGAGCCAATGTTAACACTATTGTGATGTTGGACAGCAAAGGTGTTATTAGAAAAGATCGTGAATATTTAAGTCCAGAAAAAAATGAATTTGCTACAGACCAAGACCTACATACCTTAGACGAAGCTATTGCTGGTGCAGATGTCTTTATAGGATTGTCAATGGCAGATATTTTGAGTCCAGAAATGCTGCTGAAAATGGCAAAAAACCCAATTGTTTTTGCCATGGCTAATCCCAACCCAGAGATTGAATACACCTTGGCTTGTAAGACAAGAGAAGATGTGATTATGGCTACGGGGAGGTCGGACCATCCCAATCAGGTAAATAATGTTCTAGGTTTTCCTTTTATTTTCAGAGGAGCACTAGATGTTCGGTCAACAACAATCAATGAATCCATGAAAATGGCGGCGGTCAAGGCGCTTGCAGAATTGGCTAAAGAGCCTGTACCTGAACAAGTTAATGTAGTATATGACGAAACCCGTTTGACTTTCGGAAGAGAATATATTATTCCAAAACCATTCGATCCTCGCTTGATCTCAACCATCCCTATTGCGGTAGCTAAAGCAGCTATTGAATCTGGTGTAGCAACAGAACCCATTGAGGACTGGGAACGTTATAAAGAAGAACTTTCAAGCCGGCTTGGAAATAGTCAAAAAATGGTCCGGATTTTACACGATCGTGCAAAGGCATCACCCAAACGTTTGGTTTTTGCTGAAGCTGATCAAATGGACGTATTGAAAGCAGCTCAAATCGTTCAAGAAGAGGGAATCGCTATTCCTATTCTACTTGGTAATAGAGCAACTATTGATGATTTAAGAGCGGCAATAAATTTCAACGAAGAAGTTGAGGTTATTGACCCTAAGGAAGAAAAATATAAAGAGCAGCGAAATATTTATGCAGAACTATTTTGGAACGATCAACGCAGAAAAGGATATACCTTATACGACACTCAGCGACTGATGCGAGAGCGTAATTATTATGCCTCTATGATGATCAAAAATGGAGATGCTGATGCTATGATTTCAGGCTACTCAAGAAATTACCGTTCTGTGGTGAAGCCAATTTTAGAAACGATATCTAAAGCAAAAGGGGTAAATAGAGTAGCAGCTACGAATTTGATGCTGACCAAAACAGGACCGTTATTTCTTTCAGATACCACCATTAATGTTGATCCTTCTGCTAAAGAATTAGCAAAAATAGCTCAGATGACCGCAAACATGGCCAAACTTTTTGGCATGGAACCTGTAACAGCACTTTTATCATTTTCAAACTTTGGTTCATCTCGTTTCCCACAAGCAAAGAAAGTAAGTGATGCCGTTGCCATGTTACATCGAAGTAATCCAGAATTGATGGTAGATGGACCCATTCAGTCGGATTTTGCTTTAAATAAAGAAATGCTTCAAAAAGGGTTTCCTTTTTCAAGTTTGAGCAACAGGAAGGTGAATGTTTTAGTATTTCCTAATTTGGATGCCGCTAATATCACTTATAAACTAATGAAAGAATTAAAAGAAGCCCTATCCATTGGTCCAATTCTTATGGGACTGAGTGAGCCTATTCACGTTTTACAACTCGGAGCTTCGGTAGAAGAAATTGTCAATATGTCTGCAATTGCAGTTATTGACGCGCAATCTAAAAACAAATAAAGGATGATTACACAGCTTATCGGTCGTTTAGTAGAAAAATCCCCAACGGGTGTTGTTATTGATTGTAATGGGGTTGGCTATATGGTGCACATCTCATTACACACATTTTCTCAATTGAGCAGCGATGAGAGTATTAAATTATTTACACATCTTCAGGTAAAAGAAGATTCTCATACTTTATTTGGATTTTTTACTACAATTGAAAGAGCCGTTTTCCAACAATTGATCTCAGTTTCAGGAATCGGAGCGAGTACTGCTAGGACCATGCTTTCTTCACTAGAACCACAGCAAATTCAACGTGCTATAGTTTCAGAAGATTTAGCAACGATTAAATCAGTAAAAGGAATTGGTTTAAAGACAGCTCAAAGGGTCCTAATCGAGTTGAAAGATAAAATGCTAAATCTCTTTGATGGTGAAGAAATTCAAGCATTTTCAAACAATACAATTAAAGAAGAAGCGTTATCAGCCTTAGAGGTTCTTGGTTATTCAAGAAAACAGTCTGAGAAAGTAATTGATAATGTCATTCAGAGCAGCCCAGATAGCTCACTGGAAGCGCTTATTAAAGCAGCTCTGAATAAATTGTAAAATCATTTGTTTGAAAGAACTCATAAAGTAGTTTTTAAATCATTTCAACCCTTCATCCATTTTATACTTTGGATGTTTCTTTGTTGTGGGTATGTTTTGGCGCAAGACAATGCTGATATTGGAGCCATAGAGCTTCCGGTTCCAAGCAGTGTAGTCAGCCAGTATACCTATGATCCAGTGACAGATCGTTATGTTTTTTCACAAGAAATTGGAGGCTATCCGATTAGTGTACCCCTAGTGCTCACAGTAAAAGAGTATCAAGCTTTAGTGCTTAAAGAAAAGATGAAAATCTATTTCAAAGAAAAAGTTCAAGCACTAAGTGGAAGGGGAACTAATGTGGAAGAAACTCAAAAAAACCTACTTCCTGAACTGTACGTAAACAATAAATTTTTTGAATCTATTTTTGGAAGTAATGCAATAGATATCTCTCCTCAAGGATCTATTGGGATTGATCTAGGCTACCGGTATCAACGAAATGATAATCCAATTGCTTCGGTGATTAATAGGCGTTCCCCAGGATTTGAATTTGATCAACGCATCAGTTTGAGCTTATTAGGAAAAATAGGAGAACGACTTCAAATAACTGCCAATTACGACACGGAATCAACCTTTGATTTTCAGAATTTGGTAAAAATTCAATTCAATCCTCCTCAAATTTCAGAACTCAAAGAGATCGTCCCGGGAATGATTCCAGGCGAATTGGGTTCTAAATTACAAGAGGTTCAGAATATGGCAACCGAGGTGGAACAACAAATCAATGAAGCTCAACAAAAGGTAGATCAAGTAAAAGGATTGGTGAACGAAGGCAAAAATACACTGAATCAATCACGTAAAAAAATTGAAAGCTTAAAGCAAAATGTCACTCAATTTGCTAGCAATCCTTTAGCTGCTGGAAATCGCGTTTCAGAATTTTTAAATGGAAAAGTAACCGAGGATGCAATTTTACAAAATATTGATATTGGAAATATCAGTATGCCCATCAACAGTAATTTGATTCAGGGAGCTCAAAGTCTGTTTGGGGTTCGGGCTGATTTGAAATTTGGGAATACCACCCTGTCTGGAGTATTCTCAGAGCAAAGATCTCAATCGCAAAATATAACAACTCAAGGAGGAGGAAAGTTACAAGAGTTTGAATTATACGCATTAAACTATGAAGAGGATCGCCACTATTTCATCAGTCAATATTTTAGAAACAACTATGACAAATTTTTAGAAACCTATCCTTATATCAATTCTCCAGTTCAAATTACTCGAATTGAAGTTTGGGTAACGAATCGTGGATATCAAACTCAAAATGTTCGAAATATTGTTGCATTACAAGATTTGGGAGAGGCTAATCCAGAGCGGACCAATCTTGCAAATCAAGTAACAAACTTCATCAATGTAAGTGATGATAATTACCCTCCTGGTAATGAGGTGAACCGACTTGATCCTGGTGATATTGGATTTGATGGAATTTTAACTGACGAAATTCGTGACATAGCTACCGTAAAAAACGGTTTTGGAACTACTCGTGTGAATGAAGGGTACGATTATGCAATTTTAGAAAGTGCGAGAAAATTGAGTTCACAAGAATTTTCATACCATCCACAGTTGGGGTATATTTCTTTAAATCAAAGATTAAGTAACGATGAAATCCTTGGGATTGCATATCAATACAGCTTTCAAGGAAAAATTTATCAAGTAGGAGAATTTGCAAATGGGGACATTCCAGGAACCTCCCTCATTCAAACTGGAAATACGAACCAACAAAACCCACGGAATGAGGTTGTTCAGACAAACAATTTAATTGTAAAAATGTTAAAGAGTAGTGTGACCGATGTTCGTCAGCCAGTTTGGGACTTGATGATGAAAAATATTTATAATACCGGAGCTTTTCAATTATCTGATGAAGACTTTAGACTGAGTATTTTGTACACTGACCCTTCTCCCATCAATTATATGACTCCCGTTGATGCTTCCATCTGGCCTGAACAATTGGATAACGAAGTATTGTTGAATACTATGGACTTGGACCGATTAAATGCCTATCAAGACTTAGTTCCCAATGGAGACGGATTCTTTGACTACATCCCAGGAATCACAGTAGATCCAAGATATGGAAGAATAATTTTCCCGAAAGTGGAGCCATTTGGGGAGTTTTTATTTGAACTTTTAGACAATCCAGAATCTGCAAAGGAAAGCTATACGCAGGAAAACAGTTACAATAAAAACCAAAAGCGTTATGTCTTTCGCGAAATGTATAGTCTCACTAAAGCAGCTGCATTGGAGTTTTCAGAGAAAAATAAATTTCAATTAAAAGGTCGTTACAAGTCTGAAGGTGGAGATGGAATTAATATTGGAGCATTCAATGTTCCTAGAGGTTCAGTTCGGGTTACTGCTGGCGGTAGGGTATTGCGCGAGGGTTTAGATTATATTGTCAATTACGAGATTGGCCGTGTTAAAATCTTGGATGAGGGCTTAAAAGCATCAAATATTCCAATTGATATTTCAGTAGAAAACAATTCTTTTTTCAATCAGCAAAATAAACGTTTTTCTGGATTTAATGTCAATCATCGAATATCAGATAAAATTAATGTTGGTGGAACATTAATCAATTTAAGTGAGAATCCATTGACCCAAAAAGCCAATTACGGTACAGAACCCGTAAACAACACCATGATGGGCTTGAATACCAATTTCTCAACAGAAATACCCTTTTTGACTCGAATAGTTAACAAATGGCCAACGATTAAAACCAGTACTCCATCCCAGCTTTCTTTTAGAGGGGAGCTTGCAAATTTAGTTGCAAACGATCCTAGAAACACTCAGCTCAATGGAGAGACTAATGTCTATATCGATGATTTTGAGGGTGCTCAAACCAATATTGACATCAAAGGATTTACCGCTTGGAATCTTTCCAGCGTCCCTATTAACGGTGTGCCAGGAGCTAAGAAAGAGGGACTTGAAAGCGGATTTGGCCGTTCCAAGTTAGCGTGGTATTCAATCGATCAAGTTTTTTATTCAAGACAACCGGATGGGATTAACAATAATGATATTTCTTTAAATGAAACACGTCGTATTTTTATCGACGAATTATTTCCAGAGCAAGACTTAGTTCAAGGAACACCCAGAACACTCCCAACCTTTGACTTGGCTTATTATCCAGAAGAGCAAGGACCCTATAACAACGCTCCAAATAGTTCCTTTGCCTCCAACATCAAGGAAAAATGGGCAGGAATTACTCGTTCTTTAAACGCCACAAATTTTGAGCAATCTAATGTGGAGTTTATTGAATTTTGGCTGTTGGATACTTTTTCAGAACAAGAGTCTGCTTCAGACGATTTAGGAGAATTGGTTTTTCATTTAGGAAACATCTCAGAGGATATTTTAAGGGACGGAAGAAAACAATTTGAAAATGGACTACCTAGTACAAGTGAACAAACCCCTATATATGAAACTCCTTGGGGTAAGGTTCCTGCAAATCAATCTTTAGTTTATGCTTTTAACGCTATAGAAGAAGATCGAATTTTACAAGATGTCGGTTTGGATGGTCTGTCTGATGAACAGGAAAGGGCAGTATTTACCAATGGACCTGCAGAAGATCCTGCAAGAGATAATTATAAGTATTTTTTACAAGTAGATGGAGGAATTTTAGATCGATATAAACAATACAATGGTTTTGAAAACAATACTCCAGTAGCATTTAGCGACACGGATAGGGGGAACACAACAGAGCCGGATACTGAAGATATTAATAGGGATCAAAGTATGAATACTATTGATAGTTATTTTGAGTATCGTGTACCGATAAATAAAAATATGCAAGTGGGAAATCACCCCTTTGTGACTGATGTTCGAGAAAATATAAAAGTAAATGCACCGAACGGAGATGAGTACACCACAAGATGGATTCAGTTTAAAGTCCCCATTCAAAAAAGCTATTATGAAAATACTTCATTTGACACTTATTTTGATGCTATAAATGCAATTGATGATCTGCGTTCCATTCGATTTATGAGAATGTTGCTTACAGGATTTGAGAAAAAAGTAGTTTTTCGTTTTGGTACCCTGGATCTGGTCCGTGGAGATTGGAGAAGATACAATAAGTCTCTGAATGAAGAAGTTTTAGTCAACAACAATACTACGGTAGATATTAGTACGGTCAATATATTAGAAAATGAAAATAGGATTCCGATTAATTATGTACTCCCTCCAGAAATCCAAAGAGAACAGATAAACAATAATAACTCTATCATCCGTCAGAATGAACAATCATTGTCCTTTAGGGTTTGTGATCTTCAGCCCTCCGATTCACGGGGAATATTTAAAGGTTTGAATTTAGATATGAGACAGTATAGTAAGCTGAGAATGTTTTTACATGCTGAATCACTTCCGGGACAGGAGGCTTTGCCTGGCGAGGGCTCTGAAGATGAATTTGATAAACGTTTAGTTGCGTTTATTCGATTGGGTACAGATTATCAAGATAATTTTTATCAAATTGAAATTCCACTTAAACCTACAGCTTATAGTGAAAATACATCCAACCGTTACAGTGCAGAAGAAGTCTGGAATCCTGAGTCAAACTCTATTGAGGTACCCATAGATCTGCTGGCTAAAATAAAAGCTAAGGCTTTGCAAGAATTGGGCCTGGGAGAGACCCTCTACTTTGATGAAGAGCTCAATTCAATCCATGAATTTTCATCGATAAGTTCACTTCCAGGGCAAAAGAAATACAAGTTTGCAATTCGTGGAAACCCTTCATTAGGGAGTATCAAAACCTTAATGATTGGTGTTAAAAACCCTTCTACTGAGTTGGGAGATGTGCTCTGTGGAGAGGTTTGGTTTAATGAATTGAGAATTTCAGGAATTGATAGTCAAGATGGATGGGCTGCTATTGGAGCCATGGACGGTAACCTTGCAGATTTTGCAACATTTTCTGCAACAGGGCGCTATTCAAGTATTGGTTTTGGAAGCATAGACATGTCTCCCAATGAAAGAACTCGGGAAGAATTACTTCAGTACGATGTTATTTCAAATGTCAATATAGGTCAACTTGCTCCAAAAAAATGGGGACTTCAAATCCCTTTAAGTTTTGCTACTGGAGAGACCCTAATTACTCCAGAATACGATCCATTTTATCAAGACATTAAATTACAAGATAGACTGGATACAGCAGAACGTGATTCACAGCGCGACTCCATAAAAAATCAATCTATAGATTATACTAAAAGAAAAAGTGTAAGTCTGATAGGGATACGAAAAAACAGCAGTGGAGGAGGGAAGCGACGATTTTACAGTCCCGAAAACTTTGATTTTTCTTATGCCTATAATGAGTTAAAGCATCGAGATTATGAAATTGAGACGCAAGAAGAATTTAATTTGCTCTTGGGAACAAACTACGGACATTCATTTTCATCTAAACCTATAGAACCATTTAAAAAGGTAAAGTTTTTTAACCGTAAAAAATACTGGCAGTGGCTTCAGCAACTCAACTTTAATTTATTACCCAACGCAGTGCAAGCATCCGCTAATGTGAATCGGATTTTAAACAATCAAAAATTCAGGCAGGTTTATCTTGAAGGTCAAGATGCTTCCTTGCAGCGAAGCTTGCCCAATTTACAACAACGTAACTTTTTGTTTGACTACAATTATGCATTAAGTCATAATTTTTCAAGATCACTTCGGTTAAATTTTAATGCAGCAACAAGCAGAATCATCCGTCAAAATAGTTTGGCAGAAGCTGGAATTATGAATCCTTTTCAGCCGGAGAAAAATGCCCTTTGGCAAGGGATTTTTAACGCTGGAGAACCGAATAATCACCTTCAAACCTTTTCACTCAATTACAAATTACCTTTTCAATATATACCGTTTCTCAGCTTTGTGGATGCTACTTACAACTATACAGGAAATTTCAATTGGCAGCGAGGCTCAGAGGTCTTGTCTCAGGTGGTTAGTGATGATGGAATACCCTTAGGAATCGTCAATACAATTCAGAATAACAATACTAAAACACTCACTACTGCATTTTCTTTCTCAAAATTATATTCAGCATTGGGTTTAAAGTCTAATTCTAGAACTCCTTTTAATGCAAGAGTTCAGACTGCAAGAAAAGCAAAAGACACCCTCTCAAAAGAGAAAAATTCCTTTTTGAAAAAAGGACTAACAAAATTAGTTGACGTGATGACTTTGGTAAAACGAGTACAAGTCAGTTACAGTGAAAACAATGGATCTGTTTTACCAGGGTATTTACCTTCAGTAGGCTTTGGAGGTGGACTTCAGCCCACATTGGGATACACCCTTGGAAGTCAGGCAGACATTCGTTACGAAGCAGCACGACAAGGTTGGCTTACAGGATTTCCAAACTTCAACCAATCATTCACTCAAATGCATTCCAGCAGATTTAAAGCAACTGCTCAGTTGATTCCAATGAAAGGACTGATTATTGATTTTAATGCCGATCGAGACTATATGGAAAACCGATTGGAGAATTTTAAAGTTAGTGATCAAACCTATATCCCTAGAAATTCTAATGTTTATGGAAATTTTGGAATGTCAACAATTTTACTCAAAACAGCATTTAATCCCTCTCGAGGGGCCCAAAGCAGCAATTTTGAAAACTTCCGTAATTATCGACAGCAAATTGCAGAACGATTGGTCCAAAATACTTCTTTTGAGGGACTTGGTACTAATGAGGAAGGCTACCCTTTAGGGTATGGAAAAAACCAACAAGAGGTACTCTTACATTCTTTTCTTGCGGCTTATACTGGAGCAAGTCCTGATCGTGTTGATCTTAGCCCATTGCGTGGAACACCCTTACCCAACTGGAATTTGAAGTTTACAGGTCTTACAGAAATAAAGTCCATTTCGAAGATCTTTTCGCGCTTATCAATTAATCATGCCTATAGAGCAAGTTATACGCTGACCAATTTTCAATCCAACTTTGATTTCAATCCTGATCAACCTGAGATGACAGACAAACTAGGGAATGTAATCTCTGAGCGCTTGTACTCTAATGTTAACTTGATTGAACAATTTAATCCATTGATCCGTCTGGATATGGAAATGAATAATTCCCTTAAGCTCGTTGCAGAATTGCGCAAAGAACGTGCGATTTCTCTCAGCTTAGATAATAATTTGATAACAGAATCGAGTGGAGATGAATATGTTGCTGGATTAGGTTATCGGGTCAAAGATGTTCGTTTTAAAACAAATTTTGGCGGGAGAAGGGTAACGCTAAAAGGAGATTTAAATATCAGAGCTGATGTATCTTACAGAGACAATATTACTGTTCTGCGAAATTTAGAGTACGATAATAATCAAGTAACAGCAGGACAGCGGATTCTCGCAATCAAGATTAATGCAGATTATGCCTTGTCCAAAAACTTGACCGCACTTTTCTTTTACGACCATAATTTTTCTGAATTTGCCATCTCTACAGCATTCCCTCAAACGAGTATTCGCTCTGGATTTACAGTTCGTTACAACTTTGGAAACTAAAGTCATTACGAATTCAAGATTTCTTTTAAATTTGTCAATTAATATACTTTTGATGAATGTACCAGCAGAATTAAAATACACCAAAGATCACGAATGGATAAAGATTGACGGTGATGAAGCAACCGTCGGGATTACTGATTTTGCCCAAGGAGAACTTGGAGACATTGTTTATGTTGAGGTAGAAACTCTTGACGAAACATTGGAGGCAGAATCTGTTTTTGGGACGGTTGAAGCGGTAAAGACGGTTTCTGATTTATTCATGCCACTTTCGGGCACTATTACAGCTTTTAATGAGCTTTTAGAAGACGCTCCTGAAACAGTCAATGAAGATGCATACGGGGCTGGATGGATGATCAAAATCAAGCTCAGTAATACAGATGAAATCAAAAATCTTCTTGATGCTGAATCATATTCATCGCTGGTTACAGGCTAAAAGATTCTTTAGGGTACTTGCTTTTTTTTCTACCCTAGTTGTTGTTTTTTTAAGTTTAAAACCTCCTTCACCAGATTCTCAGTCTTGGACATTCTTCTTTTTTAGGGGGGACCTCATCCTTCACTTTGTATGTTACTTTGGGATGACTTTTGTTTACTTTTTTGCATTTTATACCCAAAAAAATGCTCTAAAGAAATCAGGGCTATCATCACTGCTTTTGGGATGTTTATTAGAACTTTTTCAATTGGCTCCTGTTTTCCATCGTTATTTTGATTTACTCGATCTTCTGGCTAATTCTTTAGGAGTGCTTGGTGCATGGATTGCTGTCAAAGGAATTTTTTACTATTCTGTCAAAGAATAAGTTGTTTATTTTAGTTTTTTTTTTAGTTTAGCTATCTAAATACTGCTGAACTATGCAACCCAAAAAAAATGAAAAAGTTGATTTAAGTAAAAACAGTAGTCTGTACTTTGTTATTGGACTGTCTTTGATCTTACTTATCTCATGGCAAGCTATTGAATGGAAAACGTACGATAAAAGTCTCTACGGCTACGAAGCTTTAAATGTAGAGGATGACGACGACGAAGAAATTCCAATAACTGAACAAATTAAAACTCCACCCCCACCACCACCTCCACCACCACCAGCTCCAGAAGTAATTGAAATAGTTGAAGATGAGGAAGAGGTAGAAGAAACAGTGATTGAATCCACTGAAACCAATGAGGATGAAATTATTGAGGTGGAAGAAGTAGAAATAGAAGAAGACTTTGATGACGTTGACGTTCCGTTTGCAGTTATTGAAGATGTACCAATATTTCCCGGTTGCGAAAAAGTCTCTAAATCAGAACGAAGAAATTGCTTTCAGCAGCAAATGAATAAGCATATACGTAAAAACTTTAGGTACCCTGAAATCGCACAGGAGATGGGTATTCAAGGGCGTGTTTATGTTAACTTTATCATATCTAAAGACGGTAGTATTACCAATATTAGAATGCGAGGTCCAGATAAAAATCTTGAGAAAGAAGCACAACGGATCATCTCTAAATTACCAAGTATGACTCCCGGTAAACAAAGAGGTCGTGCTGTACGTGTACCTTTCAGTATCCCTATTACTTTTAGATTGCAATAATTAATTTGCAGTTTTTTTGAGTTTATAAGGCCCATCGAAAGATGGGTTTTTTGTTTCCGAAAAAGACTCATATGGCACTGTTTTTGACTCTTTTAACAAAACTCAAGCCCCATGGAAATAAAAAAGAACCCTAAAGTTGATCTTAGAAAGAATTCAGCACTCTATTTTGTAATTGGCCTATGTCTCATGTTGTTAATATCATGGCAAGCTATTGAATGGAAAAGTTATGAAAAAGAGTTCTATGACTATCAATCACTGAGTGTAGAAGACAACGAAGAAGAAGAAGTTCCGATTACAGAACAAATTAAAACCCCACCACCACCACCTCCTCCTCCACCTGTTCAAGCTCCAACAGAAATTGAAATTGTAGAAGACGAGGAAGAAGTTGAGGAGACTATAATTGAATCTACAGAAACGGATGAAAATGAAATTATTGAAGTAGAAGAAGTAGAGATTGAAGAAGAGATTGAGGATATTGAGATTCCCTTTGCAGTAATTGAAGATGTTCCCATGTTTCCAGGATGTGAAAAAGTAGATAAAAGTCAACTTAGAGATTGTTTTCAGGAAAAAATGAATAATCATATTATGAAGAATTTCCGCTACCCTGAAATTGCGCAAGAAATGGGAATTCAGGGACGTGTTTTTGTGAATTTCATCATAGCAGAAGATGGAAGTATTATCAATATAAGAATGCGCGGACCAGACAATAATCTCGAAGAAGAAGCCAAACGAATCATTTCTTTATTGCCAAAGATGACTCCAGGGAGACAAAGAGGAAGAGCAGTACGCGTTCCTTTTAGTATTCCAATTATTTTTAAACTGCAGTAAATTAGCCGTAATTTATTCTTCTTTGATTTTAGTTTTAATAAACGTAAAATAGATTGGACATTGGCCATTTGTCAACTATCTTTGCCGCTGAAGATGCCGAACGATGAGCCAAAACAAAACAAACTTGCTTACAACAAAAGGCTTGAGCTTAACCGATTTTTCTGAACTGACTAAGTTTAGACTATCAATTACTGTTGTTATATCATCTATAGCAGGCTACTTTTTAGCCGTAGACACAGTTCATTATCCCACACTTATATTGCTTGTAGTTGGCGGTTATGCTATGGTAGGGGCATCCAATGTATTTAACCAAGTTTTTGAAAAAGATTTAGATGGATTGATGGAGCGAACTATGAATCGGCCGTTACCCACCCAAAGAATACAGCCAAGTACAGCCCTTTTTATAGGTGTTGTTTTAACGCTGACTGGTATTACGGCGCTATATTTTATCAATCTTAAAACGGCATTTTTCGCCAGTTTATCAATTTTTCTTTATGCCTGCCTGTACACCCCTTTAAAGCAAAAAACATCACTTTCAGTTTTTGTTGGGGCCTTCCCCGGCGCCATACCCTTTATGTTGGGATGGGTTGCTGCAACGAATGAATTTGGTATTGAACCAGGAGTGTTATTTATGGTTCAATTTTTTTGGCAATTTCCGCATTTTTGGGCCATAGGATGGGTCATGCATGATCAATATGAAAATGCAGGATTCAAAATGCTACCTTCTGGAAAACCAGATCAGATTACGGCCTTCCAGATAGTATTCTATAGCTTTTGGACGGTTTTAATTTCACTACTGCCTGCATTTCAATATACTGGAAAACTCTATTTGACTTTACCCGCTAGTATACTGGTTGGGTTTTTAGGAATCTTTTTTCTTTATGCCGGAATTCAATTAATGTACTTAAAAACAGATAAAGCAGCTCGATCTCTAATACGAGCAAGCATCTTCTACATTACTGGAATTCAATTGATATACGTACTTGATAAATTTTTATTACAATGAACACAAACGACTCCTTAATCGTAAAAAATAACAGAGCCAAAAAAATGATGCTATGGTTCGGTATGATCAGCATGAGCATGACCTTTGCTGGTTTGACCAGTGCATATGTAGTCAGTAGTTCTCGATCCGATTGGATTGAGCAAATTGAACTGCCTTTTGCTTTTACAATCAGCACCTTCCTTTTACTCCTAAGTAGCGGAACATTTTATCTAGCATTGAAAAGCATCAAGGAAATGCTCATCAAAAGAGCTCAATCATTGCTATTGATGACTATAGTTTTGGCTTTGATCTTTATTTATTTTCAATTTCAAGGATTTGGAGAAATCATTGAACAAGGCTATTATTTTACTGGAGCAGAAAGTTCCATCACAACATCTTATTTGTATGTACTTGTACTTTTGCATTTGGCGCACTTAACCGCTGGAATCATCATAGTTTTATACGTATTGTACAACACCTTTAGAAAAAAGTATTCAGTTGAAAATGCACTCGGTTTTGAGTTGGCAGTCACATTTTGGCACTTTCTGGATATTCTTTGGTTATATTTATTTTTATTCGTTTCATTCTACGGGTAAAAATTAATAAATTTGTATTGAATTTAACACGAAAATATGGAAGTAACAGCCAACGCAGCTGCTGAAAACGAAGAAGTTTGGGGAGGAGGCAACCGACCTCTAAATGCTAGTTACGGCAAAATGATGATGTGGTTTTTCATCGTTTCTGATGCTCTAACGTTTACAGGATTTTTAGTTTCTTACGGTTTCTCGAGGTTTAAGAATATTAATTCTTGGCCAATCGCAGATGAAGTTTTTACTCACTTTCCCTTTTTACACGGGATTGATGCGCCCATGTACTATGTGGCCTTGATGACCTTTATTTTGATATTCTCATCAGTTACAATGGTACTTGCAGTAGATGCTGGTCATCACATGCAAAAATCAAAGGTGACATTTTATATGCTTTTAACCATTATTGGTGGAGCCATTTTTGTTGGCTCACAAGCTTGGGAATGGAAAAATTTTATCAAAGGAGAATACGGAGCGGTTGAAACACGTGGAGGACAAATCCTTCAGTTTGTTGATGCCTCTACAGGAAAGCGAGCTGCTATTCAAGAATTTGCCATAGGTGTTGAAACAAACCGAACGACGCACCAATCTAGCAATGGGATATGGTATTCGGCAGAGACCTCGTTACCAACAGTTTCGCTAGCAGAGGTGAAGAAAGGGTTTTTGGCTGATGAGAATCTAGTCATTCGAACACAAGAATTAAACGATCAAGGCCAAAAAACAGTTCTTTCAAGAGCAGAATCAATGGGTAAGCTCAATAATGCCGTTGCCGTTGTTGAAGGTGCCAATCTGATTCATAACGAATATGGAAACCGATTGTTTGCTGATTTCTTTTTCTTTATTACCGGTTTTCACGGATTCCACGTGCTTTCAGGAGTAGTAATTAACATTATTATTTTCTTTAATGTCATCCTTGGCACTTACGAACGAAGAGGACATTATGAAATGGTTGAAAAAGTTGGACTTTATTGGCACTTTGTCGATTTAGTTTGGGTATTTGTATTCACCTTTTTCTATCTCGTATAAATAAATAAACTTTAAAAAAATGGCTGCAGAAGGACATAAGCTTGCAATTTTCAGAGGACTTTTAAAGTTCAAATCAAATCAACAAAAAATTTGGGGAGTATTGATTTTTCTTTCAATAGTTACTACCGTGGAGGTTGCACTAGGAATTATCAAACCTGAAATTTTAATGGGTTCGTTTTTAAAAATGAAAATTTTAAACTGGATTTTCATCATATTGACCATAGTAAAGGCCTATTATATTGGCTGGGATTTTATGCACATACGTGATGAAAAAAGTGGATTGAAGAATTCAATTGTTCTTCCTCTACTTATTTTGATTCCTTATTTGGCATTTATTCTTTTAATTGAAGCCGATTATATATTCGACGTTATGGATTCCGGCTTTGTAGCTTGGAACTTCTAGTACCTTAATAGTTAAAAATTCAAGCGGTGTAACACCGCTTTTTTTATGAAAAAGAGTGATTTAAATAAGAAGATTGTATTAGGAATTCTATTTGTGTTCCCTCTTTTAGTCTACCTTTTTTTTGCATCAGGAAAAAACAATTTTGCTAAACTTCCTGTTCTCACAACAGAACTTATGGAAATTAGCGAATTGGACTCTTTGACTTCAATACAATTCAAAGACAAGATAACTATATTGGGGTATTGGGGAGGAAGTTTAGAAGAAAAGCAAGCTGAAGCACTCAACCTCAACGAAAAAATATACAAACGCTTTTATGAATTTGAAGATTTTCAATTTGTTTTTTTAGTAAATGAAGAATATTCTGAAGAAGTTGATAAACTTAAAAACGCTCTGAAAGAGGGCGTTGGAACTGATTTGTCTAAGTGGAACTTCGTGCCTGTTTCAAAAGAAACCATGCAAGCTCATTTCAATTCGCTTCAAACACCCCTTGAACTCAATCAAGTTGGCAGTACACCTTTTGTTTTTATCATTGACAAAGACGGTAGCCTGAGAGGAAGAAATGATGATGAAGATCTGGGCACGCTTTATGGATTTGATGCGCGTTCTGTTGCTCAAATCAATAAAAAGATGATCGACGATGTTAAAGTTATTTTAGCGGAGTATCGACTTGCATTAAAAATTTACAATACGGAACGTGAAAAATAAAAGATGGGTAACTATAAATACGTAGGTCTTTTTTTGGTAATTATTATTTTTGGAATACTTTTCATTCCAAAAATAATTAACCGTATTAGTAATAATACTATGGTTCAAGACGGGCGATCAAAACCTGCTGATCCTTTACAATACATAATGCTCAACGGGGAGGCAAAGAGTGTTCCTGAGTTTGCTTTTTTGAACCAAGACAGTCTATTTATTTCCAATGAAGATTTTAATGGAAAAGTTTATGTAGCAGAATTCTTTTTTACCTCTTGTCCAAGTATTTGTCCTATAATGAATAAAAACATGAAGCGTATTGAAGAGCGTTTTGGTACACGAAACGACTTTGGAATTGCTTCATTTACAATTGATCCAGAACACGATACCCCATCAGTATTAAAAGAATATGCGGAAGGATACGATGTTTTTTCACAAAATTGGCATTTTTTAACTGGAGATAAAGAAAAATTATATCGTCTTGCAAATCAAGGATTTAATATCTTTGCATCAGTAAATCCTAGGGTAGAAGGTGGATTTGAACATCAAGGCTATTTCGCTTTGATTGATAAAAATGGTTACATACGCTCTAGAACCGATCAATTCGACAATCCTATAGTGTATTATATGGGCTTGGATCAAGAAGACGTCGAAATTCAAGAAGTTGAATTACTCATGGAGGATATTGAAAAACTTTTAAAAGAATAATGCAATGAGTTTAAGTAATGTAAACTATATAAAAAAATATAAGTTGTGGATATGGGTAGTCTCAATTCTAATACCTGTAGTAGTGGCTATTTTATTTATGATTCGTATACCGAATGTAGCTCCATTAAATTTTCTTCCACCAATATATGCTGCTATTAACGGGTTAACGGCTATTGTCTTGCTTATCGCTTATTCCGCAATCCGAAGAAAAAATATTAACCTACATGAGCAATTGATGAAAACGGCTATAGGTCTTTCAGTTATTTTTCTGGTTATGTATGTAGCTTATCATATGACTGCAGACCCCACCCCTTTCGGAGGAGAGGGATTCATTAGGTATGTCTATTATTTTATTTTAATCAGCCATATTATTCTCTCAATTGGCATCATACCTCTTGTCCTCATCACGTATGTTAGAGCCATTTCAAATTTATTTTATGAGCATAAAAAAATTGCTCGGTACACCTTCCCTATATGGATGTATATAGCTGTTACAGGGGTTATTGTTTATCTAATGATTTCTCCCTATTATGCCTAAACGAACAGCAATCCTTTTTGTAATTACGTTTGGACTGTTTTTTTTAAGTTATGACGTTGCATATTCCCAATGTTCAATGTGCCGTGCGGTGCTTCAATCTGAGGAAGGCCAGCAAACAGCCAAAGGGATTAACAATGGTATTCTTTACCTAATGGCCATTCCGTATTTACTTGTTGGACTCGTAGGCTGGAAAGTCTTTCAGATCTTAAAAAAATAATTGGATTGTAGATGTAACAAATTGTTATTGTAATAGTCTAATAATTAAAATCCCTAATTTGAAAAATAGTAATTTCACCAAACTCTTAATCAAAATTCCAGATGATTAAAATAAAAAATCTTCACAAATCTTACAAAATGGGTGCATCTTCGTTGCATGTATTGAAGGGAATTAATTTTGAGGTAGAGGAGGGTGAACTTGTTGCTATAATGGGGTCTTCCGGTTCTGGAAAATCTACTTTACTTAACATCTTAGGTATGTTAGACGGATTAGACAAAGGAGAATATATACTGGATGAAGTTCCTATTAAAGATTTAAATGAAACTAAAGCTGCAAAATACCGAAATAAGTTTTTGGGTTTTGTGTTCCAATCCTTCAATTTGATCAATTATAAATCTGCCCTTGAAAATGTTTCATTACCCTTGTATTACCAGGGAATTCCAAGAAAAGAACGACAAATACTTGCTCTAGATTATTTAGATAGAGTTGGTTTAAAGGCATGGGCAGCACACCTGCCTAGTGAATTGTCAGGAGGACAAAAACAACGTGTTGCAATTGCCCGAGCTATGGCCTCAAGGCCTAAAGTATTACTTGCAGACGAACCTACGGGAGCATTGGATACCAAAACCTCCTATGAAGTCATGGATTTAATTCAAAAGATCAATGAGGAAGGAAAGACCATATTGGTGGTTACTCATGAACCGGATATAGCTCAAATGTGTAAGAGAATCGTTCAACTCAAGGACGGTATAATTATTGAAGATAAAAAAATAGATCAAGTTTTAGCCTCAGAATATGTTCAATAGAGACCGCTGGAGAGAAATATTTGAAACTATAGGAAAAAATAAACTTCGCACCTTTTTGTCCGGATTTACAGTGGCTTTGGGAATTTTTATTTTTATTATTCTTTTTGGATTGGGAAATGGTTTAAAAAACACCTTTCAAGAGTTTTTTCTAGATGACGCAAGTAATGCGATTTTCTTGTATCCTGGAAGAACATCCATGCCTTACAAAGGGTTTAAAGCAAATAGAAGGATTGAGTTTGAAAATGAAGATTTGGAAGACATCAAGCGTAACTTTACCATGTTTACTGAATACATTACCCCTAGAATTTCTCGAAGTGCATTAACGAGTTATAAAAACGAGAGTAATACATATACAACTCGTGCTATAGCTGCTGGGCACCAATTTGTCGAGAAAACTATTTTGATGAAAGGTCGTTACATCAATCAAATGGATCTTGACAAAAAAACTAAAAGTGCTGTTATAGGCAGGCTAGTAGCTAAAGATTTGTTCAAATCCGAAGATCCCATAGGTAAGTATGTCAACATAGGATCAACCGTCTTTAAAGTGGTGGGAGTTTTTCAAGACGATGGAGGAGACAACGAAGAGCGCTATATCTATATCCCTTACACAACACGTCAACTAATGGAAAAGGGTAATGACAAGATAGATCAAATCATAGTTACTTTTCCAAAGGAATTAGGACATGCAGGTGCGCTTGCCTTTGAAAATTCACTCAAAAAGTACTTTAAAGACAAAAAGTCTATTGACCCACGTGACCCTAATGGAATTTACATTCAAAACTTAACTGATGACCTAAAACAAAGCCAACAGTTTGCAGTTGTTCTCCAACTTATTGTAAGTTTTGTGGGATTAGGCACCTTGATTGCTGGAATTATTGGAATCTCTAACATTATGGTGTTTGTAGTCAAAGAACGTACTAAAGAGTTGGGAATTCGTAAAGCTTTGGGTGCTACACCCCGTTCCGTAATCCAGATGATTCTACAAGAGTCTGTATTTATTACTGCTATTTCTGGATATGTAGGCTTGTTTTTAGGTATTCTAGTTTTAAAAAATATAGGCTTAACATTGGAAGATTATTTTATTAAAAATCCATTTATTGATTTTGGGACTGCATTTACGGCAACCGTTGTTCTAATTATATTTGGAGCAATAGCGGGCTACATTCCAGCCAAAAGAGCCTCCAGTATAAAACCTATAGTTGCACTTAGAGATGAATAGTTTAAAAGTACTTTTTGATCGGGATACTTGGCAAGAAATTTTTGGATCAATTTCCAAAAACAAAACAAGAACAGTGATTACTGTAGTTGGCGTGTTATGGGGAATTTTCATCTATATCGCTTTGTCTGGAGCCGCAAAAGGACTAGACAATGGATTTGAACGCCAATTCGAAAATATCGCAATGAACTCCATGTTTGTGTGGGCACAACGTACTAGTATTCCATATGATGGTTTTAAAATTGGGAGAAGTATTGAACTAAAACTTTCAGATATTGAATATTTAAAAAAACAGATACCTGAGATTGAATTTGTTGCTCCTCGAAATGCTAGGGGTGTTTTTGGCGGGGCAAGCCCACTTGTAGTTCGTAATAATAAATCAAGTAATTACAACGTTTATGGTGATTTTCCTGAATATACTAAAATAGCCACCAAAAAAATTTATGACAAAGGAAGGTTTATTAATGAAGAGGATATTAAGTACAAACGAAAAGTATGTGTGATTGGAGAGCGTACCCAGACAGAATTGTTTGAAAAAGATGAAAATCCAATTGGGCAATACATTCGAATTGACAATATTTATTTCCAAGTTATAGGAGTTCACAAGTTTATTCCAGGTGGAGGCTTTGAAAGTGATGGTGATATTTTTATTCCTTTTGAAACGTATCGACAGATATACAATTCAGGAGACTCAGTTCAATGGTTTACCATTGCCGCTTATGATGATGCCGATGTTGTAGCCGTTGAAAAAGATATTAAAACAGTACTCAAGAGAATTCATCGTGTATCACCAGAAGATGAACGTGCATTTGGCGGGTTTAATTTAGGTGAAGTTTTTAATAAAGTAATGGGCTTTTCTAAAGGGATGACACTTTTATCCTTAATTGTGGGAATTGCTACCATCATTGCTGGGGTTATCGGTATTGGAAATATTCTACTGATCTCAGTAAAAGAACGCACTAAAGAACTTGGAGTCCGACGAGCTTTAGGGGCAACACCTTCTGAAGTTCGTAATCAAATCATTGTTGAATCAGTTTTCTTAACACTCATTGCAGGAATTCTTGGCATTATATTGGGAGCTCTTGTCTTGGCGGGAATTAATGTGGCAACCACTGACTTAACTGATTTTCCCTATACCAATCCTACGGTACCCATTCCATTCATACTTGGAGCCCTATTTATTATGGTTTTTCTGGGAACTTTGATAGGACTTATTCCAGCTCAAAGAGCAGTAAGTATTAAACCCATAGACGCATTAAGAGAAGAATAATAAAACACATCCAATACTATGAAAATTTTAAAATATATCGGAATTGCACTTGTCATTTTAGGTGCCTTATTTGCAACAGCTTACTTTATTAAAACCAATAATAAATCAGCCATTGAATACGATACTAAAACAGCTATGATTACCAATATTGAAAAGAAAACGGTGGTCACAGGGAAGGTAATTCCTGAAGATGAAGTAGAAATCAAGCCTCAAATTCAAGGGATTATCGAGGGTCTTTTTGTAGAAGAAGGAGACCTTGTTCAAACGGGTGATCTTTTGGCAAAAATCAAAGTTGTTCCTAACGAGCAAAACTTAAACAGTGCAAAAGGAAGGCTAAAGAATTCTAAAATTGTCTTGAATAATGCAAAGATTGAATTCGATAGAAATAAAGATCTTTTTGAAAAAGGTATTATTTCAAAGCAACAATTTCAGAATGTAGAATTACAGTACAATCAGGCCAAACAAAGTGTGAATAATGCAGCTTCAGATTTGGAAATTATCCGTTCTGGTTCTGCTGGTGGTGATGCCTCTGCCAACACCAATATCAGAGCAACCGTAGCAGGAACCATATTGGAAATTCCAGTTGAGGAAGGCTTTCAAGTCATTGCAAGTAACAGCTTTAATGCGGGTACAACCATTGCCACGATCGCGGATATGAAAAAAATGATTTTTGAAGGAAAAGTTGATGAAGCTGAAGTAGGGAAATTAAAAGTCGGAATGCCGCTGGAAGTAAACCTAGGTGCTATTGAAGACCAATCTCTTAAAGCTGAACTCAAATTTATTGCTCCTAAAGGAAATGAGGAACAAGGAGCGGTTCAGTTCATCATAGAAGCTGATTTATTTTTAAATGATTCCATTTTTATTAGAGCTGGTTACAGTGCAAATGCTTCATTAATACTTGAGAAAAAAGACAGTATTATGGCAATTTCTGAATCTTTATTGCAATTTGATCGGGAAACAGAAAAACCTTACGTAGAAGTTTTGACAGGAGAACAACAATTCGAAAGAAGAGATGTTGAAATTGGAATTTCGGACGGTGTAAATGTAGAATTGATCACTGGTATTTCTATGGAGGATAAAATAAAAGTATGGAATAAGACTGAGCCTATCAAGAAAGGTGGCGAGGCGTCTGAAAAAGACAATAATTAAAAATGAATATTGAAAAACTTCAATTTCAACACATGAAAAATATTAAACTAGTTACATCTACTGCACTGTTTCTTTTTGCTTTTACCGTTTCAGCCCAAATGAAAGAGTATACGCTTGAAGAATGCGTTTTATTGGCATTAGAAAAAAACATCAATATCAAGCAATCTGAACTGGACTTAGAATTTGCTGAGATTGATAAAGCTGATGCGATGGGAAATTTTTTACCCAGAGTAAATGCTCAATCTCAACATATTTGGAATAATGGACTCAGTCAAAACATCACCAATGGATTAATTGAAAATTTAACTACGCAATTCTCTTCTTTTGGTGGAAATATTGGCGTTACATTATTCAATGGCAGACAGAATGTAAATCAATTGTCACGAGCTAATTTGAATTTATTGGCGCGCCAATATCAGTTGGATGACATGAAAGACGACACCAGTCTTTTTGTGGCCAATGCGTATCTTCAAGTAATGTTCAATAGAGAATTGGAACAAGTTCAGCGTTATCAGCTAGAATTGGCTAAGCAAGAATTGGAACGTACTCAATTGAGTATAGAGGCAGGGATTTTAACACCAGCTGAGTTGTTTGAAATAGAGGCTAATATTGCTACTCAGGAACAGGCTGTCATTCAAGCAGAAAATGCCTATCGCCTTTCTCGAATCAGTCTAGCGCAATTACTTTTAATCACGGATTATGAAAATTTTGATATTGCTAAAGAAGATTTTGATATTCCCTTTTCCGAAATTTTGAATGAGACTCCAAAGGCTATTTTCGAAAAAGCATTGACTATAAGAAATGATATCAAACTGGGAATTACAAATTTAGAAATTGCCGAAAAAGATATTGAATTAGCCAAAGGAGCCCTCATGCCAACCTTGTCAGCTTTTTACAATTACAATACACGGATTTCATACTCTGATAGACTTGTTGAAACAGGGAATTTTCTACAAACTCCCATTGGTATCGTTCAAGAAAATGGAGCGGTAGTGGTCAGTCAATTCCCTGAAAGAGAAGTTGCAGATCCTCTTTCATTCGGAACCCAGTTTGGTCAAAACGATGGACAGAGTTATGGGCTTTCGCTTAACATCCCAATTTTTAATGGACTCTCAGCAAAAAACAATATCAAAAGGAGAAAGCTGAATTTAAAGCGTGTAGAAAATCAATTGGAACAGACCAAGTTAGATTTAGAGAACACCATCAATCAGGCCTATAATAACACAAAAGGAGCATATAAGTTTTACGATGCCTCTGAAAAAACCTTGATTGCTCGAAAACAAGCTTTTGAAATTGCCAAGCAACGTTTTGAAGCAGGGGTAATGAATTCGTTTGATTATGTTCAAGCTAGACAGCGGTATCAAATCGCTGCCTCAGATATTATTCGGGCTAAGTTTGATTATATATTCAAGCTGAAAGTCTTGGAGTTTTATTTTGGGCTTGAACTCTAAGGTATTTCAAATCAAAAAGCTTAGTTTACGATTTAATCCGTCTTAAATTGAAGGGTTAACGATAGACTAATTTCAGTTTTACACCTAAAAAAAATGGATCTTAAACTTACAGGAAAGTCGATTTTAATTACGGGCTCTACTTCGGGGATTGGTTACGCTATAGCCAAACTACTTTTAGAAGAAGGTGCGCTAGTTTACATTAACGGGCGTAATGAGGATACCGTAAACAAATCGATTTCAAAACTAAAAAATGAAAACCCCAATGCAGAGGTAAGAGCTTTTGTGGCTGATTTTAAAAATCCTGAGGATGTCCAAAAGCAATTGAAGTTGGTTCCAGAGGTTGACATACTGATCAACAATGTGGGAATTTATACTTCCAAGTCTTTTTTTGATACTTCTCAAAAAGACTGGGAATCTCAATTTCAAGTCAATGTGATGAGTGGTGTGGAACTAGCTCAACATTTTTTACCAGGTATGCTAGAGCGCAATTGGGGCCGAGTTTTATTTATTTCTAGTGAGTGTGCTTATTTAGTGCCTTCAGATATGATTTCATATAGTGCAACAAAAGCCGCTCTTCATGCTGTTTCCAGGGGATTATCTCATTTAACTAAATCTACAGAAGTAACAGTCAATACAATTGTACCGGGATCAACACTTACAGAAGGAGCCCAATTATTTTTAGAAGAGAAAGCCAAAGCTCAACGTTTAGAACTCAAAAAGGTGGAGCAGTCTTTTTTTGAGCAAGAACGACCGAACTCACTTTTACAAAGATTTGCCAGCGTAAAAGAGGTTGCCAGCACAGTTGTTTATCTTTGCAGTCCTTTGTCTAGTGCTACCAACGGATCCGTTATAAAAGTTGACGGGGGAAGCTCTGGAGGGGTTCTATAAACTAGTCTTATGGCGTACATTCTGCATCTTGAAACTTCTACCAAACAATGCTCAGTTGCCCTTGCATCTGAGGGAAAATTAATTGCTTCAAGGGTTTTGCAAAGCGATTCATACAGCCATAGCGAAAAACTTCATCTTTTCATCTCTGAAGTGTTGGAAGAGGCTAGAATAAAACCCGCTGATTTAGCTTCGATATCCGTAAGTATGGGGCCCGGATCTTATACGGGACTGCGCATTGGAGTAGCAGCAGCAAAAGGGTTTTGTTTTGCCTTAGATCTTCCGCTTATTGCATTAAATTCTCTTGAGATTTTAGTTCAAGCGGCAAACTCAAATGAAGTTGAATACATCATACCGATGCTGGATGCTAGAAGAATGGAAGTTTACACTGCAATTTTTGACATTAATAAGAACTGGATACAAGATACTTCAGCAATAGTTCTAACTCAAGACTCTTTTATAGAGACTATAGGAGACAAAACTGTTCTGGTCCTGGGTGATGGTGTTGAAAAATTTCAAGGATTAGATCCAAAAATCAATCTACAATATACTTCCAAAATCTACTATCCTAATGCAGTTGATATGATTCAATTGGCATGGGACAAATACACTTCAAAAGCGTTTGAATCACTGGCCTATTTTGAGCCATTTTATTTAAAAGACTTTCAAACCACTCCTCCTAAAAAGAAAATGGAAATTTAACCGTTGAGGGCAACAACACGATCAATTTTACCAGGCATCATTTCTTTAAGCATACTTTCAATACCGTTTTTGAGTGTAAAGGTTGAAGATGGACAACCGCTACACGCGCCTTGAAGTATAACCTGAACAGATTTATCTTCTTCATTATAGGAGTCAAATTGAATATTTCCACCGTCTGAAGCTACTGCCGGTTTGATGTATTCTTCTAAAATAGAAACAATCTGTGTTTCTGTGGGACCTAAGTTTTCTGTAATTTTCTCCTCTCCAGTCAAAGTGTTTTGCTGGGGAATTTCTTTTAAAATCAGGTTCCCCTCTTCAACATATTTTCGAATAAATTCTCTGATTTCCATTACTATTGTTTCCCACTCAGCAACTTCATATTTGGTGATGGAAACATAGTTTGCATCAATGAATACCTCTTTAACAAATGCGAAGTGAAACAGTTTCTCTGCTATAGGAGCATTACTTGCTTCGTCTATATTTTTAAATTCAACACTTTGGGTTACCAAGGGTTTATTTGCCACAAACTTCATGACTGCAGGGTTGGGTGTACTTTCAGCATAAACACTTACAGGTATTTTATCATTCGTAGTGGCTTCAATAACCACACCTCCGTCGTTTAGGTATTCTTGTAGCTGTTCTTGTACTTCTTCTATCACTTCACTCCATTCTAGTATATCAAATCGCTCTACTTCTATTTTATTTTCAAATAAGCGGACGGACTTAACAAAAGGAAGATAGAATAGTTGTTGAATGAGCGGAGCACCTTTTGCTTCGTCAATATTTTGATAGTGAATTTCATCCACAGGACCAATCGTATGGTTGAATTTTAATTTAGCCCAAGGATTTCCCTTTTCAGTAAAAGTATTTATTTGATAGCTTTTCATCTTTTCTTTTTCTTTTCATCAAAAATAGTCAAAGCCTACATATTTATAATTGTCATTTTATTCAAATCGGGAAAAATTCTTTTTTTGTAATTTTATATGATTAATATTCCATCAATGTTAAACAAATCAGTACGAGGCTTTACGCCTTCTTATGGCAAAAACTGTTTTTTTGCTGAAAATGCCACATTAATTGGAGATGTAAAGATGGGAGACGATTGTTCTGTCTGGTATCAGGCTGTAATCCGTGGTGATGTTAACAGTATCGTTATCGGGAACTGTGTTAACATACAAGATGGCGCAGTAATTCATGCCACATTTGAAAAATCTTGGACACAAATAGGTAATAACGTTTCTATAGGGCATAATGCCTTAGTTCACGGATGTAAGATTGAAGACAATGTTTTAATCGGTATGGGCAGCATTGTAATGGATCATTGTGAGATTGGTTCTAACAGTATCATTGCTGCAGGAGCTGTACTAACTCAGGGCACTATTGTGGCTCCAGGTTCAGTTTATGCAGGTGTTCCAGCTAAAAAAATTAAAAGCTTGACTAAAGACCTTCAAAAAAATGAAATTGAACGTATTGCTAAGAACTACCTCGTATATGCTTCTTGGTTTAAAAATGAAGAATAAAAAAAACCATCCAATGGATGGTTTTAAATAATATTCAGAGGGGTAATCTAAGCTTTTGCTTAGAATCCTAAGTCTGTTTTTACGTCAGCCATAAGGTCTTTACCAGAAGCCATGATCACACTTCCTCCTGGACTAGAGTCTAATACATAGTCATATCCTTGTGCTGCAGCTACTTTTTCAATTGCAACACGTGCTTTGTCATAAAGAGGGCGCATCATGTCTGCAGAGCGTTTTTGTAATTCTTGAGCAGCGGTTTCTCTAAACTCTTGAATCCGTTGTTGCATTTCCTGCAATTCAACTTGACGTTGTTGGTTGATTAAATCAGTTTGATTTTGAGCATCCCCTTGATAGGTTTGTGCTTTGGTTTGGAATTCTTTTACTGAGTTTTCCATTTCCTTTGCGTACTGCTCTTCTAATTTTTTTAATTCACCTTGAGCTGATATGACTTCGGGCATTTCGCTAATCAGTTGTTGGGTATTAATGTGTGCTACTTTTGATTGTGCCACTATGTTAAGAGGCGCAATAAAAAGTACTAAACTGACGATAAGTGTTGATAAAAATTTCATAAATGTTTGGATGTTAGTTTTTTAAACTAGTTGCTTTTGATTTTAAAGCTTCTATTTGATCTTTTCTTTTTTGAATTTTCTGTTGTCGATTAATTCTTTTTATAACCAGTTCGCTAATATCGTAATTTTTTGCTGAATATAACATTGTTGCTGTGGAAGATCGATCAAAAATAAAATCATATTTATTTTCTTCTGCAACTTGTTTTACTATAGTCATCACCTGATCTTGGAGGGGTTGCATTAATTTGGAGCGTTGAATTATCATATCACCGTTAGGTCCAAACCTTTTCTCTTGAAGTCGAATAATTTCAGAAGCAAAATCTTGTATTTCTAATTCTCTGTCTTTGATCAATTCAGGGGTCAATATGATTCGCTCAGCATTGAGTTGATCTTGAATTTGTTCAAGTTCCAATTTTTTCAGTTCAATTTCTTTTTTCCAGTTTTCAATATTTTTATCCAGTAGGTCACTGGCTTTATTGTATTCGTCTACTGTTTCCAAAATAAAAGACATGTCAATATACCCCACCTTTGTACCGCGCTGGCTGTAAACGAATACGCTAAGCAGCAGGGCTAAACTAATATACAGGAATTGTTTAGGCTTGTATTTCATTAATCTATTAACGAATGAATGTCCCAGTTAGTATAGATTTAAGGATTTAAATATTCCTAATTTTTGTTAAAAACGCTGTCCTATTATAAAATGGGTTTCCCATTTGTTCGGGCTTGTTAAATTTGGATTGGCATTGTCGAAACCATAACCAAAGTCTATTCCTAACAAACCGAAGGCTGGCATAAAAATTCGGACACCTGCTCCGGCAGAACGCTTAGAGTTAAAGGGATCGAATTCTCTAAAGCTATTATAGCCGTTTCCAGCTTCTAAAAAGGTCAGAGCATATATTGAAGCACTTGGCTTTAAGGTAATAGGATAGCGAAGTTCTAGAGAAAATTTATTGTAAATAACAGATCCATCATTTCCAGATAAGGATTGGTTGGGGTATCCTCTAAGTGCAATTGTTTCTCTTCCGTCCAATGCGTAACTAACCATTCCGTCACCTCCCAAGAAAAAGCGCTCGAAAGGAATATTCCCTCGGTCACTGTTATAAGCACCTATAAACCCAAAGTCCGCTTGAGTTTTTAAAATTAAGTCATCAAAAACACGAGTGTACCAAGTTCCGTTGAATTTTACTTTATAAAATTCCAACCATCGGAAACGCTCTTGGTCTATTTTATCTACAAGAGGATTTCCACTTTCATCTTGAAATTCTGCTTGATTTTCCAAATCTGAATAGTCTCTTCCTGAAATAAGGGAATAAGGTGGGGTAAATTTAGCACTGATATTAAAGGTTGATCCTCCCGTAGGGAAAATGGGATTTACTCGAGTATTATTTCTGGAAAGGCTAATGGTGTAGGCTAAATTATTTGCCTCACCGTCACCAAAGGTAAATAAGCCGGTATAATAATTTTGTAGGTTGTAATACTGATACGAAAGTGCTTGTGACAATTGGAAAAAATCGTCAGGAACTCGAAGTCGTTTTGCTAAGCCTAGGGTTAATCCGCTGATCTGAAATGATTGAGTTTTGTCTGCTAAACCAGTAAAGAAATCATACCGATATTGTATGGTATGTTGTAGTGAGGTTGAAAGCTGAACAGGTTGTTCACCCCCTAACCAAGGTTCAGAAAAATTAAAACTGTAAGTACTGTAAAACTGGCTGGCTTGAAGTCGTAGTGCTAGGGTTTGGCCATCACCCATTGGTAAAGGTTTATATGATTTTCCGTCAAATATATTTCTCATTGAAAAATTATTGAAAGAAAGTCCTAGAGTTCCAATAAATCCACCTTGTCCATACCCACCTTGAAGTTCGATCTGACTGGCGCCAGACTCAACCAAATCAAATTTGACATCAATAGTTCCATCGTTTGGATTCACATTCTCCATTTCTGGATTAATCTGTTCAGCATCAAAAAACCCTAACTGTCCTAATTCACGAACGGTTCTTACCAAACGATCTTTGCTGTAGAGTTCACCGGGTTTTGTTCTTAACTCACGATAAATTACATGATCATTTGTTTTGGTATTTCCCTCGATGTAAATTTTATTAAAATTTGCTTGTTTACCCTCTGTGATACGAATTTCAAAATTAATAGTATCGTTTACCGCACTTACTTCTACAGCATTGATATTGGAAAAAAGATAACCACTGTTTTGATAAAGGTTAGTAATGTCGTTTCCGTCTGGTTTTGAGGTGTCAGCAATTCTTTTTTTAAGAAGAACTCCGTTATACGTATCTCCCTTTTTCAAACCCAAAATTTGTTGGATGATATTATCTCCATACACCGTATTTCCAATAAAATTGATATCTCCAAAATAATATTTTTTTCCTTCTTCGACATCGATATCGAGTACTATTGAGTTTGGATTATCTGGATCTTTAATCAAAGTATCGGAGATGATACGAGCATCTCTATACCCTTCTTCTTTATAAAAATCAACTAAATTAATTAGGTCTTCGTTAAATTCCTTTTCAATGAATTTAGATTTTTTCCAGAAACGATAAGATTTTTTGTGTTTGGTTTTTTTGAGTTTGCCCTGAAGTTTGAAATCACTGAAGATCTCATTTCCTTCAAAGTTGATTTTATCAATCTTTACTCTTGGGCCCTTGTCAACGTTTACAACCATTTTATAAGTATTTTTTCCTATGGTGTCTAAAATGGTATTTAGGGTAACTTTAGTATTTAAAAACCCGTCTTTTTTAAATTTGTTTTCTATATAGTTTCTAGTGTTTGTCAAAAAACTTTCAGACAATTTTTTACCTGAGGTTAGTTCAGTGTCCTTTATAATACCTTCTATCTTACCTTTTTTAAGACCTTTAACTTTAACCTCAGACAAGGTTGGTAGTTCTTCAATCTCAATTTCAAGATCAATGGATTCTCCTTGCACTCTAGTCACATAAAAATTAATGTCACTGAACAATTCCAAGCCCCAAAGTTTATTGATGATATCACTCACTTCTTCACCGGGTACACTAATTTTTTGACCTTTCCGAAGTCCACTATAGGACACTACTGTTTGGGCGTTAAAACTTTTAAGGCCCTTGACTTTGATAGTGTCTATAACGTAAGATTTTCCTTTTACAAATCCATTTGTTTGCGCATAGTTAGAATATCCCAGGAGAAGAAATAGTCCTAAAAGAAAATAGCTATAAAATGGTTTAAGATGTGAGTTGTTGGCTCGTTTTTCCAAATCTTCTTTCTCGTTTAGTGTAGTCCACAATCGCTTTTTGTAAGTCTTCTTTTTTAAAATCAGGCCAAAGCGTATCTGTGAAATACAATTCTGCATAGGCAATATGCCACAGCAAAAAATTACTTATTCGTTCTTCTCCACTGGTTCTTATGAGTAAGTCAACAGCGGGTAAATTTTGCGTGTAAAGATGCTCAATTATGGTGGATTGGTCAACTTTTTCTGGGGAAATTATACTATTTTTAACTTTAAAAGCAATGGCCTTCATTGCTTCAGTAAGTTCTTCCTTACCTCCATAATTTAAGGCCAAAGTGAGGATCATACCGCTATTGGTTTTTGTTTTTTCAATAACATAGTCCAACTCCTCTTTTACGGGTAAGGGTAAGCCTTTCATGTTACCGATAGATTGTAAGCGGATATTGTTCTTAATTAATCGATTAAACTCCTTTTTTAATGAGGTGACTAATAACCTCATTAATATGTTTACTTCTTCTTTTGGTCGGCTCCAATTGTCTGTAGAAAAAGCATATAAAGTAAGGTATTCTATCTCTTGATTTGAGGCTTCCTCAACCACATCACGTACAGCACGAGCCCCGTGTTGGTGACCTTTTACACGATTTTTACCTTGTAAATTTGCCCAACGGCCATTGCCGTCCATTATAATTGCAACATGTTTGGGTAATTTGTTCATCTATTCTTTACAATAACATGGAAGATCGCCAAAGGTAAATGAAATTGTGAAACCCATAAAGATATACCAATCATTATTCGCAATATTTCCAAATTTTAGATCAAGATCATTAATATATTGATTCCCTGGATTACTTCCATCTATATTATCCGTCAAAGCGTAACGAGCTCCCATTTCAAACCCTAAAATAAATAACGGGTTTGGATTAAGTTTCAAGCCAAGAATAAAAGGAATAGCAAATTCTTGGTCCTTACCGAAAAAATTATTTTTCGCAATACCACCAGGACCATTTGGCGTAATAAAATATTGATCGTAGCGAAAATAACTCAATCCATAAAAAAGGTAGGGTGTGAAGTTGAAATCGGCATCGTGAAGATTAAATTCTTTAAAATTAAATTCAACACCCAAAGTTACCTCTTGTATGCTATTTTCAAAACTGTAGGACCGATTAAAGCGATTTAAATCACTACTGTTGGTTTCATTTTCAATAAGTTTTGTTAGCGTTATACCACCTCTAAAGGAGTACCGATCAGTAATATTCCATTTATAAATTAATCCAAAAGCAGGAGAGTTCGGATTTAGGTATTGATCTGTTCCAATATCACCGATATAATTGCTTCCACCAACAAATAATCCAAGCTCATGAAATTGGCTGTAAGCATTGGTTGTTAAAACACAAAAGCATAGAACAATAGGCTTAA
>CBFHJD010000010.1:0-56218 GCA_965656215.1 Flavobacteriaceae bacterium
CACAAGCCAGCATAGCTATAGCGGCCTCAGGCACCATAGGCATATAAATAATTACTCGGTCTCCTTTTTGGATTCCTTGTGATTCTAAGGCATTTGAAAACTGGCAGGTGAGAGCAAATAATTCATTGTAGCTGATTCTTCGTTCAGCTTCATTAGGATCATTAGGTTCCCAAATAATTGCGGTTTTTTCTCCGTGAGTAGCAAGATGGCGTTCAAAGATGTTTTCTGTTAAATTCAGCTTTGCATTTTCAAACCATTTGATGTCAGGACCCTGAAAGTCCCAAGAAAGAACTTTATCCCAGGGCTTTTTCCAGACAAATTTTTCTGCTATTTGACCCCAAAATTGTTCAGGTTCCTCAATGCTTTTTTGGTATTCTTGAAAATACCCAGACAAGGTTTTAATTTTTTGACTCATGATACATTCAAATATTGGTTTAATGCGTTGCAGCGGCAGTATTTTCTGCCCCTCTAGGTGTTCTAATTCGTTCTGTTAATTCCACTACTTCGTCAGGTGGTGGGCTTGTTATTCTTGAGACAATCAGTGCAACCCCAAAGTTTATAATCATTCCCAAAGTTCCGATTCCTTCGGGTGAAATTCCCCACCAAAAATTCTCAGGAAGTCCAGGACCTCCCAATTGTGGTTTAAAATAAATTATATAAGCAGTTGTAAAAATAATACCGACTATCATACCACTAAGAGCACCTTCTCGATTCATTCGCTTATCAAAAATACCTAAGATTATGGCTGGAAAAAAAGAAGATGCGGCCAAGCCAAAAGCAAGTGCAACAACTTGTGCTACAAAACCGGGTGGGTTTAAACCTGCAAGACCAGCAGCTACCACCGCAACGGCAATAGCAACTCTGGCAGAATACAATTCCCCCTTTTCACTAATATCTGGTTTTAAATAATTCTTTAGCAAATCATGAGAAATTGAGGTTGAAATAACCAATAATAGACCTGCAGCTGTTGAAAGTGCTGCTGCTAATCCCCCAGCAACAACCAAACCAATGACCCAAGCAGGTAGATTCGCAATTTCAGGATTCGCCAGTACAATGATGTCTTGGTCTACAGTAAGTTCATTTAGTATAGGATCTGCAACATATTGTATTGTACCGTCTTGATTTTTGTCATCAAAAGACAATAGACCTGTACTTTCCCAATTTGTAAACCAACTTGGAACTTCTTCATAAGAAGCATTTGATAATGTATTGAGAATATTTGTTCGTGCAAATACAGCAACAGCTGGTGCAGTTGTATAAAGTATGGCTATAAATAACAAAGCCCATCCAGCGGAAATTCGGGCATCTTTTACCCGAGGTACTGTAAAAAATCGTACAATGACGTGAGGCAGCCCTGCTGTTCCAAACATCAAAGCTCCTGTGATAAAAAACATATTAACCAGGTTGTTCTTGTCTATATTTGTGTAGGAATCAAAACCGAGATCTACAGATAGCTGGTTTAACTTTTCAATTAAGAAAACACCATCCGTTCCACGAGAACCAAACCCAAGTTGAGGGATCGGATTTCCGGTCATTTGTAAGGATATAAAAATGGCAGGTACAGTAAATGCAAATATGAGAACGCAAAATTGAGCAACCTGGGTGTAGGTAATTCCTTTCATTCCTCCCAAAACCGCGTAAAAGAAAACAATTCCAATTCCGATAAGGACTCCGGTATCAAAAGGAACATTTAGAAAACGTGCAAATGCAACACCCACCCCTTTCATTTGTCCTACAACGTAGGTAAACGAAACAAACAAGGCACAAATCAATGCAATGAGTCTTGCATTTTTTGAATAATAGCGTTCTCCGATAAAGTCTGGAACTGTAAACTTTCCAAACTTTCTTAGATACGGAGCCAGTAAAAGAGCCAGCAATACGTAACCACCTGTCCATCCCATTAGATACTGTCCTCCAGAAAATCCCATAAATGCGATTAATCCGGTCATTGACAAAAACGAAGCTGCTGACATCCAATCTGCAGCAGTTGCCATTCCGTTTGCAATCGGGCTTACTCCTCCTCCTGCTACATAAAATTCTTTAGTGGATCCTGCTCGTGAAATAATCGCAATAATAATGTATATAAGAAATGTTACCCCAACTAAGAGGTAGGTCCATGACTGAGCATTCATAAAATTTGTGTTTTAAATTTCGTCAACATCAAACTTTTTATCCAACCGATTCATGAGATAAACATAAACAAATATTAAAATTACAAAGGTGTAAATTGCTCCTTGATGAGCAAACCAAAATCCTAAAGGGAATCCTCCAATCTGAAATTGATTAAGTGACTCAGCTAAGACTATTCCGAAAAGAAAAGAAACTGTAAACCATATAAGAAGGAGTATGGCTAAATATTTAAGATTTGTTTTCCAGTAGACTTTAGAGTGTTTAGTAGTCATTGTGTTTAAGTTGATTCACAAAAGGTAATGAAGTTTCATTTAAATGACTAAAAATTGAGAAAATTAGTATTCCAACTATAGACTGATAATTTAATCTTCAAAAGGAATGTTCGATCGGAAGGATCGATTAATCCAATTGTAGGTGACTTTTTTAATTAAATTGGCTTTATCAGTTGAGCTAAAATATGAGGTCCTTGATTTGGCATCAACGGCGTAATCAATAGATACACTTGCTCCGGTTTTACTCTTAAAATTTAATTTAAACAATACATCACTCTTTTGATCTTTATACTGTTTCGCATAATTAAATATATCGTTGGTAATTCCTCGAATCATCATCGTTGTCTCTAAATGAAAATATTCTGAGTCTTGCGAAGTTTGAAAGGGCAATTCTGTTAAGTAATTGAATTCTACCTCTTGTACTTGTTGACCAATCAACTTAACTGAAATAAAAGCAAAAAACAACAAAAATTTTAATTGGTTCATGGCTTGATGTATTCAAAGTTTATGGAAAGAACATTAAAAAATTGGGTGAAATTATTTTCCTCTACCAGTTTTACGAACAGCAGTTGTTCTCTTGGCAGCTCTAGGAGTTACCACTTTTTTATTTTTCTCTCCTTGAGTTCCTTTTACTTTACTGTTTCCAAAAAACTTACTGCTCATAATGTGATTTTTATCAAATATAGTGTTTAAATAATTTACTTTGAAATTTACTGACAATTCACTTTTTTACAATTTAAATTATCAGAACGGTGCCTAAAAGCATTTTACTGACTTAGATTTTTTTTAAATAAGAATCGCGTATCATTTTTGCAGTTTTAGAATCAGATTTATGACTCCACCCTGGGGGATAGAAAATATAACGCAGTTTATTTAAAATACCTGGTGCATAAATTACGTCTTTGGTGAGATAAATAATTTCACCGAAATAAACTTGTATAAAACTACCAGAATTAATTTCTCTTGTGATACCATAATCAATATCTAAATCTGGGGTTTCCTCTTGATAGGTTCCGAAAATCCGATCCCAAATATTCAATAGATTACAATAATTTGTGTCTAAATATAAAGGGTTTCTCGCATGATGAACTCGATGGTGGGATGGGGTCAGTATAATTTTGTTCAAAAAGCCAAAACGAGCGTCCTTGATTAAGTTTTCACCAACATGGATAAAAGCACCATAAGTTCCATCTATAAACATAATGGTAAATAACATGATCGGATCTAATCCCATTAAAATACAGATGGAAGTCCGTATAAAGTCAGCGTACGGTGCTTCTAAAAAAAAATGTGCGTGAGTTACACTAAGATTCATTTCCTCAGGGCTATGATGTGTTGCGTGAAGGCACCAGAATAAACGAACCTTGTGCGCTAAAAAGTGATAGATGAAATGTGCAAATTCCCAAACAATATAACCATAGATAAACCAATACCATGTCATAGATGTATCGATAATTGCTAAAGGCTGAAGAGCTCCAATACAAAACGCAACCATACCTATAGAAATAAATCGCCCTAAAATTCTATTAAATAAATAAATTAAAAAAATGACCTTGTAAACTTTTGTTTGTGGCTTTTTATAAATAAAACCTAAGAAGAGTTCTAAAAAAAGTAACAATGGAATAATTGGTAGAATCAGAGCCACGATTCCTTCATAGGTCAGTAACGCCGAATAGTCTTGTTTTTCAAGAATCTCAACAAATTGGTTGATACCAAAAAATCCAACAATTTCATTCCAAAAGGATTCTAAAAATGACATGCATTAAATTTTTATAAAAAGGTATAACTTTAATTTAAAAGTTACGCTTGCCACTAACATAAAATAAAACTGATTGGAAAACAACTGCGGATGAAAAAAGAGGTGTAAATTATATAGCTGTGGAGGTGAACACTAAATTATTATATTCTAGATTTTAGGTATATTAAACAATTGATTATTCACCCTAAAAGATTTATGAAAAATTTAGTCACGTATCAGAATATAGACGTACAATATAAAAACGGAGGTTTACTAAAACGTAAATGCACAAATTACTGATGAAAAAAATATTAGCATTAATCATTGGGTTGCTATTTTCGAGTTGTTTCAACCGTTCTTTATCAGATGATCTTACTGAAGTTGTGCTATCATCTCAAATTTCTTCAACATTAGATGCATCGTCGGGAAACAATAAATTAATTTATTTTGAAAATGGAACATGTAAATGTCCAGATGCGTCTGCTGGTGATACAGAAATAATAGATCAGGTAATCTATACCGTAGTTAACAACTCAACTTTAATAGAACAAATTGAAAATGAGAACGTTAATTTGTGTACTTCATTGGTTACTGATATGAGTGGTCTATTTCAATCAAATTTTATATTTAATTCCGCTATCGGTTTTTGGGATACCGCTGCCGTTACAACTATGGAAGTCATGTTTAAAGAGGCTATAGCATTTAATCAAGACCTATCAATTTGGGATACCTCAGGTGTGATTAATATGTCGGGAATGTTCGAATCTACAACTTCATTCAACCAAGACATTGTGAATTGGAACACAACATCTGTGACGGATATGAGATCCATGTTTAAATATGCGTCTTCATTTAATCAAAATATTGAAAATTGGGATACCTCTAATGTGACAGACATGGGGGGCATGTTTCAAGAAGCCACTTCATTTAATCAAGAAATAGGAAGTTGGGATACCTCTAGTGTAACCGATATGAGCTTGATGTTCAATAATGCATCTTTATTTAATCAAAACATAGGGGCCTGGAACACTTCAGAGGTTACAAATATGGATGCTGTATTTCAAGAGGCCTCTTCTTTTAATCAAGATATCGGGAGTTGGAACACTTCTAAAGTTACTAGCATGGAAGCTATGTTTAAAGAGGCAACTTTTTTTAATCAAAATATCGGAAGTTGGAATACCTCAAGAGTTACCAATATGAAATCCATGTTTCTCTACGCAAGCTCATTCAATCAAAATATAGGCAACTGGAATACGACATTAGTCATGGATATGGAAGCTATGTTTAAATATGCAACTTCTTTTAATCAAGATTTGGGCAATTGGAATACTTCCAATGTGCTCAATATGAGTGAGATGTTTAAAGAGGCTATTACATTTAACCAGGATATAGGAGATTGGAATACTTCATCAGTAATCGATATGAATAATATGTTTTATAGGGCTTTAGCATTTGATCAAGATATAGGAGATTGGAATACATCATCAGTCACAGACATGAGTTTTATGCTCAGTAAGACGTCTTTATTCAATCAAGATATCGGAAATTGGGACACATCTAGTGTCACAACTATGGAGTCAATGTTTAATTATGCCATTTCATTTAATCAAGATATTGGTCGATGGAACACATTTGGGGTGACAAATATGAGTTCTATGTTCATCTATGCAACAGCATTCAATCAAGATATTGGAAGTTGGGATACCTCAAATGTGACTGGTATGTATTCCATGTTTCAGGAAGCGAGCTCATTCAATCAAAATATAGGGAGTTGGAATACATCTAGTGTGACCAGTATGGGTGCGATGTTTCAAGATGCGGAATCATTTAACCAAGACATAGGAGGCTGGAACACGTCTAAAGTAATTAGTATGGTTTCAATGTTTAACAATGCAACTTTATTCAACCAAGACATTGGAAGTTGGGATACCTCTAGCGCAACCAATATGGGAGCTATGTTTAAATATGCAATCTCATTTAACCAAAATATAGGAAGCTGGGACACTTCTAATGTGGTAAACATTTATTCTATGTTTCAAGAGGCACTATCTTTTAATCAGGACCTTTCTGGCTGGTGCGTAACGAATATAGGTTCTGAACCAACAGAATTTTCTATTAATTCACTACTAGAAGAAGTAAATAAACCTATCTGGGGAAGTTGTCCTTAAAGTTGTTGAAAAAAGGCTCATTTTGCTTGTGAACTTTTGTGGGTGTTGAGGGATTCGAACCCCCGACTTCTACCCTGTCAAGGTAGCGCTCTAAACCAACTGAGCTAAACACCCTTAGTGCTTTGCATAGCATATCTTTCAAATTTTAAACCACGCAAAATTTTATTCCGTCAAATATAATACTCTAATACATTAAGAAATAATAATTAATAGGTAAATAAAGGTTTAAATCCCTTTTTAATTCTAACATCCTGATATACTTTTAAAGCTTCTCTCAAAACCAGACATTTTCATGGAGCAGTATTCTCCTTTAATTTGTTCCTTATCAAAATCAATAATAAATTCTTTTTTAAAACAAACAATCTAGAATCTGGTTTGATGAAATCGTTTCATACTTCAAAAGTTGAGAATTTGAATAAATAACTCGCATTAGATTATCAAGGCCGAATTTTAAAGTTCAATTATTGATTATTTAGCAAAAACGCTGTTTTTAATGTTTTTGGTGCAGAAAAATAATCAATATAGTGTTATCTTTGAATTATAATTAATGAAACAGCACTTTTGTTCACTTAATTCAATTTTTGTTTTTAGTTTAAGTTAAGTTGCCGTTCAGACTTCACATCTGGACGGTTTTTTTTTATCAGTATGCTATTTACGTTTCCAAATTTGTGTTCTTCCTAGTAAAGAAAAACCAAGATACCCTCTAACTTTAAGGGTGTTACTGTCTTCAAATCCAATAAGACAATCATACACTTTTCCTGATTTAGGATCTAAAATTGTTCCATCTTCCCAAGTCTCGTCATCCAACTGGAGGTCGTTAATAATTACCATGCCCTCAATCGGCTGATCTTTGTTTTCCCCTTTACAATTCACACACTTTTTACCTTCATCCTCTGGTAAAAGTAATTTTGTGATTTTCCCAAAAAGCTTTCCATTCTCTTTATAAATAAGCACTTCAGATTTTTGTTTTCCGGTTTCATCATCTTGAGTAACCCATTTTCCTTCAATCGAATCAGCTTGCATAAAAAGACTCCCAACAGCAAGTAGTATAGTGTGTAATATCATCATATGTTCTAATAAAAGTTTTTATAAATTTAAAGAATCTATCCCTATATTCGTGTATATCATTCTTTAATTGAATATTTTGAAAAAATTTAGATTTTTGCTTTTACTGCTTCCTTTAGCATTATTCATCTCATTACTTGACAACGAAATTTTAAAAGGCTTTTTATCTTCAGGTGAGACACTTGACCATTATGGCTATATCGGCATCTTGTTGATTGCTGTGGTAGTCATTATTTATTTTGTACTTCAATTCGACAAGAAATCGAATACTTAGATGATGCACTTTGATATCTTGGCTATCTTTGAACAAAAACTATGCGCCATTTTGAGATAAAAGAACTTGAAGGCTTATCAAAAATTTATAGGCTAAATTTAATTAATAGTGTTACCGGTTACAAGTCGGCGCATTTAATCGGCTCCATTTCGCCTTCAGGCGATGAAAATCTAGCAGTTTTTAGCTCAATTGTTCATTTGGGAAGCAATCCCGCACTCCTTGGTTTTATTTTAAGACCTACAACAGTTCCAAGGCATTCACATGCCAATATGAAATCAACAGGTGTTTTCACCCTAAATGCCATTACCACATCTCAAATTGAAGATGCGCATCATACCTCAGCTAGTTATCCGGAGAATATTTCAGAATTTGATAAAACCAAGCTTAAACCTGAACTCAAACAAGACTGGAAGGCTCCTTATGTAAAAGGAGCTCCAATACAAATTGGATGCAGCTACATCAACGAATACCATATAAAAGAAAATGATACTATCCTTATTGTTGGAAAGATAGAACACCTCTACATTGAAGACCAACTCCTAGGAGAGGATGGCTGGGTTCAACTAGATAAAGGTGGAATTGTCAGTATCAACGGATTAGATGGTTATGCGCTACCAACTCTTATTGAACGTTTTGAATATGCAAGACCAAAAAAATAACAGTCCGTTTACTTCTGAAGGAATTAATGAGGATTGGTTCAACTATGCTACGGAGCACAGTGATAATATCCCCAAAATTTTACTTGATCTAGAAAAAGAAACCCATCAAAAAGTATTACAACCTAGGATGATGAGTGGCAGGCTACAAGGTCGTTTTCTAAGCCTTCTTTCTAATTTAATTCAAGCAAAGACCATAGTAGAAATCGGAACTTACACTGGCTATGCAACTCTTTGTTTAGCAGAAGGATTAACTGAAAATGGCAAGATTCATACGGTTGACTGTAACGAAGAATTAGTCAATATCCAAGAGCGTTATTTTAAAAAAAGTGCGTCTTCAAAGAAAATAAAAAGGCATTTAGGAAAGGCGCTTGAAATTCTCCCCCATATTGAAGGGCCTTATGATTTGGTATTTATCGATGCTGATAAAGAAAACTACGCTGCATACTTTGAGGCCGTTCTTCCAAAAATGCAAAAGGGTGGTTTGATTATTTCAGACAATGTAATGTGGAGTGGAAAAGTACTTCACGACGCCGATCCTAAAGATGCAGCAACCGTTGCCTTGAAAAAATTCAATAAAAAATTAATGGAGGATCATCGCGTTCAAACCACCCTTCTTCCTTTAAGAGATGGGCTTTGCCTGGCACGAGTGCTATAGATCACGTCGAATTGAGTCTTCTAGATCTGTAAAATCTTTCTTGACCTCATCAACTTCTTTTTTAAATTCTTGGGTTATTGACTTGGTGGGATTTTTAACATCTACATCAACTGTTTTCTGAATTTCACTCTTAATATCATTTGTAGCTTGTCTAACCTGGGTCATTCCCTTTGCAAGTGTTCTCGCAATAGAAGGTATCTTGTCTGCTCCAAAAACAAGCAAAACAATAAAAAAAACAAAAACAATTTCAGCTCCGCTGATAAATAATAGCATGTTCTAGATTTTAAACAAATATAGTAGGTTTCCTAAAAAAAACGGTTGAAAATCACTTGAGATTCAACCGTTTTCTCTTCTATTAGCCTTTGATTTTTTCTTTAAACTTCTCAAAGTCAGAAGTAGATTCCTTTCTCGGCCAACTATTGTTATCAGAATTCACATCCGCTGTTTCCTGATCAGGATCTACAGTTACACTAATCAGTTCTTTGTCAGATACAATTATTTTTTTGACACTAGCATCATTTTTACGCCACAGTTGAACAGGATATGTTATCCGCTCTTTTGAACCATCAGCGTAAGCATATTCCACAATAAGAGGCATGACTAATCCTCCAGGCTTCTCAAATTCAATTTCATAGAAAAAAGCAGGTATTTCGTCAGAATCTATTCCTTCTTCTTTTAAATGATTTTTTAAGATTTGAGAATCACCAATTGGGTTATTTACAGCTGTATTGGGGTCAAAAGATTCACTTTCATCGTCAATTTTAAACACCATATCAGGGAGGTCTTCCACGTCATATCCAAATTGCTCTAAACGCTCTTTCGCTTTTTCATCAGGGGTGTCAGAGTAATAATACTTACTCACTTTTTTAACTCCAATATCCACTACATCAGTAGTATAAAACCACCCTCTCCAAAACCAATCCAAATCAATAGCTGAAGCATCTTCCATAGTTCTAAAAAAGTCTTCTGGCGTGGGGTGTTTAAACATCCATCGTTTAGAATAGGTCTTAAAAGCATGATCAAAGGCTTCTCTACCCATGATTGTCTCTCTTAAGATATTTAATGCCGTTGCTGGTTTTGCATAGGCATTTGGACCCAATTGGTAAACGTTTTCAGGGTTTGACATGATCGGAGAAATAAAATCCTGATCCCCAGCCATATAAGGAACAATTTTTTGAGGCTCTCCTCTTCTTGAGGGGTATTTAGACAACCCTGGGATGGATTCAGGATATGATTCTCCAAATTCTTGTTCGGTCAAAAATTGCACAAAGGTATCTAAACCTTCATCCATCCACCCCCATTGGCGCTCGTCAGAATTGACAATCATAGGAAAAAAGTTGTGTCCAACTTCGTGAATAATCACACTGATCATTCCAAATTTTGTGCGGTCTGAATAATTCCCTTCTTCATCGGGTCGCCCATAATTCCAACAAATCATGGGATACTCCATCCCTTGATTTTTAGCATGTACAGAAACGGCCTTTGGATAAGGGTAATCAAATGTAAATTTTGAATAGGTTTTCAAGGTTTGAACAACTGCCTTGGTGGAATATTCCTCCCAAAGCGGATTGCCTTCTTTAGGATAAAGTGAGACCGCCATAACTTTTTGTGAACCAACTTGAACAGCCTGTCGCTCCCAAATAAATTTTCTCGATGTTGCGAATCCAAAATCTCTTACATTTTCAGCATAGTATTTCCAAGTACTTTTCTTTTTTGAGAAAAGCGTTTCTTTTGCAGTAGCCTCCTCTTGAGTTACAATAAATACAGGTTTATCAAAGCTTTTCTCAGAAGCATTAAAGCGTTTGTACTCTTCTTTATTCAAAACCTCTTTGGGGTTCAAAAGACTCCCAGTGGCCTCCATGATATGATCTGAAGGAACAGTGATATTGACTTCGTAGTCACCAAATTCTAAAGCGAATTCACCATTGCCCCAAAACTGATAATTTTGCCATCCCTCTACGTCATTATAAACACAAAGCCTTGGAAAAAATTGAGCAATGACATAGGCCTTATTTCCATCTTCTTCAAAAAATTCAAAACCAGAGCGACCTCTTTTTTCAACATGATCGTTGATGTTGTACCACCATTTAATTTCGAAAACATAAGACGCTCCTGGTGCTATCGCTTGCGGGAGATCTACACGCATCATTGTTTGATTGATCTTGAACGAAAGTGGATTGCCATTAGCATCTTGCACCCATTCAATATTGAAACCACCATCAAAAGGCTCATTCACATAGTTACTCACAAAAGTAGAGGGTCTCATAGTGATTGAGCTACTTGCTCCATTTTTTTCTAAAGCTGGAGCATCTTTTTTACGAATATTCTGATCCAATTGAATCCATAAATAGGGCAATTCATCTGGTGAATTGTTCGTGTAGGTAATTGTTTCTTTTCCATAGAGACGACTAGTTTCATCATCTAGTTCGATATCCATTACATAGTCTACCTTCTGTTGGAAATACTCTACCCCTGGGGCTCCAGAAGCATTATGATATTTATTTGGATCAGCAAATTGATCGTAAAGCTGTTTGAATTTATTGTTGTTAACATGTCCTTTTTGGGTTTGAGCATAGATCGTAATTGAGCAAAATGCAACAAAAAAAAGAGACAAATTCAATTGATATTTATAACTTTTCATAATAACAGATTTGTTTTGGTTTAAATATACTAATCTATTTCAACAGATCAATCTTGTTCGGGCTCCAAAGACAACAAGATGCGTTGCTTGTTTTGATGTAATAAATAACTTTTACGCTGGCCCAAATTTTTAAAGTGAACAATATTTTGTTGTTCCTCAAAAGAAGAAAGCAACAACGTATTAATTAGCTCCAAATGACTTGGTACTTCTTTAAGTTCAAGCTCTATAAAACATTTTATTATGTCGTTTTTATATTCTTTACCCAAAAAAACATATTCTACTGGTTTTCCTCCAAAAGTAAACACAAGAGTTTGTTTGAAGTAGTCTGCAATAAGTTGATTTATAGCGTCTTCATCAGAATCTGGATCCAGCCTTATCTTATCGTCTTGCTGTCTTATTATTGATTCAATATCATCCGTAAAGAGCTGTGAGATAATCTGCAAGGTTTTAGACTCAGCCTTAAATTCAATGGTGGTGGTACTGACATAAAACTTATGTTCATCAGCCGAGTGGTTGAGTCCGTAGAACGAAAAAATCAAGAAGAGAAGGAAATTCAAGGGCATATAAGAAACTATTTATTCCGATAAAATATCTTTGTAAAGTTTACTTTTACTGATTAAATAATCCATTAACTCAAACTGCTTACTTTGTTTTAAAAGTTCACTGGTTTTCATTTGGGTATCAATATATGTTAAGAATCCCACCACCTCGTCTTTTTGTAGTTGTAAATCATCTTCAAAAAAAGCAGCTTCAAAAACAAGGGGTAAAACTTCACTAGGTTTCATTTTCATTTGCTCTTCTTCAGTCTTACTGCTCAGGGCTTTTGCAATAAGTTTAGCAATATTGACAAAATCAATTCCATTGGTTAAAACACGATCGTCAGTCAGTTTATTATTGATGCGTGAAGATTTGTCTTGATCATAATCAAACCCTTTAAATTCCTCTTCTTTTAAATCTAAAAATCTATCTATATCCTCTGTGGTAACGACTACTTCTCTCAATTCGGTAATGTTTTCATTAACTCCAACCACCAGTCTGTTTTTGGCTAAAATCTCTGGGGTAATCTTGACAGAACGGATTTGATATTGAACAGATGAAAAAATAATCTCATCTCCTTCAGCAACATCAATTTCAAATTCACCTTCACTGTCCGTAATGGTGTTCGTTTGGGCTGTGTTATTTACAACATTAGCAGCAACAACAATGGTGTTTTTATAGAGCAACTTTCCTTTAATCGGTCTTCTTTCCTGACTAAAAAGGATGGTACTAAAGAGTATGGAAACCCATAAAAAAACAGTAATTTTCATTCTTTAAAGATACTTTTACCCAGTTAAACTTGTGCTTTTATGTTGTTAATTTTTTGATAATGGAACTACAAATAAAAGAAATAAAAGCGAAGCAAACTTATGATCTTCGCCATCCTTTACTTCGACAAGGCCAGCCCTATGAATCTTGTCAATTGGAAAATGACAACCATGAAGAAACAATTCATCTAGGAGCCTATGTTTCAAACCAGTTAGTTGGTATCTTAAGTGTTATGCCCAACAAATGTCCTGCTTATCCAAATCAAAACGCAGCTCAACTCCGCGCCATGGCAGTCCATCCTGATTTCCAGCGAAAAAAAATTGCATCACAATTGATCCAAAGTATCCTTTTACGGCTAAAAGGAAAAAATTCAATCGAACTGGTCTGGCTCAATGCCAGGATTAAAGCCAATGCATTATATTTGAGTAATGGATTTAAGCCATTGAACAGTCCATTCGAAATCAAACCTATCGGAATGCACCAAAGCTTTATAAAATGGATTAATGATGAATCGTAGACTTTTTCTTTCAACTTCCTTCGGGATGCTCAGCATTCCTTTGTGGTCACAACTCTCAAAAAAAAATCCCTATACAACAGAGTTACTCTTAGGAAAGGGAAAACTTCCTCTGTATAGCGAATCCATTCCACTTGCAATGGAGGCCGGAATGGCCTTTGAAAAAATGCAAAATGAAGCAAAAAAAGAAGGCGTCATTTTAGAAATCGTATCTGGCTACAGATCTTATGATCGGCAAAAAAGTATCTGGAATCGAAAATTCAAGTCTAATAAAGCAAACGGACTCTCTCCAAAACAGAACATAAAAAAAATAATTGAGTACTCTACGCTTCCTGGCACCTCTAGACATCACTGGGGAACAGATGTAGATATCATTGACGGATCAAAATCTAAAGAGGGTGATGTTTTAGTGGCAAGAAAATTTCATGACGAAGGTCCTTATGCAGAGCTCAAAAAATGGATGGAACGTCATGCTGAAAGCTTTGGCTTTTACCTGCCCTACACTCAAAACCCTAATAGAAAAGGGTTTTATTATGAGCCATGGCATTATAGTTATGCTCCCTTAGCAATTCCTCTTCTTAGATCCTATACCAAACTAGACCTCAACACCGTTTTGATTACTGAGACCCTTGAGGGAAGCACTTATTTAGACCCAAAATTTATCTCTTGCTATTTTGAAGAAAATATTTTAGGGATTGCGACTGCACTTAAAAAAATCTAAAATTGTATTTTAGTGGTATCCAAATCAATATACCATGGGAAAAGGCGACCGAAAAACCCGAAGAGGGAAAATCATCAAAGGAAGCAATGGGGTTCGACGCCCTAAAAAAAGATCTAGAAAAGTACGTGCAAAAAATTGATCAACGGACGAAAACAGGATTCAACGCATCTTGGGTTTCTGAATCGCTAAAGGCATATCCTTCAGCATTAAATTCAATTACATCCTCAATTGACGTTGCATCTTGATCAATTAAATGTCGCACCATCATTCCTCGAGCTTTTTTAGCAAAAAAAGAAATTACTTTAAGCTTTCCGTTTTTAAAGTCCTTAAAGTGAGGGGTAACAATTTTTGAGTTAATTGATTTTGCATCAACTGCACTAAAGTATTCCTTACTTGCTAAGTTGACTAAAATTTCTCCCTCCTCAAGTTCGGCATTCAACTGCTCTGTGATTTTGGTTTTCCAAAAAGAGTATAAATTTTTGTGCTTATCCAATACCAAAGAAGTACCCATTTCAAGCCGGTATGGACGGATTGCATCCAATGGTTTTAATAGTCCATACAATCCTGAAAGAATTCGAAGTTTATCTTCTAATACACTTATTTTTTCTTGTGAAAGTGTGTAGGCATCCAAACCACTATATACATCTCCATTAAAAGCAAAAACTGCTGCTCTAGAGCGTGTTGAAGCAGATTTAAATTTTTGATTTCGCTCCCAATTCAAGGAAGCCAAAGCATCTGAGATGTGCATAAGCTTACTCAAATCTTTGGGTGATTGGTCTTTTAAAGTAGAATTGATATAGACTGCTTCTTTATGAAAAACAGGGGTTGTTGTTTTATCTAAAGGGAGTTCTTTTTCAAACTCTAAAGATTTGGCAGGTGAAATGAGTAACTTCATAATTCAATACTATTTTTTGGAGTTTAAAAACTTGTATATTCAAATGTAAAGGCTTTTTCGGGCCTTTGCAAGAATACTAAATTGAAGCTTTAAATAATACTATTGCAATTTCTTATGCTGGGCATAATGTCGCCATTTTTGCAAGGCATTCTCTAAATCATCTGGAACAGGTGAATCAAACTCTTTTTTTTCTAACGTTTCTGGATGAATAAATCCTAAAGTTTTGGCATGTAGTGCTTGACGAGGTAAGAGTGAAAAACAATTATCTACAAACTGCTTATATTTAGTAAAACTCGTTCCTTTTAAAATCCCGTCTCCTCCATAACGTGCATCGTTGAAAATGGTGTGCCCAATAAATTTCATGTGAGCTCTTATTTGATGTGTTCTTCCTGTTTCCAACTGACATTCCAAAAGGGTAACATATCCAAATCGTTCCACTACTTTGAAATGGGTGATCGCTTCCTTTCCTTGAGAATTATCCTCAAAAACGGTCATTTGCAATCGGTTTTTTGGATGTCTGCCAATAGCCCCTTCAATGGTCCCATGGTCTTCATCAAAATCACCCCAGACTAAGGCTAGATATTTTCGTTCAGAGGTTTTGTCAAAAAACTGTTTAGCCAGATGTGTCATGGCTTTTTCTGTTTTTGCAATCACTAAAAGCCCACTAGTATCCTTATCTATTCGGTGCACCAATCCTGGACGATTGTTACTGTTTTTAGGCAACTGTTGAAAGTGATGGAGCAAACCATTTAGAAGCGTACCCGAATAATTACCATGTCCTGGATGAACAACTAAGCCAGCCGGTTTGTTAAGCACAACCAATGCATCATCTTCATAAACGATGTTGAGATTCATAGGCTCTGGCACCAAAAGATTTTCATAGGGCGGATGAGCAAAAAGAACTTTTACTTGATCTCCAGCTTTGACTTTATAATTTGATTTCACGACTTGGTCATTCACAAATATACTTCCTGCTTTAGCGGCTTGCTGTATTTTATTTCGAGTTACCTTTTCAATACGTGACATCAAAAATTTATCAACCCTTAAGGGCGATTGTCCTTGGTCAGCTGCAAAAGAATAGTGTTCGTAAAGAGCTTCCGAATCTGAAGCCTCCTGATCTGTTGAAATATTATCTTTTTCCATTGCCCAAAACTAAATCAATTTTACTTGTCTTAGGAAGTAAAGTTCCAGGGGTAATCAATTTCCCTCGATGAGCAATTTCTAAAACCATATCTTTTCCAATATTATCTTTATACGTTATATCCCCCAACTGAAAACCCACTGCATTTATCATTGACTCTGCATTTCTTTTGGTAATTTGAATCAGGTTAGGAACGGTAATTTGTCGGTAACCGGAAGGATTTACTGTAAGGTAAATCTTTCTATTGGTTTTCACCTCACTCCCAGCAGCGGGAATATGATCAATCACTGAAAGAGGTGGAAGATCAGGAACAAACCGTGTAGAATCTATAATTTCAAAACGCAAATTTTCCTGCTCCATAATGACTGGAAGTACTGCTATTGCAACCCCTTCCAAATCAGGAACCTCAAGATATTCCTGATGATGGGTTATCAATTTTAATGAAAATGAAATAGCCCAAAACAAGACGAATATACTCAAGCATAAAAAGAGTAGTTGTTTGTATAATGCCTTACTAAACAGAAAACGTAAAAAATTCATGATTTTAAATCTAATCAAAGATAATAAAACCTAGGTTTTTTGGGTTGGTCTGAAATGCTATACCTTTGTAAAATAGTTTTATTGAGATGAGTAAAAAAAAAGTAGGTGTTGTTTGCGGTGGTTTTAGCTCCGAATTTGAAATTTCAATTCAGAGCGGTAAAACTGTTTTTTCTAATTTAGACCGCAATTTATATGAGGCTTACCTCATTACTATTCGCCCCGAAAATTGGACTGCTATTGATGACAATGGGACTCCTTATCTCGTTTCTAAAGGAAATTTTTCTTTAGTCGCTGATGGTATTGATATCAAACTTGATGTGATTTTCAACACGCTTCACGGGGCTCCAGGAGAAAATGGACAATTAGCCGCACTATGGGAATTACTCAATATTCCTTTTTCAAGCTGTGACAGCTACAACGCTGCTCTCACTTTTAACAAAAGAGACTGCCTTTCTGTGCTTCGCGAATGGGGCGTGCCCACGGCAAAACATTACGCTCTAAATGAGGGTGATTCAATTGATTTAATAAAAATTGAAAAAACTGTTGGCCTTCCTTGCTTTGTGAAAGCCAATAGAGCTGGAAGTAGTTTCGGAGTTTATAAGGTAACTACAAAATCAGACCTTGAGCCTTCAATTTTAAAGGCTTTTAAGGAAGATTCCCAACTCCTTATCGAAAGTGCACTAAAGGGAAGAGAAGTGTCCGTAGGTGTTGCAGAATTTAATAATAAAATTGCGGTTTTACCGATCACTGAAATTATTAGCGAGAACGATTTTTTTGATTATGCTGCAAAATACGAAGGTAAAGCTCAAGAAATAACCCCCGCTGAAATCCCAGAATTTTGGAAATCGGCAGTTGAAAAATGGAGTAAAATAATTTATAAAAAACTAGGACTGAAAGGGGTTGTGAGAAGTGAATTTATTTTTGTTAATGAGATCCCCCATCTATTGGAAATAAACACTGTACCTGGCATGACTGCCAACAGCATTATACCTCAACAAGTTAGGGCAATGGGCATTGAACTTTCAGATTTTTTTAGTTACCTTTTACAAACAGCGCTAAACCAAAAATAACTTAAAACATGAAGCGATTTGTTTTTCCCGGATCTTTTGACCCCATTACAATTGGGCATCAGGAAATTATTGAAAGAGCACTCCCTTTGTGTGATGAACTCATCATAGCGGTTGGTAAAAACAATGAGAAAAAAAATATGTTCTCCCTTGAAGAACGTATAAAATTCATTAAAGAAACCAACAAAAACAATTCAAAAGTTGTTGTTGAATTCTATGAAGGACTTACTGTTGATTTTTGCAAAAAAGTAAAGGCTGACGCGCTCCTGAGAGGGCTCCGAAACCCAGCTGATTTTGAGTTTGAAAAGAGTGTTGCACAAATGAACAGAAAACTCACCGGAATTGAAACTGTCTTTTTATTAACATCCGCTTCTCACTCTTTCATAAGCAGTAGTATTGTTCGAGAAATTATGCGTTTCGGTGGAGATTACTCCTCATTAGTTCCAAACGCAGTGCGTTTTAAGCCAACTTAAGGCGCCCCTTTACCAACCACAGCATCAACTACTATTTTAATGTTTTCATAGGCATTTTCAAGCAAGTCTGGAATTTCCTCTTTGGTTTTCCATTCTGCTTTTTGAATGTTCTCTTCAATTTGTGGTATCAAGGGTAAATCGTATTTCGTTTTCATTAAAAACCAATGGGTCAATTTTAACTTATACTTTCCATTGGCATTGTAAATATGATATGTTGTAGGAAGAGATTTAATCACTATCAAATCAGCAACTGCAGTTTCTTCTGAAACTTCACGCATGGCCGCATTTAAAACAATCTCTTTTTTTTCAATCTTGCCCTTAGGTAAATCCCATTTATCATTACGGTAAATAAACAAAAAACGTCCGTCTTTATGCTCTACCATCCCTCCTGCAGCCTCAACCATTGGGAAAAGTTTTAGAAAATGCTTATCTAATTTTTTTCTTACAGGATGGTATAAATAAATTCCTGAAACCTTCTTTGATTTTAATGCTTTCATTAAGCTAATAACTGTAGTATATTTGGCAAAGAATAACGGAAACTCATCAGAGATTTCATCAGTAGCAGTGGTCAAAAAAATTGGCTTCTGGTTATAAAAAACTTTATACATTTGAGAATGGTCTTTAGTCAAAAAATTGCTCAACAAACAGCTGAGTCGCTCTTACAAATTAATGCAATTAAATTGAATCCGAAAAATCCGTTTACATGGGCAAGCGGATGGCAATCTCCTATATACTGTGACAACAGAGTTGCTTTATCATATCACGATATTCGAACTTTTTTATGCAATGCCCTTGCTGAAGAAATACAAGAAAAATACAACTCCAATATCGTCATTGCAGGAGTTGCAACTGGAGCTATAGGCATCGGTATGTTAGTGGCGCAAAAGCTTGAACTTCCGTTTATTTATGTCCGTCCAGAACCAAAAAAACACGGGCGAAAAAATCAAATTGAGGGAAAATTGGAATCGAATCAAAAAATAGTGGTTATTGAAGACCTCATCAGTACGGGAAAAAGCAGCCTTAATGCAGTGAACGCTATTAAGGAAGCGAACTGTGAAGTTCTTGAAATGTTGGCCTTATTTACTTACGGATTTCCTCAAGCCTCCAATGCTTTTGAGCAAGCCCAAGTTACTCTCAAAACACTCTGTGATTATCAACATTTATTAAATGTAGCTCTGCACCAAAATAAAATAACCGAAACACAAGCTCAAAAGCTTCACGAATGGAGAAAGGACCCTGCAAATTGGACTCCTTAAACTGACTCTTTTGGATAAAGCATTCTGGCTTGCTTGAGATCAATCGTGTTTTGTGACCCACCATCTAAACTTGAAATACGCAACTTACCCTCCTGAGTTACCCCTAAAGGAATGGCTTCAAAAGCTTCCTTTGAAGACTCGAATTTAGAAGGCTTGTTTTTTCTCCACAGATAAGAATTAAACTCTGCTAAAGTTGCTTTTTCAGCAACTAATAAATCAGAAAATAAGGCGCTTTCAAAACGTTGAATTAAAGCGTTTAAAACAGCTTCTATATTCCATTTTCTCTCCGTAATCATCAGTAAAGATGATGCGTGGGGTAGTGTATTAAATTTATTTTGATTTATGTTTAAGCCTAGTCCAATGATGGTTTCATTTAAGCGTGAATATTTATATGTATTTTCAATCAAAATTCCACCTATCTTTTGACTACATGACAAAATGTCGTTTGGCCATTTTATGTTTAATTCAGGAACACCAATCGAATGCAATGCTCGAATAGTTGCACACGCAACGGCAGAACTAATAATAAATGGATGAGGTGGTGATTTCTCGTCGAAAGCCCTGTAAATACTCAAAGAAATACTTTTATTTGGCTGTGCTTCCCACGCTTTATCGCTTTGCCCTCTGCCAGAAGTTTGATGCTTTGTCCACACCAAGTCACCATCATTACAATTCCGCTTGATACGCTTCTCTTTCAAATAGTCATTAGTCGAAGTGGTGGCATTAAGTTTGATTATATTAAAATAGCTCATAGATGTGATGAATTGCGATTTAAAAAGTAATAAATTTGTTGAAAAGAGAGTAGCTTAATGGCAAATAAAAAAGAAAGTACTATCCAGCTAATTGAAGAAATTATTCTTGGTATAGAAAATGTGAAAGGTGAAAATATAAACCAATTAGACTTAAGAGAATTGGACAACACGCCTTGTGATTATTTTATAGTTTGCAGTGGAAATTCAAACACGCAAGTATCCGCTATAGTAAACTCTGTTTTAAAGACAGTAAGCAAAGCATTACATGAAAAACCTTTTCATACCGAAGGTTTGGACAACGCAGAATGGGTATTGATTGATTATGTTAATGTTGTAGTACACGTTTTTCAAAATCAAATTCGTGAATATTACAATATAGAAGAGCTCTGGGGTGATGCTGAAAGCACACAAATTGCTTCAAACTATTAGAACGCTATGAAAGAAGAAAAAAAACCACAAGCACCAAAATTTAATGTATACTGGATTTATGGTGCAGTAATTTTTGCCCTACTGGGTATGAGTATTTTTGGAGGAAGTGACTCTTGGCAGTCGCTCAGTAAAACCAATATCTCAAATTTTGAAAAATTCCTTAACGCTGGAGATGTAAGTGAAGTTATCGTCATTCGGAATAAAAGTAGCGTTAGAGTCACTCTAAATCAAGATGCACTTGGTAAAAGTGAACACCAATCCATTAGCTCAAAAAATATTTTTGGCCAAGAAAATTCACGTGGCCCCCACTATCAATTTGAAGTGGGTAGTTTAGAACTTTTTGAAGAAAAACTAGAGAAAGCCCGTCAGGATGGAATTGTTTTTCGCTTGGAATTCGTTACCGTTGAAAACCGATGGGTTGATGCGCTTATTGGCTTTTTACCCATCATCATCATCATAGGGGTTTGGATTTTCTTAATGCGACGTATGTCTGGCGGAGGCGCTGGAGGCGCTGGAGGTCAGATTTTCAATATTGGGAAATCAAAAGCCAAATTATTTGATAAAAACACGGACGTTAAAACCACTTTTAAGGACGTTGCTGGATTGGAAGGTGCAAAGGAAGAAATTCAAGAAATTGTAGACTTTCTAAAAAACCCAACAAAGTACACTGTTCTCGGAGGTAAAATCCCAAAAGGAGCACTTTTAGTAGGCTCTCCAGGTACAGGAAAAACCTTACTTGCCAAAGCCGTTGCTGGTGAAGCCAAGGTTCCTTTTTTCTCCTTATCAGGGTCTGATTTTGTTGAAATGTTTGTAGGGGTTGGTGCTTCGCGAGTGAGAGATCTTTTTAAACAAGCAAAAGATAAGTCCCCGTCTATTATTTTTATTGATGAGATTGACGCCATTGGTCGTGCCAGAGGAAAAAGTAATATGACAGGATCCAACGACGAAAGGGAAAATACACTAAATCAACTCCTGACTGAGATGGATGGTTTCGGTACCAATACTAATGTCATTGTAATTGCAGCAACAAATAGAGCTGATGTCTTAGACAAAGCATTGATGCGTGCAGGTCGATTTGATCGTCAAATCTATGTGGACCTCCCAGACCTGAACGAGCGAAAAGAAATCTTTAAAGTACACTTAAATCCAATTAAAGTGATTAAAACTTTAGATGTAGATTTTCTTGCCAAACAGACTCCAGGCTTTTCTGGTGCTGACATTGCAAATGTTTGTAATGAAGCAGCATTAATCGCTGCACGGAAAAATAAAAAATCAGTAGGCAAACAAGATTTTCTCGATGCTGTAGATCGAATTATTGGTGGACTTGAAAAGAAAAATAAAATAATTACACCAGAGGAGAAAAAAACCATTGCATTCCACGAGGCTGGACACGCTATAGTAAGCTGGTTACTGGAACATGCAGCACCATTGGTGAAAGTCACAATCGTACCTCGTGGTCAGTCGTTGGGTGCTGCTTGGTATTTGCCTGAAGAAAGACAAATTGTGAGAACAGAACAAATGCTAGACGAAATGTGCGCCGCTTTAGGTGGTCGTGCTGCAGAAAAAGTGATGTTCGATAAAATTTCTACAGGAGCATTGAGTGATTTGGAGAAAGTAACCCGTCAAGCTAGAGCTATTGTATCTATTTACGGACTCAATGATACGTTGGGTAATATTACCTATTACGATTCTACAGGCCAGGCCGAATATAATTTCACCAAACCTTATTCTGAAAAAACAGCTCAAAAAATTGATCGTGAAATTTCTCAAATTATAGAGAAAGAATATCAAAGAGCAATTGACTTGTTAGCTACATCAAAAGATAAATTAATTCAATTAGCAGATCGTCTTTTAGAAAAAGAAGTTATTTTTAAGGATGATTTAGAAAATATTCTTGGAAAAAGACCTTATAAATCTAACGAGGAAAAAATATTAGAGGCTAAGGAGAAAAAGTGATCAATTAAAACATGGGGATTTGGGATAACCTTTTTGGTAAAAACAAAGCAAAAAAGCCCCAAAACAGCCCTTTTTTGCCAGAACAGGAAGAGCCTATTGACATAATATTTGCAAGAAACTTTACACGTAAAGGAGGTAAATTTTTATTCAACGAATCCAAATCCAGTTTAGTTGACAACTTCAAAGACATTTGCACCGAAAACAATTGGAATCCTCAACAGGTGCTGTGTTTAAACGATAGTTTGTCCAGTCAGTTTGGTGCAAGTTCAATTCCTCAAAATTCCGGAAGCTTAAAAGCTTATGAAGCTGCCCTAATAGAATGTGAATACCTCATCTCCAACACAGGTAAAATCTTATTGAGTGAATATCAGATCAAACATTTTAAACTTTCCGATTTCCCTCAAACAGTTATTGTCAAAGCAAGCATGAGCCAATTAGTACGTGATGTAAGTCAAGGCATGTCGTTGCTTAAAAATAAATATCCTGGAAAAATCCCTACAAATATTACAACACTAAAAATCAGGTCAGATTCAGAAGAGGAAAAGCAAACTCTTGAATCCGGTACTACTTCAAAAAGTATATATTTGCTTCTAGAAGACAATTAAATTTATGCGTACCCATTTTGACAGGTTGACTGCTTTTTATTATCGTGTATTCTTTTATTTTTTATTCTTAAGGAAAATAAAACACCTATGAGAGAATTGCTTGTAAGAAGTATATCAGGGCTCCTTTATGTTGCACTTATCGTCTTTTCAGCCTATTGGTCAACCAGCGCCTTTCTGATCGTTATTTTTGTATTCTCTTCATTGGCTCTTTTTGAATTTCAGAAACTGATTCACCACAAAAGCCCAATCTCATTTATTGTATTCGGCCTTTTGGCATATCAACTTTACAATAATCAGGTCAATTCAGTATTACATTTCATCTTTTTAGGGTTGACTATAGCTATGAGTTTATATTTAACCTACTGCTTAATTAAAGAAAAAAGATTTCCCTCAGAACCTTTTCAAAAGAGCGGACTTTCCTTTTTTTATCTTGTGGGATGTGGTTATTTCATTTTAGCGTCAACAAAATTAAAAGGCTTAGACACTAATTTATTGACACTATTAATTTACCTCTTTGTCTGGACAAATAACTGTTTTGCATATATCTTTGGGAAAAATTGGGGGAAAAACTTACTCTTTCCAAGTATCTCACCCAAAAAAACATGGGAAGGTTTTTGGGGAGGTGGATTGAGCTGTCTTATACTGGGTTTAGCTTTAATGTTTTTAGATACTGAACTTCCAAAATGGAATTTTCCACTTTTAGCTATTGTAATTGTTTTAACTGCAACCGTTGGAGACTTAATCCAATCCAAATTTAAAAGAGAAGCTAAAGTAAAAGACAGTGGCTCACTCATTCCTGGCCACGGAGGTTTTTTTGACCGAATGGATAGTGTTTTATATACCGCTCCTTTTGTTTATCTTATTTTAAAATTATCTGAATATGTTTCATAAAGAGGGATATCGAATCATCATGAATACATTTGTCCTTGTAGCTTTGATTGCTATTTTGGCTGAATATAAAATTTCCATTGAGTGGTTGAAAACACTTGTTCAAATCGCAGTATTAATACTTTTAGTTTTGGTACTCCAGTTTTTTAGAAATCCAAAGCGGACCACTCCAAAAAATGAGAAACATCTCATTGCTCCAGTAGATGGAAAAGTAGTCATTATAGAAGAGGTTTTCGAAAAAGAGTATTTTAAAGATAAACGCCTCCAGGTTTCTATCTTTATGTCTCCTCTAAATGTTCACGTGACTCGTTACACTATGAGTGGTGTTGTTAACTTCAGTAAATATCATCCAGGAAAGTACTTGGTGGCCTGGCATCCCAAATCATCTGAACTCAACGAACGAACTACAATTGTCCTCGAAAACGAAGTCTTTGGAGAAATTTTGTACCGACAAATTGCTGGAGCAGTAGCTCGAAGGATTGTAAATTATGCTCAGAAAGGATCTCCAGTCGTACAAGGGGAAGATGCTGGATTTATAAAATTCGGATCCAGAGTAGATCTTTTTTTACCACTTAATACACCCCTTGATATCAAGGTCAATGATCATGTTAAGGGTGGCGTTCAAACGATTGCTCGTAAGCCCTAAAGCGATTCCAAATTCTTTTCTAACAGTAATATTTTTTCTCTTGCATCTGAGGCCTTTTTTCGCTCCAAATCAATCACTTTATCAGGAGCATTTGCAACGAAACGCTCGTTCGATAGTTTCTTTTCAACCGAAGCTAAAAACCCTTTGGTGTAATTGAGTTCTTGCGTTAGTTTTTCCTTCTCCGCTTCTGGATCTTCTGCTGCATTAGTTGGAATGAAAAGTTCCAAATTTGCTATTCTAAAACTACCCCCAACCAAATCTTCAGCAGGACTGGAGTAATTCATCTCTGAAACACCTCCCAGTTTTAAAATAGCTGATTCAAAATTAAAGTCAGTCTGATCAGCGTTAATATAAAGACTTATCTGTTCTTTATGCGCTATGTTTTTCTCCTTTCTAAAATTCCGAATACCTCCAATAATTTGCTGAGCTAATTCAAAATCAGCGATGCGCTTCTCATCAAAGACTTGGGGTTTGGGCCAAGTGGCTATAGTAAGTGCTTCTTCTGTTTTTCGCTCCGCAATAAAATGCCAAAGCTCTTCAGTAAGGAAAGGCATAAAAGGATGCAAGATTCTTAAGTTTTTTTCAAACAAGACAATCACCTGAGCATACGTTTGCCGATCAATTGGCTGACCGTATTCAGGTTTAACAAGTTCCAGTAACCAGGAGCAAAAATCCTCCCAGACAAGTTTGTAAATTGACATTAATGCATCAGAAATTCTGTATTTTTCAAAGTTTTCATCAACCCAAGCTAGTGTTTTTTCAAAATGATTTTCATACCACTCAAGTGCTTCTGTAGCTACCTCTGGTTGTTTCAAATCTTCATTAATTTCCCAGCCTTCTATCAAACGATACGCATTCCAAATTTTATTGGCAAAATTCTTTCCTTGCTGACATAGTGTTTCGTCAAAAAGCAAGTCATTCCCAGCAGCAGAACTGAGCATCAATCCCACTCGAACAGCATCGGCACCATAATCCTCAATAAGTTTTAAAGCGTCAGGGGAATTCCCCAATTGTTTGGACATTTTTCGTCCCTTTTGATCGCGAACTAGCCCCGTAAGATATACTTTTGAAAAGGGCTTTTCATCTCTAAAAGCATACCCAGACATTATCATTCGTGCTACCCAAAAAAACAAAATATCAGGTCCTGTTACTAAATCTTGAGTTGGATAATAGTACTGAATTTCTTTATTCTCAGGATGTCGGATACCGTCAAAAACAGAGATGGGCCAAAGCCATGAAGAAAACCATGTGTCTAAAACATCTTCGTCTTGACGAAGGTCATCCACTATTAAATGATTATTTCCGCTTTTTGATTTTGCTTTTTCCAATGCCTTAGCTTCATCTAAAGCCACTACATAATCTTCTTTACCTTTACCGAAGTAATACGCTGGAATTCGTTGGCCCCACCAAAGCTGCCTTGAAATGTTCCAATCTCTAATATTCTCCATCCAGTGACGGTAGGTGTTTTTAAATTTTTCAGGCAAAAGTTCAATGTCGCCTGAATTAAGAACCCCATCTATTGCAGGTCGAGCTAAATCTTCCATTTTTAAAAACCACTGATCCGATAGACGCGGCTCTATAACCGCCTTAGTTCGTTCAGAGACTCCTACTTTATGTCGGTGTGGCTCTACTTTAAATAAAAACTCTTGAGCTTCTAAATCTTTAGCAATAATTTTTCTCGCTTTAAAGCGATCTAATCCTTGGTAAACTCCACCATTTTCATTTAAAGTACCATCTGGGTTAAAAATATCAATAACCTCAAGTTGGTGTTTTTCACCTAAAAGTTTATCATTTTGGTCGTGTGCCGGAGTAACTTTTAGACAGCCGGTACCAAAATCCATGGCAACATAATCGTCTTCTATGATAGGAATGATACGCTCTGTCAATGGGACATAAACATATTTCCCTTTTAAATGTAAATAACGCTCGTCTTCAGGATGAATACATACTGCAGTATCGCCTAGTAATGTTTCTGGGCGCGTTGTTGCTACAATAACTTTTTCATCGCTATCAACTACTTGGTAGGCAATATGATAAAGATTTCCGTTTTTTTCTTCAAAAAGTACTTCTTCATCAGAAAGTGTAGTTTGGGCTTCTGGATCCCAATTAACCATCCGAAATCCTCTATAAATAAGTCCATCATCATGGAGTTTCTCAAAAACCTGGAGTACAGACTCTGTCATTTCAGGATCTAAAGTGAACTTGGTTCGATCCCAATCACAACTGCATCCCAATTTTTTTAGCTGCTCCAAAATCACCCCTCCGTATTCTTCAGTCCAATCCCAAGCATGAGTGAGGAATTCCTCTCGAGTCAACTCACTTTTTTCAATTCCTTCGGACTTCAATTTAGCAACTACCTTGGCTTCAGTTGCTATAGAGGCATGGTCTGTACCCGGCACCCAACAAGCATTATAACCCCTCATTCTTGCACGACGAATAATAATGTCTTGAAGTGAATTATTCAACATGTGGCCCATATGCAGCACACCCGTTACATTTGGAGGTGGTATAACTATGGTGTAAGGTTCGCGCTCGTCAGGAGTAGATTTGAAAAAATTATTTTTCTGCCAGAAGGCATACCATTTACTCTCTATACCTTTGGCATCAAATTTGGAAGGAATTTCCATGTGAAATTTTTGGTCTAAATTTTGAATTACAAAAATAGGAACACTAATGTTATAAACATAATGACTTTTTAATAAAGAAAAATTTTATTTTTGAACAATAAACCCCCCCTTATGAAAACAATTAAATACATTAATTTAGTTTTATTATTCTTTACTGTTTCGGTCTATGCGCAACAAAATTCACCCCAAATAGAATTTGAGAATACCACTATTGACTACGGAACAATAGAAAATGGAAGTGATGGAGAGCGTATTTTTAGTTTTAAAAATACCGGAACTGCAGACTTAGTTATTACAAATGTAAAGTCCAGTTGTGGCTGTACCATTCCAAAAAAACCTGATGGACCCATTGCTCCTGGCGACACCAACGAGATTGTTGTTCGCTATGACACCAAAAGAGTTGGCCCTTTTAGAAAAACAATTACAGTATCTACGAATCAGGAAAACAATCCAATCATCGCGTTGAAACTCAAAGGAACAGTACTCCCAATTCAATAAAAATCATAAGATTTTTCTTCGTTTTCCATTTTTTTTTTTGGTGGATTTAAAATAGTAGGTGGTGGCAAAAAAAAACCTCTTATTTTTGCTTCTTTATTTGACTCATGCCACAACTATCAAAAAAAGGAATTGAACTTCCAACTTCACCGATCCGAAAGCTCGTTGTCTTTTCTGAAAAAGCAAAAGCGAATGGAATTGAGGTTCTTCACCTCAACATTGGACAACCTGATATCGCAGCACCTAAAGAAGCCATTGAAGCAGTAACACATTCAAATTTGAATTTATTACCCTACGGACCTTCTCAAGGAAGTCTATCCTATAGAGATAAACTAGTTGGCTATTACAGCAAACATAATATAGCTATTAGTAGCGATGACATTATTGTGACTACAGGAGCAAGTGAAGCCCTAACCTTTGCACTCAATGTAATTTGCGATGCCGGCGATGAGATCATTATTCCAGAGCCCTTTTACGCAAACTACAATGGCTTTGCAAGTGCAGCGAGTGTTCGTGTGGTTCCGGTAATTTCAGAATTCCATTCTCAATTTCAACTTCCAGCTTTAGAAAACATCAGTAAAAAAATTACTTCTAAGACTAGAGCCATTCTTTTGTGTAATCCCAGTAATCCAACTGGCTACGTTTATAGTAAAAAAGAAATTGATACCCTATGCGAACTGGCCATAGAACACGATATTTTCTTAATTGTCGATGAAGTCTACCGTGAGTTTATCCATGAGGGTGAACCTCATTACTCTGTTTTGAGTAATGAAAAGGCTAGTCAGCACACCGTGATGATTGACTCGGTCTCCAAACGATACAGTATGTGTGGTGCACGTGTGGGTTCATTAGTATCTAAAAATAATACCCTTATTCAAAATGTATTAAAATTTGCTCACCTTCGGCTTTCACCTCCAACCTTTGCTCTAATGGCAAGTGAAGCGGCGCTTTCTGCTCCAGAAAGCTATTTAGAAGGAGTAATCAAAGAATATACAGCCAGAAGAAATACCCTCATTAAGCATTTGGAAAAAATTCCAAATGTAGAAGTGTCGCACCCTATGGGAGCTTTTTATTGTATTGCTAAATTACCTGTTGAGGATGCTGAAGACTTTTCAAAATTCTTGCTTACCGACTTTAGCTTTGACAATCAAACCGTAATGTTGGCTCCCGCAAAGGGCTTTTATTCAACCCCAAATGTTGGACTTAATGAAGTTCGAATTGCATTTATTTTAGATCAAGAAAAACTGATCCTTGCTGCAACTATTTTAGAAAAAGCACTGGAAGCCTATAACAAATTTGTAACTTGAAACATGCTCGAATTTAAAGAGAACGTTTCTTTAAAGCCCTACAACACTTTTGGGATTGAAGCCCAAACAAAATACTTTTACAAAGTAACCAACACTGTTGAGCTCAAAGAAATTCTTTTAGAAAATAAAAACCTTCCTTTTCGTGTTTTAGGAGGTGGAAGTAATGTCCTTTTTACCAAAGATTTTGACGGTCTCACCCTTCAGATCGCCAACAAAGGAACAAGAGTTTTATCGGAGACTTCTGAAGCCGTTACTGTGGAAGTTCAAGCTGGCGAGAACTGGCACGAATTTGTTTTGTGGTGTCTGGATCAAAACTATGGTGGTATCGAAAATCTAGCCTTAATTCCAGGAAGCGTAGGGGCAGCACCAATACAAAACATTGGAGCATATGGTGTAGAACTCACTTCTGTTTTCAAGTCCTGTAAAGTATTGAATGTACAAACACTGGAAGAAGAGGTGCTTTTAAAAAAAGATTGTGAATTTAATTATAGGTCTTCTATTTTTAAAACCCATCAAAAAGGAAAATACATCATTACATCAGTGTGCTTTCAACTTCAAAAACCTCCACACCCACTAAAGATAGAGTACGGTGCTCTAAAAGTCCACTTTGAAGGAACCGCTCCAAAAATTCAAGAGGTTGCAGCAGCTGTGATTGAAATTCGAGAATCCAAACTTCCCAACCCAAAAATACTTGGCAACAGCGGTAGCTTTTTTAAAAATCCGTTGGTTCCAAAGACACACTATAAATTACTGAAAGAAATCTACCCCGAACTCCCCTGCTATCCTGCGGCTGATGAACAAGTTAAAATTCCAGCTGCGTGGCTAATCGATCAGTTAGGATTTAAAGGAACCCAACACGGTGGTGCCGGTGTACACAAAAATCAAGCATTGGTTCTCGTTAATTTAGATCAAGCCAAAGGAAAAGAAGTCTTGGATCTTGCACAAAAAATACAATCTGCAGTCAAAAAAACTTTCAATATTATGCTAGAAACGGAAGTCAATATTCTTTAACGGACTTATTCTTTATTCTTAGAATCCATCAAAATAGTTACTGGACCGTCGTTTTCCAAGATTACTTGCATCATAGCTCCAAAGGATCCAGTAGCAACTTCTGATTCTAAAATAAAATCAGCCTTTTTGATAAAGGATTCGTAAAGCGGAATGGCATGTTCGTGATTTGCAGCTCTGATATACGATGGTCGGTTGCCTTTTTTTGTCCCGGCCATAAGGGTGAATTGGCTCACCACCAATAATTCTCCTTGGACATCCAATAAAGACTTATTCATAACCCCATTTTCGTCGTCAAAAATACGCAGATTCAGTACTTTGTTTACTAGCCAATCTACGTCCGCCATCTCGTCTGCCATTTCAATACCTAGCAAGACTAAAATTCCGTGACCAATTTCTTTACGCTCTTTTTCTTCAATAATAACCTGAGCCTTTCGGACACGTTGCAAAACAACTCTCATATACTTTTATTTAACGATAAGTAGTGTCATTTTCTAACATTTGTAAATAGCTTTGATATCTAGATGCTGCGACAACACCGGATTCAAAAGCTTGAATAACAGCACACTGTGGTTCACTTTGGTGCAAACAATTGTGAAACTTACATGCTGACTTTAAGGGTGCAAATTCAGGAAAATAATTTCCAATTTCTTCAGCTTGCATATCCACCACTCCAAACCCTTTTATTCCAGGTGTATCTATTATTTTAATTCCTTCAGATAAGGCAAACATTTCAGCAAACGTAGTAGTGTGTGTACCTTGCTGATGCTGGACTGAAATGGCTGAAGTTTTTAAATTTAAATTTGGCGCAATGGCGTTAATCAAGGTTGATTTACCCACACCACTGTGCCCAGAAAACATACTCACTTTATCTTCCATCAACTCCTTAATTTCAGTGACATTAAGCCCTTGTATTGCTGAAATTTTTAAAATCTGATATCCAATTTTAGTATAAATGGCTGCCAAATCATCAATCTGTTGCTCTTGCTCCGGCGAACAAGTATCCAGTTTATTAAAAACTAAAATCGAGCGAATTTGATACGCCTCTGCTGTTACTAAAAAACGGTCGATAAAAGCAGGGAAAGTAGGTGGATTGTGCAGCGTAACTAATAAAAATACCTGGTCGATATTAGAGGCAATAATATGTGTTTGTTTGGAAAGGTTTACGGACTTTCGAACAATATAATTTTGGCGTTCTTCAATTTCTACTATAGTTCCTTCTAGTCCTGTAGCTTGAGTATCTACCTCAAAAAAAACCCGATCTCCTACCGCTATTGGATTGGTGCTTTTGATTCCTTTTAAGCGTAGTTTACCCTTAATTCTACAGGCATAAAAAAGCCCTTCGGACTCAACTGTATACCAACTTCCTGTAGATCTAAAAACAAGCCCTTTTTTCAACTCTTTTTTTACAAAGTAACAGTTTTTTTTTAAGCTCAGAGGTATTATTGAAGAGCTTACAAATTTGTATCTTTACAAAAAAATTAATGGCCCAAAAAACACTCTTAATGATATTGGATGGTTGGGGAAACGCTCCCGACCCAAAAGTATCTGCTCTAGACCAGGCACACACACCTTATATTGATTCACTATATAAAAACTACTCCTATAATACCCTTCGAACAGACGGTGAACACGTAGGTTTACCCGAAGGTCAAATGGGAAATAGTGAGGTAGGGCATATGAATTTGGGTGCAGGAAGAATTGTATATCAAGATCTGGCGAAAATCAATCTTGCAGTCCAAAACAATGAACTTCAAAAAGAAAAAGTATTAACTGATAGTTTTGAATTTGCAAAGAAGCAAGGGAAAAAAGTACATCTTTTAGGCTTATTATCTGATGGAGGAGTACATTCGCATATCAATCATCTAGAAGGTTTATTCGATTTAATCGAAGGTTATGAACTCCCCGAAGTTTATCTTCACGCTTTTACAGACGGACGAGATGTTGATCCCCAGTCTGGAAAAGGATTTGTCAAGCAAATTGAAGATAAATTACAAGGTAAACATGCCAAATTTGCATCTTTAATTGGACGGTATTACGCCATGGATAGAGACCAGAGATGGGAACGCGTCAAACTTGCTTACGATCTTTTAGTTCATGGAAAAGGAACACCGTCAGCCGATTTTGAAAAAAGTCTTCAAAAAAGCTATGATGAAGGAATTACAGATGAATTTATCAAGCCATTATTCAAAGAAAACACCAACTCAAAAATAGAAGAAGGTGATGTCGTACTCTTCTTTAATTTTAGAACAGACAGGGGAAGAGAACTTACTCAAGTCCTTTCTCAAAAAGCATTTCCAGAACACAATATGGAACCTCTTGAGTTGTATTATGTCACGCTCACTAACTACGATGAATCATTCAAAGGAGTAAAAGTTGTTTTTGACAAAGACAATCTACAAGACACCTTAGGTGAGGTTTTGGCGGAAGCTGGTAAAACACAAGTCCGTATTGCCGAGACAGAAAAATACCCTCATGTTACCTTCTTTTTTAATGGAGGTAGAGAAATTCCTTTTGAGGGCGAAGAACGAATTTTATGCCCTTCTCCCAAAGTTGCTACCTACGATTTAAAACCAGAGATGAGTGCGTTTGAAATACGAGATGCAATCGTTGAAAAAATCAAAAATGATCCTCCTGATTTTATCTGTCTAAATTTCGCCAATCCAGATATGGTTGGTCATACAGGAGATCTACAAGCAGCAATCAAAGCCTGTGAAGCCGTAGATCAATGTGCTGGAGATGTTCTGGATGCAGCGCTTAAACAAGGCTATGCAAGTTTAGTCATCGCTGACCACGGAAACTGTGAAACCATGATCAATCCAGATGGCACCCCCAATACTGCGCATACGACCAATCCTGTTCCTGTAATTTTAGTGGATCCAGAACAAAAGAAAATCAATTCAGGAATTTTAGGCAATATTGCACCTACACTTTTAGATCTAATGGGTGTAAAACAACCTGAAACAATGACCCAAAAATCTTTAATCCTATACTAATGAAATCATTCTATCTTCTCTTAGTTTCAAGTCTTCTAATCGTAAGCTGTAAAAGTTCACAAACCCCAAAATACGCAACAGAACCTATGGAGGTTGAGACTCTAATTGGAGAAGAAGGAGAGACGGTTGTTTTAGGCTATATGAATCGCGCGAATCTCAATACTGAGGAATTTATGGCTTGGTTTCGTCCAGAGTACGATTTACTCAAAATCCCAGAGGGGTGGGTTGAAGAACACGCAGCTTTGGTGAAAAATTTAAAATTCAAATTATTTCTCGGAACTTGGTGTGGGGATACCCAAAGAGAATTAGGAGGTATGTTCAAACTCTTAGATGTCTTAGGAGTAACAGAAGAGCAAATAGAAATGTATGCCATCTCAGAGGCTAAAGACAGTCCTCTAGGCTATGAAAAAGAATATGATATCATCAATATTCCAACCCTTATCTTTTTTGAAAACGGAAAAGAAAATAATAGAATTGTTGAATTTCCTGTAGAAAGTATGATTGAAGATTTTTCAAAAATTCTTAAAAAAGAACCTTACGAGAACGCCTACGCTGATTTTTGATATGTCTGGAATTATACTAAAAACAAAAGAAGAAATAGAGTTGATGCGTGAAAGCGCCTTAATTGTCTCAAAGACGCTGGGTATGTTAGCCTCTGAAATTAAACCCGGAATAAGTACCTTAAAACTCGACAGCTTAGCCTTTGACTTCATTAAAGACCAAGGAGCTGAACCGGGCTTTTTAGGGCTTTATGATTTTCCAAATACGCTTTGTATGAGTCCAAATGCTCAAGTAGTACATGGGATTCCTAATGAAACGCCGCTAGTGGAAGGCGATATCATTTCAATTGACTGTGGGGCACTCAAAAACGGCTATTACGGTGACCACGCCTATACTTTTGCTGTAGGTGAGATTGAGTCCGAAACAGAAAAATTATTAAAAATAACCAAAGAATCCCTCTATGAAGGCATCAACGCTTTTCAACTCAATAACCGTATAGGAGATTTGGGTTATGCCATTCAATATTATTGCGAAAAAGAGGGCTATGGTGTGGTCCGTGAACTGGTTGGTCACGGGCTGGGACAAACTATGCACGAAGCCCCCGAGGTGCCAAATTACGGTAAGCGTGGGCGTGGTAAAAAATTTTTAAACGGAATGGTCTTGGCTATAGAACCCATGATCAATAGAGGTACCCACCGCATCAAACAACTCAAAGACGGCTGGACCATCCTCACGGCTGATGGAAAACCCTCCGCTCATTTTGAGCATAATGTTGCTCTTATTGAAGGTAAACCAGAATTGCTTTCAACTTTTGAATACATCTATAAAGCCCTAGGCATTACCAGTGAGGAAGAACTCCCCTACCGAAGCCAACCTTTGGTCCTATGAAAAGGATACTGAATTTAATTCCACGACCTTGGCTCATTTCTTTAAGTATAAGGTTTCGACCACTGATCAAATGGTATTTTAAAGGAAGTCGTTTTACCGATCCTATTGATGGAAGTAGCTATCGTAAATTCTTGCCGTATGGCTATAAAACGACCCGACCCCATGCTTTATGCCCCGGTACCCTTTCCCTTGAAAGACATCGGTTGTTATGGCTCTATCTCAAAAGAAAAACCACTTTTCTAAACAACCCTATTAAAGTACTTCACATTGCACCCGAACAGGTGTTTTTTAGCAAATTCAAAGCTTTTGCTCATTGGGACTACACTACTACCGATCTTCATTCACCGTTGGCAGATGTTAAAGCAGATATATGCGATCTGCCCTTTAAAGAGAATACCTTTGATTTGATTTTGTGCAATCATGTATTAGAACATATCCCCAATGATCAGAAAGCAATGCAGGAACTCTATAGAGTTCTCAAATCTAGAGGGACCTTAATTGCACAAGTTCCTTTAGAGGAAAATCGTTCTGCCACATTTGAAGACAACAGCATTACGGATAAAGCAAAACGAACTGAGGTTTTTGGTCAATACGACCATGTACGTGTTTACGGTGCTGATTACTATAAAAGATTAGAACGTGTGGGATTTAAAGCTCAGGCTATTGATTTTTTAAAAGAACTTTCCTCCGAAGAGGTTGAAAATTTTGCGTTGCCTAAAAATGAAAACATACCTGTCGCTACAAAAAAATAACATTTGCTTGATCAATAGGGGCTAAAAGTCATTTTTGTGATGAAACAATTTTTCATAAATTTAGATTCCAAAATTTCTTATTTATGAACTACTTAACCCAAAAAAGATACAATCTGCTTCATATTATTTTAACCGCTTTTTTTGCAATTGTAACCTATAATCTCATTTCTAATTGGGATGAAAATAAGGCTGCATTTATAAAAGGATTTAACGACGGGTACAATAATGAGCCGTATTGTGAAACCTGCTAATCTTTAAACCCTTTTGAAAAAAGCTCTTTGACACCCTCTAAAGAGTCAGAAATTATCCAATAGGCTTCCAGTTCAGGTTTTGAGTTAATAAGTTTTTGAGATTGTTCTAAGGGCATTACCATAAGAGCAGTAGCATAGGCATCTGCCGTCATACAATCGGGTGCTGTTACCGAAGCACTCAATACCTTAGAAGGAAAAGCTTCTCCCGTTTTAGGGTTAATAGAATGGGCAATCCGGAGTCCCGTATTTGCGTCAACCCCATACTTTCTGTAATTCCCCGAAGTAGCCAAAGCTTCATTTTCCAGCATTACAGTCCTTATAAAATTGCGCTCCTCACCTTGCTGAGGATCGTCTATGGCAATTTTCCAAAACCCTCCAGATCTAGGGCTTTTGCCTTGTGCTATAATTTCCCCTCCTATTTCAACCAGATATGCCTTAATCTGTTGGCGTTTCAAATAATTCGCTAACACATCAACTGCGTAGCCTTTTGCCAGGGCATTAAAGTCAAAATAAATATTAGGGTTTTCTTTTAGTATCGTTTTTTGTTGGGTGAGCTTCGTTTTTGACCAACCGGTCAATTCCAAAAGACTGTCGCGCTGCATTTGACTAATTTGATTCAGGGGCTTCCCAGGCCCAAAACCGTAGGCGTTCACTAAAGTCCCAACCGTGGGATCAAAGAAACCATTAGAAGCTTTCCATACCTCCAAGGCCTTTTGGTAAACTTTAATAAAATGCTCATCTACTACCAATAGACTATCACCCTTATTGATTTTAGAAATGTCAGAATCAGGAATATAGGTGGACAGTGATTTGTTTATCACTCCAAAGATAGAGTCAACTCTTTGGGTTAAATACTCTGGAGACAGTTTAGTGGAAACATAGGAGATAGAATACGAAGTGCCTAGTGCGTAACCTTGTATTTTTTGATGCTCCTCTTGTCCTGTAGTACAGCTCAACAATATAAAGCTAATAAAAAAGCTACAGTAGTACTTCAAGTCCTTGAAAATTGACTGCATAGGGGTCGTTTTTGGTTAATGGATACTTGTAATTTTCGGCATGCGCAAACCCTACACCTGCAAGAAATAACTGAGCGTTATTTTTAACAGCGTGCTCTTTTACTTTCTCGATCAATTCAGGATCAAATTTTTTTGGTGCTTGAGGATAAACCGTTCCTTGAACCACTACAAAAAAAAGCTTTTTTTCTTTCACACAAACAAACTGTGGTGTTCGTTTAAGTTGAGAATTTACTGCTAAAAATTCAAAACCCTCTGCTTCCAAATGGTCACCTACCTCTTTCATGGCAAGCTGATGAATTTCTTGAAGAGTTAATTGGCTCATTAAAAACAATTTAAATTAAAAAAGCACGGCAGAAAAGAGACTTGAATTTAGAGAATAAAAAAAGAGGTTTACAACCTCTTTTTTTATTCTTGTTACCCTCCAAAATCGTCAAATCGAACGTTCTCTGGTGGAACACCAAAGTCCTCCGCCATTCGCTCAATAGCCTGATTCATTAAAGGTGGGCCACAGAAATATACTTCAATGTCTTCCGGTGCTTCATGACTCGACAAGTAATTATCAATAACAACTTGGTGGACAAATCCAGTAAATCCGTCTCCTTCTCCATCCAAACCGTCTTTTACTTTCCAATTGTCTTCTTCCAAAGGCTCAGAAAGTGCAATATAGAATTTGAAATTAGGAAAGTCCTTTTCTAAGGCTTTGAAGTGATCGATATAGAATAATTCACGTTTGGATCGGCCTCCGTACCAGAAAGTTACCTTTCTTCCAGTGCTAAGCGTTCTGAATAGCTCATATAAGTGAGAACGCATAGGTGCCATTCCTGCGCCACCTCCTACATAGAGCATTTCAGATTCAGACTCGTTAATGAAAAATTCGCCATAAGGGCCTGAAATAGTCACCGAATCTCCGGCTTTTTTTGAAAAAATATAGGACGAAGCAACTCCTGGATTCACATCACTCCAATCGTTTTTAGCACGATCAAAAGGTGGAGCTGCTATTCGTACGTTTAGCATGATTTCTTTTCCTTCTGCCGGATAAGATGCCATTGAATAGGCACGTTCAACCGTTTCGGTGTTTTTCATAGTTAGTGGCCACAGTTTGAATTTGTCCCATTCCAACTTAAATTTATCAGGCTCTCCTGGGTGTTCTTCCGGATGCGCTGAAATATCAATGTCTTGGTATTTTACCTCACATGGAGGGATTTCAATTTGGATATATCCTCCGGCTTTGTAATCCATTGCTTCTGGTATTTCCACAACAAACTCTTTGATGAAAGATGCTACATTCCAATTTCTTAATACTTTGGCTTCGTACTTTTTGATTCCAAAAACCTCTTCAGGGACTTGAATCACCATGTCTTGTTTTACCTTAACTTGACATCCCAAGCGCCAGCCTTCAGCAACTTCTTTTCTAGAAAAGTGAGGTGCCTCTGTAGGTAAGATTTCACCTCCACCTTCAAGTACCTGACACCTACATTGAATACAAGTTCCGCCACCTCCGCATGCAGAGGGTAAAAATATTTTATTATTTCCTAGGGTACTTAATAAAGTACTCCCTGAAGATACTTCTACTTGATTGTCTCCGTTGATCATCAGATTAACCGGACCTGAAGGCAATAATTTTGCCTTAGCACCTAATAGCATTCCTACCAAAAGGAATGTTATGATTAAAAAAACAACAACACTTGCTAATACTACTGAATAATCCATCTCACATTATAATTTAATTCCCATAAAACTCATAAAACCCAACGCCATCAAACCGGTGATAATAAAGGTAATACCCAGACCTCTCAAAGGTGCAGGCACATTCGAATAGGTTATTTTTTCTCGAATTGCTGCTATAGCAAGTATCGCCAACAACCATCCAATTCCAGAACCCAAACCATAAACTGCAGATTCAGCTACACCAGAAAAATCTTTTTGTTGCATAAATAAGGAACCTCCTAAAATAGCGCAGTTTACAGCAATCAAAGGAAGGAATATTCCCAATGCACCGTAAAGGGCTGGAGCAAATTTTTCAACGATCATTTCGACCAGCTGCACCATAGAGGCAATAACTGCAATAAACATGATAAAGCTTAAGAAGCTCAAATCAAGATCAGCGTACTGTGGACCTAACCACGCTAAAGCTCCAGACTGGAGTAAATAAGTGTCTAATAAAAAGTTGATGGGTACCGTAATAGCCAAGACAAAAATTACTGCAAATCCCAATCCTACTGCAGTTTTTACGGTTTTAGATACCGCCAAATAAGAACACATACCTAGGAAATAGGCGAAAATCATGTTCTCTATAAAGATACTTTTTACGAATAAGTTTAAATAAGCTTCCATAGTTGGCTCTTAATTTTTTTCAATTAAAGTTCGGTTTCGCGAGCGTTGAATCCAGATCAAAATTCCTACTGTGATCAAAGCCATAGGAGAAAGTAACATCAATCCGTTGTTTACATATCCCATTTCATAAATCGCGTCAGGAATCACTTGGAAACCAAATAATTTTCCTGAACCAAACAATTCTCTAAAAAAAGCGACTAAAATTAAAATGACTCCGTAACCAGCAGCATTTCCAATACCATCTAAAAAGGATTTCCAAACACCATTACCCAAGGCAAAGGCTTCCAATCTTCCCATTACAATACAGTTTGTAATAATTAGTCCAATAAAAATGGAAAGTTCCTTACTTACATCATAAGCGTAGGCTCTAAGTACTTGGTCAACTAAAATTACCATGGAGGCAACAACTACCAACTGGACAATGATCCGAATACGGTTAGGAATTAAATTTCTTAATAATGATATAATCACATTACTTGCTGCCATTACTGCCATTACTGAAATACTCATTACCACGGCAGGCTTTAATTGCACTGTAATCGCCAAGGCAGAACAAATCCCTAAAACCTGAACGGTAATGGGGTTGTTGTCATCCATTGGATCAGAGAGTAATTTTCGATTCTTTTTTGAAAACAACGGCTCTCTTTCCTTGTTCACAAAGAGTAAGGTTGTTTTCTTATCGGAGGTTGATTTATTTTCTTCCATTTAATTATTGGTTTAAAGCCACCGTTGTATTTTCTGCCTTCAGATAAGGTAAATAATGTTTAAATCGTTCAAGGATCATGTCAGTTACTCCATCCCCTGTAATTGTTGCTCCAGAAATTGCATCTACTTCGTGATCCTCCTTATCTGTATCCTTAGGATCATTATTCGTCTTGGAAACATTAATCCCAACAAGCTGGCCCTGAGCATTAAATAACTTTTCACCTACAAATCGGTCTTGAAACCATTGTTGGGTAATTTCAGCACCCAAACCTGCGGTTTCTCCTTTATGGTCAAAAACAGCACCTTGGATGGTGTTTCTATCTTCCTTTAAAGCGATGTAGCCCCAAATAGCATCCCATAATCCTGCTCCTCTTAAAGGAACTATATAGAATTTACTGCCGTCAACATTGGCTTCATACAATGGAAAGCGTTGCTCTGATACGGGCTTTTTAATTTCATTATTCAAACTGATTTCGAAAGCGCTTACCTCTTGATCAATATTACCTGAGGAGGTCAGAGAAAGTTGACCAGTAATATACTCATTGTATAGAGCCTCTGCTTTTTCACGATCAGTTTCAATTCCGATGGTTGCTAAAATATTTTGCATTTTTTCTTTCCGCACATTAGAGGCTTGAAGGTCTTTTAAAGAACTTGCGGTAAAAGCAAGGGCAGAAGCTACCACCAAGACCATCAATGTGGCAAAAATAAAAGTATATGCGTTGCTGTCTCTATTCATTGTTTAAGCAGTTTTAAGTTCTTGTGCGTTAATCCAGCGCTTTTTACGCTTGCTGATATTTCCATTCACAACATAGTGATCAATGGTAGGTGCAAATACGTTCATCAGTAAAATGGCAAGCATTACGCCTTCTGGATAAGCGGGGTTAAATACACGAATCATGATACAGAAAATTCCGGTCAGAATTCCATAAATCCATTTCCCTTTGTTGGTTTGAGCAGCCGAAACTGGATCCGTTGCCATAAATACGATTCCAAAAGCAAAACCTCCGACAACTAAATGATTAATCCAAGAAAAGCTCATCAAAGCATTGGCTCCCCATAGGTTAAATAATAAGCCCATAATGGCTGCACCAATTATTCCACCTGTAATGATGCGCCAACTTCCTATTCCAGTTAGAATTAAAATTAAAGCACCCACTGCAACCCAAAGTGTTGAGGTTTCAGCTATAGATCCTGGAATAGACCCTTGGAACATTTGCATCATCGAGTATTTTACATCTTGTCCAGCTGCAAGGCTTCCTAGGATTGTTTCACCAGAAATTCCGTCAACAGCACCAGCTTCAGAAACCCATACTTTATTCCCGGACATATAAGTTGGATAGGCAAAAAAGGCAAACGCTCTTGCAGTCAAAGCGGGGTTGAGAATATTCATTCCCGTCCCTCCAAAAGCTTCTTTGGCAATCAACACCGCAAATGCCGTTGAAATCCCAACCATCCAGAGCGGAATATCCACCGGCATAATCATTGGAATAAGTAATCCTGTAACTAAATAGCCTTCATTAACTTCATGTCCTCGATAGACAGCAAATCCAAATTCAATGGATAGGCCCACGACATAAGAGACGATTATCATGGGAACAATTTTCCAAGCACCGTGAATGAAAGCGTCTATAAAAGTGAAGGACTCGCCTGTTTGAGCATAATATTGATATCCAGTGTTGTATATCCCATAAATTAATGCGGGTAACAGAGCAATAATCACAGTAACCATTGTTCTCTTTAAATCAACTGCATCACGAATGTGTGCTCCTTTTTTTGTGGTGTGATTTGGAACGAACAAAAAAGTGTCAAAAGCATTAATCGCCGGTGCGAACTTTTCAAGCTTTTGTCCTTTTCCAAAGGGCTTTTTTAAAGCGTCTAATTGTTTTCTAAGTGCATTCATAATGGATATTTAACCTACTTCATTTATCATTAACTCAATTCCTTGACGGATGATCTCTTGTGCCTCAATTTTAGATGTATTAGCATAATCAATTAAACCAAAATCTTCTGGCACTACTTCATAAATCCCTAGAGCTTCCATCTTTTCTATATCTTCTATCATACAAGCTTTTATCAGCTGCATGGGAAAAACATCTAAGGGAAATACTTTTTCCATTTCTCCAGTAACCACCAATGCGCGCTCTTCGCCATTAAGATTGGTGTCAACTTCAAAACCTTTCTTCTTAAAAAGACGAGAAAAAGAGGTGTTGGAAAGGCTAAGGATGTTATTGTCTTTAAATGGCAACCACCCAAACATACGATAATCATTCCCTTCTGGAATGATACTTATTTGGTTGTTGTAATATCCAAGGTGTCCTTCTGTACTAGCAGTTGAACCAGTTAAAACATCACCATTAATCACTCTGTTATGAGGATAAAGTAATGTTTGTTCATCCAAAATAGGTTGCAATTCAACACCTAGTTTTGTGACAATGTACTTCGCATGTTCAACAGCATTTCCAGTAATTGCAATGGTACGTTTTGGACTAAATTTTCCGGACTTTGCAAAACGACCCAAATTTGCCACATCTTCAGGATTGACTGTCCAAACACGTTCACCCATGTTTATAGGTGCTAATTTTTGAATGTGTAAACTGATGTTTCCAGCAGGATGGGGTCCAGCAACGGTGTAATTTTGAACGTCTAAAATTTCTTTAAAAATTCCTGGATGTGAAGCATCCGTTCCAAGAAATACTGGCTGATCTACTAGTTTGTTCAGTATGGAAATACCATCCTGAAAAGCCTCCGCTTCTTTATTAAGAATAAACTCAAAGTCTGGACAAAGAGGACTCGTTTTGTATGTAGAAACAAAAATAGCCTTAGGGGTGTCCTCTGGGTTGGCAATAGTACCGTACGGTCGCTGATGGATAAATGGCCAGTTTCCACTTTCTAAAAGGAGTGATTTTAATTCATCACGGCCCATGCTCTCAAGGGTACTTACATCATGCGAAACGCTATCATCATCTGAAGCATTCGCAATAATAATTTTTTCAATTTTTCTTCTTGGTCCACGCTGTATCGTTTGGACGACACCAGAGACCGGAGAAACAAATTTTATACTAGGCTGATTTTTGCTGAAAAAAATAGGCTCGCCTGCTTTTATTTTCTCACCTTCTTTTTTCAGAAGTTTTGGAAAAGTACCAAAAAAATCATCGGGCTTAAGTGCAAAAGTATCTGAAGATGGAGTTCTAGAAATGACCCTTTCAGCATCACCTTTAATGTTCAGCTGTGCTCCCCTTCTAGTTTGAATTTTTTTAATTATTTTCATTAAAAAAGTTAAATTCTAAAATCGAACAAATTTACTAATAAACCCTCTTTTTATTCATTCATACCTAGACGAAAAAACTTATTTATATTCGTTCTAAATAGGTGTTTAAGTATTTCTTTAGAAAGCCCTCGATTTGGACAACACAGGCTGAACAATTACATTTACAATTCATGAAAATCTTGATCAATCAGTTCATTCTTTTTATACTTTTTAACAGCTTTGTTAGCAATGCACAGGTACAAAGAGAGCATGCTGCACCAGAAAACATCAAATCGGTACAATTCAAAGGAGGTCAAAATAGAGGGGTATTCCCTGTAGTTGCACTAGGAGAACAGATGAATTTACGCTTTGACGACTTGAACGCGGACGAAGCTGATTACTACTATCGAATAAAACACTTTAATCACGATTGGACCCCTTCACAACTTTTTCAAAACGAATACTTAGAAGGCTATGACAATTTGAGGGTTGACGATTACACTACTTCGTTTAATACACTTCAGCATTACACCCATTACAATCTTAATATTCCCAATGAAAACCTTCAATTAAAAGTATCGGGAAATTATATGATTGAAATCTATTCAGTCTATGATGAATTGATTTTTTCAAGAAGGTTTTGTGTATATGATAATAGCGCAACAGTTCAGGCTGCAGTTTACAGACCTCAAAATATGGATCGATTTACGACTCATCAATCCATTCACTTTACGGTCACACCTAGAGGTAATTTTTTTGTCAATCCTAATGAAAACGTTAAAATTACGATCCTCCAAAATCAACAATGGAATGATGCTGTCACAGATATAAAGCCTCAGTATTTTTCAGGTAATACACTTGACTATAGATATGACACGCCTACTCAATTTGAGGGCGGGAATGAATATTATTTTTTTGACACCAAGGATTTAAGAGTTACTACACCAAACATTCAATACACCAACCGCGCAGAGCTCTACGAATCATATCTCAAAACAGATATCATAAGAAATCTTTTAGATTACACCTATGCACCAGATATTAATGGTGCCTTTGAAATAAGAAACATCATGCGTCCAGGAGATTCAAATACCGACTCAGATTACAGTATTGTTTATTTCAGCCTGGCCTATCCTTATGAGTTAAATAAAAATGAAGAACTCTTTATATACGGAGCATTTAATAATTTTGAATTAAGCAACCTAAATAAACTTTACTTTAATCCAGCCTTGGAAATTTATGAAAGTGTGCTATTGCTCAAGCAAGGGTTTTACAACTACAAATATGTCTTGAGCCAAAATGGAATACTGAATAAAAACGCCCTAAGCGGCTCACATGCTTTAACGGAAAACGATTATCTTATCTTAGTGTATTACAGGAATATAGGCGATCAATACGATGCTTTAATTGGTGTTGGCAATGCAAATTCATTTGAATTACAAAATTAAACCAAATTTTTTGCTAACGAATTGATTTTTATTACCTTTAAAGTTCGAATGATCACAAAAACATAGTGGTACAACAAATCACAAAAGGGATAAAAATCTCAGTAGAATCAAAGTTTGAAGGAAGTTTTCTTAAAGACCAAATCCTTCACCATGCTTTTATGTATCATATCACCATTGAAAACCAAAGCAAAGATGTTGTTCAACTCTTGTCACGCCATTGGAAAATTCTAGAATCGGTCAGTAGACCACAATATGTAAATGGTAACGGAGTTGTTGGAAAAAAGCCTGTTATCAAGCCAGGAGAAACTCATACTTACCAATCGGGAAGCTTAATCACCTCTCCACTAGGTGCCATGACTGGGACGTATATAATGATCAATTTTTCTACCGCTAAAAAATTTAATGTTGATGTTCCAAGTTTCAAACTCAGCGTTCCATACCTCCTGAATTAAGCATCTCAATTTTTCGATTTTTTAAAATTTTAATCAATACTTTTGACTAAAAAACAAACGTTATGGCTCACAGTATTTTTCAGGTTCCCTATCCAACTAACGAACCTATCCTGACATATGCCCCAGGAAGCGCTGAAAAAAAAGAAGTCCTCAAAATGTACAGTCATTTATATAAAGCCAATACGGACATTCCTATGCGCATTGGAGATCGAGATGTACAAACGGGCATAACCGCAAACATGCATCCACCTCACGACCACAAACACAGTCTAGGCACCTACCACAAAGCCGAAGCAAAGCACATAAAAGAAGCCATTCAAGCATCCCTCGATGCAAAAACCGCTTGGAGTCAAATGCCTTGGGAATCAAGAGCGTCAATTTTTTTGAAAGCGGCAGAGCTGGTTGCAGGACCTTTTCGAGCAAAAATTAATGCTGCAACCATGTTGGCTCAGTCCAAAACCATACATCAAGCAGAAATCGATGCAGCTTGCGAATACATTGACTTTCTTCGATTTAATGTTTCCTTTATGCAGGAGATCTATGAAAATCAACCTGAAAATGGTCCGGGGATATGGAATCGTTTAAGCTACCGCCCACTTGAAGGTTTTGTATATGCCGTAAGCCCATTTAACTTTACTGCAATCGCTGGGAATCTTTGTGCTAGTGCTGCCATGATGGGAAATACCGTAGTCTGGAAACCTAGTGATCATCAAGTTTTTTCAGCTCAAGTATTGATGGAAGTTTTCCAAGAAGCCGGACTACCCGATGGGGTAATAAATATGGTTTTTGGTGACCCTGAACTAATCACTAATACCGTGCTTGAAAGCCCTGACTTTGCCGGAATACACTACACCGGATCAACGGAGGTCTTTAGAGAAATTTGGGAGAAGATTGGAACTCAGATTGGACGCTATAAATCCTATCCAAGAATTGTTGGAGAAACTGGCGGAAAAGACTTTATCATTGCCCATCCTTCCTCAAAAGCAAAAGAAGTTGCTACAGGAATTATTAGAGGAGCCTTTGAATTTCAAGGACAAAAATGTTCCGCAGCCTCAAGAGTCTATTTACCCGAATCTTTAGCCGACGAAGTCATCGGCTTTGTCAAGGCAGATCTACAAACCATCAAAATGGGGTCTCCTGAAGATTTTGAAAACTTTGTTACAGCTGTCATTCATCAAGGTACTTTTGATCGACTCGTAAGCACCATAGAGCAGGTCAAAAAAGACAGCGATGCGGAAATCATTGCGGGAGGTTCTTATGATGCGAGTGTGGGTTATTTTATCCAACCTACGGTGGTACTTACCACCAATCCAAAATACAGCACCATGACTAAAGAATTATTTGGACCGCTGGTTACACTGTACATCTATCCCGACAGTGAATGGACCAACACTCTTGAATTAGTCGATAGTACTTCGGAATACGCCCTAACAGGGGCGGTTTATTCTCAAGATCGTTACGCACTAGAAGAAGCTCTGAATGCACTTGAAAACAGTGCTGGTAATTTTTACATTAACGACAAGCCTACGGGTGCCGTTGTAGGACAGCAGCCCTTTGGGGGTGCTAGAGGATCAGGAACTAATGATAAAGCTGGATCTGCATCGAATTTGCTTCGGTGGGTTTCACCGCGTTTAATCAAAGAAACTTTTGTGCCAGCAAAAGATTATCGCTATCCGTTTTTGGGAGAGTGAAATTGTAACATTACTCATGTATTTGCGTCTAAGTTTTAGAACTCAAATCAAAAAAAATGAAACATTTAATCTATACGCTTATCTTTTGTTTGGGATTGGGTTTTGTTTTTGCGCAAAATCAAGAAGACCCCGAAGTAAGCTATCATGTTGAAAAAGAATACGATGAAAACGGAAATTTAATCCGTTACGACTCTACACGAGTGAGTAATACACGGAATCTCTCAAAACAATTTAACTTTTACTTTAAAAAAGATTCTCTTGGAACAAGTCCTCACATCAGAATATTTCCTCATTCATTTCACTTGGATTCTTTACAAGATCATGACTCGCTTTTCAAACAAAGGCTCTTAACTTTAAGAAATAAAATACCTCATTTGGATTCTTTATTACACCTAAGGCATTTCCCTTTCGATCACAACTGGCTTGATGCTCAACATTCAAATTTTCCTGATCTGAAAAAGCATCTAGAAGCTTTTGAAGATTTAATGCAACAGAATATACTTCGCTTTGAGGAACTGATTGAAAAATTTGAACAATCTGAAAACCAAAAAACTTTAGAGTGATAGATGTACCACTTTTTTAGTTTCAAAGAATGGGGTATCAAAATGATCTTTAAGATTATAACTTTGTGCCTTGGGGAAACTCTTTAATTCTTCGGTAAGGTCGCCTCCTTTTAAATAGAGAATACCATTTTTTAGAGAATGTTTGTGCTTTGCATTTAAATTATTCTTAACCCAAGGAACAAAAACTTCCATTTTTTTAACTGCCCTACTCACAACAAAGTCCACTTTTTCCTTAAAATCTTCGGCTCTTAGCTGAGAGGTTTTTACGTTCGTTAAACCTAAAGATTCTTGTACTGCATGAACTACTTTTATTTTTTTACCAATGGAATCAATTAAATAAAATTGTGTTTTGGGAAACAAAATAGCTAAAGGTATGCCCGGAAAACCCCCTCCAGTGCCAACATCTAAAACACGAGCTTGCTCTTTGAATTGAAGAATCTTAGCTATTCCTAGTGCATGCAAAACGTGTCGTTCATAAAAAGCATCCATGTCCTTTCTTGAAATTACATTGATTTGAGCATTCCAAAAAGTGTACAAATCTTCCAATTGAGCAAACTGTTCTTTTTGTTTTGTGTTCAAGTCTGGAAAATGTTTTAACAACTTATTCATAGTGTTTTTTTATCAGGATTGTAATTTTTAACTTATTTAGGTTATTTTTACGTTTCAAACATATTTATGCAAGCTACACAAAGACTCCGCTTTTCAAGAAAAGACCCAAAAGAATTTTTTAAAACGTTGAATAAACGTGTCAATCAGTACTTCCAAGAAAACAAGATTGAGAAAACAGGAAATTGGAAGCTTTACTTGAAGACGTTTGTGATGTTTTCATTACTCATAGCCCCTTATGTGTTAGTTTTGACCCTAAGCATCAGCTTGTGGTTTAAACTATTACTTTGCATCGTAATGGGTGTTGGGATGGCCGGTGTTGGAATGAATGTAATGCATGACGGAAATCACGGTTCATTTTCAAAGCGCCCATGGGTCAATAATTTTATGGGAAGTAGCATCTATTTTCTTGCGGGAAATGTCTTCAACTGGAAAATCCAACACAATCTACTACACCATACCTACACCAATATTCACGGTCACGATGAAGATCTTGAAGCAGGAAGAGTATTGCGTTTTTCAAAGCATGCAGAGTGGATGCCACACCATCGTTTCCAACATTTTTACTCGGTACTTTTATATGGGCTACTGACTTTAAACTGGGCTGTTTTTACGGACTTTCAACAAATGAAACGCTATACTAAAAGAAAGCTCTCTTACCTCAACAGCAAGCGCCCAAGCATCCAATGGACAGGATTACTTATCAGCAAAATTATTTATTTTTCTGTTTGGATTGCTTTACCCATTTTTGTGATTGACGCTCCTTGGTGGACTGTCTTAATAGGTTTTGTTGTGATGCACTATACCGCAGGGCTAATTTTAAGCTTGGTCTTCCAATTGGCACACGTTATGGAAGATGCAGAAATGCCCGAACCAGATGACTCAGGTACCATGAAAAACACTTGGGCGATACATCAGTTATTGACCACTGTAAACTTTTCTACTAAAAACAAAATAGTTAATTGGTTTACAGGAGGACTAAATCATCAAATCGAACATCATATATTTCCTCATATTAGTCATGTTCATTACAACAAAATTGGAGCTATAGTCAAGAAAACAGCGAAAGAATTTAATCTACCCTATAACGAGTATAAGACAACTAGAAGCGCCCTGTTTTCTCACTTCAAATTTTTAAAGCAAATGGGGGTACAACCCAGTTAAAAAATCAAATGGAAGCATTATCAGAACGAATTAACAGTTTACCTGTATCGGCTACGCTTGCCATGGCAGCAAAAGCTAGAGCGTTAAAAAATCAAGGGATTGATATCATCGGACTCAGCCTAGGAGAGCCTGACTTTAACACCCCGGAGTTCATTAAAGAAGCGGCCATTCAGGCAGTTAATGACAACTGGAACTCTTATTCTCCTGTTGACGGATATGCAGACCTCAAAGACGCTATTTGTAAAAAGTTCAAACGAGACAATAAGCTCGCTTACGAACCTTCACAAATTGTAGTTTCAACGGGAGCCAAACAATCTATTGCCAATGTGTGTATGGTCCTCTTAGATCCAGGAGATGAAGTACTTCTTCCTGCACCCTATTGGGTAAGCTATTCTGCAATAGCAACTTTAGCTGAGGCAAAATCAATCATTATTCCTTCGAGTATTGAAACCGATTTTAAAATCACTCCTGAGCAATTGGAAGCAGCCATCACCCCAAAGACCAAATTGATCATGTTCAATTCGCCCAATAATCCGAGCGGAACAATTTATACAGAGAACGAATACAGAGCACTTGGGAAAGTATTAGAAAAATACCCCGACATTTATATTCTTTCAGATGAAATTTACGAACACATCAATTACGGTTCGCCTCATTTTAGCTTCGCAGCAATTAAATCATTATACGATCGCACCATTACTGTAAATGGTGTAGCAAAAGCCTTTGCCATGACCGGATGGCGTATTGGTTATATTGGAGCTCCTGAATGGATTGCCAAAGCTTGTAATAAAATGCAAGGTCAAATTACCAGCGGTGCAAACTGTATTGCCCAAAGAGCGACCATTGCGGCAGTTTCAGCACCAGTAAGTGCCATTCAATACATGGTGGATGAATTTGCTACTCGTCGTGAAATGATCATTAATCTGCTCAAAGAAATTCCAGGCTTTAAACTCAATCAACCTCAGGGTGCCTTTTATGTATTTCCTGATATATCTTATTATTTTGGGAAAACAATTCATGGTAAGAAAATTCAAAATGCTTCAGATTTTGCCTTACTTCTTCTAGAAAAAGCACATGTAGCTACGGTTACAGGAGAAGCTTTTGGAAATGAAAACTGTATCCGCATATCGTACGCCGCCTCTGAAGAAAACATTCGAACTGCTGTCAAACGAATTGCTGACGCTTTAAGTTAACAGCTTAAACACTGTTCCTTTTAAGAAAGCGGAGTAACTTATTGAGGTTGCTGTTCTTTTAGGTAATTGTAATAATTAGCTAAAGTCAATTGATGCCAGGGGAGTACAACAAAAATACCCACAAAAAAACAAAGAAGTCCCAATAAATACCAAGGGATAAAGCGAAGATGTAATACAATTAATTCCAGCTTATAACCGTCCGTAAGTCTCCAGCTTTCTTTTAAAACTTCTTCGATAGTCAATTCAGGCTTTTCAATCAGAATATAATAACTCATTGAGAGGCCCAAGGCAATAATAATACCCGGAACGATAAGAAGTAGAATCCCAAAGAGCGTTATAATAGAAATTATCAAATAAACCAATAACACTCTTAAGAGGGGTTTAAACCCCTCTATCAAGTTTTCTATAGTTGCCGGTTGGTTGTATACAATATTTAAAAAATAAATACTCATTCCCAACTGTAAGGGCCCAGCCAATAAAAGAGATAAAATCTCACCGTAAGCATTTAACTCGGAAGGAACTCCCACGAGAACTCCATAAATGACAGAAATGAGAACAGCAGTCAACCAGTGGGGTTTAAGCTTTTCTCTCGATTCACGCATTAAGTCAAGTAAATTCATTTTTTAAGATTGGTAAGTTGAGTTTATAAAATTATCTAACCGTTAAGTATTTTTTCTTGTTTGTTTATCGACTCTTGATGAACTGCTTTAAAAACTCTTAAAATAAATTCCTCAGAAAGCTGTCGTTCTTGCCCTTCCAAAATCATTTTTCCTAAAATCTCATTCCAGCGTTTGTTTTGAAGCACTGCAACATTATTTGACTTTTTAAGTGCTCCTATCTCAGCTGCAATATTCATTCGTTTGCCTAAAGTATCCAACAAGGTCTGATCAATCACATCAATTTGGGCTCTTAGGTTATTCAATGCGTACTGGTATGCTTCCTCGTCAGTTGTTGTTTTACGCACTTTCAAATCGTCCATAATTTCAACCAAACGCTCAGGGGTTACTTGCTGAGCAGCATCACTCCAAGCATTGTCTGGATCCCAATGTGTTTCAATCATCAACCCATCAAAATTAAGGTCTAATGCGGTCTGTGAAATATCAAAAATCAAATCTCTTCTACCGGCAATGTGTGAAGGGTCACAAATCATAGGCAAATCAGGAAATCTGTTTTTTACCTCAATCGCAATTTGCCATTCAGGTATGTTACGATATTTAGTTTTTTCATAGGTCGAAAATCCACGGTGAATCAATCCTAACTTCTTAATATTCGCAGTATAAAGTCGTTCGACACCACCTAACCAAAGGGCTAGATCAGGGTTTACAGGATTTTTAACCAATACGATTTTATCCGTTCCTTCTAAAGCATCGGCTATTTCTTGCATGATGAAAGGACTCACCGTAGAACGTGCTCCAATCCATAGAATATCTACATCATTATCTAAAGCCAACTTTACGTGATCTTTGTTTGCTACCTCAGTTGCAGTCAATAAACCCGTTTGCTCTTTTACCTTTTTTAACCAACCTAAACCAATGGCTCCTACCCCTTCAAACATCCCAGGGCGGGTTCGAGGTTTCCAGATTCCAGCGCGGTAAACAGTGACGTCTGTATCTTTGAGTTCGTGGGCAATTTTCAGTACTTGCTCTTCGGTTTCGGCGCTACAAGGGCCTCCAATCACTAAAGGGTGATCGAGTCCAAAATTGTCAAGCCATTGGCGCATTTCTTTCTTATTTTCCATTGTTTTAAGTATTAATTCTTAGTTAGTTATTGTTGCTGTTTGATTCTGGAATACCTTCCAGTATTGTTTTTATTGCGTTAATCCCTTTCATTTGATTATGCATTTCAGACCAATCTTTATTTTCTAAAAGGGATTTAAATTGTTCCAAATTGGAAATATACTCGCTGAGGACCTCCAAAATATTTTCACTATTCTGCTCAAAAATAGGAGTCCACATTTCTGGCGAGCTTTTTGCCAAACGAACCGTGGAGGCAAATCCACTTCCTGCCATATCAAAAATTGCTTGTTCATCATTCTCTTTTTCCATCACTGTTTTTCCTAACATAAATGAAGATATATGAGAAATATGAGAAACATAAGCAATGTGTTGATCGTGAGCTTGGGGGTCCATTTCTTGAATGTTCATACCTATGGATCGAAAAAACTGCACCGCCCATTCTAACAAATCAGGACGGGTTTTTTGTGTCTCACACAGAATCTGTGTTTGATTGGCATACAATTCAGGAAATGCTGCCGAAGGACCTGAAAACTCTGTTCCAGCAATGGGATGCGTCGCTAAAAACTGATTTCTTTTGGGATGTAAAGCTACTGTTTGACACATAGACGCTTTGGTCGATCCCGCATCAAATAAAAGTGCATTATCATTTATTTGATCCAGCATATCAAGTACCAATCCATTAGATGCATCTACGGGTATCGCTAAAATCAGAACATCCATTTGAGCATAATGCTCGGACTTCAACTTCTGGTCAATAATTCCCATTTCAATTGCTTCTTTGACATGATCTGTGTTTTGATCTACACCAAAAAGCACAGCATCTGCAAGGTGTTTTTTTGCTGCCAAAGCAAAAGAACCTCCAATCAACCCCAATCCTATCACTCCTATATTCATGATTCAAATCGTTTTAAGACCTCTTCAATTGTCTGCTCATTTACGCAAAGTGAAAAGCGAATATAGCCTTCCCCTTGACTGCCAAAAATTGTCCCTGGAGTAATAAATACGAACTTTTCATCTAAAATTGTATCAATAAAAGCTTCTGCATCCGAAACCCCTTGAGGTAATTTTGCCCATACAAAAAGACCCACGCTGTTGGGGTCAAATTCAGCTCCCATTTGAGTCGCTAACTTTTCAACCAGTCTTCTTCTTCTGCCATAGATGGTGTTTAATTTAGCAAACCAAGAATCTTGCATTTTTAAGGCCGCTATAGCACCTTGTTGAATACCATAAAACATCCCAGAGTCCATATTACTTTTTACTTTAAGTACGGCTTGAATGGTGTCTGCTTTTCCGCTCAGCATTCCTACACGCCAACCGGCCATATTGAAGGACTTACTCAACGAGTTTAGCTCTAAGGCTACTTCTTTGGCACCGGGACGCGATAAAATACTTTGGGGGTTTTCAGTCAAAACAAAACTATAGGGATTGTCGTTGACTAGTAGAATCTCACGCTCTTTTGCCCAAGCGATCAAACGATCAAACGTTTCAATGTCCACGTCAGTACCTGTAGGCATGTGTGGATAATTCACCCACATGATTTTTACTTTAGAAGTATCCAAAGCATCCAGTGCTTCAAAATCAGGTTGCCAATTGTTTGTTGCTGAAAGTGAATATAAAACAGGTTCTGCTTCCATCAATCGTGTGACCGAGGCATAGGTCGGATATCCGGGATTAGGAATCAATACCTCATCACCTGGGTTTAAAAAAGCCATGGAAATATGCATGATTCCCTCTTTTGAGCCCATAAGAGGAAGCACCTCAGAATCTGCATCTAACGCTACTTGGTAATGGGTTTTATAAAATTCACTGATCCCCTGTCTCAGTTCAGGAAGACCCTGATAACTTTGGTACATATGAGCCTTGGGATGGGTTAATGCGTTTTGTAAGGCCTCAGTAACTGAAGGATGAGCAGGTAAATCTGGGCTTCCAATCCCCATATTGATGATGGGTTGGCCCGCTTGAATGCGCTGCGCTACCTCTCTCAACTTTCTGGAAAAGTAGTATTCTTGTACACTCTCTAAACGTTTGGCTGTTTGCTTCATCTTTGGTGTTGGGCGTATTCCCCTAAAATTTTAAATTCAGAAGCCATAATGGCAATAAGTTGTCGTGCCTTATCATAATGGGCGAAATCATCAAAAGTGACATCTACAAAAAAAGCATATTTACCCGGTGTTTGAATAACGGGTAGGGATTGGATTTTAGTCAAATTTAATTGGCAGTCACTCATCACGTTAAGTACTGCTGCCAAACTTCCTCGCTGATGATCCAAAACAAATTTTAAAGCCGCTTTATTGATTGACTCTTGTGGAATCAAGTTTCCCTTTTTTTGAATAATGACAAATCGAGTCACATTATTTTTTATCGTTTGTATTGAAGAAGCCAACACTTCTAACCCATACAGATCAGCCGCCGCTTGACTTGCGATTGCTCCTATTCCTTGCAGCTTGTTTTCAGCAATCCGTCGAGCCTCATCAGCGGTATCTTCCGCCTCTACCAGACGTATATTAGGGTGTTGCTGGAAGAAATCTTTACACTGTAGCAATGCCATTGGGTGAGAATGCACCTCTTTGAGGTCTTCAATTTTTTGTCCGGGAAGTGCCATCAATTGGTGATGGATACTCAAACTGTACTCTCCTACTATCTGTAATCCGTTACTGTCGATTAAAGCATAGTTGGGAATGATGGATCCTGCAATGGAATTTTCGATCGCCATAACGGCTTGGTCAGCACTGCCGTTCAATAGCGCTTTTACCGTATCGTCAAAGGTTTCGCAAACCACCAACACCAAACGATCTTGATAGTATTCCTTTGCCACTACGTGGTGAAAAGACCCTTGGTTCCCTTGAATGGCTATTTTATGTTTTGCTTCCATTGTATTCAAAAAAAAAGTCCCGAAAAAATCAGGACTCTTTTATTTATGTTGTAATGATCTTACTACAAAGTCCTAGCTGCTTCATTATAGAAGTAATAGAATGCATTGTAATAAGAAAAATTGTTTTTCATGAATTTTAAATCGTGACAAATGTAGCATTGCTTTTTAAAAAAACAAACACTTCCTTGTTTTTTTTACGCTTTTCTATCGAAAAGAGAGGTATTGGATTAAATTGTTTTGAAATAAACTATCTTTCCATATCAAAAGGTACATCAATGACAGCAGCCATTCTGATTACTATTTTTACCGTGCTTTTGGTTTTATTTTTAGAGCAATTAAAACATCCTTGGGTTAAAAAAATTTTCAATTGGCTTCCCTCTATCTTATTGGCTTACCTCATCCCCGCTGCTTTTTCTTATTTTCTCAATCAAGATTTTTCTGCTGTTTCGATCCACCAGTGGAGTAAAAACTTTTTTATTCCACTCGCTATTGTTGCAGTCATGAGTAGTTTGTCCGTTTCTCAACTTAAACGAGTGGGCTGGAAGCCCATTGTTGTATTTTTATCAGGCTCCCTCTGGATTGCTATTTTCCCTGTGGGATTCATGCTCCTTTTAGAGCAAACTGATTTTGTTGGCGACACTTTAATACACCGTGAAAACTGGAAAGGAATTCCGCCTGTAGTAGGTAGTTGGATTGGAGGAAGTACTAGCCAATTGGTATTAAAAGAATTGGTAGCCTGCCCTGAAGCACTTTTTCTCACCATCTTAGTTTTAGACAATATTTTGGTGAACTTATGGACCATTGGGATGTTTCAAAGTATCAAAAAAAGTGATGCCCTCAATTCGCTTTTGGGAATCGCAGCAGTTGAACCTCCCTCCAATGTCACTATCCACCAAATAAAAAGTCAAAATCCACTTTTAAGCCTTTTGATTTTATTGGGTACAGTGTTTTTGGCTCAACTAGTCGTGCCTACTTTTGTTGCGAAAGTCGTTGCTTTATCATTGATCGGACTGGGTTTTGGGTTTTTTATCAAAACTTGGAATTTTAGCTTTACACTCAAATTAGGCAGTATCTTAATTCTAATTGTCATGGCTATTTTAGGACTCAAACTCCAATTTGAGTTGATTCAATTTGATTGGATCTTTATGGGCTTTTTAATCGTCTGGTTGGTTAGTCATTTTGTAATTATGTTGGGTATGGCTAAGTTATTAAACGTACACGCTGCTTGGGTTCCTATTGCCAGTATGGCCAATGTGGGTGGAATTGCTACGGCTCCTGCTGTTACCGCAGCTTATGAAAAAAAATGGATGCCCCATGCCATTATCTTAGCCGTATTAAGTATGGCTACTGGAACGTTCTGGGGAATGGTTACCATCGCTCTCATTCAATTTTTTATATTGTAAATGATGTCTAAAAATAACTCACTCTATTTTATTCTAATCAATATTGCGATGCTGTGCGTTTCAACCTCAGGGGCGCTAGGACGTTTTATCAGCTTACCCCCACCATTGACCATCTGGTCTCGTGCGGTGGTGGCTTTTGTCTTGTTGTTTGGCTATGTCATCTGGGGGAAAAA
>CBFHJD010000011.1:0-37059 GCA_965656215.1 Flavobacteriaceae bacterium
AGAAGCGGAACGTCAGCGTATTGATGCGGAAGGAAAGGCAACTGCCAACCGAATTCTAAGTGCTTCCTTAACGGATAAAATTCTTCGTGAAAAAGGAATAGAGGCTACTATTAAGCTTTCAGAGTCACCAAATTCTAAAGTTATTGTTATTGGTAGTGGTAAAAATGGACTTCCCGTCATTCTTGGAAATCAATAGGTATCTAATATTTAAATATTTTAAATATATTTGCAACTCAAATGAAAACAAAAAAATTACATAGACATCATATTAACACTCGAGCAAACGAGGTGTAGTAAGATGTCTATCTATTATTACTAACCCGTTTGAGCAATCAAACGGGTTTTTTAATTTAATATTATGATACGACTGGCAGTACAAAAATCAGGAAGACTCAACGAAGATTCACTTCGATTAATAAAAGACTGTGGAATTTCTATTGAGAACGGGAAGGACCAACTCAAAGCAGCTGCGCGCAACTTTCCTATGGAAGTTTTCTTTTTGCGCAATGGAGACATTCCTCAATACTTACGTGATGGAGTAGTGGACCTTGCTGTTTTAGGAGAAAATCTTTTAGAAGAAAAGGGAGCAGATATAGAAGTTATTGAGCCATTGGGCTTTTCTAAGTGTCGTGTTTCCATTGCGGTTCCCAAGGGCACTGCTTTTAATGGTATTCAAGATTTGGACGGAAAACGAATTGCAACTTCTTACCCTAATACAGTTAATAATTTTCTTAAGACCCATGCTATTAACGCGGATTTACACATCATAAACGGATCGGTTGAAATTGCCCCGAACATCGGTTTGGCAGATGCCATCTGTGATATTGTATCCAGTGGGAGTACTTTATTTAAAAACAATCTAAAAGAAGTTATTGAAATTGCACGTTCTCAAGCGGTTTTGGTTCAAGCACCTAAGGTGTCAGAGGAAGCTAAACAAACCATTGAAAAATTGCGCTTTCGAATTCAGTCCGTATTGCGAGCTAAACAATCAAAATACATTTTACTTAATGCTCCTAATGATAAAATTGAAGCCATTAGTTCGATACTCCCAGTTTTAAAAAGCCCTACTGTATTACCTCTAGCTCAACAGGGATGGAGCTCACTTCACTCGGTGATCAATGCAGAAGATTTTTGGGAAGTTATAGATCAACTCAAAGAAGCGGGTGCAGAAGATATCTTAGTTTGTCCTATTGAAAAAATGGTATTATGATGAAGTCTTATTTAAATCCTTCGGTTTCGGACTGGAGTTCCTTGACAGAACGCCCAACAGCTAGTTACGACTCCTTAGAGCCGCTTGTCGCAACTGTTTTTGATGAAGTAAGGGATAAGGGAGATCAAGCTATTATAGACTATACTTCTCAGTTTGACGGAATTCAACAGCATGAGTTTACAGTGAGTGAAGAAGCGCTTAATGCCGCTTCCAACTTTGTTCCTGACGATTTAAAAAGCGCCATTCAAAATGCCAAGTCTAATATCGAAAGTTTTCACAATGCACAACGTACAGAGACCGTTCGGGTAACTACTCAACCCGGTGTAGATTGCTGGCAAGAAAAAAAGCCAATTGAAAAAATAGGTTTGTATATTCCAGGAGGATCTGCACCTTTATTTTCAACGATTTTGATGTTGGCTATTCCTGCGCAAATTGCAGGATGTAAGGAGATTGTTTTATGTTCACCTCCTTCAAAAGACGGTACACTCCCAGCTGTAGTTCTTTACACGGCTCAACTGTGTGGAGTTAAAAAGGTGTATAAAATTGGAGGTATTCAAGCCATCGCAGCAATGGCGTTAGGAACTCAAACCATTACTAAAGTTCATAAGATTTTTGGTCCAGGAAATCAATATGTTACCGTTGCCAAGCAGTGGGCTACTAGACAGCACGTTGCCATTGATATGCCGGCTGGCCCTAGTGAATTATTAGTTGCAGCAGATGCCTCAGCTCGAGCTGATTTTATTGCAGCAGATTTGCTCTCTCAGGCAGAACATGGAAAAGACAGTCAAGTTTTGTTTGTCACTACTCATAAGCCTTTACTGGATGAGGTTAATAAAGCAATCGAAGAGCAGTTAAAGGAACTGCCAAGAAGAGAAATTGCGGAAGTAGCTTTGACCAATTCTAAGGCAATTTATTTTGAAAATGAGGCTATAGCTATTGATTTTATCAATGCCTACGGACCCGAACATTACATTATCTGTGTAGAAAATGAAACGCTTTACTTAGACGGTATAGTCAATGCTGGCTCCGTTTTTGTAGGAAATTACACCCCTGAAAGTGCTGGAGATTATGCTTCTGGGACCAATCACACCTTGCCAACCAATGGATATACCAAACAATACAGTGGAGTGAATTTAGACAGCTTTAGAAAAGCAATTACGTTTCAAAAGATAAGTAAAGAAGGCATTCAATCATTAGGTAAAACAATTGAGTTGATGGCAGAGGCCGAAGGATTAGACGCTCACAAGAATGCGGTTAGTATTCGTTTAAATGCATTAAAAGATGAAGTTTGATTATACAAAATACATTCGACCGTATTTGTTAACATTAAGCCCCTATCAATCGGCAAGACAAGAGTTTGAGGGAGATGGGAGTTCGATGATTCTTTTGGATGCCAATGAAAATCCTTTTGAGAGTACTACCAATCGTTATCCTGACCCTATGCAAATGGAATTGAAGCAGGAAATTGCAGCATGGAAAGGGGTGGAGCAAAATCAGTTGTATTTGAGTAACGGAAGTGACGAATTTATTTCACAAGTCATTATGGGATGTTGTGAACCTGGAACGGATTCCATCATGATTTTACCTCCAACTTTTGGAATGTACCAAGTTGCTGCATTAACTTATGGTGTTGGAGTACAAGAAGTCCCTTTGACAGACACCTTTCAGTTAGATGTCACCTCGATTTTAGAAAGAGCAGATCAAACTTCAAAAATTATTTTCATCCCCACTCCAAATAATCCTACAGCCAATAATTTTGATTTAGATGCTATTGAACAAATCATTCAAAATTTTCCTGGTTTAGTGGTTGTAGATGAGGCCTATGTTGAGTTTAGCAGTAACCCTTCTGTGATTTCTTGGTTGTCCAAATATCCAAATTTAATGGTTTGTCAAACCTTTTCTAAGGCACAGGGAATGGCAGGTGCTCGGTTGGGCATGGCCTTTGCGCATCCAGATTTCATTACTTTTTTTAATCGCATTAAGGCTCCATACAACATCAATTCATTGACCATTAACGCTGCACTAAAACGGTTAAAAGAGCAGGATAAAATCAAGTCGCAGGTAGAATTAATGCTTGCAGAACGTCGTCGTTTAGAGGAGGCCTTTAATTCAATTCCTTTTATTCAAAAGTGTTTTCCATCAGACGCCAACTTTGTATTGTTAAAAGTAGATGACAGTAGCATGCGTTACAAGCATTTAATTGAGAAAGGAATCGTCGTTCGGAATCCTTCTAAAAATTACAATTGTAAAAATACCTTGCGTATTTCTGTAGGCACACCAGATGAAAACAATAGTTTAATTAAAGCCCTGCACAGTTTAAAATAATTCCTATGAAAAAAGTATTGTTTATAGATCGCGATGGAACTTTGGCACTAGAGCCGAAAGGCTATCAATTAGACGCTTTTGAAAAGTTAGTTTTTTATCCAGAAGTGTTTACCTACTTAGGTAAAATTGCTCAAGAATTGGATTACGAATTGGTGATGATCACTAATCAAGATGGTCTTGGAACCAACAGTTTTCCTGAAGAAACTTTTTGGCCTACCCACAATTTTATACTGAAAAGCTTTGAAAATGAGGGTGTCGTTTTTAGCGAAGTACTCATTGATAAAAGTTTACCAGAAGACCAGTCACCAACACGTAAACCAAGAACAGGAATGCTCACTACGTATTTAGATGCCTTAGTTTACGATTTGAAAAACTCTTGGGTTGTTGGGGATCGGTTAACGGATATGGAATTGGCTAAAAACCTGGGAAGTCAAGGGATTTTTATAGCAAACAACCCTGATTTGGGAAAGGAGGAAACCTCAGCTGAACTAGAGTTACCTATAGCACTTACGACCACCTCTTGGAAAGAAATTTACGCTTTTTTGAAATTAGAACAACGTCACGTTTCTTATGAACGAAAGACTAATGAAACGGACATTCAGCTACAGCTCAATTTAGACGGAACAGGTAAAAGTACAATCGATACCGGTATTTCCTTTTTTGATCATATGATCGACCAATTGGCACGTCACGGAGGAATGGACATCCAACTTAGCGTTAAAGGTGATTTGGAAGTTGACGAACACCATACCATAGAAGATACCGCCATTGCACTAGGGGAGGCTTTTGCTCAGGCTTTAGGAACTAAGTTAGGCATGGAGCGTTATGGTTTTTGCCTGCCTATGGACGACTGTTTGGCTCAAGTAGCCATTGATTTTGGAGGGCGCAACTGGTTGGTTTGGGAAGCAGTGTTTAAAAGAGAAATGATTGGTCAAATGCCTACAGAAATGTTCTTCCATTTTTTCAAATCCTTTTCTGATGGTGCCAAAGCCAATATCAACATTAAAGCAGAAGGAACCAACGAACACCATAAAATAGAAGCCATTTTTAAGGCTTTTGCTAAGGCGATTAAAGTGGCCATAAAACGCGATCCCGAGAAGATGATTTTACCCTCAACCAAAGGCAGTTTATAGATGGTAGCCATTGTTGATTACGGAGCGGGAAACACTAAAAGTTTACAGTTTGCTTTAAAACGACTGGGTGTTGAGAGTATATTGACTGCAAATGCTGAGAAAATTTCTGCTGCAGATAAGGTGATCTTCCCCGGTCAAGGAGCAGCAGCTAGTGCCATGAAAAAATTAAAACAACAGGGACTCCATACGGTAATTCCCACCTTGACTCAACCTGTACTGGGGATTTGCTTAGGAATGCAATTGCTTTGTGCACACACGGAGGAAGGCTCGGTGGACGGTCTCGGAATGGTGCAAACAGTCGTCAAGCGGTTTACAAACGAGGTAAAAGTTCCTCAAATGGGCTGGAACCGTATTCACAACTTAAAAGGTTCGTTGTTTGAAGGAATTGAAGAGGGGTCTTATATGTATTTGGTACACTCGTATTTTGTTCCAGAGCTTGAGGAAACTTTAGCGACGAGTAATTACAACGGAGTTTATAGTGTCGCCTTACAGAAAGATAATTTTTATGGGGTACAGTTTCATCCAGAAAAAAGCAGTCGAAAAGGACAATTGCTTTTAGCTAATTTTTTAAATCTATAGACATGCGTATTATTCCAGCCATTGATATTATTGAAGGGAAATGTGTTCGCTTATCTAAAGGCGATTACACGACTAAAAAAATCTATAACGAATCTCCCCTAGAAGTCGCTAAGGCTTATGAGGATCATGGAATTGAGTATTTGCATTTAGTCGATTTAGACGGTGCCAAATCCAAGCATATTGTCAATCATAAAGTCTTGGAAACCATAGCCACTAAAACTGCGCTACAAGTTGATTTTGGGGGAGGGTTAAAAACTGTTGAGGACCTCAATATTGCGTTTGAAAGTGGAGCTTCACAAATCACAGGGGGTAGTATTGCGGTAAAGTCACCTGAAACTTTTATCTCTTGGATTCAGACTTATGGATCAGAAAAAATTATTTTAGGTGCCGATGTAAAAGGAATCCATATCGCAACCGATGGGTGGTTAGAAACTTCAGATCAAACCCTTTTTGATTTTGTAAAGCATTATCAAGAACAAGGGGTTGAATATGTTATCTGTACAGACATTAGTAAAGATGGTATGCTAGAAGGACCTGCTTTTGATATGTATGCCCGTTTACTTGCTAAATCTAAAATCAAACTCATTGCATCAGGAGGAATTTCCAAATTTGAAGAACTTCCAGAGTTAAAAACTTTGGGTTGCGAAGGTGTGATTATTGGAAAGGCGATTTACGAAAATCGAATTTCATTGAAACAATTAGAATCATTTATCCTGAATCAATATTAGTTCCTATGCTCACCAAACGAATCATTCCCTGTTTAGACATTAAAGACGGCAGAACCGTCAAAGGAGTCAATTTTGTGGACTTAAGAGATGCAGGCGATCCTGTAGAGTTGGCAACTCAGTATGCTTTAGAGCAAGCAGATGAGTTAGTTTTTTTAGACATTTCCGCCACAGAACAAAAGCGTAAAACCTTAGCTGACTTGGTCTTAAGAGTTGCCGCCGCTATTGATATCCCGTTTACTGTGGGCGGTGGAATAAGCTCGGTTGCCGATGTTGAAATTCTACTTAAAAATGGGGCGGATAAAGTATCCATCAATTCTGCAGCGGTTAAAAATCCAGACCTGATTAATGAACTTTCCACTCAATTCGGTTCTCAATGTGTGGTGGTAGCAATTGATGCCAAACAGATTGAAGGTCAATGGAAAGTGCATTTGGTAGGTGGTAAGGTGCCTACAGAATTAGACTTATTTAATTGGGCGAAGGAAGTAGAATCACGAGGTGCAGGAGAAATCCTTTTTACTTCTATGGATCACGACGGTACCAAGCAAGGATTTGCCAATAAAGCCCTCGCCCAACTTTCCGAAAATATAAACATCCCAATAATTGCCTCAGGAGGAGCAGGAACTGTCCCTCATTTTATTGATACCTTTACGCATGGAAAAGCAGATGCTGCCTTGGCCGCTAGTGTTTTTCACTTTGGAGAAATCTCCATACCCGAACTTAAAAAAGAATTAAACCAACAGCAGGTGGCTGTACGTATAGAAGAATGATAAGGAAATAGTGGCGATTTCCGTAAAAAATAAAACCGAACATATGAAACCCGATTTTTCAAAAACTCCCGATCAACTAATCCCTGCTATTGTCCAAGATGCAAAAACCAAAAAAGTCTTGATGTTGGGCTATATGAATGAAGAAGCCTTTGAAGCCACTCAAAAACTACAAAAAGTGACCTTTTATAGCCGTTCTAAGCAGCGTTTATGGACCAAAGGGGAGGAGAGTAAAAACGTTTTAAACGTTCAATCCATGCACTTGGATTGTGATCAGGATAGTTTATTGATCTATGCGCAGCCCGATGGACCTATCTGTCATAAGGGAACCGATACCTGTTGGGGTGAGGAAAATAAAAACCCATTGACTTTTTTGACCGAGTTGGAAGGGATCATTGCCCAGCGTAAAGCAACCAACGCTGAGGACAGTTATGTCGCCTCACTTTTCAGAAAGGGAATCAATAAAATTGCTCAAAAAGTAGGCGAAGAAGCCGTTGAAACGGTGATTGAAGCCAAGGATTCTAATGACGAGCTTTTTCTTGAAGAGAGTGCAGATCTCTTGTTTCATTATTTGATTTTGCTCCAGGCAAAAGGTTTTTCTTTGACTGACGTGGTTGACACGCTTACTGCTCGAAAAGGCTAATTGTTTTTAGGATTTATTATAAAAAATGTACATTTGAATCCGCTCAAATCAAATACAAATTAAATGAAAAGAATAACACTTTTATTTGTCAGTTTACTGATCGTTTCTTGTCAGAATCAAAAGTCGAAGCTTATTACTACTGAGTTTGATTCGTTACTAGAAGATTACTACCAAGAAAACCTAAAATTATATCGCATTAATGCCACCTTTCAGGGTGACACACGATACAATGACACGCTTCCAAATTTTCTTTCTCCTGAATTTCAAGCAAAAGAGAAAGCATTTTACACCCACTATCTTAATTCCCTTGATCAATTTGATGATCCCCTCTTGGATGCGGAGGATGTGTTGAGTAAAAGCATTTTAAAATGGGAATGCGAAATGGCATTAAAAGGAATGGAGTTTCCCAAAGATCAAATGCCGATTGATCAAATGTGGGGGTTTCAACTCACCATGGGTCAGCTGGCCAGTGGAGAAGGAGCTCAACCTTTTAAAACGGTTCAGGATTATAAAAATTGGTTGGTGCGAATCGAAGGTTATTTGGACTGGTTAGCTACTGCACAAGCTAAAATGCAAGCCGGAATGCAAAGTGGATGGGTATTACCCAAATCACTGGTAACCAAAGTTCTCCCTCAGTTGAAATTCATGACCACTACTGATTTAGAGCAGCACTTATTTTATGGACCGGCTCGGAATTTCCCTTTGGATTTTGATGAAAAAACCCAAGCTGATTTAGCGCTGGCTTATCAAGATATGGTTCTTAATCAAATTGTACCTGCCTATAAAAAGTTATACGACTTTATGGCAAATGAATACCATCAAGCTGCACGAGAAAGCAGTGGATTCAATGCCCTTGAAGGTGGAAAAGAGTATTACCAACACGCCATAAAACGCTATACAACCACAACCATGACCGCTGATGAAATTCACCAACTGGGTTTGAGTGAAGTGGCACGTATCCGTCAAGAAATGGAGCAAATCAAAACTCAAGTAGGTTTTAAGGGAGATTTAAAATCTTTTTTTGAATACGTTAGAGCTAAAAAGGAATTGATGCCCTTTAGTGAACCTGAAGAAGTGATTGCGAATTTTTATGCCATTCAGGAAAAAATGATGCCTCAGGTAAATAAACTCTTCGAACTCCAGCCGAAAACTCCTTTTGAAGTTCGTAGGACAGAAGCTTTTAGAGAAAATTCAGCAAGTGCCGAATACAATCCGGGATCTTTAGATGGCACTCGACCTGGAATTTTTTATGTTCCTATTCCAGAAGTATCCAAATACAATACGTATTCTGACGAAGATTTGTTTTTACATGAAGCCATCCCAGGACATCATTTTCAGATCTCACTCCAACAAGAAAACACCGCCTTACCCTCGTTTAGAAAAGACCTTTGGTATAGCGCCTACGGTGAAGGCTGGGCACTCTATTCAGAATCTTTGGGGAAAGAATTGGGCCTTTATGAAGATCCCTACCAATACTTTGGTATGTTGGGTGCAGAAATGCATCGAGCAGTCCGTTTGGTGGTTGATACCGGACTGCATGCTAAGGGATGGACTCGTGAACAAGCCATTCAATATTCCTTAGACAATGAAGCCGAATCTGAAGCAAGCATCATTTCCGAAATTGAACGCTATATGGCCAATCCTGCACAAGCATTATCCTACAAAATAGGTCAGTTAAAAATCCTAGAACTTCGTGCTCGTGCCGAAAAAGCACTTGGAACTTCTTTTGATATTAAAAAATTCCATAAAATAGTTTTGGAATCAGGTTGTATTCCTTTAGCTTATTTAGAAGAAAAAATCGATAATTGGATTCAAAGCAAATCATAACAATACGAGATGAGCAAAATCAATCCTGATGTTTTAACATTTTACAAAGCGCTAGAAGCCAACAACACGCGGGAGTGGTTTGAGCCACAGAAAGCTCGTTTTAAAGCATTGGAAGCTGAAATAAAGCACTATTCCGAAGAACTAAAAAACACCTTAAACGAAACCGACGAGATTGAACGTGTCAAGATTTTTAGAATCTATCGAGATGTTCGGTTTTCAAAAAATAAAACTCCTTTTAAAACTCATTTTGGGATTTCGTTTCACCGAAAAAAGCCCCAATTGAGAGGAGGATACTACCTGCATATTGCTCCAGGAGACTCCTTTATTGCAAGTGGTTTTTGGAACCCCGAAAAAGACGATTTGTTCCGTATCCGAAAAGAAATGGAAGTTGATGCAGATGAATTTAGAGCTCTAATGTCCGATCCTGAACTAAAATCTCATTGGGGTGGTCTTCAAGGCGATGAAGTTAAAACGGCTCCCAAGGGTTTTTCTAAAGAACATGCCGATATTGACCTGATTCGTAAAAAGCAATATTTGTTCATCAAAAAATTTACAGATAAAGAAGTTTTAGCACCCGATTTTCAAACCCAAATCATCACTCACTTTAAAGCCATACGCCCCTTTAACGATTATATGTCTAACGTACTCACTACTGATCTAAATGGAGTTTCACTCCTTTAATTTTTATTTTATGAAATCATTATTCTACAAATCTTTTTTATCCTTAACTGCCACGGTCTTATTTTTAGGCTGTGCCTCACTTCGAACTTCTAAAAACCCTGCTTCAAAAAGCATTCAAGCCACTATTGACTTAGTTGAAATAAAAGATGATAAGGTAAAGGTTACCCTTGTACCGCCGGCTTTAAACGTAAAATCAACTGTTTTTTACATTCCTCAAATTGTTCCCGGGACTTATGAGTACTCCAATTTTGGTCGTTTTGTAGAAAACGTACGAGCCTTTGACAAAAAAGGAAATCCCATTGAACTCATTTCTTTGGATGAAAACAGTTGGGAAATCGTCAACCCTAAAAAATTAGCCAAGATCACTTATTTAACCAACGATACCTTTGACGGACCTGACGGACAGGAAATATACCCCATGGGAGGAACAGACTTTCAAGAAGGGGAAGTGTATCTATTAAATTTGCACAGTATGATAGGTTATTTTGAGGGAATGAAAGAAAACGCCTACAAACTAAGTATTCGTTCTCCCAAAAACTTGGAGGCCTTTACTTCACTTCCTGCCATTTCAACAAGTGATACCTTGGATGTGTTTGATGCCCAGCGGTATTTTCACATCATTGACAATCCTGTGTTGTACAGCAAACCCAATGCTGTTTCTTTTGATTTGGATGAAATCAAAGTGGGATTGGCAGTATATTCTCCTTCAGACACCCACCAAGCTGAAGCTTATCAGCCTGCTATTGAGGAAATGATGAAGGCTCAAAAAGCTTTTTTAGGTGAAGCCAACGACACCCCCAGTTACGATATTTTATTGCATTTAATGGACATGGAGGCCTTGCAGTATTTCGGAGGAATGATGGGTGCTTTAGAACACCACACGTCCACAACTGTAGTTTTTGTAGATGCCATGGGAGCCGGAGAATTAACCCAGAGTTTAGTGGATGTGGTTTCTCACGAATTTTTCCATACCCTGACTCCATTAAATGTCCATTCTGAAGAAATTCACAACTTTGAATACAACCGACCCTTGATGTCACAACACTTATGGATGTACGAAGGGACAACGGAATACTTTGCCAATTTATTCCAAATCAATCAAGGCTTAATTGATGCCCCTGACTTTTACAACCGAATCATGGAAAAAATCAATTTGGCTCAACGCTATGACGACAGCATGTCTTTTACAGAAATGAGTGCTGGAATTGTGGACGAACCCTATCAAGCCAATTACGGAAACGTCTATCAAAAAGGAGCTTTGATCAATATGTGTTTAGACATCCTGATTCGGGAAAAGAGTGGGGGAGAACGCGGAATACTTTGGGTAATGAAAAAATTAGCTCAAAAATACGGTAAGGAAAAACCCTTTAAAGACAACGAATTGATTGATGAGATCGTTGCCCTAACGTATCCTGAAGTAGGGGAGTTTTTTACCACCCATGTAATAGGCACCACACCCATAGATTATAACACCTATTTTGCTAAGGTGGGGTTAATTAACGGTGAAGTGGAAGTCCCGTTGCAGTCGGTCATCTTTTCGGATACCACCCAATTATTTTTTAGTCCGCAGCCCAATGAAGCAGAAAAACTTCAGTTTGTAGTTAACGCGCTTAATCCTTCTATAGAAGCCATGGGGGTGCAAGTAGGGGATGTGTTGTTGGGAATAGAAGGGGAGTTGTTTCCAGAAATCAGTCAAGAAAACTCAGGCAAGATCAATGCCATGTTGACTCCAACAATAAGCTGGGAAGCCGATAAGGAGTTCAGTTTGACGATTGTGCGTGAGGGAAAAACCTTAACCTTAAGCGGTAAAGTAGGAAGTCCCACGGTAAGCAGCAAAGGTTTGGTAGAAAATCCTGAAGCGAATGTAGCTGCCGTTGCGTTGCGTCAATCTTGGATGTTAAACTAGGAATTAAACTACTTTTTTTAACGGAGCTTCAAACAGCTGTATCTGATCTTTTATCCGCTCGATGACTAAGTTCATCATCCGTTTATTGAGGGAAGAAGATTGTTGAATGTAAATCTCGTATTCCGCCACAGTAAAATGACCGATGACCATACCCTTGACGGAATTACGAAACTTTTGATCTTTAATCAAACTGCTTTCAACATACACCAGCTTTTTGGGTAAACTCAATTCGTAAAACACCCCTTTGCGCTTCTGAATGTAGTTGCGAAATACAGCAATCAAAAGTGGATTTTGCAGCTTTAAAATAGGGCGTAGTGTCTCATTTTGAAAGCGCTCTTCGACTCCCATACGGTCATTTGCTATTGTTTTTTTGAGTTCTGGACGGATACGAAGCAGATCATTAGGACGGTCGTTCATGGTTGTTGTTTTGATTAAAATTACAGGCTTTTAAGGAAAAGAACTACTGCCTTTAGGGACTTTTATTGACAGGGTTGTTAACAGATTTTTATATATTAGAGATCCCAAATCTTATTTATATGTCTTCAAGGTCTACCTACTTTCTCCATTGTTTTATTGCAGGACTTCAATATTATGAAGTTTTAGAAGTTTGGAAACAACTCAAAATTGGTCAAGAACTTGACTTGTATCCCGAACCAAAAAATCGCTATGATGAGCATGCGGTTATTGTTTCTTTTGATGGGAAAAAACTGGGATACCTTCCCAGAAGCCAAAATCGTGTAGTTTCAAAAATACTTCAAGCGGGACATGATGTTTATGAGGCTCGAATACAAAGTTTATATATGGAAAACCCAATGTATGAACGGGTTGAGATTTGTTTAAAAGTTAAAAATAAAAGGGAATAAAAAAAGCCCCGTATTGTAAGACGAGGCAGCTTAATGTTTTCACAACGGAATAATCCTTATTGTGAATCGCTTCAAATTGAATTCAAATATAAAAAAAAATATAATGAAAAAAATATTAGGACTTGACCTTGGAACCACATCATTAGGCTGGGCTTTAGTTAATGAATCCGAAGGAGAAAAATCTTCTATAGAGAAAGTAGGGGTTAGAATCATTCCCCTCACCACCGATGAGGAAACTGACTTTCAAAAGGGAAAATCAACTACTTTAAATGCCAACCGAACATCTAAACGAGGAACGAGGCGGAATCTACATCGCTACAAACTCAGAAGAAAAGCATTAAAAGACATATTACTTCAACACAACCTCATTTCGGACAAAGCCAAACTTACCAATGAAGACAGTAATCGTCATCATGAGATTTGGGAGCTTAGAGCTAAAGCAGCAACAGAGCGTATTCAGTTAGAAGAATTTGCAAGGGTCTTATTTGCCATCAATAAAAAAAGAGGCTATAAGAGCAATCGCAAAGCAAAAAATGAGGGTGATGGACAAGCCGTTGATGGTATGGAACTTGCCAAAAAACTTTATAATGAAAACCTCACTCCAGGGGAGTTAATGCTAAAGCGTTTACAAGCTAATAAAAAAGGATCTCCAGATTTTTATCGTTCGGATTTGCAAAATGAGTTTCATCGTATTTGGGAAAAACAAACGGAGTTTTATCCAGTCTTATTCACCGAAAAGTTAAAGCAAGAGCTAAAATATAAAAACAGAAATGCTACCTATAAAATTTGCGAAGACCCTTTTGGCTTAGCAGGTATAAAACGGAGTACAAAAGGAAAAGAATTAAAACTAGAAAACTATCAATGGCGAGTGAAAGGACTTTCTGAACAATTAGATTTGGAACAAGTTGTTATTGTTTTTCAAGAAATAAATGGTCAGATAAGCAGTTCCAGTGGACTGCTCTCTGAGATTAGTGATCGAAGCAAAGCCTTGTATTTTAATAATCAAACGGTAGGACAGTATTTGTATAATCAAATTAAGGACGACAAGCATACACGCTTAAAAAAACAGGTTTTTTACCGTCAAGATTATTTAGATGAATTTGAGCAGATTTGGGAAACGCAATCAAAACATTATGATGTGTTGACGGCTGAATTAAAAATCCACATTCGAGATATAATTATCTTTTATCAACGGCGTTTAAAATCACAAAAAGGGTTGATTAGTGTGTGTGAATTGGAAGGAAAAGAAGTGGAAATAACAAAGGATGGGAAAACCAAGCGTAAAATAATCGGTCCAAAAGTATGTCCAAAATCATCTCCATTGTTTCAAGAGTTTAAGATTTGGCAAAAACTAAACGATTTGGAGTTTGTTAACATTAAAACTAAAGAAAGACAAAGACCAAATTTAGAGCTGAAGGAGATGCTGTTTAAAGAATTGAATATAAAACAGGGGTTAACTACTACACAAATATTAGGGTTTACAAAACTTAAGTCAAAAAATGGTTGGGAAATAAACTTAAAAAATGGTTTAGATGGTAACCAAACTGTCGCTGCGTTCTATCTTAAGTTCAAGCAAATTGTTGAACTTTCTGGGCATGAAATAGAGTGGGATAAGCTAGACACTAATGAAACTTCTAAAACTATTGAAGATGTATTTTCTGCTATTGGAATTGATACAACTATTTTACATCTAAACACTGATTTGGAAGGTCATGAATTCACTAGTCAAGCTGCCTACCAATTCTGGCATTTAATTTACTCTTATGAAGGAGATGATTCCAAAACGGGTAATGAAAAGTTAATTGAAAAACTACAACAGCGTTTTGGGTTTGAATTAGAGCATGCTAAAATACTTTCGACTGTGGAATTCAAAGACGATTATGGCAGTTTGAGTACGAAAGCCATGATTAAAATCATTGCTCATTTAAAAACAGGTCTTGATTATACTGGTGCTGCTTCAATGGCAGGATATAACCACTCAAATTATTTGACTAAAGTAGAAAATGAGAAACGCTCTCTAGATGACAATTTACAATTACTGCCTAAAAACAGTTTGCGAAACCCAGTAGTAGAAAAAATACTTAATCAGTTAGTAAATGTGGTCAATGCAATTATTGAGCACTATGATAAGCCTGATAAAATTAGAGTTGAATTGGCAAGGGAACTTAAAAAAAGTGCTAAAGAGCGAGCTGAAATGACTACCTCAATTAATCAAGCCACAGCAAAGCATGATAAAATCCGAAATACACTTAAAACAATCTATCCATTTAGTAGTGGAGTTCGTATCACACGAAAAGACGTTATCAAGTATAAGCTTTGGGAAGAATTAAAGGATAACGGACACAAAACGCTTTATACAAACACCTATGTTTCTCTTGAGAAATTATTTTCAAAAGAATTTGATGTAGAACATATTATACCAAAAGCGCGTTTGTTTGACGATTCATTCTCTAACAAGACCATTTCTACAAGAGACTTTAATGCAAAAAAGGGAAATAAAACTGGGATAGACTCTGTTGCTGAATATCTTGGTGAAGCTAGAAAAGATGACTATTTGGCTAGAATTGGAAAACTTTACGATAAAGGAAGAGGCGTCTTAAGTAAAGCTAAATATCTTAAATTAAAGATGACTGAAAGTGAAATTCCTGATGGTTTTATTGATAGAGACATGCGAAATAGTCAATACATTGCTAAAAAAGCAATAGAACTTTTATCAAGAGTTTGTAGAGATGTTAATTCAACCACGGGTAGTGTAACAAACAAATTACGTCAAGACTGGCAGCTTGTTAATGTGATGCAAGAGTTGAATTGGGACAAATATGAAAAGCTTGGATTAGTAGACTATGAGAAAACAAAAGACGGTAAGGAAATCCGTAAAATAAAGGAATGGACCAAACGTAACGACCATCGTCATCATATCATGGACGCAATAACTGTAGCATTTACACGACCTAACCATGTGCAATACTTTAATTATCTAAGCGCTAGAAGTGATAAAAGCCACAAAGAACATTATGACATTAAAGGCATTGAAGACAAAGAAACTATTCAAAATGGTAATGGGAAGCGGATTGTAAAACCACCAATACCTTTAGATGAATTTAGAGCGGAAGTAAAGGGCCATTTAGAAAGCACCTTGGTTTCGTTTAAAGCCAAGAACAAGGTAGTAACACGTAACAAAAATAAAACTAAGATTAAAGGCAAAAAACATGTACAAGACACTTTAATACCGAGGGGGCAACTACATAAAGAAACGGTTTATGGAAAAAAGAAACGTTATGTTTCTAAAGTAGAAAAAGTTGGCAGCAAGTTTGACGTTCAAAAAATTATAACCGTAGCAAAACTCAGTTATAAAAAAGCACTTTTGGAAAGGTTAAAAGCTTTTGAAGACGATCCGAAAAAAGCTTTTACTGGAAAAAATGCGCTTTCGAAAAACCCAATATGGATAGACGAAGCTAATACTAAAAAAGTACCGGAAAAAGTAAAGTTAGTTGCTTTAAAAACATTTTATACCATTCGCAAGGAAGTAAGCCCTGACTTAAAGATTGAAAAAGTCGTTGACAAAGGGGTTCAATCTGTTTTGCAAGCGAGACTAGACCAATATAATGGAGATAAAAAAACAGCATTTTCAAATTTGGAAGAAAAGCCCATATGGTTAAATAAAGAAAAAAACATTACTATAAAAAATGTTACGATAGCTGGTGTGAGTAATGCCGATCCTCTACATTATAAAAAAGATCACTTTGGAAATTTAGTACTAAACAAACTGGGTAATCCCATACCAGCAGATTATGTAAGTACAGGCAATAACCATCATGTGTCTATTTATCGAGATACTGAAGGGAAATTACAAGACCAAGTAGTATCTTTTTTTGAAGCTGTGGTAAGAAAAAATGATGGTCTTCCCATCATTGACAAATCTTTTAATAAAGATAAGGGTTGGCAATTTTTATTTACAATGAAACAAAACGAAATGTTTATTTTTCCTGATTTCGAAGCAGATTTTAATCCTGCCGAAATAGATTTAGAGGACACTTCTAATTATTCAAGAATTAGTCCTAATTTATTTAGACTTCAAAAGCTTTCTAGAGTTTCATACGGAAACAGCGTTGTAAGGGAATATGTTTTTCGTCATCATCTTGAAACTACAGTTCTGGAAATAAAGGAGTTAAAGAATATTACATATAAAAGTATAAAGAGTTTGACATACTTAGAAAATATTATTAAAGTTAGGCTAAATCATCTCGGTCAAATTGTCAAAATTGGTGAGTACTAATGATCAAACGCACCCTCTATTTTGGCAACGAAGCTTACCTAAGTACTCAAAAGCAACGTTTAGTTGTGCGATTCCCCGATTCAAGCAACACAAAAACAATTCCCATTGAAGATATAGCATTAGTCATTTTAGATCATTACCGTTTGACGCTAACTACTACATTGCTTAACGCATTGTTGGGCAACAATACAGCGGTCATTACCTGTGATGCGCAGCACCTTCCTTTAGGGATGTTTTTAAACCTGAACGGGCATACGCTCCAGCAAGAACATTTTGCACAGCAAATAGCGGTAACTCAAGCCAAAAAAGACCGGTTGTGGAAACAGGTCATACAAGCCAAAATTAGCAATCAGACAACTCTTCTTGAAAATCAAGGCATTTTTGTGCAGAATATGCGCCGTTGGATGTCCAAAGTCAAAAACGGTGATCCTGAAAATTTGGAAGCCCGAGCTGCAGGGTACTATTGGAAGCACCTTTTTGGTGAGCTTAAATTTACACGAGAACGCTATGGCGCAGCACCCAATGGTTTGTTGAACTATGGCTATACCATTTTGCGCGGAATAGTAGCGAGGGCTTTGGTTGGTTCTGGTTTGTTACCTACCTTGGGAATTCACCATCACAACAAATACAATGCGTATTGCTTGGCAGACGATATTATGGAGCCTTACCGTCCTTTTGTCGATCAAGTCGTTTTGTGTTTGGTGAATAATGGAGTAGGGGAGTTGACTTCTGAAAGCAAGCAAACCTTGTTAAAAATCCCAACACTTGATGTGATCATCAATCAACAGCGTAGCCCGCTCATGGTTGCGGTACAACAAACCACAGCCAGTTTACAACACTGTTATGCAGGAACGCGAAAAACCTTAAAGCTCCCTTCGTTTGTTTGAGCGTATAAGCCAATACCGAGTCATGTGGATACTGGTGTTTTTTGATTTACCAACTGAGACCAAACGAGATACTCGAAATTATAGACAATTTGTTGACCGTTTGGAAAAGAATGGTTTTAATCGTTTTCAGTACAGCATTTTTTTACGTCATTGTGCCAGTAGGGAAAATATGGACGTACACATCAAACGCGTTAAAAGTTTTTTACCTCCCAAAGGCCATATAGCCCTATTACATATAACAGACAAACAATTTGGGATGATGGAGCTGTTTATATCACAAAAAAAAGAGGCATTACCTGAAATATCTCAGCAATTGGAACTTTTTTAAAGACCTATTTTCGCGTTAACACAAACAAAAACAGCACCCTAGAAGGATGCTGCTGTACTAAAATACAATTTGAAAGCGAATCACAACATGTTTGTACACCGCTACTGCGTGTTTGTGCTGTACTAAAATACAATTTGAAAGCGAATCACAACATGTTCGGGATCAATTGTAAGAGTATGAAGGCTGTACTAAAATACAATTTGAAAGCGAATCACAACTGAAACTGTGTTCGTTCCAAAACATAAACCGCTGTACTAAAATACAATTTGAAAGCGAATCACAACTTACGTGATTTCCCAAATCTTCAATGTAAGCTGTACTAAAATACAATTTGAAAGCGAATCACAACCAGCGCTTTGGAGAAGCAGAGGAGTTGAATGCTGTACTAAAATACAATTTGAAAGCGAATCACAACAATATGAGCTTCAATATCGAGTTAATGCTGGCTGTACTAAAATACAATTTGAAAGCGAATCACAACTCGTTCAGCTTTAGATCAAGTCGCTGGTGAGCTGTACTAAAATACAATTTGAAAGCGAATCACAACCACTACGTTTATACTTTGCCGTTGTACACAGCTGTACTAAAATACAATTTGAAAGCGAATCACAACCCCCGCAGTTATGGCAATTGGCTAATCCCTGCTGTACTAAAATACAATTTGAAAGCGAATCACAACTTGATAAATGGAGTTGTCATATGTTGAAACGCTGTACTAAAATACAATTTGAAAGCGAATCACAACTAAAGATGCATTTAGGAAAACCCCTAAAAAGCTGTACTAAAATACAATTTGAAAGCGAATCACAACATGGAAAGACAATCTAGGCTTTGTAGCCATGCTTTACTAAAATACAATTTGAAAGCGAATCACAACAAATAGACACTAGGAAGTGGTTAGCGGGTAGCTGTACTAAAATACAATTTGAAAGCGAATCACAACTTTAGACGAGGCAATTGATATAATTGAAAAGCTGTACTAAAATACAATTTGAAAGCGAATCACAACGCTATATGGGTGGACACTAAAATTGAAGAAGCTGTACTAAAATACAATTTGAAAGCGAATCACAACGGTTAAGGGCGCATTTTACAGCACGAACCAGCTGTACTAAAATACAATTTGAAAGCGAATCACAACCAAAATCTGCCAAAATTGCCTCCAGATCATGCTGTACTAAAATACAATTTGAAAGCGAATCACAACGGAAGACCTTTTCTTTTCCTCAATAGAGGTGCTGTACTAAAATACAATTTGAAAGCGAATCACAACTAATCACCGTACTATTCCTACTTGCTTCTGCTGTACTAAAATACAATTTGAAAGCGAATCACAACTCTCAAAAGGTGGAGAATACGAAGAGGTTGGCTGTACTAAAATACAATTTGAAAGCGAATCACAACTGAAATATCGCTCATGTCTTTTTAATTTGTGCTGTACTAAAATACAATTTGAAAGCGAATCACAACCCCTACAAGCCGATAAACAGTAGGTTTGATGCTGTACTAAAATACAATTTGAAAGCGAATCACAACTAGACTAAATATAACAAAAAACGAGAAAAAGCTGTACTAAAATACAATTTGAAAGCGAATCACAACCATAATGTAGTGATACAGATCAGCCACGTTGCTGTACTAAAATACAATTTGAAAGCGAATCACAACTAAAGGAATTAGCAAAAGACAGAAGCCAACGCTGTACTAAAATACAATTTGAAAGCGAATCACAACACTTACCTATAATTTATGTTATGTAAAATAGTAAAAGTTTCTTTCTAATAAGTTTTGTTGTACTTTTGAGTAAACATCTAACCTACTCAAACATGAAAGCAATAAAAATTATACTGGTCATACTCGTCAGTCTTTTTGTACTAGCAGGCTTATTTTTTATTTACGGGCTTTATATCAATCCCAAAAGTCCTTTAGGTAAAGCGGAATACCAAACAGCGGAGCAAGAAATTAGTGTGCAATATTACCGCCCTTTTAAAAACAACCGATTGATTTTTGGTGAAGCTGCTGAAGGTGCTTTAGTTCCTTATGGAGCGTACTGGCGTCTAGGTGCCAATTTAACTACTAAAATCAGCACGGATCAAAAATTAAATTTTGCAGGACGAGTCTTACCCAAAGGAACCTATGGTTTATACGCCTATCCCTACGCTGAAAATTGGGTGATTTATGTACATACCAAAACTGGCGGCTTTAGTTTTAGTGAACCCAATCCTGAAGGGGTACTGATGAAGGTCAATGTTCCCGTTCAAACCACAGAGGAAGCTGTTGAGCAATTTACAATCGATTTTGTTGAGTCGTCCCTGCGAATGCGCTGGGATACAACCAAAGTTGTAATACCGATCAATTAATGCGAAGGTTTTTTTCTCAGCTTTTTTCCCTTTTTAAAATCATTTTGGCGTTGCTTTTTATTGGGGGTATTTCCTATTATATCATCGATAAAATTCAAGAAAAAAACAACCTGATGGACATAGAAGAATACAGTCCAAAATCTACCTTAATCGTCCCTGAAACGACAATTAGGCGAGCGAAGTTCCCCTTTATCGACGTCCACAACCACCAATTTGATATGCCGCTGAAGGACCTGTCCAAACTGACGGCGGAAATGGACAGTTTAAACATGGCGTTTATGATCAATCTCAGTGGATTTCGGGGGTTGTACCTACAGCAATCTCTTAAAAATGTAAAAGAAAACGCCCCTACCCGCTTTGGTTTGTTTATCAACATCGATTTTGAAACCATAGATGAGGCTGATTTTGCCACCGAGCAAGTTGCCTTGATTGACAAAGCGGTGCAAGACGGCGTGATGGGTCTAAAAGTGTACAAGTCACTGGGGCTCACCGACCGAGATAAAAACGGGACTCGGATCACGGTTAACGATCCCCGTTTGGACCCCATTTGGAAGGCCTGTGGGGACAATAACATTCCTGTTTTGATTCACAGTGGAGAACCCGCTTCGTTTTGGCATCCAAAAGATAAGTTTAACGAACGCTGGTTGGAATTACGCCAAAAGCCCAATCGATATCGCTATCCCGAAACCAACCCTTCTTTTGAGGAAGTCCTTGCGGAACAACACGACATTTTTCGGAAGCACCCCAACACCACTTTTATCAATGCCCACTTGGGATGGATGGGAAATGATTTAGACCGACTGGGCACTCATCTTGACACCTACCCCAATGTGGTCACCGAAATTGGAGCTGTTTTGGCAGAATTGGGCCGACAACCCAAACGCGCCCGACAGTTTTTTATCGACTATCAAGACCGGATTCTTTTTGGGAAAGACAGCTACCGAGTCAGTGAGTATTACACCTATTTTAGAGTCTTAGAAACTGACGATGAATATTTTGACTACTACCGAAAACGACACGCCCACTGGAAAATGTACGGCCTGGCCCTCCCCGACTCCATCTTAAAAAAACTGTATTACAAAAATACGCTGCGTTTGTTTCCCAAGATTGATAGAACACCTTTTAAAACTGAATTATGATTATTGTAAATACACCCGAAATCCACAATAAAAAAATTACGGAAACCCTAGGTATTGCCAGAGGCAGCACCGTACGTGCTCGCAATGTGGGACAAGATATTTTTGCAGGATTGAAGAACATCATCGGTGGGGAAATCTCGGAATACACCAAACTGCAAGCCCAGTCCCGCGAACAAGCCCTGCAGCGCATGATCGAAGATGCCGAGCGCATGGGTGCCAATGCCATTGTAAACGTACGCCTCACCACCTCTATGGTCATGCAAGGCTGCTCTGAAATCCTCGCCTATGGAACTGCTGTCGTGGTGGAGTAAAATGGAACTCCTGTTTTTTTTAGTCTGTGGGGTGCTTTTGGTTTATCTCCTTTATAAAAAAGGTAAAGAAAAGAACGAGGAAAACTTTGAGGACCGAGAGTATTAATTTTTAACTCCCAAAAACACGTTCACCCCTTTAGGGATAGGATTTCCTGAAGTACGTCTAAAACTTACCACCTGTCCAGTGTGGTAAATTGCATCAGTGATCGGACCGTTGATTAAGTTCCAGATCGGAAATTGAGACTGCTTCCCACTCCGATCAAAAACGATATGCAATTCCTTTAGCTCCTGATCTGTTTTATCTGCTAACTCTATTGCTGCTTTTTTTAAAAATTCTAAGGTCTCTTGCCTAAGGGTTTGTAAGTCTCCAGGAGCTTTGACCGCTGGCCGTATCGAAGGTTTTCCCTGTATCGCCTCTGCTATGGTTCGGCTCAAACCGTGGATGTGTCTCAGGGTTCCTAAAGTACTCTGAGATTCTGAGGTTGGTTGGTAATTTAAATCCTCTTCCCTCAGCCCTTCGGTGGCCCAATAATATCGAAATCCTAAGCCTTCAATCATTCGTGTGATGCTGTTTGCCGCGGTATAGTGTTCTGCTGCAGGAGGAATCGAATAAAAAGGAAGCTCTTGTGACATAGCGTTAAATGAAATTAAAAATAAGAGAGGTAAAATTCGAGTAAAGCCCATATGTTCTAAAATAGTATTTTAGCATGAATAATCATTGCCTTATGTCCAAAAAATTAAACAGCTTAGAAGCACTTGCGGCGATTCAATTTAAAAATTTAGCTCCAGACCCAGAGCCCCAGCCAGATGCCGAACCTGAATTTCAACCTCAAGATTTGGAAGCCCACTTCAGTAACAAAGGACGCGCCGGGAAGACCGTCACCTTGATCAAAGGTTTTGAGGGCAGTTCAGCGGAATTAAAAGAGTTGGCAAAAAAGTTAAAACAAGCGGTTGGTGTTGGCGGAAGTATTAAGGAAGGTGAGATTATTATTCAAGGGAATTATCGTGAACAATTGATTGGGATTCTCCAAGAAATGGGACATCGCGTAAAACGGATTGGCGGCTGATTTACAGTTTCCAATCAATCGGTTTCTTTCCTGCGGAACTCAGGTAAGTATTGGCTTTGCTAAAATGCTGATTACCAAACCAGTAGCCTCTATTAGCACTTAATGGTGAAGGATGTCCGCTCGTTAATACAAGGTGTTTTTTAGTGTCAATCCATTTTATTTTTTGCTTGGCATACCCACCCCATAGCATAAAGACAATTCCCTCTTTTTCTTCAGACAGCAGTTGAATTACGCGGTCTGTAAAGTTTTCCCAGCCCTTTTTTTGATGACTACCAGCTTGATGTGCGCGTACACTCAAGGTAGCATTAATTAAAAAAACCCCTTGCTGAGCCCAATGCTCCAAATTACCACTGTTGGGAACTGTATGTTTAAGATCGCTTTCTATTTCTTTAAAAATATTTTGCAATGACGGTGGATGTGCAATACCCTCAGGAACAGAAAAGCAAAGTCCATGAGCCTGTCCAGGACCGTGATAAGGATCTTGACCTAAAAGGACTACTTTCACTTCATCAAACGGACAACTGTCAAAGGCCTTAAAAATTAAATTAGCAGGAGGGTAACAGGTGGTTTTTTCATAATCCTCTTTCACAAAAGCAATCAAGTTTTGGAAATAAGGACTTTTGAATTCAGAATCCAAAACCTTTTCCCAACTGGGATGTATTTGTACCGACATGAATTTATTACTTTTGTAGGGCTAAGTTAAGAAAAAACCATGGTCACCATTCCCGATAAAACTCTTGAAGATTTAGAGTATTCCGAAGTTCTAAAACAGTGTGCTGCTTTTTCAATCACACCCATGGGAAAGGAGGTCGTACGAGCCTTAAAGCCACAAACTGAAGAAACTGTGGTTCTCAACAGTCTCCGAATGACCTCTGAATATTGCGCCTCTTTTGACAATGAAAATCGAATACCTAACCACGACTTTGACGACATCTCATCCTACTTTACTCTACTCAAAATAGAAAATAGTGTTCTGGAGTTAGAGGCTTTTCGAAATTTGGCTCGTAATACAGAAACAACCAACAACTTGGTTAAGTTTTTAGAGAAATTTAAAACCTATTACCCTGCCCTGCACGCTTTGTCAGAAAAGTTGTATGAAGAAAAACAAATCAAACCTACAGTCGACGGGGTCATCGACCGATTTGGTGAAGTACGCAATGATGCATCGGAGGCACTTTTTAGCATCAGAAAGCAAATGCAGCAATTAAGAGGGAAAATAAGCAGCAGCTTCAATAAAGCGCTAAGTCAGTTCGGGAATGCTGATTATCTGGATGACATTCGTGAATCCGTAATAGAAAATCGGCGCGTCTTGGCAGTAAAAGCCATGTATCGTCGAAAAGTTAAGGGAGCAATCATGGGAAGCTCCAAAACGGGGAGTATTGTTTTTATTGAGCCTGAAGCAACTAATTCACAAACTAGAGAATTACAAAATCTAGAATTTGAAGAAGGAGAGGAAATTAAAAAGATTCTGAGTCAATTGACGGATTTTTTTAGACCCTACCTCCCCTATCTCAAACTCCAACACACATTTTTATTGGAGTTGGATGTGGTTCACGCCAAAGCACGTTATGCTCAAGAAATCAGTGGCGTTCTTCCTGAAATTTCAGGAAACGAACGGCAGATTACCTATGTAAAAGCCTTTCATCCTTTATTGTTACAGGCTCATAGACTGGAAAACAAAGTCACACATCCTCAAGATATTGCTTTAGATCCGGAAAACAGAATTGTAGTCATCTCAGGTCCCAACGCCGGGGGGAAAAGTATTACCCTAAAAACCGTAGGCTTGTTACAACTCATGCTCCAAAGTGGAATGCTCATTCCGGTTCACGAACGCTCAAAAGCAGCTCTTTTTACTCAGGTATTGACAGATATTGGTGACAATCAATCTATAGAAAATCATTTGAGCACCTATTCTTACCGACTCAAAAACATGAAGTATTTTTTGAGAAAGTGTAATGACAACACCCTCTTTTTAATCGATGAATTTGGAACGGGCTCTGATCCTGAATTGGGCGGTGCTTTAGCTGAAGTAATGTTGGAAGATTTTTACGAACGTAAAGCTTTTGGATTGATTACAACGCACTACTCCAACTTAAAAGCGTTGGCCAATGAACTCCCTGCCATGGTCAACGCTAATATGCAATTCGATAATAAAACACTTGAGCCTGTGTTTAAATTGATCATGGGTGAAGCAGGAAGTTCATTTACTTTTGAAGTTGCTCAAAAAAATGGTTTGCCTTTTAATTTAATCAATCGAGCAAAGAAAAAAATTGAGCGAGGAAAAGTGCGGTTTGATGCTACGATAGCAAAACTCCAAAAAGAACGCTCTGCGATGATGAAAACAGGTCAATCACTTAAAGAAAAAGAGACTAAAGCAAAAACGGAATCCGATAAAATGGAAACCATGAATGCAAAACTTAAAGCGAAGTTAACGAGTTATCAAGAGCTTTTCGATCACAATCAACGAATGATTGTATTAGGCAATAAGCTCAATGAACTTGCGGAACGTTATTTTACAAATAACAAAAAACGCCCTTTAGTTGCTGAATTATTGAAGCTTGTGGAAACTGAAAATGCAAAACGCAAGCGCAAAACGGCTGCTGTAGCTAAAAGAGACCGGGAACAGAAGAAAAAACTTAACGAAGAAGTTAAAAAGGATTTAGTACACGTTCGCAAGGAAAAGAAAAAGCAAAAAAAACAACCCAAAGTAGAGGAAAAACCCAAACCTAAATTGCATGTTGGGGATCAAGTGCGTCTTTTTGATGGACGTTCTGTAGGAAGTATTGATTCTATTGAAAAGCAAAAAGCAATTGTGAATTACGGCGCCTTTACCACCCAAGTGAGTTTGGACCTCCTCGAATTAGTCAAGTCGGTTAAAAAAATTAAATGAAACCTTTAATCATCTTTTATGACGGTTACTGTGTTTTGTGTAATTTTTGGGTACACAAACTTTGCCGCTGGGATCGAAAGGATCGACTTCGTTTTGCCCCGCTCCATAGCGCGTCTGCTCAACGAATGTTTAAAGAAACTGATTTTAGTTTAATTGATTCAGTTGTAGTTTGGGATCAGCAAGGTGAACCTTTGGTTGAATCCGCTGCTGTATTTAAGGTTTTACAGGTGCTAGGAGGCTTCTGGAACCTCCTTTTACTGCTTAGAATACTTCCTGCATCTTTTTTAAATTGGATTTACCGGGGTGTCGCAAAAAAAAGATACCGATGGTTTGGGAAAAAAGAAGACTGCCCTCTACCGAACCCAAATTTTAAACATAAATTTTTATAGAAGGTATAAATCTATAAATTGGACTTCCATATGTGATCAATTCAATCAAAGCCCAAATTAAGGAATATAAAAAGCACAAGACTATTTAAAAAAGGAGGAAGAAGTGGCTAAACCATAAACACCACCCCATCAAGAAGTATTGTTGACAGAAATACGAGATTTGCTTAAGAAGTAGTTATTTTATTTACCTATTGATTTACCCACAATCATAGATACTGCAGCATCACCAGTAACATTGACTATGGTTCTGCACATGTCTAGCGGTCGATCAATAGCAAAAATCAATGCCAAACCTGCCTCGGGAATTCCGGCTTGCGCCAATACAATAACCAACATTACAATTCCTGCACTAGGAACAGCTGCGGTGCCTATGGAAGCTAAAGTTGCAGTAAATACAATTCCAAGTTGCGCGCTTAGACTCAAGTCCAAACCAAAAGCTTGGGCAATAAATACAGCGGCTACACCTTGATATACTGAAGTCCCGTCCATATTGATAGTTGCTCCAATAGGGAGTACAAAACTAGCTACTTCTTTGTCAACCCCTAAGTTTTCTTCAACACATTCCATGGTAACGGGTAACGTTGCCGCACTAGAACTTGTAGAAAAAGCAAGAAGTTGAGCAGGCGCAATACCTTTCATAAAGAAATCTGTTTTCTTGCCGGTAAAAATTCTTACAATAATAATGTAAACTAAAATCATTGCTGCTAATCCTAAAAGCAAGGTGATTGCATAAAGTGCAAGCGCTTGAAACAACTCTAAACTAGGTGCTTCAACCACTAAAGCGGCTAAAAGAGCAAAGACTCCGTATGGCGCGGCGAGCATGATCAAATCGATCAACTTTAGAATAATGGCATTGAAAGAGTCAAAGAACTTTTTGACCGGCTTGATATTTTTAGCTGGGAGCAAAATCATTCCAATTCCAAAAAAGAGCGCAAAAAAGATGACCTGAAGCATGTTTCGGTTATTTGATGCTGCTAAAAAAATATTAGAAGGAACAATTTCAACCAAAGCGTTTAAAGGACCAGCCTCTTTTTGTTTGGCAGCGGCAGCTTGCTTTTCTTGAGTGTTGGTAGCGTAAGCTTCGACCAATTCGTTCCGCGTCTCTACACTGATGGATTTTCCGGGTTGGATGACATTAACCAAAATCAGTCCAATGGTTACCGCAGTAAGTGTGGTTATTAAATACGTTAAAATTGTTCTTCCTCCCATTTGAGAAAGTTTTGAAATATCTTTCAAGTCAGACACTCCCTTGATGAGTGATGCCAAAATCAATGGCACAGCAATCAATTTCAGTAAATTGATGAAGATGGTTCCAAACGGCTTGATGTAATCTTTAATAAACTCAGAACCACTTGGAACAGAGGACAAAATAGCTCCAAAAAGAACCCCTAGAGCCATTCCAATTAATATTTTCCAGTGTAAGGCAAGTTTTTTCATTGTGAAGGGGTAAATTATACTTTATTGGTTCGTTTGAGCAATTTAAAATCAGCGAGAACTAATGCCGCCATGGCTTCAACAATAGGCACTGCTCTTGGTACCACACACGGATCGTGTCTTCCTTTGCCCTGCATCTCAACAGAATCTCCTTTAGAATTGATGGATTCTTGATTTTGCATGATGGTTGCAACGGGTTTGAATGCTACATTAAAATAGATGTCCATTCCATTTGAAATTCCGCCTTGAATACCGCCAGATTTATTTGTTTTTGTTGTTCCGTCTGTATTGAAAAGGTCGTTGTGCTGGCTTCCCTTCATTTTTGTTCCACTAAAGCCACTTCCATATTCAAATCCTTTAACGGCGTTGATGGAAAGCATGGCTTTCCCTAACTCTGCATGAAGCTTATCGAAAACAGGCTCGCCAAGACCAATAGGCATGTTTTTGATCACACAAGTCACGATTCCTCCTATGGTGTCTCCTTCCTTCCGGATTTGTTTGATATGATCTTCCATCTCTTTAGCCTTGGCAGGGTCGGGACATCGAACAGGATTATTTTCTATTTCAGACAGGTTTACTGTTGAGGGATCAGCATCTAATTTGATCGTACCTACAGAGGAAACATATGCATTGATTTCTACGGGGTTCAAATACTGCTTGGCAATGGCTCCTGCCACTACTCTGCTTGCGGTTTCACGAGCTGAACTGCGCCCTCCGCCTCGATAGTCTCGAATACCGTATTTTTCATCGTAAACATAATCAGCATGTGAAGGTCGGTAACTGTCTTTGATGTGCGAATAATCTTTGGACTTCTGATTGGTGTTGTGAATGGCAAAACCGATAGGGGTTCCTGTTGTTTTTCCTTCAAAAATGCCAGAAAAAAACACGACCTCATCCGGTTCTTTACGTTGGGTTACAATTGCAGATTGACCAGGTTTTCGCCGGTCTAAATCACGCTGAATAGCAGCTAAATCAAGCTCTATCCCTGCAGGACAGCCGTCAATGACTCCACCAATTGCCTTGCCGTGTGACTCACCAAAAGTGCTAAGTTTGAAAATCGTACCGTAAGTGTTCCCTGCCATAATTCTTAATTAAAACCCCAAAGGTAAAGTTTTGGATTGACTTTTAGGAGTTGTTTTATTTAATCAATGCTTCATGCAATATACTGATTGGATGCAAGCTTACCTTTCCTGTGCCGTCAAGAATTTGATGGCGACAGCTAGTCCCGTTTGCGGCAATAAGAGTTTCCGGGCGTGTCTTACGAACCGCAGGAAACAATCGCTCCTCTCCCACTTTCATACTCACGTCGTAATGTTCTTTTTCGTAGCCAAAAGAACCTGCCATGCCGCAACAGCCTGTGTTGAGAAGTGTTACTGTATAATTTTTCGGAAGGTTTAGCATTTGAAACGTTTCAGAGGGTTTACCCAATGCTTTTTGATAACAATGTGCATGAATTTTAATTTCTTTTTGATCGGAATGAAACTGTTCTGACTGTATTGCTCCTGCTTCAATTTCATTTGCAATAAATGTTTCAATAAGCATACAGTTTGGAGCTAATTGTTTTGCAGCTTCAGGATCTGAGCTCAATTTGGGGTATTCGTCTTGAAAGGTGTAAATGGCTGAAGGCTCAATTCCAAGTAAGGGAGTATCTGCTGTAATTAATTCACTGTACAGAGATACGTTTCGATCAGCACACTTTTTTGCTTGATCCAAAAACCCCTTAGAAATATAGGTTCGCCCGCTTTCAGTTGGCGTTAATAAATTCACCTGATATCCCAAACCTTCTAGAAGTGCTACTGCAGCTTTTCCTATATGAGTTTCATTGTAATTAGAAAACTCATCTAAATATAAATAAACACTTTTATTCAAGACTCTTGAATTACTGATTTTAAGTGACTTATAAAGTTCTGAATCTAAAACGGGGAAACTTCTTTTTGTACTAATTCTCAACAACGAAGCGATTAATCGCTTTGTTGTCTTTTGCTTAAATAATGCATTCTGGATTCCGCGAATTGGCTGTGCTAATTGATTGATTTTTGTATAGTAGGCAAATAGTTTATCTCGAAGTGAACTTCCATTCGATTTTTGGTATTGGTAAAGAAATTCTGCTTTATAAGTTGCAACATCTACACTACTCGGACATTCTGTAGCACAAGCTTTACAGCTTAAACACAGATCAAATACTGCTTTGAGTTCTTCACTATCAAAGGCGTTAGGCTTTTTATCTTGAGTCAGAACCTCTCTTAAAACGTTGGCCCGACCCCTTGTGTTATCTTTTTCATCCAAGGTAGCACGATAACTCGGACACATTGCTCCAGAGGGAAGTGTAGAACGACACTTGCCGGCTCCATTACACTTTTCAACTGCTCTTAATAAGCCTTGGTCTGCTGAAAAATCAAATGCAGTTTGATGAATAGGTGTTTCTTTATTTTGGGTCCTCAAATTCTGATCCATAGCTAATGAATCAACGATCTTTCCTGGGTTGAACAAACCGTCTGGGTCAAAAAGACTTTTAATCTCTTTAAACAACTGATAATTCTTTTCACCTACTACAATTGGAATAAATTCTGAGCGCACAATACCATCGCCGTGTTCACCGCTAAGTGCGCCTTTGTATTTCTTCACCAAATAGGCTACTGCAAGAGTAATAGCTTTAAAATCCTGCACTCCTTTTTGGGTTTTTAAATTTAAGATTGGACGTAAGTGTAACTCCCCAGCCCCCGCATGGGCATAATAAACAACATCTTGCTTAAACTCTTTCATCAATTCTTGAAAATCCTCAATGTAGTCCGCTAGCTTTTCTAGTGGTACCGCTGTATCTTCGATGCAAGCAACAGCTTTTTCATCTCCAATAAGATTTCCGAGTAGGCCTAAGCCAGCATGGCGCAGTTCATTTGCTTTTTCTATAGCCTCATCCCATAGTGGGATTGCAGCATAGCTCAGTTGATTCGTGCTAACTGTTTGCTGTAAAGCTAAAAGCTGTTTTTTTAATGAATCTAAATTCTCATCCCTTAACTCTAATAAAAGGATCGCTTTTGGATCTCCCTCAATAAATTTTCGGTGAAGTTGATAGCCAGGATGCTCCTTAGTACAATCTAAAATGGTTTTATCCATCAATTCGCAAGTGTACAATTTATGGCGCATTACCGGCACAACTGCTTGCATGGCGTTACTAATGCTGTCAAAATGAACAGCTAAAATTACTGCATGTTTTGGTGGTAACGGCGCTAGTTTTAGGGTGATTGAAGTGGTAAAGGCTAAAGTTCCTTCACTTCCAGTCAATAATTTGGAAAGGTTTAAATCACTTCCCTTGGGGTTAAAAGGTTGTTGAGTAAGTAATGCATCAACAGCATAACCTGTATTTCTTCGATGTACACTAGCCTCTGGAAATTCCTCTTGAATTTCATGTTGTACTGCATTTTTAGATAAGGTCTGATAAAAATAACGGTAAACACTCCCTTCAAGTGACGATTCTTGTGTTTTCTTTAGAAATTCTTCTTGGCTAAGTGCTTTAAAAATGACTTTAGAACCGTCTGACAAAATCGTTTCTAGAGCAACAACGTGGTCTCGAGTAACCCCGTATCGTATTGAGGTTGTTCCTGACGAATTGTTGCCAACCATACCTCCCATCATGCAATAAGAAGAGGTCGAAGTATTCGGTCCAAAGAATAAGTTATACGGTTTCAAGTATGCATTCAATGCGTCTCGATTTACACCAGGTTGAACCCGAACAGTTTCCTCTTTTAAATCCAGCTCAATAATTTTAGTGAAATACTTGGACACATCGACCACGATGCCTTCTCCAACACACTGTCCGGCTAGAGAAGTTCCTGCAGTTCGGGGAATAAGGCTTGTTTTATGAGCTTTAGCAAAATGAATGAGTGACTTGATGTCCTCAGAATTTTTAGGAAAAGCAACTGCTAAAGGAAGTATCTTATACACTGAGGCATCAGTGGCATATAGCTTTTTGTGCAATCCATCCCATTCCAGTTCACCCTTCAATTGTTTTTTCAGATCTAAAAGATATTTTTGCACCTTCTGTTTTTTATAAATCTAAGCTAAAATAAGGATAAGTTTTCCATGTTCCTTTTCAATTGTGTAAATTCGTAACTTGATCAAATAATCCATGAAAAATATAGTTTTCTTCTTACTTTCAACTGTTGTTTTATTGAGTTCTTGTGAGGATACCTCAGGAAATCTTAAGATAAAGGGTACTGCAGATTTAGATAACGGCAGTAGTATTTTCCATATTGTTGCAGACCTAAATAATCAACCTAAAGTATTGGACACCCTTACTGTAAAAGGGGGGCAGTTTAGTTTGACTGTTGAAAATGAATCTCCAAGCATTCATTTCCTTCAAATTGAAGGAATTCAAGGCACCTTTCCCTTTGTTGCAGAAAAAGGAACAGTTTCAGTCGAGTTGTATCGAGATAGTCTAGCATCCTCAAAAGCAACAGGTACTGTATCCAATGACGATTTTATGAAATACAAATCCGAAACCCAGATCTACATCACTTCTTTAAACGCGATTGGAAATGATTTGCAGCAGGCGGTGATTTTAAAAGATTCATTACTCGCTGAAGATTTAAAAGAACAATATCAAGATGTAAAAGATCAAATCCAGGAATACGAATTAAATTTCCTCAAATCAGCTCCAAACTCATTTATATCAATTTTAATTTTAGAGCGTTTTATTGCTAATAATGCCATACAAATTATAGAGGCCAAAGAACTTTACGAAGGATTTAGTGATCGAATCAAAAACACCCCATCGGGTAGAGCTGTTGATGAGATTTTAAAGCAAAAACCCAAAGCTGAAGTGGGTCAATTAGCCCCATCTTTTGAAGGGTCAAAGCCAACAGGTGAAAGATTCAATTTAAAGGATCACCTAGGAAAAGTTACCATTATTGATTTTTGGGCGAGTTGGTGCAGACCCTGTAGAATAGAAAACCCAAACTTAGTACGACTTTACAATAGACATAAAGACAATGGCCTCCAAATCGTAGGGGTTTCTCTAGACCGAACAAAGCCTAAATGGGTTCAAGCCATTGCGGATGACGGGTTGACTTGGGAGCATGTTTCTAACTTGAAGTTTTGGAATGACCCTATCGCAAAGTTATATCAAGTAACTGCGATTCCAGCAACCTTTATTTTAGATGAAAATGGTATAATTATTTCGCGAGACTTAAGAGGGCAAACGCTTGAAAAACTGATCGATGAGATGCTAGATGTTGATATGTAAACTATCGCTGCTGCCTGTAAAGCAACACCCCTGCAATAATCACTGCAAAACTCAATATACTAAGCATAAAAACAGACCTGAAAACAACTTCAGGCCTAACCAATATTGTAATAACGATTCCACCTATTGCACCACCAAAATGCGCCGTATGACCGATGGTATCGTTCTGAGCCTTCATGCCATATAATGTGTATAATAAATAACCAATCCCAAAAAGATACCCCGGAATTGGAATTGGAATTAAAAAAAGCATGAGTTCTATTTCTGGGTACAGCAACAGTGCGCTGAATAAAACTCCTGTTACAGCCCCACTTGCGCCAACAGCAGAATAATAGTCTTCTTTGAAATGAAAATAATAGCCAAAAAGATTACCCGCCAAAAGACTGCCAAGAAATAGCACTGAAAATGAAGTGGTTCCCAAAATCCCTACCACAATATTGACAAAGAAATAAAAAGTGAACATATTAAAAAGCAGATGGGTAGTATTGACATGCAAGAACCCTGAGGAGAGCAGTCTGAAATAATCACCCGCTTTTATGCTGCCTATATGGAACCGATATTTTTCAAAAAAAGCATCGTTTTTAAAACCGATGAAAGAAAAAACAACATTCAATCCGATAATCAAAATCCCTATAATGGGAAGGCTTTGTAACATGGCTCTAAACTAACTTAAATTCCGATCATATCCTCAGAGATCAAAAACAATTCCTTGTGCTAGAGGAAGATCTTTAGAGTAGTTTATGGTGTTTGTTTGACGTCTCATATACGCTTTCCATGCATCAGAACCACTTTCTCTACCCCCACCGGTTTCTTTTTCACCACCAAAAGCGCCGCCAATTTCGGCTCCTGAGGTTCCAATATTGACATTAGCAATTCCGCAATCACTGCCCCAATGTGATAAAAAAGTTTCCGTTTCTTGAATGTTTAATGACATTATAGATGAGGACAAGCCTTGCTTCACTTCATTTTGAATTGCAATGGCCTCTTCCACTCCCCCCTTGTATTTCATCACATAGAGGATTGGCGCAAATGTTTCTTGATGAACAATGTCAGCATCATGGTCAATTAGAGCTACTGCTGGTTTTACATAGCATCCGCTTTCGTAGCCCTTACCTTCCAAGCTTCCGCCAGAAACAAGCCACGTTCCTCCTTGTTTTTCAGCCTGAGCAAGGGCATTTTTATAGATCGCTACGGCATCCTTATCGATAAGAGGTCCCATATGGTTGTTTTCATCCAGTGGGTTTCCTATTCGCAATTGGGTATAAGCTTTTTGAAGGCTAGAGGCAAACGAATCAAAGATCTCTTCGTGTACTATCAGTCTTCGAGTTGAAGTACAGCGCTGACCACAGGTCCCAACTGCGCCAAAGACAGCGGCTCTCATTGCCGTGTCTAAATCAGCATTGGGTGTTATGATGATGGCATTGTTTCCCCCAAGTTCTAATAAAGATTTTCCCAGCCTAGCGCCTACCCGTTTTGCGACATCTTTCCCCATTCTAGTCGAGCCTGTAGCCGAGACTAAGGCTACTCTATGATCTTCAGCCATCCATTTTCCGACATCAGCACCTCCAGACAATACCGTTGAAATCCCTTCTGGGAGTTTATTATCATTCAGGACTTCAGCAATAATATTTTGACAAGCAATACTGCACAGTGGTGTTTTTTCACTAGGTTTCCAAACACATACATTTCCACAAACCCAAGCCAAAGCAACATTCCAGCTCCATACGGCTACAGGGAAGTTGAATGCTGAAATGATTCCCACAACTCCTAAAGGATGGTATTGTTCGTAAAGACGATGCAATGGACGTTCTGAGGTCATGGTAACCCCGTGTAATTGTCTAGAAAGTCCAACGGCAAAATCACAAATATCTATCATTTCCTGGACCTCTCCGAGACCTTCTTGAAGTGATTTTCCCATTTCCCAAGAAACCAATTGACCTAGAGCCTCTTTTTTCTCACGAAGTTTATTTCCAAACTGACGGACCAGCTCTCCTCTTTTGGGAGCAGGTAATTTTTGAAAACTCAAAAAGGCGTGCTCTGCTTTAGTTAGAGCTTGTTCGTAATCTTCTACTCCAGCCCCTTGAATGGTTCCCAATAAACTACCATCAACAGGGCTATGTGATGTCAGTACTTCTCCCGTTCCATACCATTGGTTTCCTGAGTGACATCCTTTTTGAGTGGACTCGATATTTAATTCCCTGAGTAATTCTGTAAATTTAGTCATGACTATTTTTTTAACTGAGCAGTAAAGGTGCTTTCAAAAATTTTATCCGCATTGGAAGTCTCGAAACCCTCTCTCCTGTGCTTTCGTTTTAAATTTTTAGGATCTAGAGATTGAAATTCTGGCATTATACTGCGCTCCGCAAACTCCACATAGCTCCCGGCTATTTTTTTGGTTGCTCCTTCTGAAAAAGTTGCTTCAACTTGATTTGCCACCGAGCTGGTTTGCCTAAGGAGTCCATCTTGGCTTGTTTTTATCTCTCCACCCGAATCGTTCAATTGAATTCCAATGGATTTCAAAAAGACATTGAAGGGCTCTAAAGTATTGTATTCTTTTGGAAGGTCGTGAACACTAATCGTATAGTGGTTTAGATAATAACGATTGTAAATAACCCATGCGGCATACTCACTCTCATCCAAAAGGATTTGGTAATCTTTTAGGCTTGGCAAAGGCCAAAGAGGGGTTTGAAAAAAGCTTGCAACTTGATTTACATGATTTAAATCCAAGGCGTCAACAGGGTCAGAGATTACACTATCAGTATATTTTTTAATGGTTTGCTGCGCAGTTTCTGACAGTGATTGAACTTTCAATTCACTGATAAATACCCTAGGGAGCTCTGGAGTTGGTGGAGCATACCAATATGCATTGAGTTTTTTAGCCTCAAAATGGTAAAAATCCATTTTAGTGTACCCATGAGCTAAAAAAATTTTCTCGAAGGAAGCAATACCTAGATTATTGACCCCAAGCGTCCGAAATGCCACGTGATCATTAACGATATCGGTTTGATCTGTTACCATTCCTTCAGCAATCATGGCTTGGGTGATTTTTCGAACATCAGGCACACGTTCAGCATAAACCTCAAATAGAGCGTCTAAAATCTGAGTTATTGGGGTGGAGTGCTTAAACTTCATAGGATTGCTTTAATATTGTTAGGATAAAAATAAACTTCCTGTAGGAGTTTCCAAGAATTTATCAAAAGGAATTTCTTCTTGCTTTAAAAAACCCTTCTGAGGTAAGGTTTTGTTTGCAACCATCTCCACTACGGCAACTAGAGAAGCGGCTGTTGTCCATGAAATTGCCCTCCATTTTTTACCGTGAATTTCAATAGGATAAAATGCTTTATAGTATTCTTTCCTAGATAGTTTATTCTTTTGCCACCCCTCTACTATAGCATAAACATAAACCACATCCTCCTCTACTGGGGGTTTGGCATTACTTAAAATCTGTTCCAGTTGCTTCTTATCTTCTTTTAGTATGAGTTCATACATTAAAAATTTCATCAGTTTTCCGTGTCCAGGATAACGAATGGTTTTATAATTCAGGGTATCTACTTTGCCTTCAAATGTTTCGCATAGAGTTCCCAGACCACCAGAAGTTGTAAAGGCCTCAAACTCTTGACCTTCTATATTGATGTATTCAAACCCTTCCAAGGAGGGCACCCATTTTCTTTTTCCATTGTGAATGGCTTCAGCGTCATTCAAATACTCGTTAATTACTCCGTGTGGAGACCATGTAAACGAATACGCCAGTTGGCCGTTGGGATATCGAGGGAGTGCTCCCACTCGGAGTTCGATATCGCGTAAGCCCTCAAATGAGGCGCATAAATCTTTTCCTACAATGCCAATAAACCCCGGAGCGAGGCCGCATTGAGGAGCAAGGATTTTCTTTGATGTTTTTTCCAATCCCTGAATGAACTTTGTTGTAGCTACATCTTCGGTTAAATCAAAATAATGAACTTCTTCATCATGTGCGATTTGAGCAACTGATTTGTTCAAAAAATAAGGCAAGGCTGAAATAACGGCATCGTGTTTTTTTATTTCTTCTTTGATCCAGTCTTCATCGGTAACATCCGCTTT
>CBFHJD010000011.1:37069-49644 GCA_965656215.1 Flavobacteriaceae bacterium
AATTATAATCGTAATGAGACAGATTTACATCAACCGCTTTTACCTTAAAATTCTCATTTAATAATAACCCGACTAAACTGCCTACTTTACCCATTCCCAGAAGTAAAATATTTTCCATATATCACATTTTTATATGTTAATGTTATTTTTATAACAAAAATACAAAGAAGTAGGATTAAGTTGGAGATAAAATTTAAACGATGAATCCAAAGTTTTTAACAACTTAAATGGTTTAAAAAACTAAATTTGTGTCAAAAATAAGCTGTGAACGCTATTGTTTATTATCTCTTCTATCCCCTATTATTTTTGGTATCGAGATTACCCTTTCCATTGTTTTATCTTCTTTCTGATGGAGTATGCTTTTTGCTTTACCGCGTGTTTGGTTACAGAAAGTCTGTTGTTCGTTCCAATTTGAAACTCGCGTTACCTCATCTCAACAATCAGGAGTATCATGCTCTTGAGCGAAAATTTTACCGTCATCTTTGTGACTTATTCTTAGAAATTATCAAATCCATGGGAATGAGTAAGAAAGAAATGCTCAAGCGATTTAAGGTTAAAAATATTGAGGTTTTAACTCAATTTGAAAAAGAAAATCGATCTGCATTTTTGATGTGTGGTCACTACGCCAGTTGGGAATGGATGATGTCATTAGGCTATCACATGAATCATTTGGGTTACGGTATTTATCGCCCGATCAAAAACCCATACTTTGACCGTTTAATTAAGAAAATCAGAAGCCGACACGATGCGTATATGATTCCTCAGAAAACAGCTGCTGAAATTATTCGCGAAAAAGAGCTCAAGAACGAACGCGGGGTTTATGGATTTGCTAGTGATCAGTCCCCACGTCCCACGTCCAAATCGTATTGGAGAACTTTTCTGGGTATCGATGTACCCGTTTTTACTGGCGCAGAACGTCTGGCTAGAGAACTTAATATACCTGTTGTGTTTGGCAAAATCAAACGAGTAAAACGCGGCTACTATGAATTGGAATTTAAACTCATTTCAGATCAGTCAAAGGATACTGCCGTAAATCAAATCACAGATGTTTATACCGAATGGTTAGAGGAACAAATCAAAGAAGATCCTTCCCAGTACTTTTGGACTCACAAACGCTTTAAGCACGCCCGAACTTAAAAAAGAGCTTGTATTTCCTTCGCAAACTGTGTTGCAAGTTGATCAGCCGCCTGTTGGGACTGGGCTTCAGTATAAATCCGAATGATCGGTTCCGTGTTGGATTTTCGCAAATGAACCCAAGCTTTTTCAAAGTCAATCTTCAAACCATCAACTGTAGTGTTTTTTTCATCAGAGTAAATTCCCTCTAACGTTTTTAAAATCCCATCCACGTCCATGCCCTGCTGCAAGTTGATTTTGTTTTTACTCATGTAATAATCGGGATATGAAGCTCTAAGCTCAGAAACGCTGACCTTACGTTCAACCAACAGAGACAAAAACAATACGACACCAACCAAGGCGTCTCTCCCATAATGAGAATCGGGATAAATCACCCCACCATTTCCTTCTCCACCAATCACAGCTTTTGTTTTTTTCATTTCAGTAACTACATTCACCTCTCCTACTGCACTAGCAGTATAGTGCTGACCGTGTAATTTAGCAACATCTGCCAAAGCTCTAGTAGAAGATAAGTTGGAGACTGTTGCCCCAGGTGTTTTTCCTAAAACATAATCTGCGCAAGCAACCAAAGTATATTCTTCCCCAAATAATTCTCCTTTTTCATCCACAAATACCAACCTGTCCACATCAGGATCAACAGCAATACCAAAATCAGCCTGATGCTCAACTACGGCCTTGCACAAGTCTTTTAAATGCTCTTTTAGAGGTTCTGGGTTGTGGGGAAATTCTCCATTGGGTTCGCAATACAACTCCACCACCTCAATTCCTAATTTTTCAAGCAAAGCGGGAATTGCAATACCTCCAGAGGAATTGACCCCATCAACTACCACTTTAAAATTAGACTGTAAGATTTGCTCTGTCTGTACAAGTTTTAAATCTAAACAGTCAGCAATATGCATTTCAATGGCGTTGCTAAGGGGTTTGATATGCCCCAAATGATCTACTTCAGCATAGGTAAATTCCTCTTTCGCCGCGTAGTTTAATACTTGTTCCCCAGCTTTAGCATCGATAAATTCTCCATCTTGATTCAGTAACTTTAAGGCGTTCCATTGTTTTGGATTGTGACTAGCTGTCAACACAATTCCACCTTGTGTTTTTTCTATTGGAACTAAAAGCGCAACTGTCGGCGTGGTAGAAAGACCTAAATCAATCACATTAACCCCCATTCCTACAAGGGTTTGATTGACTAAGCTATGAACCATAGCTCCAGAGATTCTTGCGTCTCTTCCTGTGACTACAGTTAATTTTCCTTTGTGGGTTTGCGTGAGCCATTGGGCATAAGCACTAGTAAAACGAACTACGTCTAAAGGAGTAAGATTCATTTCTGGACTCCCACCAATAGTGCCTCGAATTCCTGAAATAGATTTGATTAACGTCATAGAGTTTAAAGGTAAAAGTTAAATTCTAATTTACCAGCTAAAATTAAACCGAATAAGTCCCATTAAAGCGTTGGCTATTCCGTTTTCGCTTCCTGGATTGAGAATGTACTGAAAGTTGGGCTGAAATGTCCAACGCTCGTTTGTCACCCTCTGGTAACTCAATTCAAAAACGGTTTCGCTTTTAAGATCATTTACAAAATTTGACTTGTAAAAATCTGAAAAAACAGCATGAGCAATTGCGAAACCCAAACCGTCATTTACTCGTTTAGCAGAAATCCCTTTATAGAGTAAGCCTCCACCAAAATAAGATTCTACAGGATTCTGTGAACTTAATGAAAACCCCAATTGAGTAAATCCACTTAAATACCCCCCCGTGGTTGGATTACGGTATAAAACGTGATCACTGATGGTGTAAATTCCTTGACTATTGGAGATGTGTTCATCCTCAATTCGTTGCTTTTGCGCATGCTTCCAAAATCCCAATTTAAAGGTTGATTGAGATAGACTATCTTTTTTAATTTCATATTGAAATTCATTAATGAAAAGCGCACCGTCTTCTTTAGATAAGCTCCATTTTAAGGAGTTTGGATTGCTGCTTTCAGTTCCTGGATCCCCATCGTAAACTGCGTGTAACGCTTTAAAATTTTCTCCTAGCCTCCATCGAATAACGGTTCCTAGAGTCGCTAAAGGGAAAATTGAAGCTGGAAAATTTGAAGAAAGATCAGGCTGAATACCAAAGGAACTGTTAATGAAAAACAAACCAGTTTCACTTACCGCAAACACACTGTTTAAGTCATGTTGCCCCAACAGTATAGACCAAAAATCAAAATTTTGTTCATACCAGATTTCATAAAGTCGCGTATGAGATTCTGCTTCTATGTTATTTGCAATTTGGAAATCTCCAATCAATTCCGATAGCGAATTACCATGGTTGTTGAGGAGATAAACAAAAAAATGCCCTCCTTTCCATAAGTTTAGAGCTTCGGTGTCCCATTCAAAATTAAGATCAACATTACCTAGAAAGGCACCTCCTTGTTTGAGGCCGCCCTGCATATTGGCTGCGACATCAAACGTATAGCCTCCAGTGAATACAAATCCCGGGGGAATTTCTTGTGCATCAACTGAGATTGCTTGAAATAAAAAAAAACAGCTAAACCAAATAAAATGAATTGGAGAAAATAATGCTTTTTTTAGAAAAGAAAATGAAATCAATTTCTGTATCAAATAATGTAGTAATAAAAAACAAATTTAATCATTCTGATGAATTGATGTTTAAAAATCATTTTATGATTCCCGAAAATATTAAATTAGCGCTGTGAATTTTTTAGCCCATGTATTCTTATCCGGTCAAAGCATCCCACTTGCAATTGGAAATTTGATCGCTGACCAAATCAAGGGTAAAGAAATCAATAACTATCCTTATGAAGTTCAAAAAGGAATTTACCTTCATAGAGCCATTGATCATTTTACAGATTCCCACCCTTTATTTAAAGCTTGTGTTAGTGAGCTTTTTCCTATTCATCGACACTACAGTAGAGTAATCGTGGATATGTATTTCGATCACTTTTTAGCGGTTCACTGGGAAAAATTTCACGAGCTCCCTTTGGATCAATTTACGACTCAATTTTATTTCCAATTGGAACAGTCTAATATTCACTTTCCAGAAAAGACCAACCGCTTTATTAAGGCTTTAATCACTTATAATTGGTTTGAGCAATATAAAAGTATAAACGGTCTTGGTGCTATCATGGCTCAAATGGATCGAAGGACGCGTTTCGATTCAAACTTATCAGGATCTACTGCTGAATTGGTTGAGAAATACACTTATTTTGAAGGACATTTCTTAAATTTCATGGACCCTGTTGTCGCTTTTAGTAAAAATAAAATATCTGAATTATGATTAAAAATAAATTCTTTAGGCTTAACCTTTTAGTTTTTGTTCTTGTTGTTTTCAACTCTTGTGAATTCAATAAAACTACTAAGGGAGCGGTAGTGAGTGCTCGTGAGGAAGCATCCAAAATAGGTGTAGCCATAATGGCTAAAGGAGGAAATGCTTTTGACGCCATGATTGCAACTGATTTAGCGCTTACCGTTTGTTATCCTAATGCGGGTAATATTGCCGGGGGCGGATTTTTAGTATATCGACTGGAGAATGCTGAAACGGGAAGTCTAGATTATCGTGAAAAAGCACCAATGGCTGCCAGCGCAGACATGTACTTGGACGAAAGTAAAAATATTATTCCAGGCAAGAGCACTTTTGGAGGCATGGCCGTTGGTGTCCCTGGAACGGTTGCAGGGCTTGAGGCCATTCACAAAAAATTCGGAACTCTCCCTTGGAAAGATTTAGTTCAACCCGCCATTGATTTAGCAAGAAATGGATATATGGTGACACCAAAGCAGCAAAAAAGTTTTGAAGGAAAAAAGGAAGATTTTATTTCCATGAATGGAGAAAGCACCTTTTATGCCCAAGAATTTAAAGCCGGTGATCTTGTTAAAAACATGGCTTTAGCCACTACCCTAGAACGGATCGCCGAAATGGGGAGTGCGGGCTTTTATCAAGGAGAAAATGCAGAGGCTTTGATTCAACGAGTTCAGGAAACAGGGGGTGTGATGACTGAAGAGGACTTGTTAGCATACCGACCCGTTTGGAGAGATCCAATCCATTTCCAATATAAAGATTTAGATTTTTATACCATGGGACCTCCTTCGAGCGGTGGAATTTGTTTGGGACAAATAATGAAAATGATCGAGCCTTTTGATGTGGGACAATACGACCAAAATTCTTTAGAAGCGGTTCAAATTATAGTTGAGGCAGAACGTCGTTCTTATGCCGACCGAAGCTTGTATCTTGGAGATCCAGATTTTGTATCCATACCTCAAGACAGTCTTTTAGACGCAGGCTATCTTTCCAATCGAATGGCGAGCTTTAGTTTTGATCAAGCCACAAAATCTTCAGACATTAACCCCGGGACTATTGTTTGGGAGGAAAGCGAAGAAACTACCCATTATTCGATTTTAGACTCTATGGGCAATGCAGTTGCCGTAACCACTACACTAAACGGAAGTTACGGTTCTAAAGTTTTTGTTGAATCAGGGGGTTACTTTTTAAATAATGAAATGGACGACTTCAGCAGTAAGCCTGGAGTGCCAAATATGTTTGGTCTCATCGGTGGAAAAGCCAATGCCATTGCTCCAGAAAAGCGAATGCTGAGTGCCATGACTCCAACTCTAGTCGAAAAAAACGGGGAGTTGTCTATGATTGTTGGTACACCAGGAGGATCAACCATCATTACTTCTGTTTTACAAACCGTATTAAATGTGTATGAATTTGGGATGAGCATGCAAGAAGCAGTTAGTGCCCCTCGCTTTCACCATCAATGGTTACCCGATGTTGTTGTTTTTGAGCCAAAGCGTTTCGAGGCAGCGTTTATTCAAGAGCTTCAATTAAAAGGATATGACATCAAAGAAGAATACTCTCGAATCATTGGCCGAGTGGACGCTATCTTCATATCTGAAGACAAGGTCATTACAACCGGAGCTGATCCACGAGGCGATGATACTGCGGTACCTTTATATTAATTTTTTCCCTTTGAGGAAAAGACTGTAAGAATATCTTATTTTTGCAGCTTATTGGCTATGAAGAAAACAAAAAACACGATTCGCATTGAGGGTGCACGCGTCCACAATTTGAAGAATATCAGCTTAGATATTCCAAGAAATGAATTGGTGGTAATCACTGGACTTTCTGGTAGCGGAAAATCTTCGTTAGCATTTGATACGCTTTACGCAGAAGGACAACGCCGTTATATGGAAACTTTTTCGGCCTACGTCAGACAATTTCTAGGGAATATGGAGCGTCCAGATGTTGACAAAATAGATGGGCTTTCTCCTGTAATTGCTATTGAACAAAAAACAACTTCTAAAAGTCCACGTTCCACAGTAGGAACCATCACTGAATTATACGATTACATAAGACTACTATTCGCCCGCGTAGGTACAGCCTATAGTTATGTGTCTAATCAAAAAATGGTAAGTTATACCGAAGAGCAGATTCAAAATCTCATAGTGAATGAGTATTTAGATAAAAAAGTGATGCTTTTAGCCCCTATAATTAAGTCCAGAAAAGGACATTACAGAGAACTTTTTGATTCACTTTCCAAGCAAGGATTCTCTAAGGTTAGAATTGATGGTCAGGTCGTTGATTTGACTCCTGGTATGAAAGTAGATCGCTATAAAACCCATGATATTGAATTGGTTATTGATCGGTTTACTGTAAAACAAGAAAAGGAGTTTCTTAAGCGACTTCAAGATTCTTTAATCACAGCGTTACACTACGGACAGGATGTGATGATGGTGATGGAAATAGAGGAAAAAAAAGCACGCTTCTTCAGCAGAAACTTAATGTGCCCTACCTCAGGTATCGCCTATCCTATGCCGGAACCCAATACATTTTCTTTCAACTCGCCCAAAGGAATGTGTTCCAGCTGTAAAGGACTCGGCTCACAACATAAGGTAAACTTAAAAAAAATAATCCCGGATGAGAGCGTTTCAATTGCTCAGGGAGGGTTGACCCCTTTAGGAACCAAAAAAACAAGTTGGACTTACAGACAAATTGAAACCATTGCAAAATGTTATGACTTTTCATTGACGGATCCTATCAGCAAAATTCCAAAAGCTGGAATGGAGGTAATTTTAAAAGGAAGTCAAGAAAAATTTGATATACCCTCCACTACTTTGGGAATTACACGAACCTATAAAATTGATTTTGAAGGACTGGAACACTATATCGAGTCTTCCTACGAAGAAGCAGCTACAGCGAGTATCAAGCGATGGGCCTCCGGGTTTATGGACAGTTATAAATGCAACACTTGTAACGGTTCACGTTTACGAAAAGAAGCTTTATTCTTTAAATTAAATGAAGCCAATATTGCGGATTTGGTCAGTATGGATTTACAAGACTTATTCGTATGGATTTCTGAATTAGAGCCTTTTCTTGACGAAAATGAAAAAAAAATAGCTAAAGAAATTATAAAAGAGATTCGCGTTCGACTTCAGTTTTTACTAGATGTTGGCTTAGATTATTTACAACTCAACCGCTCCTCAAAGTCGCTCTCAGGTGGAGAAGCCCAACGAATTCGTTTAGCAACCCAAATCGGATCCCAACTGGTTGGGGTGTTGTATATCCTAGACGAACCCAGTATTGGCTTGCACCAAAGAGATAACGATCGCTTAATTCATTCATTACTAGCACTGCGTGATCTTGGGAACTCTGTATTGGTTGTAGAACACGATAAAGACATGATGCTGCGCGCGGACCATTTAATTGATATGGGTCCTTATGCGGGTAAAAATGGAGGAGAAATTATTTCTGAAGGTACGCCTAATGAAACCTTAAACAAACGTACTCTTACTGCTCAATACCTAACCGGAGAGTTGCGCATTGAAATTCCTAAAGAGCGCAGAAAAGGAAATGGAAAGTCAATCAACCTATACGGTTGTAAAGGCAATAATTTAAAGAACGTAGATGTTGAATTTCCTTTAGGCTTAATGATCGGCGTGACAGGGGTCTCTGGAAGTGGAAAATCAACCCTTGTTAATGAAACCCTCTACCCTATTCTAAATGAACATATCTTCAATGGTGTTAAAGTTCCTTTGGCTTACGATCGTATTAAAGGTTTGAAACACATTGATAAGGTAGTTGACATCAATCAAAGCCCTATAGGAAGAACACCGAGAAGTAACCCTGCTACCTATTGTGGTGTTTTTAGTGAAATTCGCAGCTTATTTACCTTGACTCCAGAAGCTCAAATACGAGGGTACAAACCGGGGCGTTTTAGCTTTAATGTAGTTGGTGGTCGATGTGAAACGTGTCAAGGAGGCGGAATGAAGGTCATTGAAATGAATTTCTTACCAGATGTTTATGTAGAATGTGAAAGCTGTCAAGGCAGAAGATTCAATCGTGAAACTTTGGAAATTCGTTTTAAAGGAAAGTCAATTTCTGATGTACTGAACATGTCAATTAACGAAGCTTGTTCTTTTTTTGAAGCCCTGCCTAAAATTTATCGAAAGCTTAAAATGATCCAAGATGTTGGTTTAGGATATATTACACTTGGGCAGTCCTCTACTACTTTATCCGGTGGAGAGGCACAACGGATTAAACTAGCCAGCGAGCTTTCTAAAAAAGATACGGGTCAAACATTTTATATCTTGGATGAACCAACCACAGGTCTTCATTTTGAGGATATTCGCGTACTTCTTGATGTGCTAAACCGATTGGTGGATAAAGGGAATACAGTACTCATTATAGAACATAATTTAGACGTAATTAAACAAGTAGATCATGTTATTGACATAGGACCCGAAGGAGGCCGTAAAGGTGGAGAACTGCTTTTTAGTGGAATACCAGAAGATTTAATTTCTATAGAGCGAAGCCATACTGCACGCTTTCTAGCACAAGAATTAACTCAAAAACTACACCCCATAAGCACATGAAAAAAATTAAGACTAAAAACTGGAACGAAATTAAGTCCAACGACTCATGGGCACTCTTCAAGATCATGAGTGAGTTTGTCGAAGGCTATGAAACTTTAAGTGCGATAGGCCCCTGTATCTCAATATTTGGTTCAGCAAGAACTCAAGAAGACAGTCCTAATTACCAACTCACTGTTGCTATAGCTGAAGCCATAGCAGCCTCTGGATATGGAGTCATTAGCGGAGGTGGGCCAGGTATTATGGAAGCAGCAAATCGAGGAGCGCAAAAAGCTGGAGGCACTTCAGTTGGTCTGAACATAGAATTACCCTTTGAGCAGAAAAGCAACCCCTATATCGATCAAGATAAACTGATTAATTTTCAATATTTCTTTGTACGCAAGGTAATGTTTGTTAAATACGCACAAGGATTTGTTGTTATGCCAGGTGGTGTCGGCACTTTAGATGAACTTTTTGAGGCCTATACATTAATCCAGACCAATAAGGTGACTAAATTTCCAATCATATTGGTAGGTCGCGACTACTGGAGTGGATTAGTTGACTGGATTAAAAATACCCTTCTTAAAGAAAAAAACATTAGTCCAGAAGACCTAGATTTGATTGAGTTAGTAGATACCAAAGATGAAGTAATGGAATGCTTAAATCGCTTTTATATTCAAGATAATTATAAACCTAATTTCTAGATAGGCATGAAGCGTTCTTTGGTGTTGTTTTTATTTGGCTTTCTTATTACATCGAGTCTATGGAGTCAAACAAACTATATCCTTGACGTTGTTTTGAATTCGGAACAAGAAACTTTGACAGTTTCACAAACTATTCTTTACGTCAATACTTCCGAGCATCCTTTAGAGGAAATTTATTTATATGATTGGGCAAATTCATACCAAGGCGCACCCACCCCTTTGGCGAGTCATTTGGCTAATGAATTTAATCGCAGTTTTTATATCAGTTCAAATAATAAACTAGGGTTTACACAGATTGGCGTTTTAGAAGGTCCGTCTATCTTAGGTTGGTCCCGTTTAGTCAAACAATTGGATATCATTAAGCTTGATCTTACTCAAGCTTTGGAGCCCGGTGAACATCTCGATTTAGCACTACAATACACCATCAAAATACCCGACGACAAGTTTACCGGTGTGGGTATTAATTCCAATGATGGAATTTTATTACGTGATTTATTTATTTCCGTAGCTCCGCGTTATGAAAGCGAATGGTTGACAAATAGTAATCTTGGATTTAGAGATTACAGTAGTTATCCAAGTAATTACCAATTTAATTGGGACTATCCTGCCGCTTATACTTTGGTAAGTAACCTGAATGAACTCACCACAGAAATAAATTCAAGTGGTGATCAAAAAAAATCTGCCTTTAAAGATCAAAATATTATTAGCCCTGAATTTGTTTTTGATTCCAAAGATTCTTTTAAAACCATTAAAATTAACGATGGGTTTTCAATAGTAACAGATATCCTATCCAGTAAAAACGTCGAAGTAAATCTTGAAAAATCAATTCAAAGAATTGATTCTTTTACAAAACAGATTTTGGTTCCAATACCCAATAAAAAACTACTCGTTTTAAGAAAAGACTACGCTAAAAATCCTATCGTCGGGATTAGTCAAGCTCTTGCTTTCCTTAACCCTTTTCCAGATGACTTTACTTACGAAACTCGTTTTATGAAAGCCTATCTGGCTTCGTATTTAAATGAATTATTTATTATTAATAAACGAAAAGAACACTGGGTCTTGGGAGGAATTCAAACTTACCTCATGATGAAGTATGTTGAAACGTTTTTCCCTGATAGTAAATTTCTAGGCGACCTCTATAAGTTTAAATTTTTGGGGTTTCGACCGTTCAATTCTTACAGTGCTGCGCATATTGGTTTTAATGAAAGCTTTTCTTTTATTGCTGAATTTGGTGAACATGCCAATAGACAGCAACAAGATACGCTAGGTAAAGAAAAATTAAATAAATCAAATGAACTCTACACAATTCCCTATCATGCAGGTTCTGGATTGATGTATTTAGACCAATATTTGAAGGGAAACATTTTAGAGCAAAGTATTCGAGAGTTTTCTCAAAATAAAGGGCTAATACCTCTAAATGATATTATCAAAGAAAAATCCACTAAGGACACCCAGTGGTTTTTTGACACGTATTTAACCGACCGCGAGGCCTATGACCTTTCTATTAAAAATCTCACCAAACAAGATCAATCTGTCAAACTTACTGTAAGTGAGAAAAACAATAAACCGGTACCTTACAAACTAGACTTAATCAAAGAGGATTCAATTATCAGTGAACAATGGATTTTCCATTCAGGAAAAGATAGCATTATTCAATTGAACACCTTAGATGCAGATTTTGTGGCCATCAATTCAAATCGTTTTCTACCTGAAAAAAACAGACCGAACAATTGGAAATATCTTAAATCATCCACAGGCTTTAAACCCCTGCAAATGACGTTTTACGGTGACAGTGAAAACCTCAAGCGGAATCAATTGTTTTATCACCCAATTTCAGACTTTAATGCTTATGATGGGTTTACAGGAGGCTTGCGTATTTATAATACCCGAGTAAAAAATCAACCGTTTGAAATTGATTTACATCCTCAATATTCTTTGAAAGAAAAAACAATGGTTGGTTTTTTTAGAACACGCTACCGCTTTATCAATCATAAAAGTAAAAACTACTTGAATCAAGTTTTCTTAACGGGAAAAAGTTACCACTACAACACCAATTTGAGGTACACCTCTATTCAGCCTTCCTTTTCCATGTATTTCAGGCCTTTTGATTTGCGCTCAAATAAGAGACAATTACTTAATTTTTCATTGTTTAATGTATTTCGAGACAGAGACCCCAATATTCAGGTAACACCTGATTACAGTGTTTTTAACGTATTACACCGATACAATAACTCAGATGCGGTGAATGTTTTCTCAACCAATTCTAATATTGAAGCTTCAACTAAATTTGGAAAAATTTATTTCAGCAGTAATTACAGAAAATTATTTCCAAGCGGACGTCAGTTTGCTATTCGCTTTTTTGCAGGAAAATTTCTGTGGCATAATTCTACCGAAACCCAATTTTTTGATTTTAACTTAAACCGTTCTCCGGATTACTTATTTCGCTATGATTACTTAGGCAGATCAGAAGATACTGGTATCTATAGTCAACAGTTTGTTCCTGCTGAAGGTGGCTTTAAAGCCTTTTTTAATGAATCCTCAGCAAACAATTACATGACCTCCATCAACTCCTCAATTGGGATTTGGAAATGGATTGAGTTTTATGGAGATGTAGGGATTCTTAAAAACCGTAATCGTTCTGCAGTAACCTATTTTGATTCTGGCTTTAAGTTCAGTTTGGTTCCGGACTATTTTGAGATTTTTTTCCCGCTCTATTCCTCCAATGGTTTTGAACCCTCTCAATCGCGATACGCAACCAAAATCCGATTTATTTTTACCCCAAGATTAAGCACCTTAAGCAGTTTATTTACTCGGAAGTGGTTTTAAATTAATCCGTAAAGGGCTTTTGATTCATCAGACTCCCGCCTTTCTTTAACCCAGTATTTTTTTT
>CBFHJD010000011.1:49743-55932 GCA_965656215.1 Flavobacteriaceae bacterium
TTTTTTTTTGTATTTTCGCGCTATCATATGAAAATTCAGAATTCTGAGAATGAACTAAAAATAAGTTTCGAGGCTTTTAAGAAAAAAGTTCTTGAAGATTATCGCCTTGCTGTTCTTAGTCGGGAATGCAGTCTGCTAGGACGCCGTGAAGTTTTCTCAGGTAAAGGTAAATTTGGAATTTTTGGAGACGGTAAAGAATTGCCTCAGTTGGCAATGAATCACTTTTTTCAAGAGGGTGATTATAGGTCCGGATACTACAGAGACCAGACACTACTCATGGCACAAGGTTTACTCACAGTCTCTAATGTGTTTGCAGCACTTTATGCAGACCTTGACACCACACGCGAGCCCATGTCTGGAGGAAGACAGATGGGAGGACATTTTGCAACAGCTAGTAGAGATAAAAATGGAAAATGGCTGGATGTAATCAACTTGAAAAATCACAGTGGAGACATCTCCCCTACCGGCTCCCAAATGCCAAGACTATTAGGATTAGCTCAAGCTTCTAAAGTTTATAGAGCCTACGCCACCAAAAATCGAGATAATTTTTCTAAAAATGGGAATGAAATAGCTTGGGGAACCATTGGAAATGCCAGTACAAGCGAAGGAATGTTTTTTGAAACCATCAACGCTGCAGGTGTTATGCAAGTTCCTATGGTGATCAGTGTTTGGGATGATGAATACGGAATTTCTGTATCCAATAAAGACCAAACCACCAAAGAAAGTATTTCTGAGGCTCTTAAAGGGTTTCAAAGAACTGAAACACAGAAAGGGTTTGAAATAATAAAGGTTAAGGGTTGGGACTATTTAGCCCTAATTGAAGCCTATGAAACTGCTTCTAAAGTTGCTCGAAGCGAACACGTTCCTGTTTTGATTCACGTCACAGAATTGACTCAGCCCTTGGGACACTCCTCTTCGGGCTCCCATGAGCGTTACAAGTCTAAAGAACGCTTAGAATGGGAAAAAGAATTTGACTGTAATTTAAAAATGCGTAACTGGATTCTCAAGGAAGGTTTTGCCAAAGAATCTGAACTAGTTGCAATGGAAGAAGCCGCCTCAAAAGAAGTTAGGATAGCGCGAAGAGCTGCTTGGGAAGCTTACCAGACCCCTATTTTAAAAGAAAAGACTAAGTTGATAAGCTTTTTGCCAGCTCTTAAAAAACAAACTCACAATGACCCTAAAGTTCAACTGATTTTTTCAAAACTAAATCAAGTTAACGAACTCGGTTTTAAGGACATTATTTCTGCAGGCAGACAAATCAAAACAATTTTGGGTCAGCAAAACAATGCTATGCTTCCATCTTTCGAACTATGGCTTGACACCTTGACTGTTGAAATGAAGAAAAAGATTTCATCACACCTTTACACCGTTTCTGTAGAGGAGTTGATGAGTTTTAAAACGATTGCACCCACTTATGATGGCGAAAATCAATCTGTTGATGGGAGGGTTATTATTCGAGATAACTTTGATGCACTTCTTAAAAAATACGATTCGCTACTAATCTTCGGTGAAGACGTAGGTAAAATCGGAGATGTAAATCAAGGCTTGGAAGGGCTCCAAAGTAGGTACGGAAGCCTTCGTATAGCGGATACCGGAATTAGAGAAGCTACAATTGCCGGCCAAGGAATTGGATTGGCGCTAAGAGGGCTTCGTCCAATAGCAGAAATTCAGTACTTAGATTATATTTTATACTGTATCCAGATCTTGAGTGATGATTTAGCTTCAATGAACTACAGGACTGTCGGTCAGCAAATTGCACCTTTAATTATTCGTACTAGAGGTCATCGTTTAGAAGGAATTTGGCATTCCGGATCTCCTATGGGAGGAATGATTCATTTGCTTCGTGGAATACATATATTAGTCCCAAGAAACATGACCCAAGCTGCTGGTTTTTACAATACATTAATGCAAATTGAACAACCTGCTATTGTTATTGAATCCTTAAACGGATATCGATTAAAAGAGGTTTTGCCAAGTAATTTAGGAGAATTTACTGTTCCGTTAGGAAAAATTGAAGTCATGCGTTCAGGCTCAGATCTTACTGTAATCTCTTACGGCTCAACTCTTAGAATAGTTGAGGCTACAGCTCTTCGGCTTGCCCAAGAGGGAATTGAAATTGAAATTATTGATGTTCAATCATTGATTCCATTTGATTTGAAAGAAGAAATACGTCAAAGCATAGAAAAAACAAATCGAGTATTGATAGTGGATGAAGACGTACCCGGTGGTGGAAGCTCCTACATTCTCCAACAACTCATTGAAAAGCAAGAAATCTTTTCGCTGCTTGACAGTGCTCCAAAGCTTCTCTCCGCCAAAGCGCACAGACCTGCCTATGGAGGTGATGGAGATTATTTTTCTAAGCCTTCTGAAGATGATGTATTCGAGGCAGTTTACAATATCATGCATGAGGACGACCCTGAGCAGTTTCCGCTCTGAACAATTAAAGAGTAAACAGACGAAGTAATAACGTTTCAAGGATTTCTTCAGGCCTTGAATTTACGCCACCAATTCCCTTACTTTTAAGATCCGCTTCAAAAACATAGCGCATCGCAGCACTTAGTTGACGCATATTAAATCGTTTAGCCGCTGCTTCATATTCTTTTAAGAAATAGGGAGAAACCCCAATAGTTGCTGCAGCACTTTTAGGATTTGACACCCCTTTTAAAAGCAAAAGTTTTTGAAAATAAGAATGAAGCGAAGAAAGGGTTAATACCAAGGGATGAGCCTTTTGATTTCTATTGAGATACTGCACTATTTGAAAGGATAAAGAAAAATTGCCCAAGCCAATGGCTTTTTGTAACTCAAAACTATTGAACGACTTACTTATTCCAACGTATTTTTCAAAAGCCACTTCGTCAATCGTTTCATTTTGTTGAACGACTAATTTCAGTTTTTTCAATTCGCTTGAAAGCCTACTTAAATTAGCTCCAACATAAGACGAAAGCAGCTCAACTGCTATAGGTGTAAGATCCAATTGAAGCGAACTTGCATGTTCACGAATCCACTGCGGAATCTGATTGTCATACAAGGGCTTAACCGTTAAAACTTCACCTGTTTTTTCCACAGTCTTAAAAAGCTTTTTTCGCTTATCAAAAGCCTTGTGCATATAACACAATACCACTATGGATTGGCTTGTTGGTTGTGCTGCATACATCGCTAATTCATCAAATGCAGCTGGAGGCATTTGCTGTGCTTCCTTAACCACAACAAGGTTGCGTTTCGCTATCATAGGATAGCGTTTTGCCGTTTCAATTACCTCTGAAGCATTGACTTCTTTACCAAAGAACAAGGTGTAATCAAAATCTCGGGAAGCCTCATCAACCAATTTAGAAGTAAGAGAGGCAAGTACTGCATCTAGATAATAAGATTCGGTTCCCGACAATAAGTAAAAAGGGGAAAATTGATCTTTTTCAATTTTAGAAAGTAGCGTGAAGAACGCTTGCATATAAAAAAATTTATTGCACTTTTACAGTATGCAGCAACTCAATTTTCCTGCTTGTGAAGTACAACTCAAAAATAGGGAAAATAAACCCTATATCTTTGACCAAATTCGTAAAAAATGGGTGTTGTGTACCCCAGAAGAATGGGTTCGGATTCATTGCCTTAATTACCTTACACAAACCCTTGACTATCCCGCTTCATGGATTAAAGTTGAAAACGAGATTAAACTATACAACACTCGGAAGCGTTTTGATATTATGGTTATGGATCCTACTGAAGGCAACTTCATTTTAGTAGAATGTAAAGCACCAAATATTCCCTTAGATCAGCACGTTTTTGATCAAATTGCGCGATATAATCTTCAAGTTAAGAGTCGTTTTATGATGCTCACAAACGGTTTGAATCACTATTTTTGCGCTATGGATTATGAAAATCAACACTACCAATTCATCAAAGAACTTCCAAAATACAAATCGAATTGATGAAATCAACTGCCGTAGTTTTATTGAATTACAATGGAATAGCACTTTTAAAGAAGTTCCTTCCTGGCGCAATTAAAAATAGCAAAAACGCATCAATCGTAATAATTGACAACGGGTCAACAGACGGTTCTGTTTCTTGGGTTAGAACTACTCATCCCGAAGTAGAATGCATTGTTCTCAATAACAATAAAGGCTTTGCAGGAGGGTATAACGAAGGCTTGAAACAAGTTAAAGCTGATTTATATGCCCTGGTCAATACCGACATAGAACTTACCACTAATTGGCTCCCGCCTTTGATAGAGCGTTTTGAATCTAATCCTGACACAGTTGTTGTACAGCCCCATATTTTGGACTACAACAAAAGAACTCATTTCGAATATGCAGGAGCTGCTGGCGGCTATATCGATGCTTTGGGCATTCCTTTTTGTAGAGGCAGAATCCTAAATCGTTGTGAGGAAGACAACAATCAGTACAATGAAACTGTTCCTGTATTTTGGGCTAGTGGCGCTTGTTTTGTTATTCGGAGTAAAACATTTTGGGAATTGGGAGGTTTTGACACTACTTTCTTTGCACATCAAGAAGAGATTGATTTGTGCTGGAGAATTTTCAACGTTGGATATACAGTAGAGGCAGTCGGACAGTCTAAAGTATTTCATGTTGGAGGCGCTACACTACCCGCTTCTCCTAGAAAAATTTACCTAAATCACAGAAACTCTTTACTGATGTGTGCAAAAAACCTGCCTGAGAATAGACTTTACAGTACTTTATTTAAAAAGTTAGTATTCGATGGCATGGTTGGTATTGCTTACTTCTTAAGATTAAATTTTAAAGCAACCTTTGCAATCATTAGGGCCCATTTTTCATTCTATAAAATGTTTAAAGCCAATCATTTGCTCCGAAAAAAACAAAAGCAAAGTAAAAACTACTTTTTACGAAAACATATCATTATTGATTATTTTATCCTCAGACGGTTAAATTTCAAGGATTTGAACAAAAATTATAAATAAATTTCAGTTAATTTGTAAAATTAAAATTTAAAACAGAACATCATTATGAAAAAAGCTATTGCTTTAATGGTATCCGGGATACTTCTTTCTTCCTGTGTATCTCAAAAAAAATTCACTGAATTAGAAGAATTACAACAAAACACTAAAAACCTTTTAGACGCAGCAACTGTTAAACTCAATTCATGTAATGAAGACAAAGAGGCGGCCCTTGCATCTTTGGCTACACTTGAGGAGCAGAATACGTTTTTAAAAGCAAATAATCAAGATTTGATTAATAACATTGGTAACTTGACTACACTTTCTCAAAAAGGAGCTGAGAATCTTGAAATGTCTTTAGAGAGTATGAAAGAAAAAGACATTCGTATTCAACGTATGCAAGATGCAGTTACTAAGAAAGACTCTGTAACGCTAGCCTTAGTTACCAGCCTTAAAGGAGTGCTCGGCAATATGAGTGATGATGACATCGAAATCAACGTTGAAAAGGGAGTTGTATATGTTTCCATTTCTGATAAATTATTGTTCAGAAGCGGAAGTTACTCTGTAACTTCTAGAGCTAAAGAAGTTTTAGGGAAAGTTGCAAAAGTAGTTAACGATAAGCCAGAGCTTGAATTCATGGTTGAAGGACATACTGATAATGTGCCAATCAAAATTGATGGTATTGTTGACAACTGGGATCTTTCTGTAAAACGCGCTACTGCCGTAGTTCGTATTCTTGAAAAAGATTTTGGTGTTGCACCAGCACGTATGACTGCAGCAGGTAGAAGTTACTACATTCCTGTAGCTGATAATGATACTTCTGCAAATCGTGCAAAAAACAGAAGAACTCGCATTGTAGTACTTCCTAAGTTGGATCAGTTTTACGATCTAATTGAACAAGGAATGAAAGCTGCTCAATAAGCTGTTCTGACAACTAATTTTAAAGCTACCTTCGGGTAGCTTTTTTTTGATCTAAACTTTTGTTTTATGATTTAAAAACATAAATTGTAACTGTTACCCAAATCGTTACTATGATCACAAGATACTTATTCTTATTTTGTTTTCTTTTTAGTAGAGTTTTAATTGCTCAGCTTGAGGCAGTTGGCCGTGTTGCGGGTGAGCTGGCAGTCAGTCCTACTGGAGCTGCGGTTTATACCGTACCTTTTGCCTTGCCTCCCGGTATTGGCGAGGCGGTTCCTTCATTGGCGTTGACCTACAACAGTCAAGGGGGTGACGGTTTGGCCGGTTGGGGATGGAATTTGGCAGGACTTTCAACCATTTCT
>CBFHJD010000012.1:0-47417 GCA_965656215.1 Flavobacteriaceae bacterium
AACCCTTAAAATTAACTTTTGTTAAATTATTGTGTTTTAGGGTAAATCAGCTGCTCTAAAAACAATCTCGTTTTAATTATTCCAAAGAACCCGTACCTTTGTAAAAAAAGATGAAGGAAAAGAAACCTGATGCCATTGTATGGGATGAAACACATGAAACCTACTTTGCAAAGTTATTGCCTTATGCAAGTAGCTTAAGTGGTCCTATCATAGATATTCCGAATGTAGATGCCTTCAAGAAAAAAGGAGTCGATAAGGTTTCCAAACAATTCCAGGCCGAACTCAAGGACCTCCAAGATCGTATCAAATCCTTTGTTACTCTTGCTTCTGAAACACAAAAAGTATATGAAGCCCACTTTAAATTTGAACCCATTGTTGGGGAAACCTACCATTTATATGAAGGAAAAGATCAAAACTTTCTCTCGTTAGTAGATCCTTCAGAATGGAACAAAAAACACTTGGGCAGCTTTCGTTTAAACAGTGATTTTAAGTGGGAACGTCAATAAGCCCTTTTTTCTGCCTATTTTAGATCCATGAATAAACAAGAAACTCCTCGTCAACAAAAAATTAATACCGTGCTACAACAAGAAGTTGCAACGCTTCTTCAACAGGCAGTACGCGAAGGGTCGGTCACCAATCTATTGGTCTCTGTTACCAAGGTCCATGTGACTTCTGATTTATCCATCGCTAAAATTTACCTCAGCATTTTTCCTGCGAAAGGTTCTGAGGTCTATCTAAAAACGCTTCAGGAAAATAGTTATCAGTTACGTCATGACTTAGCTCAAAGAATGAAAAATCAACTGCGAAGGGTTCCAGAACTGCATTTTTATCTAGACGATTCTCTAGATTACATAGAAGGTATTGATCAAGAACTTAGTAAGGGAATTAACCCGCTGACCAATCCTGAGACACTAGCCGCTAGGCAAAAAAAATAAGACAATCCTTTAGTCGTATGTTTGCCTACTCTCTTAAAATAGCCTTACGCTACTTTTTTTCAAAAAGCAGTCAAACCGTGATTAACCGAATCAACGGTTTCGCCTTTATTATGGTCGTTATAGCAACAGCCTCTTTATTTATTGTACTCAGTGCGTTTGGAGGGCTCAAAGACTTTGGTTTGTCCTTTTCAGAATCCTTTGATCCTGACTATGAAATACAACCACAAAAAGGTAAATTTTTTAATATTTCTGATCAACTGTTGCAAGAAATTAAATCCGTTCCCGAAATCTTGGCAGTTGCCCCCCAAATTGAAGAAAAAGTGTTTCTGTCTTACAGTGAAAAAAATCAAGTTGCATACTTAAAAGCTGTGGATCACACCTACACTAGTGTTGTTCAAGCAGATAAACTTATTGCACTAGGCGATTGGCTCTCATTTGATGGTGCAGATGTTGTTTTAGGTTTTGGTATCGCAGGAAATTTAGGCGTTGGAGTCTATGACTATTCTACGTTTTTAAAACTCACTGTTCCAAAAATAAAAAAGCAATCCCTGCTTGATCAAAGCCCGTTTAAAGAAGTCTCAACTATCGTTGTGGGCTTATATCAGATCAACGAAGACTTAGATAAAAAATACGTTTTTTCACGTATGGAAGTAGCCCAAAATTTACTTGAACTCAACCCTCAAGAATATTCTTCATTGGTGCTGAAAACATCTTCCAAAATCTCAAAAGAAGAGTTGTCAGCTAAACTTGTCTCCAAGTTTGAGCAACCAATAAAACTTGTTTCAAGAGCAGAACAAAATGCTGCATTGTATAAAATGCTGAATGTTGAACACCTGGCCATTTATTTTATTTTTACGCTAGTCATGCTCATTGCTCTTTTCAATGTGGTTGGAGCATTAATCATGATGATTTTAGATAAACAAGATCAAATGAAGACACTATTATCTTTAGGCGCCACTGCTCAAGGTATTCACCGTGTTTTCTTTACGCTTGGTTTGCTAATTTGCAGTATCGGAGGAGGAGTTGGTCTCCTCCTTGGAAGTATATTGATACTGTTCCAATATTATTTCCCTTTTATTTATGTGCCAGGGACCAGCCTTTCATACCCTGTTGTTTTTCAAATAGAGAACCTGTTTATTGTAATGGGAACTTTAATGGTCTTAGGAACTTTGAGCACCGCTTGGGCGACGAGAGGATTGGATAAAAAAATAAAATCCTATGCTGTTTGACTGAGCGTTACCTCACGCAAAATTTCGTCTAAAACTTCAAATACTCCCGCTGAGGCGTCTGAAGTAACCATCCGTGTACGAAGTGGTTTGAAATTTGGAATTCCTTTGAAATAATTGGTGTAATGTCTACGGGTTTCCAAAACTCCTAAGGTTTCTCCTTTCCAATCGATTGCCATTTGCAAATGGCGTCTAGCTGCCGCAACTTTTTCCTCTAAACTTGGGGCGGCAAGATGGGCTCCTGCATTTAAAAAATGTTTTACCTGATTAAAAAACCAAGGGTTTCCAATACTCGCCCTTCCAATCATCGCTCCGTCAAGCCCGAAATCATCTCGCATTTTTTTTGCTTGTTCTGGCGTATTTACATCCCCATTTCCAAAAACCGGTATGTGCATTCGAGGGTTGTTCTTTACCTCAGCAATCGGATGCCAATCAGCATCTCCTTTATACATCTGTGCTCGTGTTCTTCCGTGTATAGAAATAGCTGCACAACCCACATCTTGTAGCCGTTCGGCTACTTCGACAATGTGAATTGAATCGTGATCCCAACCCAAGCGTGTTTTTACAGTGATAGGGAGATTGGTGTGTTTTACCATAGCTGCAGTCAACTCAACCATTTTAGGGATGTCTTTTAATATTCCTGCACCCGCTCCCTTGCACACCACTTTTTTGACTGGGCAACCAAAATTAATGTCTATAATATCAGGGTTTGAGGCTTCTACAATCTCAACAGAACGCAACATCGAATCTAAATTAGCACCAAATATTTGAATCCCAACTGGTCGTTCTTTTTCATAGATGTCCAGCTTTTGAACGCTTTTTGCAGCATCGCGAATGAGTCCTTCACTTGAGATAAACTCGGTATATACCACATCTGCCCCGTTTTCTTTACAAAGCGCTCTAAAAGGAGGATCGCTGACGTCTTCCATGGGAGCCAAAAGCAATGGGAATTCTGGGAGTTCGATAGAGCCTATTTTGACCAAAAGATTATTTTTTTACAAAAATAAGCAAAAAAGCCTCCCCCCAAAGCCTTATATTTGCATGCTATGAAAGAAGGCGCCGTATGAAACAGTTTCGTAATTTTTGCATCATTGCCCATATTGACCACGGAAAAAGCACTTTGGCTGACCGTTTGTTAGATTTTACTGGAGCCGTAACCGAACGTGAAAAGCAGGACCAGCTTCTGGATAACATGGATTTGGAACGCGAACGAGGGATCACTATCAAGTCGCATGCCATTCAGATGGAATATCAACACGAAGGAGAAAACTTCGTATTAAACCTGATTGACACTCCAGGCCATGTGGACTTCTCCTACGAAGTCTCTAGATCTATCGCAGCTTGCGAGGGTGCCTTGTTAATTGTAGATGCGGCACAAAGTATTCAGGCTCAAACCATCTCTAACCTTTATTTGGCTCTGGAAAATGATTTGGAAATTATTCCTGTTTTAAACAAAATTGATCTGCCCTCTGCAAACCAAGAAGAAGTTACAGATGACATCGTTGATCTTTTGGGGTGTAAACCAGAAGATGTGATTCCGGCTTCTGCCAAAACTGGACTTGGGATTCAAGAGATTCTTACTGCCATTATTGAGCGTGTTCCACCACCCAAAGGAGACCCTGAAGAGCCCCTCCAAGCCTTAATTTTTGATTCGGTTTATAACCCCTTTCGTGGTGTAGAAACCTATTTCCGTGTTTTGAATGGATCCATCAAAAAAGGGCAAAAGATTCAATTTATTGCAACCGGTAAAACATACTTTGCAGATGAAATTGGTACACTAAAACTGAAGCAAGAACCCAAAAAAGAAATTACTGCTGGAGATGTTGGCTATTTAATTACGGGTATCAAAGAAGCAAAAGAGGTCAAAGTAGGTGACACCATTACCCATCCCGAAAATCCTACTCAAAACGCCATTGACGGATTTGAGGAGGTAAAGCCCATGGTTTTCGCAGGAATCTACCCTGTTGATACCGAAGAATACGAAGAACTAAGAGCCTCTATGGAAAAATTACAGCTCAATGACGCTTCCTTGGTCTTCTTTCCTGAAAGTTCAGCTGCACTTGGTTTTGGATTTCGTTGTGGCTTTTTAGGCATGCTTCACCTTGAAATTATTCAAGAGCGCTTAGAGCGTGAGTTTAATATGACGGTAATTACAACCGTTCCCAATGTGTCTTACCGCGCGTACACTAAAAAAGATCCAGACCATTTTATAAGTGTCAACAACCCATCTGATCTGCCCGACCCATCCATGCTGGATCGTGTTGAAGAACCCTATATAAAGGCCTCTATCATCACTAAATCAGATTTTGTCGGCAATGTAATGTCGCTTTGTATTGAAAAAAGAGGGGAAATAACAAATCAAACCTATTTGACACCAGAACGTGTTGAATTGAACTTTGATTTGCCTTTAGCGGAGATTGTCTTTGACTTTTACGACCGCTTAAAAACAGTATCAAAAGGCTATGCCTCTTTTGACTATTCTCCAATTGGGATGCGAGCTTCAAAATTAGTTAAGGTAGATATTTTACTTAATGCGAATCAAGTTGATGCGCTCTCTGCTTTGATTCACGCTGACAACGCCTATTCGATAGGTAAAAAAATCTGTGAAAAATTACGCTCTTTAATTCCTAGACAACAATTTGATATCCCGATTCAGGCGGCTATTGGAGCAAAAATAATCTCCCGTGAAACCATTAAAGCCTTACGGAAAGATGTAACTGCAAAATGTTATGGTGGAGATATCAGTCGAAAACGAAAACTTCTAGAAAAACAGAAGAAAGGAAAGAAAAAAATGCGTCAGATTGGGAACGTTGAAATCCCACAACAAGCATTTATGGCCGTTTTAAAGCTGAACGATTAAATCTTTGTCAAAAAGCGTTGTTCGTTGAGGTGTTTTTAACTGTATTCTATTTTGAATAAAATCCTTCATTGTCTATCATCAAACTTGTTTTATCAACCCAATATTACCGTTTTAAATTGCAAAGTTTAAAGGAATTGCTGACAATGAAGTGCTGGTTGAACTCCATTTAATACATTATATGTTTCTCTGTTGAGAAACAAGAAAAAATTGATCTTGTACCCTAGTTTGATCTTCAGAAATGCATTATATTGGTTTGAAACAATTTTTGATTTCAATAAAATAAAATGGAATTAAAACCAAAAACTGGAGTTAAAGGCTTATTAGAGAATTTCCAAAGCGATCTAATCGCTGCCATTAGTGTATCTCTAATTGCGCTACCTCTTTCTTTAGGTATTGCTTTGGCTGCGGGTGCGCCTGCAATGGCCGGTATTCTTTCAGCTGTTGTAGGCGGCGTTGTGACCACATTTTTTAGAGGGGGGCATGTATCAATTAACGGCCCCGCTAAAGGAGTAATTGCAGTGATACTTCTCGGTATTACCCTCATGGACGACGGAACGGGACAGGCATTCAATTATGTGCTCGCTGCGGTAGTTGTTTCCGGTGCAATTCAGACCGTATTTGGGTTGCTAAAACTTGGTCGCCTAGCAGATATTTTCCACTCCTCGGTCATTTTGGGAATTTTAGCAGCCATTGGAATCATCATTTTTGCAAAACAAATTCACGTTGCTTTAGGAACTCATTCTGACAGCTCCAACATTGTACAGAATCTAATTGATGCTGTTTTATTTCTCCCTCAAGCAAATCCTTTTGTGGTTATCATCTCTCTAACGGGCTTAATCATCTTGTTGTTTCATTCTAAAGTCGCTTTTCGTTTTTTTCAGTTCTTTCCTGCGCCAATTTGGGTAATTACCCTTTCCATCCCCTTTGTCTATTTTTTTAATTTCTTTGACCCACACAACATTAATTTTTTTGGTAGATCCTATGAAGTTGGACCGAAACTTCTATTGGAAATCCCAGAAAATATTATGGACTCCATCATGCACCCAAATTTTTCAAAAATCGATACTATAGAGTTTTGGACAACCGTTTTTTCTTTATTGATAATTACGAGTATTGAATCACTAGCAATTGCAAAGGCCGTAGATAAAATAGATCCTTACAAACGAAAAACAGACCTGAACAAAGATTTAACAGGAATTGGACTTAGCACTGTAGCTGCTGGTTTAATTGGAGGATTGCCAATTATTGCTGTAATCATTAGAAGTACTGTAAATATTCACAATGGAGCAAAGACAAAATGGTCCAATCTCTACCAGGGTCTATTATTGCTCGTTTTGATCGTTTTGTTGGGGCCCATCATGAGGCAAGTACCGCTTTGTGCTTTTGCAATTTTGCTTGTCTTTACCGGTTTTAAATTAGCTTCTCCCGCAGTGTTTAAACAGGTGTATGACCATGGTCCAGAACAATTAATTTTCTTCATTTTTACATTGGTTTTAACGCTCTACACCAACTTACTGGTAGGATTGATCGGAGGCTTATCCATCGCTTTAGCGACCCACATGCTCTTAGCAAAAATACCCTTAAGTCAGTTTTTCAAAATGGTTTATAATTCAGGATCCCATTTAACTCAAATTACTGAGGGCAAGTTTGAATTAAAAATTAGAGGAATTGCAAACTTTTTGAGTATCCCAAGAATCGATAATTTAATCAAAAAAATCCCTGATGGTGTTGACGTAAAAGTAGACTTATCAGAAACAAAACTCGTTGGGATTACTTTTATGGATTATATCGTTGATTATTTGAAAATTCAAAAGAAACTAGGGGGAAATGTGGTGTTAGAGGGACTAGACTCCCATGTTTCATACTCTACTTATAATAAATCATTAAAAATTTCTCTGGAAAATTCTGCTCCAAAACTCTCTCCTAGACAAGGTCGCTTAAAAAATCTTGCCGCTGAAAAAGACTATGTTTTTAGACCTGAAGTTGACTGGAATACAAATTATCTTAAGGAGTTTCATTTTTTTGAAATCAGACCGATTGAGCGCAAATCAAATTGCCTCAGGGGAAAATTTGAGGAGAAGGCCATTTCTTGGGAAATTTCTGATGTGACATTCAATGAGGGTGAAGCGTTTTCTGCAGAGACGTTTAACACTACTTTAATTGTACTCAAATTAAATAAAAAAATCCCTGTTTTTACAATGGAAAAAGAAGGGCTCTTTGAAAAGATTTTTGATCGGGTAATGGCACTTACTGGGTTTAAAGACATTGACTTTGAAATGTATCCTGATTTTTCAAGGAAATTTTTAATTACAGGAAAAAACGAATCCGAAATTCGTGAATTTTTTTCAAATGAACTGGTGAGCTTTTTTGAAAAAAATCATATCTATCACATTGAAAGTAACGGAGAGGCCATCATAATTTTTGATAAAATCAAACTGGCCAGAACGGATGAAACCATCTCTTTAATTGATTACAGCAAAAAACTGACCGAACTTTTAACATAAAAGAATCCTCTAGTTTACCCAATTCCTTATTTTTAAATTAAAAAAATGAAACCTTATTTACTGATAGTCCTTAGCCTTGGAATGATGACCGTTCACGCTCAACAAACAATCGGATCCGTTGAGTTTTTAGACCCCAAAATGGAACTATTCTTTGAAAAAGACGCAAAGATTGAAGTTTTGGCAAAAGGCTTTAGGTGGGCAGAAGGACCTGTTTGGGTTCCCAAATTGAAAGGAGTTGTCTTTACCGATGTGCCAAACAACAAAGCTTATTTATGGACTAAAAAAAAGGGACTTGAACTTTTTTTAAGTCCTAGCGGAATGACTGAACACGCACCACACAGCACCCAAGAAGGTGCCAATGGATTGACTCTAGACGCCAAAGGAAATTTAATTCTTTGCCAACACGGTAATCGAGCCGTTGCTAAACTGAAGGATTGGTCATTTGAAACTCCAGAATATGAAATTTTAGTGGACCATTACCAAGGAAAATGGTTAAATAGCCCAAATGATCTTGCTTTTGATAAGGCAGGAAACCTCTTTTTTACTGACCCTCCCTACGGGCTAAAAGGGCAAGATCAAGATCCCATCAAAGAACTTGATTTTAACGGCATCTATAAATGGTCTTCGTTAAACGGTCTTAAACTCCTGGATAAATCACTTGAAAGGCCGAACGGCATTGCACTGTCTACAGATGAGAAAACCGTTTATGTTGGAAATTCATACGCAAAAAACAGTATCATAGCCGCCTTTGATTTATCCGAAGGCAGCTTAAAAAACAAACGGATTTTTTTTGATGGAACTGAATTGGGGAAAACCCGACGAGGTCTTTTTGATGGACTAAGAGTACATTCTTCAGGCGTGGTTTTTTCAACTGGCCCTGGAGGCGTATTGGTTATTGATGGAAATGGAAAACATTTAGGCACCGTCATGCCTGGAAAAGCAACAGCCAACTGCGGATTTGATGCTGATGAAAACTATCTCTACCTCACTTCATCCGATGTTTTAGCACGAATCAAACTTAAATAAAATGAAACTCCACCCAATAGAAGCCGGTAATTTCAAGCTTGATGGTGGAGCCATGTTTGGTGTTGTTCCAAAAACACTTTGGGAAAAAACCAACCCTGCAGACGAAAGAAATAGAATTGAAATGGCAACCCGCTGCTTACTTGTTGAAGAAGGAAACCAACTCATTTTAATTGATACTGGAATGGGAAATAAACAAGGAGATTCTTTTTTTAAGCACTACGGTTTGTGGGGTGATTATTCACTGGAGAAATCTCTCGCGCAAAAAGGTTTTCACCCTGATGATATTACGGATGTATTTTTTACACACTTGCATTTTGATCATTGCGGAGGGGCTGTAAAAAAATCGTCTTCTGGCTTGTTGATTCCCGCATTTAAAAACGCCCATTTCTGGGTACATCAATCACACTGGGAATGGGCAGTAAAGCCCAACGCTAGAGAAAAAGCTTCTTTTTTGCCTGAAAATATTTTACCCCTTCAACAAAGCGGACAATTAAAATTTATTGATGAGCCCGGTCCCTTTATTGAAAATACACCCTTTCCTTTTTCAATCCTGCTTATTAACGGACATACAGAAAAACAAATGTTACCTGTTTTTAACTACCAACAAAAAAAACTGATTTACGCCGCAGATTTGATTCCTACTGTGGGACATCTCCCTGTGCCTTATGTAATGGGGTACGACACTCGTCCTTTGCTGTCTTTAAAAGAAAAAGAGGTGATTTTGCAAAACGCGTTTCAAGAAGAAGCGTTACTGTTCTTACAACACGATCCACATCATGAATTAATCGCTCTTCAACAAACCGAAAAAGGCATCCGAATGAAGAAACATTTTAAATTTAAATCATACTTTAGTCCTTAGCAAAACTTCAAAAAACAAGTTGTGAAAAATTATATACTTACGCTATCCCTCATATGGTCTGTAGGCTTCTTACAGGCCCAATATTGGCAACAGGCCGTTGACTACACTATAGAAGTCGAATTGGATACAGAAACGGCACAGTACAAAGGAAATCAAAAGCTAATTTACACCAACAATTCTCCGGAAACGCTTCACAAGGTTTTTTACCACTTGTATTTCAATGCTTTTCAGCCCGGTAGTGAAATGGCAATTCGTCTTAAGAATTCTGCAGATAAGAACAGAAGATTTAAAATATCTATTGACTCATTAAGCCAAGAGCAACAAGGGTTTTTAAAAGTGAGTAATCTAAAACAAGACGGGCTTACTGTTGAAACCGTAAATTCCGAAACCATACTTGAGGTAAAACTAAACCAACCCTTACTGCCTGGTGAAAGCACAGCACTAGAGCTTAATTTTGAAGGTCAAGTCCCCGATGTAATCCGAAGAGCTGGGAAAAACTCAGCTGAAGGCGTAGCGTTTTCGATGGCGCAATGGTATCCCAAAATGGCAGAATACGACATTGAAGGCTGGAATACAGATCCTTATACAGGAAGAGAATTTCACGGTGTTTGGGGAGATTTTGATGTAAAAATTACCCTAAATAAAGACTATACCGTTGCTGCGAGTGGCTATTTACAAAATGCTCAAGATATTGGGAAAGGATACTCTGATCGAAAAAAATCCAAATCAAAGAAAGGTAAGATAACATGGCATTTTGTTGCTCCCCAAGTTCATGATTTTACTTGGGCTGCTGATGCAGATTACATTCACGATACGTATCCTGGACCAAATGGAGTAGCCCTTCATTTTTTCTATAAAAACGATCCTGAAATCATCGAAAATTGGAAAAAATTACAAGCCGATACGGCCAAAATGATGGCGTATTACAATACTAAAATTGGTCCCTATCCTTACGATCAATACAGCGTGGTTCAGGGAGGAGACGGAGGTATGGAATATGCAATGCTCACCCTGATTACAGGAGGTAGAAGTTACGGTTCGCTCTTCGGTGTTACCGCACATGAGCTCGCACATTCCTGGTTTCAACATATATTAGCAACCAACGAAACCAAACACGAGTGGATGGATGAAGGCTTTACTTCTTTTATCTCTACCTTGGCCAGTAACGAAATTTTGGAACAAAATAAAGAGTTTCCGCTTGAAGGGTCTTACAGGGGATATTTTAATCTTGTAAACTCTGGTTTTGAAATGCCACAAAGCACCAATGCCAACCGATACAAACACAACCTCGCTTACGAAAGTACAGCCTACAGTAAAGGGGCTGTTTTTTTGGGACAATTAGGTTATGTTGTAGGAAATGAAAATTTGTTTAAAATTTTACAAACCTACTATAAAGAATGGCAATTCAAACATCCTCAGCCCAATGATTTAAGACGGATTGCAGAACGAGTTTCTGGACTTCAATTGCAGTGGTATCTTACAGACTGGACACAAACAACAAACACAATAAACTATGCCATAACTGGTCTGGAAAACAAAGGGGATGGTAGTGTGATTCACTTAGAACGTAAAGAGTTAATGCCAATGCCTCAAGAGATTTTGGTTGTTTACAAAAATGGTGATGCTGAGCTTCATTATATCCCGATATCTTTAATGCGTGGTGAAAAAGAAAACAATTATTCTATTGAGTGGATTGTTCAAAAAGATTGGGCTTGGGCAAACCCTAAATATGATCTTGTGCTTACGCGTCCTAAAGAAAGCATTGAAACTATCATCCTTGACCCAAGCGGTTTAATGGCAGATATTGATAAAAATGATAATTTTTATGTCAACTCAGAAGAGGATTCAAATTAAACGATTAAAAGGCAAAACGACAGTTGATTTCCTTTTCGACAAAGGCGAGATTGTACAATCTAAAATGCTGCTTCTCAAATTAATTAAAAAACCAGAAACAGGTGAGTATCGTTCTGGTGTGTCTGTTCCTAAAAGGCTGTTTAAAAGAGCCGTTGACAGAAACCATATCAAAAGGCAGATGCGAATTGCAATTGGTAAACTAAACGAACAAAAACTTTTTGAAGGATGTGGAATGCTTCTGTATAAAAGTGGAAAAAAACCGTTGACAGAAGATTTAATCAACGAAGTTAATACCTTGTTCGAATCTTTAAAAAAGAATTAAGTGCTTAAAATCATAGCAATATGAGGAATCCCGTCCTCTAAATATTCTTCGCCACTTATAATAAAACCGTGTGCACTGTAAAAATCAACAAGATGTGATTGAGCTGATATTTTTATCTGTGATTGAGCGTCCATTTTGACCGCTTCTTCTATACTTTTTTTGAGTAAATCATGACCGTGATTTTTTCCTCTATTTTTTTCGGAAACAACAACTCTTCCTATACAAACAAAAGACGAATACGATTCTCCTCTAGGCAAAACACGAGCATATCCAACAATTTTTTTTGAAGAATTTATACCTAATATGTGTAACGCTCTGGAGTCTTTTCCATCAATATCTTGATAAACACAATCTTGTTCAACAACAAAAACTTCTGATCGTAATGCAAACAAATCATGCAGCTCTTCAATTGTAAGTTGATCAAATGGTTTACAAATAAAATTTAACATTTTATTGACAAGGTATTTTATCTATTCTTCCCTGATGTCGTCCTCCTTCAAAATTTGTGGAAATAAAAGTGTCCACCATTTTAACTGCTTGAGGTATGGAAACAAAACGAGCTGGAATACTCAAAATATTCGCGTTATTATGCTGACGAGCAAGACTTACAATTTCATCTGTCCAACATAAGGCGGCTCTTACTTTTTGATATTTGTTTGCTGTCATGGCCGCACCGTTTCCGCTACCGCATATAATAATCCCTAAATCTACATTTTCCGATGAAACATCCTCAGCTACAGGATGGATAAAATCAGGATAATCCACACTGTCTTCTGTGTCTGTTCCGTGATTGGATACATCATGTCCTTTGGATACAAGAAAACGTACAATCTCCTCTTTGTAAGGAGGTCCAGCATGGTCATTTCCTATGCTAATTTTCATTTGCTTTATTTTAAGTAAAAATAAGAAACCTTTTTTTCTTGTTAATTAACTGTGCACTTCTTTATTAAATAGTTGTTTACAAACAGTAAGTAAAATACTTGTGTATTGAAAATTAACTACCAGCTGTAAAAAAAAACGGAAATGAACAGGTTTTTACAGTTTAATTATACTAAAGTAACCTACACAAAATCACATTTTATTAAAAGAAAAATAGTTATTTAAAAGCCTTTTTTATTTACAAAACAGGATATGAACAAGACGTAGATAAGTTTAGTAAAACAATGATTATAAATATTTTATTATGTGAATAGCTATTAAAAAATTGTTTGTTGTTTATTAAATACTTCTTAGCAAAAGAAAACACCAAAAACATTTGAGTAGTATTAACAAACTATATATACCATCATATTTAATTTTAAAAATAAAAAAACTATTGTAATATGTTAATAGTGTTAATAAACCAAAGAATATGATTGTTGTACCTTTGCTTCAAGTTATAAACTAAATGTCCAAAAACAAAAAGGATTTAAAAAAGCTAGAAGCTAAAATACTTTCGTTATTTCAAAACTCTTCTGAGTCTATTTTTAATTATAAGCAAATTGCAGCAAATCTCGGTGTCACTGATACTAAAGGGAGAAACAATATAATTAGAGTATTGAATTTATTACAGAGTAAAGACATACTCACTTCAGCACAGAGAGGTAAATATAAATTTAATAAAACCAGCATCAAGACACAACAAGCAGAGCTGCGGATTATTCCAACTGGCAAAGGTGTTGTTTCCTTAGAGGATTATGATGAAGAGCTTATTATACCCAAGAGATATCTTAATAAAGCACTCGACGGTGATTTGGTTGAAATAAGTATTCATAGAAAAAATAAAATTGTTGAAGCTCATATAGAGTTTATCGTAAAGAGAGCCAAAAAAGAATATGTTGGTGTATTAGAAAGACAAAAAGATTTTGCTTTTGTAAATTGTAGAAACCGAAGAATTTATACCGATTTCTTTATAGAAAGAGAGGAATTAAAAGACTATAAAGATGGAGAAAAAGTTGTGGTTATTTTTAAGTCTTGGGAGGAAAATAGAGATGCTCCTCATGGAAAAATAATTAAATCACTTGGTAAACCTGGCGATACAGAAACAGAAATTCACGCCATTCTCCATGATTATGGATTGCCTTACGAGTTTCCTAGATCAGTAGTTAATGATGCTGCCAGAATACCGATTGAAATTGAAAAAAAAGAGATTGAAAAAAGAAGAGATTTTAGAAAAACCCTGACGTTTACAATTGATCCTAAAACCGCTAAGGACTTTGATGATGCGCTTTCATACAAAGATTTAGGAAATGGAAAAATTGAAGTAGGTATCCATATTGCAGACGTATCCCATTATGTAATACCAAAAACAGAATTAGATGTTGAGGCCTACGATCGAGCAACTTCAGTTTATTTGGTGGATCGTGTTGTTCCAATGCTGCCAGAAGTTTTATCCAATGGGTTGTGTTCTTTAAGACCACAAGAAGAGAAACTAACGTTTTCTGCTGTTTTCACTCTAGATGATGCAGCTAATGTTATCGAAGAATGGTACGGGCGTACAGTAATCTTTTCAGATCATAGGTTTGCTTATGAAGAAGTACAATCCATGTTAGATTCAAATAAAGCCGAAGTAAGTGCAGCCGAATCTTTAACTAATAAAAAGTATAGCGTTTCAAAAGATGTATTTAATGGTATTAAAAAATTAGATAGTCTTGCTAAACGTTTAAGAAGTAAACGAATGAAGTCTGGAGCAATCAGTTTTGATCGTGTTGAAGTAAATTTTAATTTAGATCATGAAAATAAACCGGAATCTGTGTTTTTCAAGACCTCTAAAGATGCACATAAACTCATAGAGGAGTTTATGCTTCTCGCAAATCGAAAAGTCGCAGAATTTATTGGTACAAAGCAAAAAAAATTCCCTTTTGTTTACCGAATTCATGATGATCCAGACGAGCAAAAACTTGCTAATTTAAAACAAACCGTTAGCTCTTTTGGTTATTCGTTCAACCTTTCGGAAAAGAAAATAAGTAAAGAAATTAATGGTCTTTTACTTGCATGTCAAGGAAAGAGAGAACAAAACTTAATAGACACGCTAACACTTAGGTGTATGTCAAAGGCCATTTATACCACTGACAATATTGGACATTACGGTTTAGCTTTTTCTCATTACACACATTTTACATCACCCATTCGACGGTATCCAGACATCCTAGTTCACAGGCTTTTACAAACCTATTTAGACGGAGGTGCTGCAGCACCGGTAAACTTGATTGAGGAAGCCTGTGAACACAGTTCTCAAAGAGAACAATTGGCCACGAAAGCTGAGAGAGATTCTATAAAGCATATGCAAATGGTTTTTATGGAAGATAAAATAGGTAAGGATTTTGATGGCGTAATTTCAGGAGTTACTGAACGGGGACTTTATGTTGAACTAATCGAAAATAAATGTGAAGGCATGATAAGAGCAATGGACATTAAAGGTGATTATTTTCATTTTGATATGGATCGTCATGCGTTAATAGGAGAGCGAACCAAAAAAGTTTACCAACTTGGAGATCCGTTAAAGATTAGAGTAAAAAAAGTAAATTTGATTAAACGTTTTTTGGATTTTATTCCTATTGATTAAACACGTGTTTTATAGTATGAAGACCACGAAAAGTAATGTATATTTCGGTTGCATCGTTTTTTTACTTGCAACCTTTATAACAGCACAAGACTTAGAAAAAAAGACACTCACTACCTCTCCTTTTATAGGGGTAAAGGTGTTTTCTGGAATCAAATTGAAGCTAATTCATTCAGACGTTAACAAAGCGGTGGTTTTTGGACCACAATCAGATGACGTTACCCTTTCAATGCGAAACGAAATATTACAAATCAAAATACCGCTAGGCAGTATTCCAGACAGTAATCCCACGCATATTGATCTTTATCATAGCAGGCTGTTAAATGAAGTTTCTGTTTCCCAAGGCGCTCAGTTACTTTCTCAAGAACCCATTCGCCAGACAAGCTTGAACCTTACATCCAGCACAGGGGGAGTAATAGATTTAGAGGTTTTTACTGAAAGATTAGATATTGTTGCCAATACCGGTGGACGACTTGAACTTGACGGTGCCGTGTCTTACCTTAACTTAAAAGTAAATACAGGCGCAAGTTGTGAGGCAGAAAAGCTTCAAACCGAGCAAGTTCAAGCCAAATTAATTGGAGGTGGATACGCCTACGTTTACGTCACAGAGCTTATAGACGCTCAGGTTTTAGCAGGAAGTGTTTTAAGAGTTTATGGTGAGCCCGTCAAAAAAGTCTATCAGAAAAAATTAGGCGGGAAAATTCATTTCGAAGAGTAAATTAAAAAAAGAGGCATCGAGCGGATTCGAACCGCTGTACAAGCTTTTGCAGAGCTCTGCCTAGCCACTCGGCCACGATGCCATAGGTGCAAAAATACTAATTATTAATCGAAATCTATACTAGATCGATGGAGTTCTCTCTTTACCGCTACTTCTTCTACATTCCCACCGATAGGCGGGTTTCTTTTTGCAACTTTAACTTTTACGACAGTTACTTCTTTATGTTCTCTTAAAATCCTTTTCAAAATTCGGTCCGCAACTTTTTCTAGAAGCTTAGCCCGCACGGACATCTCTTCCTTAACAATGGCATTAAGTGAGACATAGTCTACTGTATCTTTAAGCTCGTCAGATTTAGAGGATTGACTAAGGTCAGTGTCAACAACCACATTTACAACATAATCGCTTCCAATTTTTTTCTCTTCATCCATACACCCATGATAGGCATAAAGCTGTATGTTTTTTAAATAAATTTTTCCCATATTGAATGCAAATATAATCACTGTTTTCTTCTTTCCTCACCAAGATTGCATTCATTATCTTTGCAGTAAATAAAAATCATGGAGCGATCACTACATTTTATCGAGCACCTTATTGAGGAAGACTTACAACAGAATTATTCTGACTCAGACTTGCGTTTTCGTTTTCCACCAGAGCCCAACGGATACCTTCATATTGGTCACGTTAAAGCAATTTGCTTAAATTTTAATTTAGGAGAACGCTATAAAGCTCCTGTCAACCTTCGTTTTGACGATACCAACCCCGCAAAAGAAGAACAACAATTTGTCGATGCAATCAAAGAAAACATCCGATGGCTTGGATATCAATGGGATACTGAATGTTATGCCTCTGATTACTTTGATCAATTATATGCTTGGGCCTTAGAGTTAATCGATAAAAATCTTGCCTATGTTGATTCTCAAACCTCGGAGGAAATCGCTGAACAAAAAGGGACACCCACGAAAGCGGGTATTCATAGTCCTTTCCGTGATCGTCCCATAGAGGAAAATAAAACATTATTCCAAGAGATGAAGTCGGGTAAACACCAAGAAGGGTCTCATGTACTTCGCGCAAAAATTGACATGGCATCACCCAATATGCTCTTGAGAGACCCTGTGATGTATCGTATTCTTTTCAAAACACACCACAGAACGGGAAACGATTGGTGCATATATCCAATGTATGATTGGACGCATGGACAGTCTGATTACATTGAAGAAGTTTCTCATTCACTGTGCTCTCTTGAATTTAAACCTCATAGAGACCTATACGATTGGTTTTTAGACTCACTCTCACCCTTAAAGTCACTTAGACCCAAGCAAAGGGAGTTTGCACGAATGAATCTTTCTTACACGGTAACCAGCAAGCGTAAATTAGCAGAGCTCATTGAGCTAAACCATGTCACCGGTTGGGACGATCCAAGAATGCCAACCATAGCAGGCCTACGAAGAAGAGGCTATACTCCAACAGCACTAAAAAACTTTGTTGATGCCGCAGGTGTTGCCAAAAGAGATAATATCATTGATATGTCTTTATTAGAACATTCAATTCGTGAGGATTTGAATCAATCCGCTCCCAGAGTAATGTCCGTGCTTAATCCAGTAAAGCTCACTATTTCAAACTATCCAGACGACACTTTTGAAGTTTTGGAGGGAGAGATTAATCCAGAACAACCAGAATTAGGAAACAGAAACATTCCTTTCTCTAAGCATCTTTATATTGAAAGAGAGGATTTCAAAGAAGAAGCAAATCGAAAGTTTTTTAGATTAACACTAGGAAAGGAAGTTCGGTTAAAAAATGCCTATATCATAAAAGGAGAGTCCGTAGTGAAGGACGATTCAGGAATGATTACTGAAATTATTTGTAGCTATGATCCGAAAAGTAAAAGTGGTAGTGGTAGCGAAGAAAGTCAACGGAAAGTAAAAGGAACCCTACACTGGGTGAGTACTGCAGATGCACTTCCAATTGAAGTACGTAGTTACGACCGCTTGTTTCAAGAAGAAGCTCCAGACCAAGATAAATCTGTTGACTTCAAAACACATTTGAATCCAAATTCTTTGTCTTCATTAACCGGTTTTGCAGAACCAAGTTTATTAACAGCAAAGCCAGGTGATCGTTTTCAGTTTCAAAGACTGGGTTATTTTGTGGTAGATGGAGATAGCACAAAAGAGCAGCTCGTTTTTAATAAAACCGTTGGCCTACGTGACAATTGGTCAAAAAAAACCTAGGACTTAGCGTCAGAATCTTTTTTGTTTTTCAAATTTTGTTCCTTCATGGCTTCTCCAATTTGATTGCTAGCAGTGAAAGAGGCGACCATATTATTTAACATTTCACTACCGGCTTGAGGAGAATTAGGAAGCAATATTAAATTGCTATTTGTTTCTTCTCCAATGGATTGTAGGGTGTCATAGTGTTGTGTAACAACGATTAATGCGGAGGCTTCTTGTGAATTAATTCCCACCCCATTCAACACATCAACAGACTCCTCTAACCCTCGTGCAATTTCTCTTCTTTGGTCGGCAATTCCTTGGCCTTGAAGTCGTTTGCTTTCAGCTTCAGCTTTTGCTTTTTCTACAATTAAAATACGTTCAGCATCTCCTTCGTATTGTGCTGCCACCTTTTTTCGTTCTGCAGCGTTAATCCGATTCATGGCAGCTTTTACTTCACTATCAGGATCAATATCAGTAACCAGAGCTTTGATGATATCATAGCCATAATTGGTCATGGCATCGTTTAATTCTCCCTTCACAGCATTTGCTATTTCATCCTTTTTTTCAAAAACATCATCTAATTTCATTTTCGGGACCACAGCTCTGACAACATCAAAAACATAAGACGTTATTTGATCTTGCGGATAGTCTAGTTTGTAGTAAGCATCATACACTTTTTCTTGAACCACTTTGTATTGTACAGAAACTTTGAGTTTAACAAAAACGTCATCTTTGGTCTTTGTTTCCACGATAACATCCAATTGTAAGATGCGAAGACTTATACGCCCTGAGATTTTATCCACAAAGGGTATTTTGAAGTGTAAGCCGGATTGCCTAATAGCTAAAAATTTACCAAAACGTTCAATAATTGCTGCAGTTTGTTGTTTTACAACAAAAAGACCTGTAAGCAAGAAAAGAATTATTATACCGATAATAATAAATGGGATCATAAGATTTAAGTTTTTTGATTAAAAAATGATTTGGCACGTTCTATACGTTCTAAAGTTACTTTTTTCCCTAAGACTTTACAAATTTCAAAAACATCAGGGCCTGAGAGTTTACCAACCAAAGCAATTCTCAAGGATTGCATCATTAATCCAACATTTATTTCATTTTTTTTAGCCCACTCCATTAATAATTCTTTTAAGCCATCAAGCTCATTGGTTTTGTTGACCATGGAATATACTCCTTCTAGCACCTCTGAAGGGTTTTTTGGTTTTAGCTTAAGTACTACTTTTTCATCATAGGGTAGTGTCGCGCGTACCCAGATCAATTCAGTTTTCAGGTCATTTAGTGTATATAAACGTTCTTTCAATAAGTTAATCAACCCTAAGTGTTTTACAGAATCTAGGTCGCTCAATTCATTTTTTATACTGGGCATTTCATACAGTTCTTCGGCACTCATCCGAATCAGGTGTTGGTGGTTTGTCCACTTCGCTTTTTCAAAATCAAATCGTGCACCCCCCTTTTGAATACCTTCTATACAAAAAAGTTTTCCCAGCTCTTCTTTGCTAAAAATTTCTTGTTCTGTTCCACTATTCCATCCTAGTAGTGCTAAATAATTTATAAATCCATCAGCTAGAAATCCACTTTCTTTAAAGCCCACAGAGGAGTCCCCCCATGACAATGGAAATACAGGGAAGCCCTCTTTGTCTCCGTCCCTTTTAGATAATTTGCCCTTACCGGAAGGTTTTAAAATTAAAGGTAAATGCATAAACTTTGGAGTACTCCACTCAAATGCTTCATAGATGAGTTGATGAATTGGTAAAGAAGGAAGCCATTCCTCACCTCTTATTACACAACTAATTTTCATTAATTTATCATCTACAACATTGGCAAAGTGATAGGTTGGCATGCCATCTCCTTTCATTAAAATTTTATCATCTAGAAGACTACTATCCAGGGTAACAGTCCCTCTGATTTCATCATAAACAGAGATTGTTCTTCCAGGGATAACCTTTAGCCGTACAACATATTCACTTTTGAGTTTTTCATGAACCTCTTCAGCTGAAAGTGTTAAACTGTTTTCAAAATTCAATCTATTTTGAGCCCCGTATCTAAACGTCTCCCCTTTTTCCTCAGCCCTTTTTCTTTCCTCACTTAGAGTTTCAGTATTATCAAATGCATAATAAGCAGCCCCTTTTTGAATTAGAACCTCAATGTGTTCTTTATAAATATTTTTTCGTTCACTTTGTCTATAAGGGCCATAATTCCCACCAATAGAGGGGCCTTCGTCTGGAGTTAATCCAGCCCAATCGAGTGCATTTTGTATATATTCTTCGCTTCCTTCTACATATCGGTTTTGATCGGTGTCTTCAATTCTTAATACAAATACCCCCTTATTTTTCCTTGCGAAAAGATAACTAAAAAGAGCTGTTCTTACTCCTCCGATATGTAATGGTCCTGTAGGACTCGGTGCAAAGCGTACGCGTGTCTCCATTTTTTCTTGCAAAGATAGCAGCTTCTCAACATTTATCCGTTAAGAGCCTTACAAATCCGTTATATTTGCAAAAAAGATTACTATCATTACCTATAACAACATACCCGAGTATATATCACAAGACGTATTGAGCGATTTGCTCGATTCGTATGTCTGCACTTATGGATATGTTATTGATCAGCTTACCTATAGTTTTGTTTCCAAAGAAAAGTTGCTTGAGCTTAATAAACAATTTTTAGATCACGACACACACACTGACATAATCAGTTTTGATTACTCTTCAAATAAATCGCTTAGAGCAGAATTCTATATTTCTTTATGGGCTGTGGGCCTCTCAGCAAAAGAGCTTTCACAAACTGTTGAAGATGAGACGATTAGAGTGATTGTGCATGGAATTTTACATTGTTTAGGGTATAAAGATGATAATGAACCTAATAAATCGGAAATGAGGGCTTTAGAGGATGCTTTTATAAATATGTTCCACGTGAAACACAAAAATCATGTTTGATACTAAGTTCGACGTCATTGTAGTCGGTGCTGGTCATGCAGGATGTGAGGCCGCCGCCGCCGCCGCAAATCTAGGCTCTCAGACCCTACTAATTACAATGAACCTCCAAAACGTGGCGCAAATGTCATGCAATCCTGCTATGGGAGGCATAGCTAAAGGACAGATTGTTAGAGAGATAGATGCATTAGGAGGATACTCAGGAATTGTATCAGACCGAAGTGCAATCCAATACAAAATGCTCAATCAATCCAAGGGTCCAGCGATGTGGAGTCCTAGGGTTCAGTCTGATCGAAGTCTTTTCACGCTGGAGTGGAGATCCTTACTTGAGCAAACACCCAACTTGGATTTTTATCAAGACATGGTGGTTGATTTAATAGTTGATAAAGAACAAGTCATAGGAGTTAAAACCGCTCTTGGCCTTAAAATATACGGGACTACTGTTGTTCTCACAAACGGAACCTTTTTAAATGGGCTTATTCATATCGGTGAAAAAAACTTTGGTGGAGGCCGTGCAGGAGAAAGAGCATCCACTGGACTCACTGAATCTATTGAAAAATTAGGTTTTATCTCAGGCAGAATGAAAACAGGAACACCACCGCGTGTTGACGGACGTTCCCTTGATTATTCCAAGATGGAAGAACAACCAGGGGATTCCAATCCTTCCAAGTTTTCATTTACTGATCTTACACAACCGTTGACTAAACAAATCAGCTGTCACATTACTCACACTAATAATAATGTGCACGATATACTCCGCACAGGTTTTGACCGATCACCTATGTTTAATGGATCCATTAAAAGTACTGGACCACGTTATTGCCCTTCTATTGAAGATAAAATTGATCGTTTTAGTGACAAGTCACAACACCAAGTATTTGTTGAGCCCGAAGGATGGAATACGGTTGAGGTTTATGTCAATGGCTTTTCTACCTCTCTCCCTGACGACATCCAATATAAGGCATTGAAGCAAGTAAGAGGCTTTGAGAATGTCAAATTCTTTAGGCCGGGTTATGCTATTGAATACGACTATTTTCCTCCAACACAATTGTTCCATAGTTTGGAAACGAAAAACATTCAAAATTTATTTTTTGCAGGCCAAATTAACGGTACTACAGGATATGAAGAAGCAGGAGCCCAAGGAATTATGGCCGGTATTAATGCGCATTTGAAAAGCAAAGATAAAATCCCATTTATTCTCGGTAGAGAAGAGGCTTATATTGGTGTTTTAATTGATGATCTAATTTTGAAGGGCACTGAAGAGCCATATCGCATGTTCACCTCAAGAGCGGAATATCGCACTTTGCTTCGTCAAGACAATGCCGACCAACGCCTTACCCCAAGGGCTCACGAGCTTGGACTAGCCTCAGATGAAAGATTACGTACTGTAGAAAAGAAAGAGAAGAAAGGATTTGCGTTAGTTTCTTTTTTAAAAAAATCAAGCTACGATCTAGCCTTAGCGAATGAGTTGCTCCGAGAAAAGAAGGATGTTGAAGTCAAACAAACAGACAAATATGCCAAACTTCTGTCTAGACCGAACATTAAACGTAAGGATTTATTGAAATTTGATGGTATAACTTCTTTTCTCAAGGAGAACGAAATGGATGATTCAATATTTGAACAAGCAGAGATTGAAATTAAATATGCGGGTTATATTGAAAAGGAGAGAAGAACAGCTGACAAACTCAAGCGATTAGAAAACATTAAAATTCCATTTCAATTTAATTACGATCGGCTAGCATCTTTGTCTCATGAAGCCAAAGAAAAACTTAATAAAATACAGCCGTCAACCCTAGCCCAAGCCGCGAGAATAAGTGGAATTAACCCAAGCGACATTAGTGTACTTCTGGTAAGTATGGGGCGTTAGTGAATCATGTTTCACGTGAAACATCTATGAGATCAAAACCAAATGTAATTAAAGTTAAAGACCACCTAGTTTCGGGAGAAACATTTAAAGTGGTTTATGATGAAGCCTTGGCTTATGCCTCTACGCAATTTCCAAACGGCATTAATTTAGATGCATACTACCCTAAAGCTTCTTACGCTTCACATCAACAAAAACCTAAGGGAGTTAAAGGAAGACTTTATGTGTTTGCTCAGCATATTATGTTACGCTATAAATACTCAATACTTAAGCGATACTGTTCGGGCACAGATTTGTTAGATATCGGCGGAGGAATTGGTGTTTTTGCACACTATATGAATATTAAAGGATTTGATACAACCCTTATTGAGCCAAGCGCAACCGCTAGAGAAATTGCCGTCAATAAAGGGATAGAATCATTCCAGTCTTTAGAAGATTTACCTGCTCTTAAAAAGTATGATATTCTTTCATTATGGCACGTATTGGAGCATATTGAAGCTTTAAACGAAACACTCCAAAAATTTTATAAACTCTTAAAAAACAATGGATTAATAGTTGTAGCAGTTCCAAACTTAAAAAGTTTTGATGCACAGCACTACGGTCCTTTCTGGGCAGCATTGGATGTACCTAGACACCTGTGGCATTTCACACCAAAAGGACTAAATCAACTTCTTGAAGAAAACGGATTTACCTTAGTAAGTACTTACCCATTATGGTTTGATGCGATTTATATTTCATTAATTTCCGAGACGTATTCAAAAAATAAATTTGGTGTATTAAGAGGAATTTTTATTGGGTTTTATTCCAATTTTAGAGCGTTCTTCAATGGAGATTATTCCTCAAAAATCTTTGTTTTCAAAAAGAAAAACTAAGCAGCAGGAGTATTTATTAAACGGGTAAGTTGAAGCGCCATTTCAGCAAACATCATTTTAGGATTTGCATTCCTTTGAACATAATAATGCTGTTTTTCAAAAAGCCCAATTAATTCTTGAATATTAGTACTATGGATAAATGGCGCGAGCTTATCCAAATCAAACCCAGTTTCAGTAGTAAAATGTACGAGATCGTCAAGACTGTAGTTTTTCAAGAACGCATCTCTAAAAAACTGAATTCCAAAACGCAAAAAGGCTTTTTGACTCTCTCTGCCCAGTAAAGCAAGATCACCCGACCAATTCATCAAATCAAGGACAACCCCTTTGTTTCCTTTGGCCTTAAAAGCAGCACGTAGCACTTGTACTAATAGAGCCTCATACGCTTCATTTTGAGTATCAGAAAGGAGGATTTTTAAGCTTCGGTAATTACCCGCTGACTGTTTGAGTAGTTTATTTTTATTGACGTGTTCTTCAGGAATTTGCTTTAAAAGTGTAGTTTCGTCTATTGGACCTATTGAAACTTCTTGACACCTTGAAAGAACTGTAGGAAGTACGTTTTCTGTGTCTTCACACAAAAGCACAAAATAGGTCTTTTCAGGGGGCTCTTCAAGCAGTTTAAGAAACGCATTGGCAGCTGAAGCATTCATTTTTTCCAAACCCCACAATACGCACACTTTATTGCCTCCACCAAAAGCTTTAAGATAAAGACTGTGGTGTAATTTTTCTATTTCTGAAACCGCAATAGCACCTTGTTTATTCCCTACATTAATATGGTTAAACCAATCGATATAGTTTCCATAGGGTGACCTATTTAGAAATTCATACCACTCGCCAGCATAATCACTTGAAAAAACGGTTTTCTCAGTTCCTTTTTTTACAACAGGGTATATAAAATGAAGATTGGGATGCTGACAGTTTTCCCCCAGCGATTTTACTCTTTCGAGGGGCTCAACTACGTTCAAAAGTTGGAGAGCAAATTCAATTCCTAGTGCTAAATTTCCATAACCTGACACAGACTTAAATAATTGAGCATGAGGAACTTGACCTGAATCTAATAAATATTTTAGATGTTTTTTAACCCTTTCTTGACCAATAGTGTGTTTCCAAACCATAAGTAAATATACAGTTCCTCTTTAACATTTTAAGGCCTCAGTTTTAAGTTATTTTACAAAAAGCAATTAGAAGCTTTTCAATATTGTATTTTTGTCAAAAATTTTAATAATGCACCTTTTAGATCAGCAAAACTTTCAAAATGAACGAGCCGTAGTTCGTGTCGACTTTAATGTTCCTTTAAATGAAGAATTTCAAGTAACAGACAACACCAGAATCCAAGCTGCAAAACCAACAATAGAGCATATTTTATCTCATGGAGGAAGTTGTGTGCTGCTTTCTCATCTAGGCCGCCCTGAGGGACGAGACCCCAAGCTTTCATTAAAACACATCGTAGAAGAAATTTCGAAGAACTTAGGAATTCCTATTCAATTTTGTGATCAAACAGTTGGATCAGAAGCCGAATCAAAAGCATCAGCATTAGAACCAGGACAGGTCTTGCTTATGGAGAATTTGAGGTTTCACAAAGAAGAGACCAAAGGGGATGAAGCATTCGCAGAACAACTAGCCCGTTTAGGGTCAGTTTATGTCAATGACGCATTTGGTACAGCTCACAGAGCACACGCTTCAACGACAATTATGGCTAAATTTTTTCCTAAGAATAAGTGTTTTGGTTCTCTTCTGGCAAAAGAAGTTAAAGCCATTGATAAAGTAATGAAAGACGGTGAATCTCCCGTGCTTGCAATACTAGGCGGAGCAAAAGTTTCTTCAAAAATCACCATCATTGAATCTTTATTAGACAAGGTGGATCACCTCATTATTGGAGGTGGAATGGTCTATACTTTTACCAAAGCACTTGGCGGGTCTGTTGGAAACTCAATCTGTGAATTGGATTATTGCGACTATGCACTAGAACTTCTGGAAAAAGCAAAAGCAAAAGGAGTTGAGATACACTTACCCGTTGACGTGATTGCAGGAGATGACTTTAGTAACGATGCAAATCAAAAAGTATTTGAAGCAAGCAGTATTGATGAGGGGTGGGAAGGTTTGGACGCTGGACCCAAAAGCCGCGAAAAATTCCACGATTTAATCATAAATTGTAAGACCATCCTTTGGAACGGACCTCTAGGTGTTTTTGAGTTTCCCAACTTCGCAAAAGGGACCATTTCTATTGGAGAGTCCATAGGACAAGCAACCAAATCCGGAGCTTTTTCACTTGTTGGAGGAGGGGATTCTGTCGCAGCGGTAAAGCAGTTTGGATTGGCCTCACAAATGAGCTATATTAGTACAGGCGGTGGCGCCATGCTTGAAAGCTTAGAGGGAAAAACACTCCCTGGCATAGCTGCGTTAAATGCTTAAATTCAGCAGATATTAAGATTTAAACTCAAATCATAAATAATGAGAAAAGCGAGACTACTTTTTTTATTGCTATTAATTATTAGTTCGTGTGAGAACAAAGTAAATCGAAAAGATGCCTATGTTCCCCAGTCAAGCGGAAGTTTGAATCATGTAACTGTAGTAATGCCAGAACAAGATTGGAATTCAACTCTAGGAGAAGGAGTACGAAAAGAACTCCAACAGATTTATGAAGGACTTCCTTTGGACGAGCCACAGTACACTTTGAACTATCTAAATCCAAAAGCATTTTCTGGTTTCGCACGTCAAGGACGAAATGTTGTCTGGTTCCAAAAAGATTCTATTGCAGGGTTTCAATTAGCACAAAATCAGTTTTCTAGGCCTCAAATACTTGCAAGTATCACAGGAGAAGATGCGGGTACTCAGCAATTTTATTTTGAAGAAAACGCAAATTTATTAAGGAGAACCATTGCTGAAAATGAACGCAAAGAAAAAATGCGAAGGATCAGAAAGTCGATAACTACTGAAAAAACACTTATGAATAGGTTCGGTGTTCAATTAGACTATCCATCAGCCTATGAGACAGTTAAAGACACCGCGAATTTTGTTTGGATTCAAAAGCCTGTTCGAAAAGGGCATTTAAACCTAATTGTGTATAGCCTTGAAATGGAAGGATTAGGAGATAATTTTAGCGAAGAAATTTTAGATATACGCGACTCTATTGGAAAAATTCACGTTCCTGGAAGGCTCAAGGGTAGTTATTTTATAACTGAAAGAGCATTTCGACCTTATTTCTACCAAACAGAACTAAACGGCAAAAAAGCCTTTCTTACAAAAGGGACATGGGAAGTAGCAAATGACTTCATGGCCGGACCCTTTGTGAATTATGCAATACGAGATAGTAGCGCTAAAAGATGGATTGTGATTGAAGGTTTTGCTTTTGCACCTTCCGCAAATAAAAGGGAGTATATGTTTGAATTAAACACCATACTTACCACTTTTAAGCAGCGAAAGTAGTTACCCCTTCTTTTCCTCTTCTACTTTAGGGCTTTCTTCTTCCTCCTTAGTCGCATTTTTAAATTCTTTTATACCACTTCCTAAGCCCTTCATAAGTTCCGGAATCTTTCGACCACCGAAAAGAAGGAGCACAACTGCTATAATTAAAATTATTTGTGGACCACCAATCATACCTAAAAATGTTAAAGACAACATCATTGTAATTTTATTTTAAACAAATGTACAGAAATATTTAGTTTCGTATGCATGAAAAAAGAAAGAGGAATATTACTCGGTTAAAGGATTCCCTATCTTTGTAATTAATATGAACAAAAAAGAAGCTAAAAAAGGGGATTTTTTAAAAAAGCTCATAACCCCCTATCGCATGGTCATTATCAATGAGGAAACTTTTGAAGAACGGATACAATACCGGATCACAAAGCTTTCCATTGCACTAGGATCTATTTTCATGCTGGTATTATTTGGACTCTTCTTTTTTTCAGCCATAGCTTACACACCTTTAAAAGAATATATACCAGGCTATGATTCTTCTGAACTAAGAAAAAAAGCAGTTCAAAACTTATTTATTACGGACTCTTTAATTACGCTTTACAATCAAAACCTACAGTATTTAAATGCAGTTAAAGCGGTACTAAACGAAGACGTTTTATTTGAAGATCCGGAGCTTTTAGACCAAAATTTGCAAGGTGAAAACCAAGAAACACCATCATTTATTTCTTCCGTACCAGAAGATTCACTTCTCAGAGCTTTTGTTTCTGAACAAGACAAGTATAACCCAGATCTTAAAAGCTCAAATGTTGCCATAGAAACTCTTCTTCTACCACCCGCTTTGGGGCCCATTTCACAGGAGTTTAATCCAGAGGAAGAACACTATGCTGTGGATGTTGTTCTTAAAAAAAACACCCCCATAAAGGCAATTTCAGACGGTCGTGTTGTTTTTGCAGAATGGACAGCACAGACCGGGTATGTTATGATATTAGAACACAATAAAGGTATTTTATCCGTTTACAAACACAATTCCTCTTTAAGTAAAAAGCAAGGGGATATTGTCCAAGGAGGAGAAGTTATAGCTCTTGCTGGAAACACTGGAGAGTTTACAACGGGATTTCATTTACATTTTGAGCTTTGGATCGAGGGATATCCAATGGATCCGCAGAATTTTTTTAATTTTTCAGAAGAATGATTAAGGAGGCAGCGGCTAAAGTCTTTGCGGCTCTAGTACATAAAAAAAATCAAAAGTGGATTCAAAATCCTTTCAGCGCTCAGCGCCAGGTATTCAATCAATTAATTCAAAAAGGGTCAGAAACTAAATTTGGAAAAGATCATTTTTTTGAAACCATTGAAAATTTAGTTGACTTTAGAACAAAAGTACCAGTTCGTGATTATGAAGAACTTCGACCGTATATAGAAGAATTACTGGAAGGCGGAACAGATGTGTTATGGCCAGGACGACCTCTCTATTACGCAAAGTCAAGCGGAACTACCTCAGGGGCAAAATTTATCCCAATAACTGCTGATTCCATGCCCCAGCATATAAGAGCAGCAAGAGAAGCCTTACTGAATTATATATTCGAGACAGGAAACTCTAAAGTAATTCATGGAAAGCATATTTTTTTACAGGGAAGCCCAGTGCTCGAAGACAAAAAAGGGGTTGCTTTAGGCCGATTGTCAGGTATTGTTGCCCATTATATTCCAGCCTATCTTCAAAAAAACCGAATGCCAAGTTGGGAAACAAACTGTATTGAAGACTGGGAGACCAAAGTTGACGCAATTGTTGAAGAGACCTACGGCCAAAACATGACAATAATTGGTGGGATTCCATCTTGGGTTCAGATGTATTTCGAACGATTGTCAAAAAAATCAGGGAAAGCGGTAGGCGAGCTTTTTCCAAACTTTTCTCTTTTTGTTTATGGTGGAGTAAATTTTGAACCTTACAGAGGTATTTTTAAAAAATTGATTGGACGGACACCCAATAGTATAGAATTCTATCCTGCATCCGAAGGCTTTTTTGCGTACCAAGACAGTCAAAAAGACAAAGGCCTTTTGTTGCTTTTAAATCATGGGATTTTTTATGAATTTATAGTTGCCCAGACGTTCTTTGATAAAATTCAGACAATCCACTCACTGGAAGAAGTTCAGCTGGGGATTAATTATGTGATGATTATTTCTACCACTTCAGGCTTGTGGCGATACAACATAGGAGACACAGTCCAATTCACGAGTTTAACTCCATTCAAAGTAATCGTAAGTGGAAGAATCAAGCATTTTATATCGGCTTTTGGAGAACATGTAATTGTAAGTGAGGTAGAACAATCTTTACACCGAGCCATAGAGGCGGAAGAAAAAGAAGTAATGATTCGTGAGTTTACAGTGGCACCACAGGTAAAACCAGAATCAGGGCTTCCTTATCATGAATGGTTTATAGAGTTTGACGAAGAACCCGCAAATTTAGAGGCATTTGCATTGCGAATTGACCAAGCCATGCAGCAAAAAAACATTTATTATGACGATCTGATTAAAGGGAACATACTTCGCCCTTTAGTAATTAGAAAAGTAATGCGAGACGGATTTCAAAGCTATATGAAAAGCATTGGAAAATTAGGGGGTCAAAATAAAATTCCTAAAGTCTCTGACAATCGAAAAATTGCGTCTGCTTTAACTCCCTTTTTATCTTCTTCTAAGTAAAACCAAATGAGCCAAAAAACAATTACGCTTGTTTACAGTTTAAAAAACACTTTTGTTTTAAAGGATATTGCACTTTTAGAACAAATGGGGTATACGGTAGTGACAATCGAGTCACCTCCTTACAGAGATATTTTTAGATTTACTTGGAACAGAATAAAAGAATTTATTCAAGGTTTTTTTTTAGTGGTAAAGTCCCAAGCAGTATTTAGTTGGTTTAACGATTACCATGCAGCAGCAGTATTTTTTTGGGCCAAGTGCTTCAATAAAAAAAGAATTTTAATTGTTGGAGGCTATGATGCTGTCTCTAGTTCAAAACTTGAATATGGCATTTTCCTTAAAAATAATTTTAGACAGCGTTTAGCTCGATGGAATTATAAGCATGCAAACGAGATTTGGGTTGTTCATAAAAGCTTAGCAGAAGGCTGCCCTAAAGCAAAACAACAAGACCATACCTTATCGGGAATCCAAAACTTCATTCAAGGGCTAAATACTTTAACTCGAGAAGTTCCAACTGCTTATGACCATAGATTTTGGAAAATGGAAGGGAAAAAAAACAGAAAAGGAATCATCACAGTAGCCAATATTTCTGACCAGCGGACCTATCAAAGAAAAGGAATTCCACTTTTTATAAAACTAGCAGAAGCACTACCGGATTATCAGTTTACTATAGCTGGAATTCAAAAACCGATGAAGTATCAAGGAGAACTTCCAAAAAATATTACCCTTTATGGAAGGCTGGATCGAAATGCGTTGAAAAAGCAATACAGTCAACATCAGTTTTATTTTCAAGGCTCTAAGATTGAAGGTTTGCCCAATGTGCTTTGTGAGGCCATGTTGTGTGAGTGTGTTCCTATAGGGGCAAACGTTTTTGGAATTCCAGATGCCATTGGAGACACAGGCTATGTTTTTAATGCCTCTGAACCTCTAGAGTCTGTTATCTCATTTATTAAATCATTGGAAACTCCACTAAATTCTGGAGAGAAAGCACGAAAAAGAATTGCAGAACACTACCCAATTTCAAAGCGAAAAGCGGTTTTTGAGGAAGTTTTAATTACGGAGGCTTATGAAAAATAAACCAGCAGTTTTAGGGTATCCAAGTTCGAACAATTTAGGAGATTTTATCCAAAGTATAGCTACAGCAGCGTGGATGTACCCGGAGAAGCCTTTAATTCTAAATCGAGATCAATTAAGTAAGTATAGCGGACCTCGTGTCAAATTGGTAATGAACGGATGGTTTATGGAGCAGCCCGAGAATTGGCCTCCTTCAGCAGATATTATTCCTTTATTTATATCGTTTCATCTTAACCCTACAGCAGAACGCGGGATGCTTACTTCAGAAGGGATTGCGTATTTTAAAAAGCACCAGCCCATTGGCTGCCGGGATTTTTATACCCAAAAAACATTAGAAATACATGGAATTAAAACCTATTTCTCAGCATGTCTTACCCTTAGTTTAAAAAGAGCACATTTTGTAAAGGGAAACGAAGATCGAAAAGGAATTTTAGTCATAAGCCCCTTGGAACGGCTTTTACCCAGTCAGGAAATCATAAAATCAGAAGGTCTGAAAAAGCTTCTTTATAAAGGAGTTCAAAAAATCAAGCAGCCTTTTAAAGCAAAAAAATATCAAAAGGCGATGAAGCGCCTTGACTCCTACTTGAGTTTATTTGATGAAGAGATTCAATTTAGGACACAATTAATGTCTCCGCAAACCCATACAGAATCAGAACGGAAAAAAGCCGCAGTAGAACAACTTGAATGTATTGCCAAGGCAAAGTTGGTGATTACTTCAAGAATTCATACTGCGCTACCTGCTGTAGCATTTGGCACCCCAGTACTTTTTTTATCAGACGGTTTGGATCATCCAAATCAAAAAAGCAGATTGGAAGGAATGGAATCTTTTTTTACGATTTGGACTACGGATTATTTAAAAAATCAAGCAGCTCTAATTCCTGAGCCAAAAAAAATATCGAAAATGATATTGAGTCGTTTTGAAAAAGAGCTTACAGCTTTTTTAAAAGATTGAAAAAACTCTCAAAAAGAAGCCGGATTAGTGGTTATCTTAGCAAAAAATAATTTCAAATGAACGTACTTGTTATAGGAGGTGGAGGTAGAGAACACACGCTTTGCTGGAAACTCAATCAAAGTGAACAATGTGATAATCTATTTGCAGCTCCAGGCAACGCCGGTACAGCAGATTGTGCGACAAACCTCCCTTTAGCAGTAACCGATTTTGAGGGAATCAAAACCGCAGTCATTCAACATGAGATTAGTCTTGTAATAGTTGGTCCAGAAGAGCCGCTGGTTAATGGGATTCATGATTTCTTTTTGGATGACAAGGACATTTCCCACGTTGGCGTTATTGGTCCACAAAAAGCAGCAGCAACTCTCGAAGGGAGTAAAGCTTTTGCAAAAGAATTTATGTTTCGGCACCAAATTCCAACAGCGGCATATGCAGAATTCACAGCAGCAAACATTTTGGAAGGAGAAGCATATTTAGAAAAAACGCCCCCACCTTATGTGTTAAAAGCGGATGGACTGGCAGCGGGAAAAGGAGTCGTCATTTTAAATGATTTGGAGGAAGCCAAAGCAGAACTGAGACGAATGTTATTGGAAAAAAAGTTTGGAGCAGCCTCAAATAAGGTTGTGATAGAAGAGTTTTTAGCGGGTATTGAACTTTCCTGTTTTGTATTGACCGATGGCAAAAACTATATTACTCTGCCCATGGCAAAAGATTACAAAAGAATTGGGGAAGGAGATACAGGATTGAATACAGGAGGTATGGGAGCAATTTCTCCGGTTCCTTTTGTCACAGAATCGTTTAAGGAGGTAATAGACCAAAAAATAATTCGACCAACGATAGAGGGGCTTAAAAAGGACGGCATGCCTTACAAAGGATTTGTGTTCATAGGCTTAATTAAAGTTGGAGAGGAACCTAAGGTAATTGAATACAATGTGCGATTAGGAGATCCAGAAACAGAAGTAGTACTACCCAGGCTAAAAACAGACTTATTAGCTCTTTTAACAGCAGTCCAAGAGGGGCGCTTAAACGAGGTAAAACTAGAAATATACCCAGAGGTAGCGGCAACGGTAATGGCGGTGTCAGGAGGTTACCCAGAAGCGTATGAAAAAGGAAAAAAAATAACGGGATTGCAAAACACCAAAATGGTCTTTCATGCAGGGACTCGCAGCAAAGGAGATGATGTGGTTACAAATGGAGGTCGCGTTTTAGCAGCAACATCTTTTGGAGAAAACTTTAGTGAGGCAGTAAATACCTCATTCAAGACCTTAGAAAAAATTGATTTTGAAGGGATGTATTACCGGAAAGATATCGGATTTGATTTATAAAAAAGAGTGAGCGGAAGGATCTTTATCCTCTTCACCATTTTTATCGAAAAGATTGAGTTGCATGATCCAATAAATGAGTGCAGAAAATCCTACGATTAAAAAAATCCAATTGACACTGTTCGCTAAGGTCCAACTGGTTTGCTCTAGTTCGCGTAAAATAGAATAAGGAATAAACAGGATTTCTTCGAACAACCAAGCGATACCTTCAAAAAAGTTTTTCATCATTAGTAGTTTACTTACCTTGCAAATTTAAGAGAAACGAATATGGTAGCCAACCTTTTTCGCAAAACAAATTTTAGTTCTTTTCTGTTGAGTTTTCTGGGAACTTTTCTGATCCTCTTTTTCTTACAAACAGAACAGAATTTTAATGTTGAATCACTTCTTTCTAAAAGCGCAGAAGCCTTTGGGAAAGCAGCAATTATTTTTTTATTAGTACTAACGCTAAACTATTTCAAAAGCAAAGATCGATTTATTAAGATCTCTAACTTTTTACTACTTTCTTTTCCTTTAGTTCTCTTATTTGTCCCTCAACAAAGCATTCAATTCGATGGGCTGTTGGCAAATGTATTGATTCTTATTGCTTTTTTAAATTTAGCTTCTTCTGAAAATTCAAGAAGTATTTTAAAACCACTTTTTAATGCAGCACTAATTGTATCATTTCTAGTATTTTTAGAGGCTTCTTTTGCCTTTTTATTCATCTCTTTGGCACTTTTACTGTTTACAAACAAGACAAAAACGGGAGCAGTGTTAACCGCAATAGTGGTCCCCTTTTTGTGCACCTATTTTTTAATGAAAACCCAGCATATTTTCTTTGGACATGACCTGTGGAGCGAGCAATGGATTTTTGGTAATGAAACTCATGAGTTCAACGTAATTGAATTGATTGTTTTTCTAGGATTTGTACTTTTCTTTTTGGTAATGACTCTTTTTTCGAAGTCTGCCATTCGAAAAATAAGGCTCACCATTCCAATTCTTTTTTTAGCAATTTTGATTCTGATAGCAATAGGCGTCTGGATTGTTAAAAATGAAGGGCCATTCAATTCATTTGAGTTAATTTTTTTCCCACTGGTCTATTTTATTTCCATCTTACTAGAAGAACAATCCAACACTAAAATTAACACTGTAGTTGTTTTTCTGTTTTTGGTTAAAGGAGGTAGTTTTTTTTTGAATCTCGTTTAAACGTCGTCATAATCCAAGTGAATAAAGTCAGATTGCGCAACGGCTTGACAACTTAAAACCAAACCTTCTTCAATTTCTGAATCGGTTAGAATTTGATTTGAAAGCATACTAGCCTTTCCTTCCTTTACCTTGGCAATACAACTGCTACAAACCCCTCCTTGACAAGAATAGGGAACTTCCAGCTTGGAGTTTAAGGCAATATCCAGCAGGGTTTTATCAGGGACCAATTCCAAATGGTGAGTAACATCGTCACAGGTCAAGGTAAAACGACCCTTAACGGCTTTATTTTCAATTTCAATTGTTTTTGTACTTGCCGTAAATAACTCAAAATGTATTGCCTCTTTTAAAACACCTTTATTTGTCAATTCTTCTGTACATGCTAGAATCAACGCTTCAGGACCACACAGAAATGAGTGGTCTGGCAACGCGTTTAGTTGATTGAGAGCAAAGTTGATAACTGATGCATCGATTCTCCCAAAAAGGGCTCCATCTTCATTAGATTGACTAAAAACCCAATGAATTTTTAATTGGTTTGGATATTTTTCCTCTAATGCCTGAAGTTCTTTGTAAAACATAGTTTGATCAGGAGTTTTATTTCCGTAAATCAGAGTAAATTTCTCAGCACTTTTTTGCGTTAAAATGGAATTTAAAATAGAGAAAATAGGAGTAATTCCACTCCCTGCTGCAAACGCAAGAACGGAATTATTTTCGTTTTCTACCTCATAAATAAAACGCCCTTCTGGGGTACTTACGTTAAGTGTGTCACCTTGTTTCAATGACTGATTGATGTAAGAAGAGAAAACACCGCTATAAACTTCTTTGACCCCTATACTTAAAACCTTTTCCTCAGGGGTTGAACACAAAGAGTAGGAACGTCTTATAAGCGCGCCATTAATTTCTGCCTCAAGGGAAATATATTGTCCCGAAGTGAACGAATATGCTGATTTCAGCTTATCGGGCACTTCAAAGGATACTACTACAGCATCAGATGTAGTTCGTTCAATTCCAGAGACTCTTAGCGGGTAAAAAGTTGACATAGTTTTTTTGCAAATGTAAAAAATATGCCTATACTTAAGGGAGTGTTTTTCCCAATTAGATACCTAAAATGAATTCTTTCTCTCTGTTTGATTCAATTAAACTCGCCAAAAAAAAATTTTTTCGGGCATCCCAATGGGAATTAAAATTGGCAATAAGAATCTTAATCGGTTTTTTAGTGCTCTATTTTTTAGCTGCTTTTTTGATTTTAGGTATTGGTGGATATTACATTCTTGTAAAAGAAAATCCAGACAAGGACCCCGTTTTTATTATTAACCCAATACTGGCTTTATATTTCGTAGCAGATTTAGTCATTCGGTATTTTTTTCAATCAATCCCTGTAACAGAGGTAAAGCCATTAATGCTTTTACCAATTCCAAAAAAAAGAATAGTACGAGGGGTACTCATCCGCTCTCTAGGGTCTTTTTTTAATCTTATTCCGATTGTTATTTTACTTCCTTTTTGTATCGTTTTTTCAATTGAAAAACACCTAACTCCATCAATCTGGATTTGGTTTATTGCTATTCTATCCCTATCACTAAGTTCAAACTTTCTGGTTTATTTAATCAATAAAAGCAAACGATCTGCAATCGTGTTTTCTTGTTTTTTTGTTGTGGCTTTCATTTTAGAAAAATTTACATCTTTTTCGCTGATAGACTTATTTGCAAATGGAATGAACCTTATTTATGAGGAACTTTATTGGGTTTCAGTTCCGCTATTTTTTTTGTTTTGTTCGGTTTTCGTCTCAGCACGTTTTTTAAGACAACAGCTTTATTTAGACAAAGGGCTAAGCAAGAAAAAAGAACGTATTGTAGGTGCAAATCTTAACTTTTTCGATCGCTGGGAAGGAATGGGTTTTTTCCTGAAGAATGATATTCGGCTAATCATAAGAAATATCAGAGCAAGACAAGTGGTGTTAATGGGTGGGCTTTTCCTTTTTTATGGCCTGTTTTTCTTTACCCAAGAACACTATTTAGAATCACCAACGGTACTCGTTTTTTCGGGATTATTTATTACAGGGGGTTTTATGATCACTTTTGGGCAGTACGTACCAGCTTGGGATAGTGAATATTACAGTTTTTTAATGTGTCAAAATGTATCCTATAAAAAGTATTTGAGATCAAAGCTTTATTTGATGATGTTTTCTGTATTGATATGCTCTATATTATCGGTTCCATATATATTCTTTGGAGCTCAGGTAATGCTTATTATTTGGGCAACGGGGATTTTTAATTTCACCCTTGGATCAATGATTACACTTTATTCGGGGGCTTTTAATGCGACACCCATAAAGCTTAATATCAAAGCCAAGGCCTTTGAAAACACCAAGAATTTTAGTTTTATTCAGATGTTGTTTATACTTCCTAAAATGATTTTACCCGTTTTAGTTTTCTTTCTTCCGTATAAGTTTTTTGGATTTTATGCAGGCTTGATAGGACTTTCTTTTACAGGACTATTAGGATTACTTTTTCAAAATCGGCTATTGAATATTATTGTTAAAACATACCAACAAAAAAAGTATCAAACCTTAAGCTCATTTAATAAATGATTTATGATTAAAATAAATGACCTCTCAAAAAAATATGCTGGGCAAACGGTTTTACAAACCCCAGAATTACTCATTCCTAAAGGACAAAGATTTGGTCTAGTTGGAAATAATGGAGCAGGAAAAACAACACTGTTTAGCTTAATTTTAGACTTGATTGAATGCAGTAGTGGCAGCATTACCATCAACGGAATTGATGTTCAAAAAAGCGAAGCATGGAAACCACTTACAGCAGCTTTTATTGACGAAAGCTACCTAATTGGCTATTTAACAGTTGAAGAATATTATTATTTTTTGGGAGATTTGAGAGGCGTTACAAAAAGCGAAATAGACCAGTGGGTTCAAGATTTTGAGCCGTTTTTTAATGGAGAAATTTTAAATCAAAAAAAATACTTGAGGGATTTCTCTAAAGGGAATCAGAAAAAAGCAGGGATTGTTGGTACCCTAATTGGGAAACCTGAACTGGTTGTATTGGACGAGCCCTTTGCCAATTTAGACCCTACAACTCAAATTAGATTGAAAAAATTAATTCGCGAAGAGGCAGAAAAATACGGGACAACCTTCCTGATATCTAGTCATGACCTCACCCATGTCACAGAAGTATGTGACCGAATTGTACTTTTAGAAAAAGGAATGACAATCAAAGACATTAAGACAACCCCAGAGACACTTAAGGAATTAGAATTATATTTTTCCAATTAGGCAATTCAAGGATATACTAAACGGATTATTTTTTAGTTATTAACCTACAGTGATTTAGTATGTTTAAAAAAGACCTTTCTTTTTGGATTCTCTTACTCCTTATGGGAATCCCACTTTCATGCAGCACAACTAAAAAAGGACTTGCCAATAAGCAATACCATGCTTTGACTACGAAATACAATGTCTTGTTTAATGGCAAAGAGGCCTTTGCAATTGGGGAGGCCATTTTATCTCAAGCTTTTGAAGAGAATTTTTATGAACTTTTACCCGTAGAGCCAATTAGTTTGAGGGGGGAAAACTTTGATGAGACAACCATTGTTCCAGGATTTGACCGCGCAGAAGAAAAAGCGGTGAAAGCAATACAAAAGCATTCCATCAATATTAATGAAACCCAGTATAACAGCCAAATAGATGAAGCGTATTTATTATTGGGAAAGGCACGCTATTTTGACCGTAGATTTTTCCCAGCGTTAGAGGCTTTCAACTTTCTTTTAGAAAGTGGAGCAAATCTCAGCGTATATCTAGAAGGAAAAATATGGCGAGAGAAAACGAATATTCGATTAAAGAATATTGAACTGGCTGTTCAAAACTTGAGACCTTTAGTGCAATCTCTTTCCGCCAAAAATAAGATGTATCCTTTTGCAAACGCAACCCTGGCGGATGCATTCATACAATTAAAACAAATGGACTCTGCTTCTTTTTACATTCAAAGAGCGGCAATTCAAGAGCCAAAACGTAAAAATAAAGCACGTTATCTATTTATTTCCGGACAATTACTGGAATCCTTAGAGCTTAAAGACAGTGCGCGCATGGCTTATAGACAAATTAGTGAGCTAAAGCGTAAAGCCCCAAGAGCACTCTTAATCCAAGCAAAAATAAAAGAGACCTTACTCGAATCTACCGTAACGCCCGAAGAAAAACTAGGTGAAATAGAACGGTTACTTAAAAACTACGAAAACGAACCGTTTGAACACAGAATTCATAGTGCAATCGCGAAGCTATATTTAGAACAAGGAAAAGACAGCTTGGCCCTGGTTTACTTCGATGAATCCCTTAAAGCCTCTTCCATAGATCCCTACACTGAGATCCAAAACTATCAAGATTTAGTGGCCTTTTATTTCGATAACGGATTTTATGTAGAAACAGGACAATACCTCGACAGATTGCTTCCTTTTTTTGAATCTTCATCAACTCGGTATAAGCAACTGAAACGTCAGCGCGACAATCTATCTGACGTGATTTTATATGAGCAAACGGTTAAGGAAACAGACAGTATATTAGGAATCTTATCGCTGTCAAAAGAGGCGCAACTTAAATACTATAAAAATTATATTGAAGAAAAACAATTGTCGGCCAAAAAAGAACTGGAAGCGGCTAGTGAAAAGAAAAAATTTCAACTCTTGGGTCGTTCTGAAGCCTCCTTTTATTTTTACAATTCGAATTTAATTTTACAAGGAAAACAAAATTACTTGGCCAAGTGGGGAGATCGTCCAAATGTAGATAATTGGCGAAGTGCTTTTGCTATTGAAAACATCAGTCAAGTAGATGCTACTGAAATGGCTGACTCAAAAGCTCCGACTCAAATACTCCAGGAAACCCCTGAAAGTTTTGTTGGTGCATTACCTCAAACTTCTGTAGAACAGGACAGCATTCGAACCCTCAATCACAAGGCTTATCTTCAACTGGGAATGATTTACAAAGAGAAGTTTAAAAATTACAGCTTGGCTCAAGAACGCTTAGAACATTTGCTTTCTGAGCAAACAGCAGATGAAATAAAAGTTCAAGTACTTTATCATTTATTCAGGATGGGAGTGGAAACCAACTCTCCAAAGTCTGAAGATTATAAAACACAATTAGTGGAGGGTTACCCTGAAACGCCATTCGCTCAATTAATTTCAGATCCAGAAAATTTTGACAATTCTCAATTGATTACACCAGAGTTACTTTACAAAGAAGCACTCAACCTTTACAAACAACAGCGGTTTAGGGATGCTCTAGATAAAATAAAACCCTTAATGATTATCGCTAGCGGAAGTGCAATTGAACCTAAAACAGCCCTATTAAAAGCACACATCAATGGTAGGCTTAACGGGATTGAGGCATGGAAAATAGCATTAGCCGAAATCGCCTTAAATTATAGTGTAACTGAAGAAGCAAAACATGCCAATACCCTTTTAGAAAACATAGAGGCCAACAATAACCTGGAAGAAACAGGAGTAGTGTATAAAAATTACAAGTGGATCTTCCCCTTTTTGTCAAGCGAAATTGCGCGACCTAAAGAATTTATGGACACGCTAAAAGCATTTTTAAAAACATCGAAACGCAGATGGACGGTTAGTTTAGATCCTTTTAATGAAGACTATACCTTTGTTGTTGTACACGGAATTAGAGATCCAAAAGAAATAAAAAATATTGAAGCAAATAGTACGATTTCAGCATTGGTTTCAGGGAATAGCGAGAATTTTGTAGCTTTAGCCACCCAATACCGAACCTTAATCAAAAACAAAAACTGGAAAACATTTCGAAATGAAGGGAATTGAAACAAACGGACAATACAGTAAAATTGATCAAAACACGGCTTTAAAGGGCACACTAAAAGCCAAAACAGATATCCGAATAGACGGAGAAGTAGAGGGTAAAGTGGAAACCTCAGGGAAAGTAATTTTGGGGAAACAAGCGAAAGTTATTGGAGAAATTATCTGTACAAATGCTGAAATTGAGGGACTTTTCAATGGCAAGCTTATTGTTTCAGGTATTTTAAGTCTTAAATCAACATCAAACGTGGAAGGTGAGGTTAGTACTCAAAAACTTATTGTTGAGGCTGGAGCGACTTTCAACGCCCAATGCAAAATGCACTCTGCAGAAGGAGGAGTAAAAAAATTAAGTGATACACATGAAAAAACAGCCTAACAGATGGCTCATTTTTTCAAGCTTAGCTTTTCAAATTGCTATAATCATGTTCGGGGCTATTCAACTTGGCTCTTATTTGGACTCGAAATATAATTTACCAAACAAACTTGCTTCTTTAATTCTATCTAGTTTTGGACTAGTCACAATTCTTTGGCTTGTTTACCAACAGAGCAAGAAATTTTGGGATAAGGAATGAAAAAAACTTTAATTTTTTTAACGGCTCTTTTTGTACTAATGACCCTTGGATTACTAATTCATTTACAAATGAATCCAATGGCAAAGCAGTTTTTATTAGAGAGTTATAGTATCAATGCGTTACTTGCATCGCTAGCGCTTTTATTGTTAGGCTGGGGGATAGACAAAAAAAAATCAAACCTAGCGGTCCTTTATCTTGTCACTGTTGCTTTAAAGTTTATTGCATATTTTATTTTTTTCTACCCCAAGTTTCATTTAGACGGCATTTTAGACCGTCAAGAGTTTTTTATATTTTTTGCTCCTTATGCCCTCGGACTATTATTGGAGATCATCCTTTTAGCTCGTAGCTACAAGTAGTTTTATTTTCAAAAAATAAACTCAAAAGTCTTCTTTTTTATGAAAGACAAGAACCCCCTAATTAAAAGAAATTCAAAAAACTATTTAATTATTTCTTTATTTCTTCGAAAGCCTTACATTTGCAGCGCTAAAAACCACTATTTATAATTACGTTTTATGCCATCGGTGCTAAACAAATTTATTCTTTTTTCTGTCTTCACGACACTCCTCTTCTCGGCACCCAACCTTTTGTTTGCTAAAGATCCAGACGCTTCTAAAGATTTAAAAACCGAAATCAAGGAATACATTTCACATCACCTTGAGGACGCATATGACTTTAGTCTTTTTTCTTATACCAATGAGGAAGGAAAACATATTTATATAGGGATTCCCCTGCCCGTTATTTTATGGGATGATGGACTTCAAGTTTTTTCTTCTACAAAATTACATCACGGTGAAGAGGTTGCGCATGTGGGTTCTAACTACTACAAGCTTGAACATGGAAAAATTTATAAGACTGATGCAGCAGGAACGATCACTTACGATGACGCACATCACGCGACGAATCTTGCACCCTTAGATTTATCGATCACCAAGGGGGTAGCAAGCATGCTACTGATCGCATTATTAATGTTTTGGCTGTTTAGATCTCTTGCTAAAACATATTCAAAAAACAATGGAGTACCAGCGGGAATTGGACGCTTTTTTGAGCCCATCGTACTTTACATTCGCGACGATATTGCTAGACCAAATATTGGAGAAAAGAAGTACATGAAGTATATGAACTTTTTATTAACGGTCTTTTTCTTTGTATGGTTTTTGAACCTTATAGGTCTAACACCACTAGGTGTAAATGTTACGGGAAATATTGCAGTTACTTTTGGATTAGCACTTTTAACCTTTTTAATCACCAATTTTACAGGGACAAAAGACTATTGGCTGCACCTTTTTGACCCTCTAGGTTCCTCAATGAAATGGTATGCCAAAATACCGCTCTACATTATTTTAATACCGATTGAAGTTTTAGGTATTTTTATTAAACCCTTCTCACTACTTATACGTTTGTACGCAAACATGCAAGCAGGACACATTGTACTGATGAGTTTGATTGGTTTAATGTTCATATTCAAAAGTTGGTTGGGAAGTCCTTTATCCTTTGGGTTGGCTTTTGCAATCTCGTTAATAGAATTATTAGTGGCTTTGTTACAAGCCTATATTTTCACCATGCTTTCAGCACTCTATTTCGGTTTTGCCGCAGAGGAACATGAGCATCATTAAAGAATACACAATTATGTGTCAAAAAGAATGTTTAATTTAAATTTATAACTATGGAAATTCCAGTAATGGTAGGTGCCGGTTTAGTAGTAATCGGAGTAGGTATGGGAATCGGTAGAATCGGTGGTTCTGCAATGGAGGCAATTGGCCGCCAACCTGATGCATACGGTAAAATACAAACAGCAATGTTAATTGCTGCAGCCCTTGTAGAGGGAATTGGTTTTGCTGCTTTATTTGCAGTATAAACAATACATGATCTCTTTTAGAGGTACTTTAACGTAAAGTTTTTAAACGATGGAAAAATTAATTAGTGAGTTTTCTATAGGTCTGTTTTTTTGGCAATCAATGATTTTCATTGGTTTGCTTTTTCTATTAAGAAAATATGCATGGGGTCCTATTTTGAGTGCTGTAAATGAACGTGAAACATCAATCAAAGATGCGTTGGCTTCAGCAGAAGCTGCCCGCTCTGAGATGGAAACTTTACAATCTGACAACCAGCGGATACTCAAAGAAGCTCGTGCCGAAAAAGAAGCCCTGCTCAAAGAAGCACGTATTACACGTGCAGACTTGATCAATACAGCGAAAGAAGAAGCACAAGCTGAGGCAGATAAAATCCTGACTCAAGCTCAAGAAGCCATCCAAAACGAAAAACGTACTGCAATTAGTGAGTTGAAAGAGCAAGTTGGCTCTATCGCAATGGATATTGCAGAAAAAGTGCTTCAGAAAGAATTGGAAAGCAATGACAAACAAGAGCAATTGATCAATCAATTGTTAAAAGATTCTGATCTTAAATAATGAAAGGAACCAGAGCTTCAATTCGTTACGCTAAAGCAACTTTAGCTTTTGCTGAAGAAACCAAATCATCCCAATCGGTGAATGAGGATATGCAATCACTCATGGGCTTGATAGCAGCGAATGAAGAGTTGAGCTTAGTATTAGAAAATCCAATGCTAGGATCAGACAAAAAAGAAGCAGTAATGAATGCACTTCTGCCCAATGCAAGTGAAGAAACAAAAAAGTTTTTTTCATTGTTGGCTACAAATAATAGAATGGAATTATTGGCACCGACCTGTGACCAATTCATTCAACTGTATGCGGCTCAAAAAGGAGAAGTAAAGGCAATCGTTACAACTGCAATTCCTTTGACAGCAGAATTGAAAAAGCAAGTATTGCAGGAAGCCAAAAAGCTTTCGGACAAAAAAGCAATTCTAGAAAACAAGATAGACTCGTCCATAATAGGAGGATATATACTCAAGATTGGCGATATGCAATACGATGCAAGTGTATCGAATCAACTCAAGGCAATCAAAGCAACATTAACAAAAACGAACTCGATCTAAAGAATATTGATCATGGCAGATGTAAACCCCGCTGAAGTATCAGCAATATTAAAAAAGCAATTAGCCGGTTACAGCTCAGGAAATACCTTAGATGAGGTAGGAACTGTGTTGGAAGTAGGTGACGGTATTGCACGTGTGTTTGGACTATCCAATGCACAATATGGAGAATTGGTTTCTTTCGACAACAATTTAGAAGGGATGGTCCTCAATTTGGAGGAAGATCACGTAGGAGTTGTACTATTAGGAGCTTCAAAAGGAGTGAAAGAAGGGGACACTGTAAAAAGAACTCAACGTATTGCTTCAATTAATGTTGGAGAGGGAGTTGTAGGGCGTGTTGTCAATACCCTTGGTTTCCCAATCGACGGAAAAGGAGCAATTGAAGGAGAGGTTTTTGAAATGCCTTTAGAGCGTAAAGCTCCTGGAGTTATTTTCCGCCAACCCGTAAACGAACCCCTTCAAACTGGAATTAAATCTATTGATGCCATGATTCCTGTGGGTCGAGGTCAACGAGAATTAGTCATCGGTGACCGTCAAACAGGAAAAACGACGGTATGTATTGATACCATCCTCAATCAAAAAGAATTTTATGATGCAGGCGAACCGGTATATTGTGTTTATGTAGCGATCGGCCAAAAAGCATCTACTGTTGCAGGAATTGCAAAGACTTTAGAAGACAAGGGAGCCTTGGCTTACACTACTATTGTGGCAGCTAATGCATCTGATCCTGCTCCTATGCAAGTTTATGCACCTTTTGCAGGAGCAGCTATTGGAGAATATTTTAGAGATACAGGTCGTCCCGCATTAATTATTTATGACGACTTATCTAAGCAGGCTGTTGCATATCGTGAGGTATCTCTTCTTTTAAGAAGACCTCCAGGACGTGAAGCCTATCCAGGAGATGTATTTTATTTACACTCGCGCTTATTAGAGCGTGCCGCAAAAGTGATCAATGATGACAATATTGCGAAAGAGATGAATGACCTACCAAGTTCTTTAAAAGATAAAGTTAAAGGAGGAGGTTCACTTACAGCATTGCCGATTATTGAAACCCAAGCAGGTGACGTTTCGGCTTATATCCCTACCAATGTAATTTCGATTACAGATGGACAGATTTTCTTAGAGTCGGATTTATTTAATTCTGGAGTACGCCCTGCGATTAATGTAGGAATATCAGTATCCCGAGTAGGAGGCTCAGCACAAATCAAGTCAATGAAAAAAGTGTCGGGAACACTTAAACTAGACCAAGCGCAGTTCCGCGAATTGGAAGCATTTGCAAAATTTGGTTCCGACCTTGATGCAGCAACCTTAAATGTGATTGAGAAAGGAAGGCGTAATGTGGAGATCTTAAAACAAGCTCAAAACGATCCCTTTACTGTAGAAGAACAAGTAGCAATTATTTACGCAGGATCTAAAAACCTTTTAAGAGATGTTCCTGTAGAGCAGGTAAAAGCATTTGAACAATCGTTTTTGGAAACCTTACGAACAAAACACGCAGCCTCTCTAGCCGAATTAAAAGCAGGAAAACTTACCGATGAAGTATTGGATGTTCTCAATGCTGTTGCCAAAGAAACCACAAAACAATTCGCATAAAAAATGGCAAATCTTAAGGAAATACGGAATAGAATAGCATCGGTTTCTTCTACCATGCAGATTACCAGTGCCATGAAAATGGTTTCTGCTGCTAAATTGAAGAAAGCCCAGGATGCCATTACCGCAATGCGTCCTTATGCAAATACATTAACAGAATTGATCCAAAATTTGAGTAGTCAATTGGAGGGCGATAACCAAAACCCTTACACTCAATTACGAGAAAAGAAAAATGTTTTGATTGTTGCCATCACATCTAACCGTGGGCTGTGTGGTGCATTTAATGCAAACATTATCAAAAAAACACGTCAACTCATTTCAGAAGATTACGCCAACCAAAAGGTTTCTTTAATCACCATCGGTAAGAAAGGATCTGAGGTGCTTGAAAAAACAGGAAAAATTGAAGGGGTTTTCGATGCGGTTTATGATGATTTAAATTATGAAAGTGTAGGAAAAATCGCACAAGAAATTATGGATCAGTTTGCATTAGCTACCTACGATGAAGTTATTGTCGTTTACAACCGATTCAAAAATGCGGCAACGCAAATTGTTCAAGCAGAACCCTACCTACCCATTGTAGCAGAATCTAATGAGACGACATCAAGTAGCGCAGATTATATTTTTGAGCCTTCAAAAGCAGATATCGTAAACGACTTACTTCCCAAGTCGCTCAAAATGCAACTATATAAGGCAGTCAGGGATTCATTTGCCAGCGAGCACGGCGCACGAATGACAGCCATGCACAAAGCAACAGACAATGCAACCGAGCTTAGAGACCAGCTTAAACTTACCTACAACAAAGCCAGACAGGCAGCCATTACCAACGAAATACTTGAAATAGTTGGAGGAGCAGAGGCCTTGAACGGTTAAGAATTTTCTTTTTTGAGATTGCAAACTTAAAACGGTATATTTGGGTGTAATAAAATCATTTCCCCAAGATGAAACCCCAATTATTAAAAACCGTAATAATTTTTGCGTTATTGTTTTTTTTCAACTGCAGTAAAGAGACAAAGGAGGTTGCTGTAGATAGTGAAGAGGACAAAAAAGAAGATTTAATTACAGACCCATTTTATGCAGTCCTTAATGAAAACAGTACTCTCGAAGACTACTGGGATCTTTTTGTTAAAGACGCGATACGTTCAGGAAAACCTGACCCGGGAGAAGGGCGTGTAATTTCTATCTTTTTTGGAACAGAACCTGATTTTGCCTCAGGAGTTACAGCTGATCATGCTGGAAGAGCGTTTAATATTTGCGATGAGAAAACTGTGAGCTTTGAAATTATTAAGTCCTTTTGGGAAGACTTTTCTTTAGTCCAAAGACTCTATACGTTTTATCACGAAGCAGGACATGCACGATATAAGTATCGACACCCTTGTGAATCAGATGAATGTACCTCTGAACCAGAAGACCATCCAATCATGTGGCTTTCAGTTCTTCCTTCTAACACCCCCTTTGAAGATTTTTTAGCAGATAAAGAGAATTTTTTTAAACGTCGGTGGGACGGTATTCGATATTTTAATTGTGATTAGAAACTGAGAGTGGAGTCTTTAATAAACCTAAAAAAGGAACTTGATGCTATTGTTTTGCTTTGGTTGGCTACAGCAAACAGTGAGGGTGTGCCCAACGTTTCTCCTAAAGAACTATTTATTTTTAATCACTCAGGAGATTTAGTTATTGCCAATATTGCTTCACCTAAAAGTTTGATGAACATACTCGAGAATCCTCAAGTTTGTATAAGCGGAATTAATATTTGGAAACAAAAAGGAATTCAATACAAAGGGACAGCAAAAATCATAAGCCCTCAAGAGCAACAATTTAAAACAATAGAAAAAGAATTTATTCCTCTTAACCAAGGACGATTTAGAATTCAACACTTCTTTCAGATTAAAATTCAACAAACTAAAAAAATTACTGCTCCTAGTTACTTTTATTATCCAAGTACCACGGAGGAGGAACAAATTCAATTCGCAAAAAAAAGGTATTTTGCAAACGACTTAAGAACAGAAAAAAATTGAATTTTATAGAGGATAATCCCGTCGCTTTTATACTTGTTTTAACAGGGTTTATTTTCTATTTAGCAGCTTGGATACAAGCTACATACCCGCCAAAAAAAATCAACCACTTCA
>CBFHJD010000012.1:47515-53729 GCA_965656215.1 Flavobacteriaceae bacterium
TATGGCTATCGAACAAAAACCTCGATGAAAAACCAAGAAATTTGGGACTATGCACAGCAATATTCTGCTGAGAAATTAAAAAACAGCGGATTGCTTTTAATTTTACTAGGTCTTTGCGCTACTTTTTTCACACTAAACGGACAGTTTGAGGTTTGGGTTGCGATCTCAATTGTAACAATCTCTCCTGTTTATACCCTTATTTTAGTTGAAAAAAAAACTCAAGAAAAAGGATCCAAAGGATTAATTTTTTTAGTTGATAAAAGAGCTAAAACATTTTAAAAATCTCTTAAGCTCTCCCGTAGCAGATTTTGTATTTTTAAAACAAAATTTATTGAGATGATAGCAGTTTCAGTTCAAAATGAAAGTAATTTTGACCTCCCCACATATGCAACTAAAGCCTCTGCAGGAGCAGACCTAAAAGCCGCTTTAGACACCCCGGTTGTCCTGGAACCCTTAGCGCGCAAAATCATACCTACGGGGCTCAAAATAGCCCTCCCCGAAGGCTATGAAGCTCAAGTAAGACCACGAAGTGGGCTTGCTGCCAAACACGGAATTACCGTATTAAATTCACCAGGAACCATAGATGCAGATTACAGAGGTGAGGTTGGGGTAATTTTGGTAAACCTGTCAAACACTTCTTTTACAATTCAGCCTGGTGAACGCATTGCACAGTTGGTAGTAGCAAAATTTGAACAGATTGACTGGTTACCTACCACTGAATTGTCTTCAACAGAAAGAGGTGAAGGAGGATTTGGGAGTACGGGAAAGAAATAAGCTCCGAGACCTCAACAATATTAAGAATAGATCAACCAGTTATTAAAATTTAAACAGTGAAAATAATCGTTCCAATGGCAGGAAGAGGCTCTAGACTAAGACCTCACAGTTTAACCACTCCCAAACCATTAATTTCAGTAGCGGGATTCCCAATCGTACATCAGTTGGTTATGGAAATAGCCAAAGTAGTAAATGCACCTATAACGGATATCGGTTTTATTTTAGGAGACCCTGCCTTTTTTGGACCCGAGGTAGAAGAATCCTTGTGTACCCTAGCCAAAAGTTTAGGGGCCCAGCCGCATCTGTTTAGACAAGATGAGCCCTTAGGAACAGGACATGCCATTATGTGTGCGGCAAAAATCTTAAAAGGTCCTACAGTTGTCGCCTATGCAGATACACTCATACGGGCAAACTTAACCTTAGATCCTGAAGCAGATGCCGTTATTTGGGTAAAACAAGTAGAAGCTCCTGAAGCATTCGGAGTTGTGGAACTCAATGAAGAAAATATCATTGTTAATTTGATTGAAAAGCCTCAAAAATTTGTCTCTGATCTTGCCGTGATTGGCATTTATTATTTTAAAGAAATAGAGCGGCTAAAGAGTGCCTTGGAAAAGGTTGTTTCACAAAAACTTCAAGCGGGTAAAGAATACCAAATCAATGAAGGAATATTGGCGATGATGCAAGAAGGTGCTGTGTTTAAACCGGGAGCGGTCTCGGCTTGGATGGACTGCGGAAATCCCGAAGTAACAATTCAAACCAATAGTCAGATGCTTTCGATTAAAGCCGCTGAGGGAGAGACACTTATTCATCCTTCTGCGACGATTGAAAACAGCACTGTAATTCCACCTTGTTTTCTAGGAAAAAATACATTGATCAAAAACAGCACCATAGGACCCGGAGTAACTGTTGGAGCGGGTACAACCATTGAAAATTGTGAACTAAAAAATAGCTTAATACAAAACAACAGCAAAATTCAACATTTAAACTCTACAAATGCGATGATAGGAAATCATGTACATTATCACGGAAACCCTACCTTTGTAAGTATTGGCGATTACTCGGTATTAAAATGACACATCATAAAACCGTATTAAAAGTTTTTGCTGTTGGGATATTCTTTCTCCTTTCAGCCTGCAAATCTGTGGCAGTTCTGCCCACTAAGACACCGGTTAAGAAGGTTGACGTTTCTGCTCTTGCCACTAAAATAAAATCAAACTATCCCAAGGTTGATAAACTTCGCTCAAGGATACGTGCAGTTTACAGTGACGGCAAAAGAGAACAGCAAGTGATTATCCAATTAAGAATGCAAAGTCAAGAAAAAATTTGGATGAGTGCCTCCATGATCATTCCTATAGCCAAGCTTTTGATTACAAAGCAAGGCGTTTCATTCTATGAAAAATTTCAGAAAAATTATTTCGAAGGAGACTTTAAGTTGATTAACGCTCCATTCAATACGGCATTCAGCTACAACGATATTGAAAACCTTTTATTGGGAAAACCTTTTTTAGACCCTACTGTTGGTCGTTGGAAACAGATTTCCAACCCCCAATATTACATACTGATTCCTCAGGGCACCAAAGGTGGCTTGCAGCCAACATTGTTTTTTGACCCCACTACGTTTTTATTGAAAGAGCAACGTTTTTTGATTCCAGGTTCCTTACAAACCTTGACAATTAAATACACGAACCATCAACGAATGGAGGGGGAGTACATTCCTCAACAAATTGAAATTTCGCTTGTTGGAGGTGAAAATACTCAAAGTGTTACATTGGAGTTTACCAGAACAGACTTACCCAATATGCTTTATTTTCCTTTTGAAATTCCAGACGGCTACAATCAAATTTCATTTTAATGAAGCGAACCCTTCTCTACTTGGTGCTATTTTGGATCGGGATGGGAACTGCTCTAAGTCAAACACCGAGCAAACGCCAGCAGGAACTTGAAACTCAGCGGATTCGGTTAAAAAAGGAAATCAAGCAGATTAATAATTTACTTTTCTCAAACAAAAAAACACGTAAGAACGTGATCACGGAGGTTGAAGATTTACAAGTTAAATTGAATGTTCGTGAAGAGTTAATCAAAGTGACCAATGCTCAAGTAAACCTATTGAGCCGAAAAATAAATCTTAATGAAAGAAATATTAGCACTCAACGGAAAGAACTCGAGGTTTTAAAAGAAGATTACGCAAAAATGATTCAACATTCTTATGCGAGTAAGTCATTACAAAACCGCTTGATGTTTTTGTTTTCTTCTGAAAATTTTTTGCAGGCCTATAAACGAATACAATACTTGAAACAATATACCCAGTACAGAAGAAAACAGGGTATAGCCATTGGAGAAAAAACGCAACTTTTACAGCAATTGAATAACGCACTAATTGAGGAAAAAGCAAAGAAAGTGACCTTAGTAAATGAAAATAAGGAGGTCCAAGACCAGCTTAAAAAAGAGCGAGTCAATCAGGAAAGTTTGATTAAAAGTTTGAAGCGAAAAGAACGAAACTTAGCCGCACAAATCTCCACAAAGGAAAAGCAAGCAAGAGCAATTGATAAAGAGATCGATCGTTTGATAAGAGAAGCGATTGCTGCTTCAAATAAAGTTGCCGGTAAAAAAGGAAAAAAGACCTTTGAGCTCACTCCAGAAGCGAAATTAATTGCAGCAAATTTTGAGGCCAACAGAGGACGCCTTCCTTGGCCCTTGGATAAGGGAGTTGTGGTTCAGGGTTTTGGTCGCCAACAGCATCCGGTTGTGAAAACAACTACTATTCAAAGTAATGGAGTCACAATTGCTACCGAACCCTCCACTCAGGTGCGCGCAGTATTTGAAGGTGAAGTAATGTCAGTGTTGACGTTTAAAGGAAGCAACCCATCTGTTTTAATCAGTCATGGAAACTACATTACCGTGTATAAAAACCTGGGTAAACTCTACGTTAAAAAAGGAGATAAAGTTCAAGCGAAAGAAGCAATTGGAGAAGTCTTTACGAATCAAAAAACTGGAAAAACAGAAGTTCAGTTCAGTATTTTTAACAATGTTAAAGTACTCAACCCAAAGGGTTGGATTTATCAAATGTAATTTACTTTTCTTCCAAGTACCACGCTTCTTCTTCCAATGTGTATTTTAAAAAGTAGAGCATGTTAATGGCTTCTTTTTTAGTGTTGTACCGTCCGTAAGCAACCCGATATAAGCCCTCTGGAATATTCTCTACAAGAGCAGCCGGATATCCTTCGTCAATGAGTTGACTTACTTTTTTTTCTGCATTTTCAATTAAACGGAAAGACCCTGCAATGACACTATAATACTCCTGGTCAAGAGTGGTGGCTTGTGCTTGAGGTGCTGCAACTACTTTAACTTCAATCGGATCTAGTGAACCAAGATCAAAGGTAGCTTCTTGAACATTTTTCTCAATCTGTTGTTGAGCCTTTTCTTGGGCTGCTATTCGTTCTTCAGTCACGTATCGATCACTAAAATAGTATCCCACTGAAAGTAAGGCAATACCAATTACACCAACAGCAGCGTATTTGAGTAGGGGAGATTTTTTAGAGGAAGACTTTTTCTTTTCAGGGGTAAACATTAAATCTTCTTTGTTAGAATTTTCCATAAGATTAGATATTGTATTTGTTGTAAAGGGATCTCTCTTGAATGGCTTTAAACCATAGGCTTTGAGATCAAAATTAACTTTTCCCCAAGGGATAAATTCAATTTTTCGGTCGGTATTTAGCCGAATTTCACCAACACCAGGGAAGCGTAAAGTTTGGGTTTGAAGACGTCGCTTCCAACTACTCACTTCTTTTTCTATAAGACGAAGTGCTTGTTCGTAGGAAATGGCTTCCTTCTGAGCATAATAGTGCGCTAAAACCCCGTCGTTAGCAATAAGAAGTTGGTTAAAATTAACTTCTTTGCGTGGCGGAGAAAACAGACCTTCAGGTGTTACACGGGCGTTAAAAGAGCGGGTTAGAAAAGCACCAAAATGGGGAATTGTCACACATTCGTGTTGATATAATAGCTCCTGTATGTAACGGCTTAATTGCATTTCAATCAAAAGTAGTAAAATATTGCGATTATTTTAACTTGAAGAATCAAATTAAGAATTTATCTTAGTAAGCCAACCTCAAGTCATGAAACGTCTAGAAGCATGTTTGATTCTTCAATCTCTTCCTGGAATGGGATTGCACCGTGCTGTAAAGATGGTTACCCATTTTGGTTCAGCAGAGGCTGTTTTTGAAGCCTCTTTAAAGGATTGGATTCAAGTTGAAGGCATTGGTGAAAATGTCTGTAAACAGCTAACCCAATGGAAATCATACCAAAACAAAATTCAATCAGACTTAAAAGCAATTGACCAACATCAATTCGAAATCTTATTTTTTGGCACCCCTGATTATCCCAAACCCCTTTCTTTTTGTCCTGATGCACCTTTAGTTCTCTTTACGAAAGGAACGTTAAATTTTAAAAAGAGAAAGATTATTAGCATTGTAGGCACAAGACAGAACACCGCTCAAGGCAAAGATTTTTGTAAGCTTTTAATTGAAACGATTAGACCTTTCAATCCGATTATTTGTTCTGGTTTAGCAAGAGGAATTGATATTATTGCACATCAGTATGCATTAAAAGAGGGGTTAGAAACAGTGGCCTGTGTTGCTCACGGATTAGAACGAATTTACCCTCCGGATCATTTGAATGCTTCAAAAGCGATAGCTAAGCAAGGATGTATATTGACAGATTTCCTACCGAATGCCACTTTTCGGAAAGAAAACTTTCCACGCAGAAACAGATTGATTGCAGGTCTGGCTCATGCTACTGTAGTCATAGAATCAGCAGTGTCTGGAGGAAGCATGAACACGGCTAATTTGGCTCACCGTTATGGGCGAGAACTATTTGCTGTTCCTGGGCGACCCACAGACATAAAGAGTGGGGGATGTCATCAGTTGATTGTTCAACAGAAGGCACAACTTTTAACGGATCCAAGCCAATTGATCACTGAACTGGGATGGAGAGCCAGTTCTCAAAAGCCAGGAATCCAAAAGGCCCTATTTCAATCGTTAGACTCAGAAGAACAAAAGATATATGCCGTTTTATTAAAAAAGGTTAAAATACCTCTAGATGAAATTGCGTTGGAGTTGGGTTGGAAAATAAGTACTACCGCATCATTATTGATGCAGATGGAAATGAAAGGCCTTATCCGTGCTTTGCCAGGCAAACAATTCGAATGGATTTAGTAACCCACTTTATCTCGTACTCTGAGTAAAACCTCATGTGCCACTTTACGTGCTTTTTCAGCTCCTTTGGCTAAGGCAATGTGAACCTCTTCAGGATGTTGGTAATAGTAATCAAACTGTTCTCGTTCTTTTTCAAAACGTTCTAGAACCAATTCAAAAAGCAATTGTTTTGCATAACCGTATCCCATTCCACCCGCAAGGTATTTTTCTCGTAAGGCTTGGATGGATGA
>CBFHJD010000013.1:0-50315 GCA_965656215.1 Flavobacteriaceae bacterium
TAGTAATTTTGCAAACCCTTGTTCACTTATCCATTTTTGATAGGAATTCGTAGTGAAATTCCATAAACTGGTATGACACCCAATACTGCAGACTTCGCTTACTAATTGTCTTGTAAACCAGTAATGAAAAAACTGAGGAAGATGTAAAGCATACTGCACCTGATTAAATTTTTCTGGGAAGCATTTTTTCAACCATACCAATTGAAAGCCGGAATTTAAGAATCCTGAACGAGGTGAGGCGGAACTCAACTCTAGATCAAGGTAAGAGCTGTAAAATTCGTTTTCTATTTTGGGGTCGGTGGTTTTCAGATAATTATAAAGGGGTAATAGGGGATTCCCCTCAGAATCTATGAGGACTAAACTGGCTCCGTAGGCAGAAAAATTAAGTGCGGTCAACTGAAAGTTTTGTTGCAGCATTTCTAGCACTTCCTCCATCCACTTTACAATGGAAATTAAATCTTCTGATAAAAATCCGTTTTCATCTGGAATTTCTTGAATCTGAAAACGATCTTGATAGAGAACTTCAAACTTTCGAGAAAACAAAAAACACTTTTTATGTGTTTTCCCGATATCAAATACGACAATCCCTTCTTGCTTTTGCATTTTAAACCTATAAACCGGTTGCAAAAGCGTCTAAACCTCGATTTTGAATACGGATTTCACGCTGTTGGGTTTTCCGATACACCTCAATGGGTTTTATGGCGGCTCCTGCACGTTTTCGCATCTGTCTCACTAAGGGCCTTACATCTGTTTTGAATGCATTTTGGATTAGTTCCTGACAAACAACAACGTCATTTTGTTCTTGTGCTTGTTTTAAAGCGGTTTGATCTACTAAAAGAGCTTTGGTAAAAGCTTCTAAAATAGCATCCAAGGATTGCAATAAGTCCTCAAGAGGGTCTTTGGTATTATGACTTGCGTCGATCATCCATGCCAAAGGTGGATTGTTGGTGTTTTTTGCCATACCATATACCAATTCATTAAAAATTAAAAAAAGTTTATAGGGCTGTATACTTCCTACCGTAACATCGTCATCACCGTATTTACTATCGTTAAAATGAAAACCACCTAGTTTTCCTTGCATCATCAGAGTTGCGACAATTTGTTCAATGTTGGTATTGGGTAAGTGATGGCCTAAATCTACTAAAGTGAAGGCTTTGGGGCCACAAGCGTTTGCTAGTAAAAAGGAAGTCCCCCAATCTTGGATGACCGTACTGTAAAAATGAGGTTCATAGGGTTTGTACTCGATGAACATTTTCCAATCATCTGGTAAGGCATGAGTGATTTGTTGCAAACTATTTTGGGTGTGTTCTAAAGCCGTTTGAAAGTTATTTTGACCCGGAAAATTGGATCCGTCAGCCAACCAAATGGTGATGCTTTTTGATCCCAATGCGGTTCCAAGCTGAATCACTTCTTTATTGTGAGCTATAGCCTGTTCTCTGACCTCTTTTTGTACATGGCTCAGCGAACCGAATTTATACGAATATTGTTGATCCACTTGATCTTGAAACGTATTCGAGTTTACTGCATCAAAACGAAGTTGGTGAGCGGATGCTGCTTCTTTAATGGCTGTAATATCCTTAGGGATATCCCAGGGAATGTGAAGCGAAATGGAGTCTGCATTAGCGGTAAGTTGATGGAGCAAACCAACATCTTCAATTTTTTCAAACAAATTACGCGGTGCTCCCCCAAAAAGATAACGACCAAATCGTGTTCCTCCAGAACCCAAAGCCCAACTTGGAATAGAAACTTGAAAGGCCTTGAGTTGGTTTAAAACTTCCTCTATATTGATCCCCTGACTTGTCAACTTTTCTGCCAGTTGGTTAAACTCCGCTTGATGGGTGTTTTCTTCGAGTTTGTTCAGTTGTTGAATTTGATCTTGAATCAGCATAATATTGAATTATCTTACAAAAGCGTTGGCCATTCCCCCGTCCACATTTAGGGTATTGCCTGTGGATTTATCTAGAAGGGCAACCAAGCTAAAGACAGCTTGGGCGATGTCATCAGGAGTGATTATTTGATTTAACAAGTTTCGTTTGGCATAAAAAGAGGGCAATTCACTTACAGAAATTCCATTCGCCTTGGCTCTTCCTTTTGCCCAAGCTCCTTCCCAAATTTTACTACCGACAATGACCCCATCTGGATTCACAGTATTCACACGGATTTGATCCTTAGCCAATTCAGCGGCTAATAATCTTGCCATGTGCTGTTGTGCTGCTTTTGCAGTTCCATAGCCCACATTGTTGGGTCCAGCTACCAGTCCATTTTTACTGGCAATTGTCACAAAGTTTCCACCCATACCTTGAATACGAACTATATTTGCAGCTTTTTTAAACAATTCAAACTGACCCTTTACTAAAACATCTTGTAGCAGATCCCAGTCGGCGGTTGTGGTTTCTGACAGCGCCTTGGAAATCGCTAAACCTGCGCTGTGTACAACAATATCGACTCCTCCAAATGCAAGACAGGTTTTTTTAATGGCGTCTTCTATAGCTTTGGTATTGGTAATATCGCAAACAACTCCTAGTGCATTATCTTTTGAAAAATCTTTTAGAGCCTCGTTGAGGTTGGTTTCAGAAATATCTAAAAGCGCGACAACTGCCCCTTCCGATGCCAGTTTTTGTGCGATGGATTTTCCTATACCCCCGCCCGCGCCAGTAACTAAGGCTACTTTTCTAGAAAGCGGTTGTTCTTTAGGCATGCGTTGTAATTTGGCTTCTTCTAAAAGCCAATACTCAATATCAAAGGCCTCCTGAAGGGGTAAAGCGGTATAGGAAGAAATGGCTTCAGCACCTCGCATGACGTTAATTGCATTGCAGTAAAATTCAGAAGCTACACGGGCTGTTTGTTTGTTTTTAGCAAAACTAAACAATCCCACTCCTGGAAATAATAAAATGACAGGATTGGGATCTCGAAGGGCAGGACTGTTGTCTTTTTTACACTGATTGTAATAGGCTTTGTAGTCCTTGCGATATGCCTCAAATTCGGCTTCAATCTGCTTTTTTAATTCTTCTTGGTCTGTGATTTCGGTGTCAGCATTTAGAGGAAGAATTAAAGGTTTAATTTTAGTTCTTAAAAAGTGATCCGGGCAAGAGGTCCCCATGGGGGCCAAGCGGTCGAGATCGTTGCTGTTTATAAACTCAAGAACTTCGGGAGCATCACTAAAATGGCCGATCATCGGTTGTTCTGAACTGCAAAGAGAGCGTAAAAGGGGCATCAGATTCGCTGCCTTTTGTTTTCTCTGTTTTGGTTCTAATGCACTTCTTTTTTCCCCTCCGAAGACTGTTCCATTTTTCTTTATTTTCTCAGTAATATAGGAGGACGCTTGTTCAATGACGTCCAAACTATTCTGATAGCATTCCAAAGAAGTTTGTCCCCAGGTGAAAAGCCCGTGACTTCCCAAAACAATACCTCGAATAGAAGGGTTTTTTGAAAGACATTTTTCCAATTGAAGCCCTAGGTCAAAGCCAGGTCTTTGCCAGTCAACCCAGCCCATGGTGTTTCCCCAAATTTCTTCTGTTATTTTTTTACCCTCTTTAGAAGCCGCAATGGCGATCAGTGCATCGGGGTGTAAATGATCAATATGGGGGAAAGGAAGTAAACCGTGAAGGGGAGTGTCGATAGAGGGTGCTCTACTCTCTATATCAAAAATACAATGATTAAATAAGCCCACCATACGGTCTTCATCCTCAAGACCCCGATAAACCTTTTTAAGGTTTCTAAGTCGATTGGTATAAAGCCCAGCAATACCCGATCTGGTTAGGGTGCCGATATCACCTCCTGAACCCTTGATCCACATCACTTCTACCTCCTCAGAAGTTAACGGGTCTTTTTCTAGGGTTTTGCAACTTGTATTCCCACCTCCATAGTTCGTAATTCGAAGATCAGCACCAAGAAGATTGGATCGATATAAAAACAGTTCCAATTGATTTTCATTCAGTACCGCAGCTTTTTGATCATCCCAAAGATAATCAACGTATTTATAGTTTTTCATTTAGTTTTAATATATATAGTTGCAGCAAATTTTACTGAAAAAAATAACTTATATAACTCCATTAGCCAATATAGTATTTCTATTATTTAATTTAAAAATATTTCAAAACTCATTTTTATTTATAATGCTGCAAAAAGGATTTTTAATGTATCTCAATAAGGGTGCTGAACAGGTGAATGAAAAGCGCCACAATGAGCTATGGCCCTAATTAGAATCTACTTTTAAAGCTTACGGAGCTTGAAACTATTCGATATTTTCAGAGGAGGAGACGAATATTCTTTTTGCAGGCTATTATTCCAACTGATTTTGATGAAAACGCATTGACTAAATAAAAAATTGTAAAAAAGTGGTGGACGTTTGTGTCAGATATTATGTCGACAAATCTTGATTTAAGTCCAAAACCAAAGTGTTTGAAGTAAGAGTTTCATTTGAAATAAATAATTTTCAAATTTACCTCTCAGCAAAAAAACTTTTGAATTAGCTGGGTTTAAAATACTTCAACAATAAATTTTATTACCTTTAAAACATGTCTAAAACATTAGTAATTACAGGAGCAAGTCGTGGGATTGGTCATGCATTGGTTCAGCTTGCATCTGCTGCTGGTCATCGAGTTTACGCCTTGTCGCGCAATATAAGTTCCTTAAAAAAGACAGATTTAGTTCATCCGATTTCAATGGACATCACAGATGAAAATATACTAAAATCATTTGCAAATCAGCTTCAAAAAGAGGGTGTAAAGATTGACGCATTGGTAAATAATGCTGGGGCTTTAATTAATAAGCCTTTTAGTAAAACTACAATTGAAGATTTTGAATCAATCTATCGGATAAACGTTTTTGGACTGGCTTCCCTGTCCCGGATGTTATTACCCTATATAAATTCCAAAGGTCATGTGCTGAACATTAGCAGTATGGGTGGTGTAGATGGGAGTTCAAAGTTTCCGGGTTTGGCAGCCTATAGTAGTAGTAAGGGTGCGGTAAACATTTTAACCGAGCTGTTAGCGGAAGAGTATAAAGAAACTGGCCCTGCATTTAATGCGCTGGCCTTGGGTGCGGTTCAAACAGAAATGCTGGCCCAAGCCTTCCCAGGAGTTCAAGCACCAGTTTCAGCTAATGAAATGGCAGCTTATATCTTGAAATTTGCGTTAGAAGGACAGCAGTTTTTCAATGGAAAAATTTTACCTGTTTCTTCATCAACCCCCTAATAGCGTTATGGATCAAATTTTATCCTTCGTTCCTGAAGACGCTAAAGATCAAGTTTTAAAAGTTTTAGAAACTTCCAAAGTTTCCATTAAAATCACAAAAAAACGACAAACCAAACACGGTGATTTTCGAAAAATGAGAGATGGGACTTCTTTCATTACGCTGAATGCCACCTCAAATCCGTATCGTTTTTTGATTACACTTTTGCATGAATTGGCTCATTTTAAAGTTTCTCAATCAGTTTTTTATCGAATAAGACCACACGGAAAAGAATGGAAAAAGGCTTATAGGGAAACCCTACTTCCCTTTTTAAATCCGGTAATTTTTCCAGAACCTCTTTGTTCTTTATTGGCGACACATATGATAAATCCCAAAGCAAGTACTGATCGAGATTTTCATTTGGTTATGGCACTTAAAAAGTATGATCCTCCCTCAACGACCATCCCAATCTGTGAATTGGAAAATGGCCAAGAATTTCATTTGGAAAACGGAAGAACTTTTACGAAAATTAAAAAACGTCGAACGCGTTTTGAGTGTAAAGAATTAAAAAATGGTAGAATTTATCTTTTTAGTCCTCATGCAGAAGTAGTTCCGGTGTCCTCTTCTTCTCTTTCGTCTTTAAGGTAAACTTCACGAACTTTTTTAAACAGGTCTGATGAGTAAACAAAGTTGGTTACTGCTTCATTGTCGGTATTGAAAATTTCCTCTTTGGTGCCTTCCCAAGATTTTATTCCGTCTTTTAAAAACACGATTTTTTCGCCAATCTCCATCACTGAATTCATGTCGTGCGTATTGATGACTGTTGTGATGCCATATTCAGCAGTAATTTCTTGGATAAGATTGTCGATAAGAATAGCTGTTTTTGGGTCTAAACCCGAATTAGGCTCGTCACAAAAGAGATATTTGGGGTTCATCACTATAGCTCTTGCGATGGCGACTCGCTTTTTCATACCCCCAGATATTTCGTCAGGAAATTTTTCATTCGCCTTGATGAGGTTAACTCGTTTGATGACCTGGTTGGCTCGATCACGAATTTCATCATCAGTTTTTTGAGTAAACATCTGCATAGGAAACATTATATTTTCTTCAACAGTCATGGAATCAAACAGTGCACTCCCCTGGAATACCATTCCCATTTCTTGGCGCAGTATTGACCGTTCTTTAACGGTCATTTTTTTAAGTCGTTTTCCCTCGAAAAGAATTTTCCCGCTGTCAGCTTCAAAGAGACCCAACAGGCATTTTAAAAACACCGTTTTGCCCGAGCCACTTTGCCCGATAATGAGATTGGTTTTTCCTTTTTCAAAAACCGTAGAAATTCCTTTGAGAACCTCGGTCCCATCAAATGATTTTATGATATTTTGTACTTCAATCATTTTAGGTAAGTAGCATTTGAGTGATTAAATAATTCAATAGGATGATAACCACACTCGTCCAAACAAAAGAGACGGTACTGGCTTTTCCAACTTCTAATGCTCCACCAGTCATAAAATATCCATGATAGGAAGGAATAGTGGCTAAAACAAAAGAAAAGAACGCTGTTTTTATAAAGGCGTAGGTAATATGGAAAGAAATAAAATCCATTTGAATGCCCTCAATAAATTCTGCACTAGAAGAAAAACCTCCATATACACAGGCTATATATCCACCAAAGACTCCAAGGAACATTGAAATACAAATGACTAATGGGTAGAGTGATAAGGCTATAATTTTCGGAAAAATAAGGTAGTTATAAGTATTGATTCCCATTACTTCTAAGGCGTCGATTTGCTCTGTTACACGCATGGTTCCAATACTCGATGTAATATAGGAGCCAACTTTACCAGCCATAATCACGGAGATGAAGGTAGGTGCAAATTCTAGTATTACAGATTGGCGTGTAGCAAAGCCAATCAAATTTTTTGGGAGTAAAGGGTTTTCTAGGTTTAAGGCAGTTTGGATGGCAACAACTCCGCCTACAAAAAATGAGATAAAAGAGACAATACCAAGTGACCCAATAATGAGGGTGTCAATGTCCTTTAGAATAAGTTGCTTTAGGATTTTCCATTTGGTAAATTTTCCAAAAATACTCTTGAGCATTAGGAAGTATTTGCCAATTTTTGAAAGAATTTTCATACCCTTCCAAAGGTAGCAATTTTACCATTAAAACACTTTTATGAAATGTAATTTATCAGCTATACCCTGTAGGTAATTGCATTGATGTTCATTCCTGCTCCTACTGAAGCAAAAATGATCAAGTCTCCTTTGTTTAATTCGTGTCCACCATAGTTTTCTTTTCGAATCAAATCGAAAAGAGTAGGCACTGTAGCCACTGAACTGTTTCCGAATTCTTGAATGTTCATTGGCAGTACCCCTTCTGGCATGGGTTTTTTATAAAGACGATACAGTCGTTTGATTATAGCATCGTCCATTTTAAGATTGGCCTGATGAATGAATATTTTTTTAACATCATCTATGGATTCACCAGATTCGTCAAGGCAGTCTTTTATGGCAGCAGGAACTTTACTCAATGCAAATTCATAGACTTTACGACCGTGCATTTTTATGTATTTCGTTCCCTTTTTGGTTTCATTTGAGGGACCGTAAAAGATAAAGTCAGCTTCTCCTTCATAAGTGTAGGTTGCCGTTTTGTGCGATAAAATACCAGCCTCTCCGTTTATTTCTTCTATCACAGCAGCTCCTGCACCATCGGCATATATCATCGAGTCTCGATCTGTTTGGTCTAAAATTCTTGAAAGAGTATCCGCTCCAATAACCAAACATTTTTTGGCCATTCCTGCTTTGATAAAAGCTTTCGCCTGAATGACACCTTCCACCCAACCAGGGCATCCGAATAGAATATCATACGCAACACAGTTAGGAGTCTTAATTTTTAAACCCGCTTTTACTTTTGAAGCAAGGCTGGGTAGGGTATTTACCTGATTAGATCCTTTGTCAATATCTCCAACGTTGTGGGCAACAATAATATAATCTAAGGTTTCAGCATCCAATTGAGCATCTAGAATAGCACGTTGAGCTGCTTCTATGGCAATATCTGCAACGGTTTGATCATCTTTAATGTAGCGACGTTGTTCAATTCCAGTAATGGCCTTAAACTTTTCAATAATTTCATCGTTGGAATTTGAAATGGGATTTCCTTCAACATCGAAAAAAGAATTCTCAATAAACTTTGAGTTCGATTGAATTTGATCAGGGATACTACTTCCGCTACCTGTGATTTTTATAGTCATCATAAAAAGTAAAATTACTTTTTTTCGAGGCTAGGCCGATAAGATCTCAAAAAAACACTACGAAACCTAAACCGCAAAAAAAGTAGTCTTTTGACCCTTTTGTTTATTGTTAAGTATTGATTATCAGTTTTCTATGTACTCCTCTATCGGTGAACAACTGCATACCAAATTACGGTCTCCATAAGCTTCATCTACTCTGCGTACTGTGGGCCAGAACTTATTTTCTGTGACGTATTCAAGAGGGAATGCTGCTTTTTGTCGGGAATACGGAAATTCCCAATTATCTGTCGTAATCATGGCTAAAGTGTGTGGTGCATTCTTCAGTAAGGCATGATCGTTTGGATTGTCAGAGGCAATTTCCATACGTATGGAAATCATAGCATCACAAAACCGGTCAATTTCTGCTAGATTCTCACTTTCAGTGGGTTCGATCATCATTGTGCCTGCTACAGGAAAAGATACTGTTGGGGAATGGAAACCGTAATCCATCAATCGTTTTGCGATATCAGTAACTTCAATTCCTTGCTCTTTAAAAGGTCGACAATCAATAATGAGTTCGTGAGCGGCTCTTCCCTTTTCTCCAGTATAGAGAATATCATAGGCTCCTTCAATGCGCTTTTGGATATAATTTGCATTTAAAATGGCAATTTCAGTAGCTTTTTGTAGCCCTGAGCTTCCTAACATTTTAATGTAACCGTAAGAAATTAAGCACGCTAATGCTGAGCCAAAAGGTGCTCCTGATATTGCTGTTATGGCTTGCGTACCTCCTGTGGGTATGACGGGGTTGCCGGGTAAGAAGGGCGCTAAATGTTTTGCAACACAAATAGGCCCTACTCCTGGGCCACCTCCTCCATGAGGAATGGCAAATGTTTTATGAAGATTCAAATGACAAACATCAGCTCCAATTGCTGCTGGACTGGTTAATCCAACTTGGGCATTCATGTTAGCTCCATCCATATATACCTGTCCTCCACATTCATGAATCAGCTGGGTGATGTCTTTAATTTTTGCTTCAAAAACACCGTGGGTGCTCGGATAGGTAATCATCAATCCCGCTAAATTGTCTTTGTGTTCTAAGGCTTTTTCACGAAGATCATCCCAGTCAATATTTCCTCGTTCATCTGTACCTGTCACCACTACTTTCATTCCTGCCATAACTGCAGAAGCTGGATTGGTTCCATGAGCAGATGCGGGTATCAAACAAATAGTACGATGACTGTCATTTCGAGATTCGTGATATGCTCGAATCACCATCAGTCCGGAGTATTCTCCTTGTGCACCAGAATTAGGTTGTAATGAAGTTGCATAAAATCCGGTAATTTCGTTAAGTTGAGTTGTGAGCTTTTCAAGTACTTCATGATATCCTTGTGCTTGTTCCTGAGGAACAAAAGGGTGAATACTTCCCCAATTGGGATCACTGAGTGGGAGCATTTCTGCAGCGGCGTTCAATTTCATTGTACAGGATCCTAAGGAAATCATTGAGTGATTTAAGGCCAAATCTTTGCGTTCCAAACTTTTTATGTAGCGCATCAAAGCCGTTTCAGAATGATGTGAATTGAATATACTATGTGTTAAAAATGGGTTGGTTCTCAATTGAGCAGCTGGTATATGGTTTGAAACCCCTTCATCATGTAGAGGTTTTTCTTTAGCTAATAATTCAGCAAAGACGGATGTAACCTGTCCAATATCATCTGAAGTAGTAGTCTCATTGAGTGAAATACAAACAGTATTTTCATCAGGGTAATAAAAATTTAGCTGCTTAGATTCAGCAATTTTTTTGATTTTTTCAGCTTCGATTTCAATTTGAAGTGTATCAAAAAAGAAATTATTTTTTTGGTTGATTCCCAATTTTTTGAGCTGAGAATTGAGCTGACATGCTTTAGTGTGTATGTTGTTTGCAATGTATTTTAAACCTTTTGGACCATGATAAACGGCGTACATTCCTGCCATTACAGCCAATAATACTTGAGCCGTACAGATGTTTGAAGTCGCTCTGTCTCGCTTAATATGTTGCTCTCTGGTTTGCAATGCCATTCGAAGCGCAGGATTCTCGTCTAAATCTTTAGTTTGGCCAATGATACGCCCGGGTATATTTCTTTTGTAGCTGTTTTTGGTTGCAAAGAAGGCAGCATGAGGTCCACCATATCCCAAAGGAATTCCAAACCGCTGAGTAGTTCCTACGACAACATCAGCACCATAAGATCCAGGGTTTTCAAGCAGGACTAAACTCATGATGTCTGCGGCAACCACTGTTGTCATTTCAACAGCTTGTGCCTTTTTCATCCAACTTTCCAGCTCGGGGAGGTTTCCATTTTTGCCCGGATATTGGAAGATGGAGCCAAAAAAGGATACTGAAAACTCATACGTATCTGGGTTAGCAACCACGAGTTGAATCCCTAGAGGTGTTGCTCTCGTTTTTAGTAGAGATAATGTTTGGGGTAAAATATTTTCATCTACAAAAAAGTGACAGGCTTCATTCTTTTTTTGTGTTCTTGTTCGAGCACCAAAAAGCATGGTCATTGCCTCTGCTGCCGCAGTACTCTCGTCGAGAAGTGATGCATTTGCAAGTTCCATACCGGTTAAATCACAAATAACCGTTTGAAAGTTAAATAAAGCCTCCAGGCGACCTTGAGCAATTTCTGCTTGATAGGGGGTGTAGGCTGTGTACCAGCCTGGGTTTTCTAAAATATTTCTTTGAATTACAGCAGGTGTAATTGCAGGGTGATAACCTAAACCTATAAAGTTTGTGAAATTGGTATTCCTTTTTCCTAATGCTTGGATGTGTCTTGAAAATTCATATTCACTAATTGCAGGCTCTAGGTTTAAAGGAGCTTCTAATCGAATGCTATTCGGAAGGGTTTCGTCAAGTAATTCCTCAATAGAATTAGTATTGATTTTTGCCAACATTTTTTGTACTTCCTCTTCATTGGGTCCGATGTGTCTTTCAACAAACTTATCCGTTCTCATACGCTTAAATTAATGTTTAAAAGTAGCATATCTGAGCTAATTTTTTGATGCATTTTTTTCAACAGTCCAAAACTTTTTTAAAAAATAAAAACAACTGCCATAAAGTTTCGATATTTACCTATGCAAAAAGTCTTAAAAAATAGTTTTGATTTTTATATTAAATCCAGTACTCATGTGGCTTTATCAGTTCTTGCTCTAGCTGAACTAACTTCTTCAATTGCAGGTTTGGAACGCAACATTCCATTGTTAATATTTATTTTTTCTTCAGCTCTTTCAGCCTATAATTTTATCAAATATTTTTCACTTTTTACGGAGCAAAATCGAACCAAAATAAACCCATTCATTTTTTTAATTACCATTGGGTCATTTATCGTGAGTTTGATCACTGTTTTTTTTCTGCCTCACCTTGTTTTAGGTTTTATTGTACTCGGTGGATCTTTAGTTCTTGGTTACGCAATTCCTTTTCATAAAAGTGCTTCCAATTGGAGAAGTAAAAAAGGATGGAAATTGTATTTGGTAGTTTTGAGTTGGTTGTCACTTACGGTAGGTGTTCCTCTGGCCGCTGCAGAAAACTTCGACACCCTTCTTTTTGTCAAATTAGTGGGAATACAGGGTATCTATATATTCGTTGCCATACTCCCCTTTGAGATTGGAGATTTAAATTCAGATGAGCCAAACTTACAGACTTTGCCACAGCGCTATGGTGTGCTGCGCGTAAAAATAATCGGTCTGATCCTACTTTTTTTAGGAGGTTTAATGATGGTATTTTCCTTTGGACACCTTTCTTCCATAACAATTTGTACGTTATTCATTTTTTTTATTTTAGGAATTCTTCTTTGGAAAAGCAATAAAAATCAATCTCTCTACTACGCACGATTTTGGGTTGAAGGAATTCCAATTCTTTGGAGCCTTTTATTTTATTATTTTTGAATCTAATCAATCCACTATTTTAATGAAAAAACTCTTAGTATTACTCCTCTTTATTTCTTGTACTCAAGAAACTCCTGTTATTGAAACTGTTGAAAAAGAAACTTTTGAACAACTCATGCAAAATGACTACCCTTTGATTGATGTACGTACTCCTCAAGAATTTGTTGGAGGGCATATTGAAAATGCGACCAATATAGATTTTAATTCTCCAAGCTTTAAATTAGAACTGTCTGGACTGGATAAAGAACAACCATTCTTGATTTATTGCGCAGTAGGTGGACGAAGCGCTAAAGCGGCATCAATGATGCAATCCTTAGGGTTTAAAAAGGTTTACGAACTTAAAGGAGGCTATAGAAACTGGTAGCGAAACTCAGTTTTGGATTTTCTTTTTTAACTGATTAATTTCTAGTTGTTGTTGTTGAATCACTTGAACCAAAAGTGGAATTAACCCAAAATAGTCGATGCTTTTTAAAGAATCATTTCCTGAAACTTGATGCACTAATTCTGGATAGATTTTTTCCACCTCTTGAGCTAAAAAGCCAAATTGGGTTTTTTGAGAATTTTTTTTGTAATTGAATTGTTTGGGCTGAAGTTTTAAAATTTTTTCAGCTTTCTGATTCAAGGGTTTGATATTTGTTTTTAAACGGCGGTCAGAAAGCTTGTTGAATCCAGGACCTGTCCAATCTCCACTTGTAGTAGCCGTACCATCTTTAAAAACAATTAACGCATCTGTTCTACTAGCACTTGTACTGCCTGTTCCGTTTCCAACCACAAACAAACGATCAGTAGGGTTCCAGTCTCTAGTTCCACCACGGGGGGTGTAAACCGTATTGTAGCTTCCAATAACGGTTTCAGCCCTGCTGTGCGCAATAGTGCCTTGCCCCATAGTGGTTGAGTACCAAGCTTGAGATTCGGTGCTTAGACCAAAGGCTGTAGCATGATATCCTGAGGCAACGGTATTTCTTCCCATTGCAACAGAGTAGGTTCCTCTGTTAGTTTCGTCCCATTGATCACTTTGTGCTATTCCAGCTCGAAAAGCGGCTTTGCTTTTATCAAAAAACATGCGTTTGTTGTCGTCAGTAGTGGTGGTATCATTATCCAACTGTGGACTGCCAAATACAAAATCATCAACTTCCCATTGTTGTTGTTGGTTGGAAGTAATATGTTGATTATTTAAAAAAGGACTTTCGGTGACACGGAGTAAAGCGGTAGTACTTCCCGTTTTAGAAAACGACAGACTCCCACTATTGGATAAGGTAATAGAATTACCATTGCTGATTCCTAATATTAAAGTGGTAGAATTTGGAATGCTTAGTGAAATATTTTGCGCATCTGTATTGTCGTTAAAAGAGGATAAATCTACTTGGCCGCCGTTTTGAAGTGCGAGCTTAGTTCCTAAAAGTGAAAGTTGTTGTGCATCGGTATTGATTGCATTTAAAGTTACTTTATGTGGGGGTTCTTCGTCGGATGAAAGAGAAAGTTCTAGGGTGTTACTAACGAGCTTAAAGTGATCTATTTTTTGAGGCGTAGGAGTCACAAATAAGGGAGCTAAATCTACATTTCCACCTCGTTCAAGAGAGAGCTTAGTTCCTGAAAGACTGAGCTGCTGTTGGTCACTGTCGGCTGAAAAAAGGGAACCTAGGTTAACCGATCCTCCGTTTTCTAGTATGAGTTTAGTTCCCTCTAACTTTATTTGTTGAGCCTGAGAATTGGATAGTAAAGAGTCAAGATCTACAGCGCCTCCATTGTCAAGACGGAGAGTTGTCCCTTCAAGGTGGAGTTGTTGTTCATCTGTATTGTCGATTAAGTGATTTAAATCAACAGAATTGTCATCGGTCAAATAGAGATGGTTGTCCTGTATTGATAGTTTGGGGATTGGAGTTTGAATCGGATTCCATACTTCCTCAGCGGCATCGTAAAACTCAAAGCGATTGGTTGTCAAATTAAAAATGAGTAATCCGTTGGGAATATTATTTTGAAAGGCGGAATCTCTATCAACAGTTGACATTCTTGGCAGGAGGACTCCTTGGTTGTTACTTTCAATTTCAAATATGGCGAGGGGATCAATCACAAGAGGATTGTCACCCATTTTAATTTGAGCATTTGAAAAATGATGGGCTAAGAAAAAAAAGATGCTGAAAAGATTTAGGATAAATGATTTCATTGTATTCGTTTTTAATCATTAATTGTCATTTTTAGGAGATATTTTAAAACGCAAACTCAAACTGTGGTTTGTTCTGTTTAAAGCTGAAGAAGAACTGAAGGGGAATTGAAAAAAATAGCCAATACTTAGAACGTTTCGTTGGTTGAATTGAAATCCAATGCCCATGTTTTTGGAAGAGTTTACCCCTAGGAGTATTTCTCCAATTCTTAGGCCAAATTCTCCTTTGAGTTGTACTGTCAATTGGTCATAAGCTAAATTGTGGATGTAAGCACTTAGTCTCAGGGTTTGTAGTGTTTGATTTGTCGGAAGTAGCATCCCTATTCCACTAAAAAAATGGAGTTGGTCTCGCAGGTAGATGGTCGGACTATTTTTAACGAAATACTGATCCAAAAGTCGCGGAACAGATCCTTCGATCCAAAAGTTCTTTTTGATAAAAGAAAAACCAACACCTATATTTGGGATGAACCGTCTTTGCTGTTGTAAAAGTGGATCATTTTGAACCCCGTCCACACTTCTTAAGTAATTGTATTCAGAACTAAAATAATCGCCTAAAACCTGAATCCCCAATCGGATAATGGCTTCTGAACTTAATTGAATAGGGTAAGAGCTTTGAATGAGTAATTGAATGTTTTGCTCACCAAATCTAGATCGATTTCGAATTACACCTCCTAAGTTTAGCTTTTTGGAATCGCTAAAAGTATTCATAAAAATACTTTGTTGTTTTGGTGCGTCTTTTATACCAAGCCATTGGCTTTCAATCAGCAAACCCAAAAAGGATTCTTGATGCTGCCCAATAGTTGAGGGGTTTGCCCATTGAGATTGCCCGTCAAGAAGAAATAAATGGTTTTCTTCTTGGCCCCATACCACTGAGAAGTAGAGAAGGATAAAATATAAAATGTAAAAATTGACATATTTCATTTCAGTAGTATTTGATTAAAACCCAACCCTCGAGGTCTGTAGCTTGATTGCCATCTAAATCTATCATATAAAAGTAACTTCCTTGGGGTAGTTTTTCACCGTTTAACTGGTCTGTTCCTTCCCAATCATTGTTGTATTCCCCATGATGCTGAAATACTAAAGCTCCATTTCGCCCATACATTTTGATGTTGCTTTTTGGTAAAAACAGATATCCTTTTATTTTCCAAACATCATTTATTCCGTCGTTGTTGGGAGTGATGATTTGGCTCACCAGCTTTTCAATAAAGGGCTTGTCGTTAGCCGGAATCGTAAAGCTAATTCCTTGATAATCAGATAAATTCAAAGGTTCTAAAAGTAGTGCACTACCATAGGCTACACTTAGTGGCTGATTGCTAGTAAAAGGATTAGGACTATGATGTACCAAAGCTGCTTCCCAACTGGAGCTGTTAAAAAGTCCAAGGTAGAGATCGGAGGGGTTGATTTGATCAAATGACAAACGATCTAGACGATGATGCTCCCACCAATAAGTTTTAATTCTTGCGATGACTTCTCCATTGGTTTGCCAACTCCAATAATGATACGTTGGGGTTACAAAAGTACTGTCGAATTTAGCATAAGAAAAGGGTGGTGTTTTTATATATTTTGTTTGTACAAAGCCTGTATTTTTTAATAGCTCAAGTGTTATTGGGCTAAAGTTATTTTCTGATCCAACAGGGAACGTAAATTCTCCTTGGTGATAAATTCTAACCGCTCCATCTACGTAAGAATTTTCTTGCACTTGCTGCCAATTGCTTTCGAGACTAAAAGAAACGAACCCCTCTGGAATATTGTCAATTTCGGTGATGATTTTGCCTCCGTTAAAATAAGTGTCATCAAAAGCAATGTGTAATTGGTTATTCCTGCTGACATAAAGATCACCATAAATTGCAAGTTGACTCCAAACTGTTGAGGTCAGAAGAACACTTTTCAAACTCAAAAGAAGAATGTGGCGGCGCATTATATTTTAAATTGGGATTATAATTTAAAAAAAATGCAACTTAAAGTCAAGTCAATCCTGCTCTGCGGAGTAAGGCCGAAGGATCGGGTTCTTTTCCTCTGAATTTTTTATACAACTTCATGGGGTGTTCGGTCCCTCCTTTGGATAAGATGTTGTCTAAAAAAGAAGAGGCAGTTTGGGAGTTGAAAACCCCATTTTCTAAAAACAGTTCAAAGGCGTCAGCATCCAAAACTTCTGCCCATTTATAGCTGTAATAGCCCGCTGCATATCCTCCTTGGAATATGTGAGAAAAAGCGGTACTCATACAATTTTCAGGCGTATCTTGGGTAAATTGTAAGTGACCGATTTGATTTTTTTCATGCGCCTTGACATTTTCAATTTGATCTGCATTTTGATTGTGGAACGACAAGTCTAAATAACCAAAACTCAACTGTCTCAAAGTCTGTAATCCCTGCTGAAAATGGGCCGCTTTTTTAATTTTTTCCACCAGTATCGTAGGGATGACTTCTCCCGTTTTAAAGTGTCTAGCATACAATGCCAAAGCTTCAGGTTGGTAGCACCAGTTTTCCATGATTTGTGACGGTAGTTCTACAAAATCCCAAAATACGCTTGTACCACTAAGCGAACTATAGGTGGTATTAGCCAACATACCGTGGAGTGCATGTCCAAATTCGTGGAAGAGGGTAGTGACCTCTTGAAAGGTTAAAAGAGAGGGTTGTTTTGATATAGGTTTGGTGAAATTACAAACAATTGAAATATGGGGACGTTGGTCTTTATTCTGTGAGCGATAGCTCGTCATCCAGGCACCGTTGCGTTTCCCAGGTCTGGGAAAAAAATCGGTATACAACAAGGCGTGAAATGTCTTGTTTTTATGTACTTCGAAAACTTTTACATCGGGATGATACGGATCAATTTCGGTATTTTCGTGTAATTCAATCCCGTAGAGTTTGTTGACAATGTCGAATAAGCCATTCAGTACCGTTTCAAGCGGAAAATAAGGTTTGAGTTGTTGTTCGTCTAAGTCCAATTCCGCTTGTTTGAGCTTTTCGGAAACGAAGGCAGTATCCCATTTTTCAAGTTGGTTTAAACCCAAGTGCTCAGCTGCAAATGTCTGCATGGTTTTCCATTCTCTTTCAGCAGCGGGTTTGGCTTTTTCTGAAAGTTCATCTAAAAATTTTCTCACCATTTCTTCAGATTGGGCCATACGTTCTTCGAGAACAAAAGCCGCATGTGATTCGTAGCCTAAGAGTTGAGCCCGCTCTTTTCTTAGACCAACAATTTTTAAAATGATTTTACTGTTGTTTTGTGGATTATTCTGAAACCCACGTTGACCAAACGCAAGGCTAAACTTTTTTCTGAGAGCTCTGTTTTCAGCATAGGTCATAAAGGGTACATAACTAGGATAGTCAAGGGTAAACATCCACCCCGTTTTTTCTTTCGAACGAGCTTCTTCAGCTGCCATTTCAATGACAGCAGGGGGCAATCCTTTTAAGTCTTCTTCTTGTTCAACAAGAAGTTGAAAAGCTTGCGTATCTGCTAAAACGTTTTCTCCGAAAGTCAAACTCAGTTGCGAAAGTTCAGTGTCAATTTCGCGAAGCTTTTCTTTAGATTCCACGGAGAGGTTTGCCCCATTTCGAACAAAGCTCTTGTATTCTTTTTCCAGTAATGTGATTTTTTCTTCAGTTAAGCGATTCCGATCTTCATTTTGGTAAACGCTTTGAATACGTTCAAAGAGTTTATCGTTCAAGCGAATATCGTTTTGAAATTTTGTCAGCAGAGGTGAAGCCTGCTGTGCAGTTTGTTGCATTTCGTTACTTGTTTCCGCGCTGTTAAGGTTAAAGAGCAGTGACGTATTTCTACCAATGAGTTTCCCGCACTTTTCTAGTTTTTCTAAGGTGTTTTTAAAAGTTGGAGCTTCTTTTTGTTCAGTAATTGCATCGATTTCTTCAAGAGCAATTTTGATTGCTTCTTCAATGGCTGGAATGAAATGCTCTATTTTAATTTTACTGAATGGAGCTGATCCAAAAGGAGTCTTAAATTCTTTTAGTAGTGGGTTGTTCAATTGCTTATTTTTTAATGTTTTTACTGCTATCTAATACTTTTTGTTTCAATCCTTCTTTGAATTTGATTACGTTGTTGAGGACTTCTGGATTTTGACAGCCTATGATCTGGGCTGCTAATATTCCAGCATTTTTGGCGCCATTTAAAGCAACAGTAGCTACGGGAACACCACCAGGCATTTGTAAAATTGATAGGATTGAGTCCCAGCCATCAATCGAATTACTTGATTTTACAGGAACCCCAATTACAGGTAATGGAGTTAATGAGGCGATCATACCGGGAAGGTGCGCTGCACCCCCTGCTCCGGCAATAATCACTTTGATCCCTCGCTTGTGGGCTGTTGTTCCATAGTCCATCATCTTGTCTGGTGTTCGGTGAGCAGATACAATATCTACTTCAACTTCGATTCCAAACTCTTTTAAAATTCCTATTGCGTCTTCCATGACGGGAAGATCTGATTGACTTCCCATAATAATTCCTACCTGTGCCATATTATTTCGATATTACTTCAATGGTTTCTTTTACTTGTTCTGCGATTTGTCGCGCTGTTTCTAAATTTTTATTTACAATGGTAATGTGCCCCATTTTTCTAAAAGGGCGCGTTTCTTTTTTACCGTAGATATGTGGACAAACCCCCTCAATCGCAAGAACGTGCTCCATGTTCTTATAATGAACTGGACCTTGGTGGTTGGGTGCTCCCACAAGGTTGACCATGACAGCTGAAACTTTATTTTCTGGATTGCCCAAAGGGAGGTCAAGTAAGGCTCTTATGTGTTGTTCAAATTGCGAGGTATAGGAAGCCTCAATACTGTAATGCCCACTATTGTGAGGTCTTGGAGCGACTTCATTGACCCAAATTTCCCCTTCATTGGTTAAGAATAATTCAACTGCCAATAGGCCAACGTGCTTATAGATTTGGGATACTTGACGGGCAATTTCTTGTGCTTTGTATTCTATGGACTTTGAAATTCGTGCGGGGCTAAGTATATATTCTACCTGGTTGGCAGTAGGATGAAATTCCATTTCCACACTAGGATAATTTACCGATTCTCCACTGACACTTCTGCAAACAATAACTCCAATTTCTTTGTCGATATTTACTAGATCTTCAGCCATACACGCCCCCTCGTTCACCGTTTCTAGGTCTTGGTTGGAGCGAATGATTTTGACTCCATAGCCATCGTATCCCATTGATTCAGACTTCCAAACAAAAGGAAAAGATATTAAACCGCGTCCTACGGCATCTTTAAGTGTTTCTTTAGAATTGAATAATTGAAAGGGAGCGGTAGGGATATTGTTTTTTTTATAAAATTCCTTTTGGCGGCATTTATTCTGTATGGTTTGAATAACTTTTGCTTGAGGATATACTTGGACACCTTCTTTTTCAAGATCAGCTAGTGCCAGCGTATTAACATTCTCTATTTCTATGGTGAGTATGTTTACGGTTCGCCCAAAATCCATAACGGTTTGGTAATCCATCAAATCACCTTGAATAAAACTATTGGATGCGATGCGTGCTGGGGCTTGATCGCTGGGGTCCATTACTTTGGTTTGAATGTCCCATTGACGGGTTGTGTTGAGGAGCATTTTGCCCAATTGACCACCTCCTAAGATTCCAATCGTTTTTGTAGTGGAGAAAAATCCCATCATATCCTTTTGGCAAAAATACGCATAAGTTTTTTGGAATCGAAAAAAGCCATCTAAAATGGGTATCTTTGCTAAAATATTTTTTTCATGATTAATCTTGTTTTATTCGGCAAGCCAGGTGCAGGTAAGGGTACTCAAGCTGCATTTTTAAAAAAGCAATTCAACCTAGTTCATATTTCTACCGGAGATCTTTTTCGGAATAACATCAAAAATGAAACTCCCTTGGGAGTTCTGGCAAAATCTTATATGGATCAAGGTGATCTTGTGCCGGACCAGGTTACCATCGATATGTTAGAAACTGAAGTGGATCAAAATCCCCAAGCCAAAGGATTTATTTTTGATGGATTTCCAAGAACAGAAGCACAAGCAGGAGCTTTGGATGCTTTTTTGAGTGAAAAACAAATGGAAATTTCTGCCACTATAGCATTAGAGGCTGCTGACGATACTTTGGTAGAACGACTTTTAGAACGTGGAAAAACGAGTGGTCGTACAGATGATCAGGATGAAAGTAAAATCAGAAATCGTTTTGAGGAATACAACCAAAAAACAGCTCCTTTGAGAGACTATTATTCCAAGCAAAATAAATTTCATAGTATTAATGGAATAGGAAGTATAGATGAAATCACCCATCGCTTAACCGAGCTGATCAATACCTTATAAGCCCCGATGACTGAAGGAAATTTTGTTGATTACGTCAAATTAAATGTCAGTTCTGGAAAAGGAGGAAAGGGATCTATACACTTACATCGAGAAAAATTCATCACCAAAGGAGGACCTGATGGAGGAGATGGTGGTAGAGGAGGGCACGTAATTATACGTGCCAATGATCAATTGTGGACACTCTACTCTTTTAAATTCAAAAGGCATTTTGGCGCAGGCCACGGAGGGGACGGAAGCAAAAACCGAAGCAGTGGAGCCCAAGGTGAAGATTTATACATTGACGTTCCTGTGGGAACCGTAATTCGGAATACCGATACCAATGAAATTCTTTTTGAAATAACCGAAGCCGGTCAGGAAGAAATCATTGTAGAAGGAGGTCTTGGTGGAAGAGGGAATTGGCATTTTAAATCGTCAACACGCCAGACTCCACGATACGCCCAACCGGGCAGAGAAGGAGAAACCCTACCCATTACATTAGAGTTAAAGGTGTTAGCAGATGTGGGTTTAGTTGGTTTTCCCAATGCGGGTAAATCTACATTACTTTCTGTTTTAACTGCAGCTAAGCCTAAAATTGCGGATTACGAATTCACAACACTTAAACCAAATTTGGGGATTGTAGAGTATCGAGATTACAGATCTTTTGTAATGGCTGATATACCAGGTATCATTGAAGGTGCTGCTGAAGGGAAAGGCTTAGGGCATTATTTCTTAAGACATATAGAACGAAATTCAATTTTACTCTATTTGATTCCTGCAGATACCCCTGATGTAAAAAAAGCTTTTGATATCCTTCAAAATGAGTTGATTAAGTACAATCCTGAATTACTTGATAAAAGTTATACGGTGGTGCTCTCAAAAGCAGATCTTTTGGATGAAGAGCTTCTAGAAGAATATCAAAAGGAAATGAACGAAATTTTCACAGACATTCCCCATTTAATCATTTCAAGTGCAACCCAATACCAACTTACCGAGTTGAAAGATTTACTCTGGAAACAACTTAATCCCTGAGCAGTATGATGCAGCTACATTTTATAGCAATTGGAGGTAGTGCAATGCACAGTTTAGCCCTTGAAATGAAAGAATTAGGTCATGCTGTAACGGGAAGCGATGATGTTATTTTTGAACCCTCTAAATCAAAACTTGAGACGGCGGGCTTACTCCCTGAAAGTTGGGGTTGGTATCCGGAAAAAATAACTGAAAACCTGGATGTGGTCATTCTGGGGATGCACGCCAAAGCAAACAATCCAGAGCTAAAACGCGCACAGGAACTGAAGTTAAAAATTCAATCCTACCCAGAGTTTTTGGCATCACTTACCGAAAATAAAACACGGGTTGTTATTGCTGGGAGCCATGGCAAAACAACGATTACTGCCATGGTTTTACATGCATTGAACTATCATGATGTAGAAACTGATTATATGGTTGGTGCACCGGTCTATGAAAATTCAAAAACCTTATCCATTAGTGCGGAAAATGATTTTGTTCTATTAGAAGGAGATGAGTATTTATCTTCTGCAGTAGATCTGCGTCCCAAATTTTTGTGGTACACTCCAGAAATTGCGCTCATCAGTGGAATTGCCTGGGATCATATTAATGTGTTTCCTACGTTCGAAAATTATGTAAGTCAATTTGAGCTATTTATTAACTCCATACAAGCAGGTGGTGTTTTGCTATATAATGAAGAAGATGAGGTGCTGAAAAAACTTGTAAATTCAAGCCAACATCCCATAAAAAAAATGGGATACAGCACACCCAAACATTTTATAGAGGGAGGTACAACTTATCTTGAAACTGAAGAAGGTAGTCTTCCTCTTGTTATTTTTGGTTCTCATAATCTCCAAAATTTAGCAGGAGCGCAATGGATTTCCCAATTAATGGGGCTTGACAATTCCGATTTCTATGAAGCAATACCAAGCTTTAGAGGAGCTTCGAAGCGACTGGAATTACTCGCCAAAGGAGCGAATAGTTCTCTTTTTAAAGATTTTGCCCATGCTCCAAGTAAGGTGCAAGCTACTTGTTCTGCGGTCAAGACTCAGTTTTTAAAAAAGCAGCTAATTGTTTGTTTGGAATTGCATACTTATAGTAGTCTTGATCCAGAATTTATAAATCATTATGCAGCTTCGCTAGACGCAGCAGATGAAGCTATAGTTTTTTACGATCCTGAAGCGCTTCGGATCAAGAACAGAGTTGCTCTCCCACCGGAGACCATTGAACGAGCGTTTAAGCATAATTCACTTCGCGTTTTTACTTCGGCATCCAAACTACAAGCTAGTTTACTTGAAAGGGTCTTTTCTGACGAAGTTTTAGTCATGATGAGTTCGGGTAATTTCGGAGGAATAGATTGGGAAGTACTTCAAAAGCGTTTTATTTAGGAACTTTTATTTTAAATTTATAGGCATTTAAAAGCTCCAATGCCAAAACCACCTACAAAAATTACAATCAAAGATTGGGACAAATCCGATAGACCTAGGGAAAAATTACATCTACAGGGTGCCTTATATCTCAGTAATGCTGAGCTTATTGCAATTTTGATTGGCAGTGGTAGCTCAAAGGAAAGTGCTGTTGATTTGATGAAGCGAATATTGAATAGTGTTTCAAATGATTTGCATAAATTAAATCAAATTCCTCTAGAACGGTTAACCCAATTTAATGGAATTGGAATGGCCAAGGCAATTAAAATAAAGGCTGCTTTGGAGCTGAGTAGAAGGTTGAGCATGCAAAAGCAAGATAAATCACCAATACTGAATCACAGTAAAATAGTTTTCGATCATATTCGCTATGAAATTGCAACCCTTGGCCATGAAGAATTTTGGGTCCTTTATCTCAATCAGTCTTCTAAACTTTTGGAAAAATTTTGCCTCAGTAAAGGAGGCATTACTCAAACTGTAGTGGATATTCGTTTGGCTTTCAAACGTGCTTTTGAATTGGGTGCAACTTCTCTTATCTTAGTTCACAATCACCCTTCAGGGAATTTAATTCCAAGTGAACAAGATAAAGAGTTGACTCAAAAATTCAAACGAGCAGCAAAGTATGTCGATCTCAGTGTTCTCGATCATTTGATTGTTTCAGAAAAAGGCTACTTTAGCTTTGCTGACGAACAGATCATTTAAATGCTACTGGTTTATACACACAAAATCACACCGAGAGTAACATACATTTTTAAACATGTTTTTGAAAATTTGTTAGAGATATCGGTAAGTTTTACTTCTACAATAGAAACTTTTGTTGCGCATTCAGGACCAAAAATGAGTTACACAGCTAAGCCTTTGGGGAATGAATTTTTTGTTGCCTCACATTCACTCCTTTTCGAACGTGGGATTGTGGCTCATGACCTCTCAATTCAGGATTGGGATGGAGTCCCAAGTTTTTTTAAAACAGACGAAAAAAGTCCTATTCCGTATGATGTTTTTGCGGCCAGTTTTTTTCTCCTTTCCCGTTACGAGGAAGCTACTTTTCAAACAAAAACATCAGCTGAATTATTTGATTCAAAAGATAGTTTAGCAGTGAAAGAAGGTTTTCTAGAGTTGCCTGTAGTTGATCTGTGGATGTTTAAGGTGCATCAAATTATGAGTTCGCATTTTGAAGAAATAAAATCCTACCAAAAAATACCCTCAGAAAAGGAACTGATTATTGATGTTCCTTTGACCTTTAAATTTCTCCACCGTTCATTCTTAGTGGCTCTAGAAACCTTTATAAAATCAGTTGTACAATTCAATGCCTTAAATATTTATAATCAACTGATGGTACTTTTAAGATTAGAGGATGATCCGTACGACAGTTTTGATTCTTGGAGTCAATGGTTTGAGGAACCGCGGCTAAAACCAAAGGTGTTTTTTCGTTATTCCAATAGCTCAGCATATGAATCAACCGTATCCACATTTAACCGGAGCCTTCAGTCTCGGATTAAAAAAATGGGAGATTCTTACCCGCTAGGGTTATTGCTTTCAGTACCGTCCCAATTAAAACCTGAACTTGGTTTAGATCTAGAAAAAAAACGTTTTCAAGGATTGACTCATAGGCAAGTGAAGATGAGTCGAATCCCTAAAAGTTATCGACAATTGTCTGAGGTATATGCTGATTTGGTTGATTTTGAGTTTTCTGATGATTACAGTATGGGGTATGTTGATGAAATTGGATTTAGAGCCGGTACATCTACCCCTTTTTATTTTTATGATCTGACCAATGAATTTCAGCTTCCCTTAAAAGTGCACCCTGTAGTGGCTACTGAAACAGCTCTTGGTAAAAGAAAAAGTTCTGAGGTGTTTTCCAGTTTAGAATATATTTTTCAAAACTTACCCTTAACTTGCAGTCGATTAATAATTGCTCTAAGTAATGGTTTTTTACATCCTGTAAATCAGAATTTGCCATTGCAAAAAGCATTCAAAGACTATATTAAGTGATTCAATTTCAAGAAGTGTTAACCGATGTTTTTTTTGATTTAGACCATACCCTTTGGGATTTTGAAAAAAACTCAATGCTTACTTTTAAAAAAATTTTTAAGGAGCAGAACCTGCCCATAGATTTGGAAGCATTCATTGCATTTTATAATCCCATAAATCACGCTTATTGGAAAAAATATAGAGAAAATCGAATTAGTCAAGAGGAGCTTAGAAATTATCGTTTGGCTGATACATTTAGCGAAATTAATTACAAGACAACAAAACATCAGATCAATCAAATATCTGAGGACTACATTCAGTATTTGAGTAGTTTTCCCTATTTATTTGACGGAACTATTCCTCTTTTAGAAAAGTTAAAATCGAGATATAATTTGCATATCATTACCAATGGTTTTGAACAAGTTCAGCATTTTAAAATTAAAAATTCAGGCTTGGAACCCTATTTTGATTTTGTCTTTACCGCCGAGCAAGTCGGATATAAAAAACCCCATCCGCAAATCTTTATTGAGGCATTGAGTCAAACAAAAGCAGATCCAAAAAAATCATTGATGGTAGGGGATAGTTTAGAAGCAGATATTTTAGGTGCTTTAGCGCAAGGCATGCATGCCATTCATTTCAATTCTCATCAGGAAGAACACCATGAGAATTGTCTTATTGTAGATTCATTACACGAGTTAAACGCTTTTTTTTAAGTCTCTTAATTTTGAAAATATGAATGCCAAGTTTTATCGTTATTTTTGAACCATGGATTTAGCAGGAGCACAGAAAAAAGTTGATGAATGGATTAAAGCCCATGGAGTTCGTTATTTTGATGAGCTAACCAACATGGCACAACTCACAGAAGAAGTTGGCGAGGTTGCACGGATTATAGCAAGGCGCTATGGAGAGCAGTCTGAAAAAGAGAGTGATAAGGGTAAAGATTTAGGTGAGGAATTAGCGGATGTAATTTTTGTAGCCATTTGTTTGGCTAACCAAACTGATGTTGATCTTCAAGATGCCTTTGAAAAAAAACTGCATCTTAAATCTGAACGAGATCATGAAAGGCATCAGAACAATCCAAAATTAAAAGACTAAAATGATTTTATCACTTTCTCATCCAACTGCGGAATGCAACGGTCAATTGCGTATTACAGGCTCCAAAAGTGAATCCAACAGGCTGCTTTTACTCCAGGCTTTATTTTCTGGATTTACTATTGAAAACACCTCCGAATCAGATGATAGTATAGTTATGCAAGCGGCATTAAAATCGGAGGCTGAAGTAGTAGATGTTCATCACGCTGGGACTGCCATGCGATTTTTAACCGCGTATTTTTCTCATTTAGAAGGTCGGGAAGTTGTGTTGACGGGTTCTCAGCGAATGCAAGAGCGTCCCATAAAGATTTTAGTTGAAGCGCTTCAGGCGATTGGAGCTTCCATTAGCTACGAAAAAGAAGAAGGCTATCCGCCGATAAGAATCCAAGGGAAAAAGCTTAAAGGAGGGACTGTTTCTCTCCCTGCTGATATTAGTAGTCAATACATCTCTGCACTTTTGCTTATTGGTCCAGTCTTAGAACAAGGAATTCAATTGGATTTGATTGGTGAAATCACATCTGTACCCTACATTAATATGACCCTTTCATTATTGAAAAATCTTGGGGTACAAACAAAATTTGAGGGGCAAAGTATTCAAGTAGAACCCCAAAAAAATCCAAAAAGAATAACTCAAATTGTGGAATCTGACTGGAGTTCGGCTTCCTATTTTTTTAGTATAGTAGCCTTGTCAGCGCAAAGTGAAGTTCATTTGACCAGTTACATGGAGAACAGTCTTCAAGGAGATCGAGTGTTAAGAGAGATTTACAGTCAATTGGGGGTGGTATCTTCAATTGAGGGACAAACTCTCAAATTAAAGAAAGAAGCTCTAGGTCTCCCTGAGGTACTCCATTGGGATTTGACAAAAGCGCCCGATATTGCACAGACCATTGCTGTAACTTGTTATGGCCTTGGAATAGGATGTAAACTCACGGGATTGCATACGTTGAAAATTAAAGAAACAGATCGCTTGCAGGCTCTTTACAATGAATTGACCAAACTTGGTGCACGTATTCAAGTTACTGACACTAGTTTAGAGTTGGCTCCCGGTGCTAATTTTATTGCGAATTGTAGTCTTCCTACTTATAACGATCATCGAATGGCCATGGCATTTGCGCCCTTAGCCCTTAAAGTTCCTCTAACAATTGAAGATGCAGAGGTAGTCTCTAAGTCGTATCCAACCTTTTGGGATGACCTAGAACAGATTAATTTTAAAATTAATCGCAGATAAATGCCGATTTACTTGACAAGGCCTATGTAGAGGTGGTATATTTACCATCTAAAATATTTAAATGAAATTATCTCAATTCCAATTCGAACTTCCCAATGCCCTTTTAGCACAGCGACCTGCAACGGACAGGGATGAATCCAGACTAATGGTGCTTCATCGGAAAGAAGAAAAATTGGAACATTACGCATTTAAAGATGTAATCAATTTTTTTGATGAAGGCGATGTAATGGTGCTCAATAATACTAAAGTTTTTCCTGCTCGACTTTTTGGAAATAAAGAAAAAACGGGAGCTCGGATAGAAGTTTTTTTACTTAGAGAATTAAATCAAGAACAACGTTTGTGGGACGTTTTGGTTGATCCCGCACGTAAAATCAGAATTGGAAATAAGCTTTACTTTGGAGAAGACGAAAGTTTGGTTGCCGAAGTAATTGATAACACAACCTCAAGAGGGAGAACACTTCGTTTTTTGTTTGACGGAAGCTATGCAGAATTCAGAACAAAACTTAAAGAGCTCGGACAAACCCCGCTTCCCAAATACATCAAGCGTGAAACAGACGAACAAGATCGGGAACGCTACCAAACTATTTACGCAAAACACGAAGGAGCCGTTGCTGCTCCGACCGCCGGCTTACACTTTTCAAAGCATTTGTTAAAGCGCTTGGAAATCAAAGGAATTGATTTAGCTGAATTGACCTTACACGTTGGATTAGGAACTTTTAGTCCGGTTGAGGTAGAAGATTTATCAAAGCACAAAATGGATTCTGAAGAATTAATAATTAATGCTATCGCTGCTGCAAAAGTAAATAAAGCACTTGCTGAGCGGCGTAAAATTTGTGCCGTTGGAACTACTGTAATGAGAGGATTGGAAAGTTCAGTGTCCTCGGCAGGTCAACTGAACGAATACCAAGGATGGACACACAAATTTATTTTCCCACCCTATGATTTTTCAATCGCAAACAGTATGATTACCAACTTTCATACACCAAAATCTACTTTATTGATGATGGTTTCCGCTTTTGCAGACCCCGATTTCATCAAGCATGCATATGATGTTGCCATTAAAGAGAAATACAATTTTTATTCTTACGGTGATGCCATGCTAATTATATAGCAAATAAAAACCGCTTTACTGCGGTTTTTTTATTTTCAAACTTTTGGAAAACACTAAAAAAGATATACGAGTTCTTACCAAAGATGAATTAATTCAATTCTTTGAGGAACACCACATGCCCTCTTTTAGGGGCAAACAAGTGTATCAGTGGTTATGGCAAAAAGGAGTTCATGATTTTGACTCAATGACTAATCTGGCTTTAGAGCATCGTGAATTATTGAAGGCTCATTTTGAAATTAATCACATCAAAATTGACGTCGAGCAAAAAAGTAAAGATGGCACTGTTAAAAATGCAGTCAAACTCCATGATCAATTGGTCGTGGAATCTGTGCTCATACCCACAGCAACTCGAACTACTGCGTGCGTCTCTTCTCAAGTGGGGTGTAGTTTAGACTGTACTTTTTGTGCAACAGCTTCAATGAAACGGATGCGTAATTTGAATCCTGATGAGATTTATGATCAGGTAGTTACAATCAATCAGCAAAGTTTGACTTATCATCAAAGACCATTGTCCAATATTGTTTTTATGGGAATGGGTGAGCCTTTAATGAATTATAAAAATGTTTTAGCCTCTATAGATAAGATTACTGATCCAGAAGGGCTAGGAATGTCTCCAAAAAGGATTACTGTTTCCACTTCAGGAATCCCTAAAATAATACGTAAAATGGCAGATGACGGGGTGAAATTTCGCTTGGCCGTTTCCTTGCACAGTGCACGTCAAGAATTACGAGAGCAGATAATGCCTTTTGCGACTAAATTTCCGTTGGATGAACTACTTGAATCTTTGCAGCACTGGTATGCATGCACAAAAAAGCGCATCACTTTTGAATATATTGTTTGGGAGGGTGTTAACGATACAAAGGAAGATATGCAAGCATTGGTAAAATTTTGTTTGCAGGTTCCTTCTAAGGTAAATTTGATTCAGTATAACTCCATTGATGGAAATGCAATGAAACAAGCCCCACTTCAAATAATTGACGCTTACATCAAAATTTTAACAGCGAATAGGATCCAAGTGACCTACCGCCGTTCTAGAGGTGAAGATATTGACGCTGCTTGTGGTCAATTAGCAAATAAATAACTCCTAAACCCAAGCTTCAATGCGTCTAGTAAGTCTCTTTATAATTGATATCTTTACCGGTGTATGAAAGTAGTTGAGCAAATCAAAAAACCGATTTACGATGAGATGGATCTTTTTGAACAAAAGTTCACAGAATCCATGTCTTCTCAAGTAGCTTTACTCAATAGAATCACCCATTTTATAGTCAATCGAAAAGGAAAGCAAATGCGACCCATGTTTGTTTTTTTGGTAGCAAAACTCATGGGAAAAGGCAAGGTAAACGAACGAACCTACAGAGGCGCATCGGTTATTGAATTGATACATACTGCCACTTTAGTCCACGATGATGTTGTTGATGACAGCAATAAGCGAAGAGGATTTTTTTCAATCAACGCTTTATGGAAAAATAAAATTGCTGTTTTAGTAGGAGATTATTTGTTGTCAAAAGGCTTGTTGCTCTCAATTGAAAACGAAGATTTTGATTTGCTTAAAATAATTTCAATTGCCGTAAGAGAGATGAGTCAAGGAGAATTACTTCAAATTGAAAAAGCTCGAGACTTAGATATTACTGAGGAAATTTATTATGAAATTATTCGTCAAAAAACAGCAACACTTTTAGCGGCTTGTTGTGCTCTTGGAGCTCAGTCAGTGGATGCATCGCCAAAACAAGTTGCACAAATGCATCAATTCGGAGAGCTATTAGGAATGGCGTTTCAAATAAAAGACGACCTTTTTGATTATGGAGAGCGTAAAATTGGAAAGCCAATTGGAATTGATATTAAAGAAAAAAAAATGACACTTCCTTTGATTTATACGCTTAATACAGTAAGCAAAGACGAAAAAAGGATGATAATTAATACCGTCAAAAACCACAATAATGACAAAGTGAAGGTAAACGCTTTAATTCGTCTTGTTAAAGAAAAAGGGGGTTTTGATTTTGCAATTAAAAAAATGGAGGAATACAAAACAGAAGCAATGAAGTTGTTGTCTGTGTTTCCTAAAAATGAATACCGCGATGCCTTAGAGTTAATGCTTAATTACGTGACAGAGCGCAAGATTTAATTTCCTTATTTTAAGATTAACTTTCTCCTAGAATGTATAAATTTATAAAAAACACCATTTTTTGATATCCAGAAGCACCATAGATCAAGTATATGAAACCGCTCGAGTGGAGGAGGTTATTGGTGATTTTGTGGTTTTAAAAAAGTCCGGCTCCAATTTTAAGGGTTTAAGTCCTTTTTCTCAAGAACGCACCCCGAGTTTTATGGTATCACCAGTAAAACAAATTTGGAAAGATTTCAGTAGTGGAAAAGGAGGAAATGTAGTGGCATTTTTGATGGAGCACGAACACTTTTCTTATCCAGAGGCCATTCGGTTTTTAGCAAAGCGCTACAATATCGAAATTGAAGAAACAGAACAAACCCAAGAAGAAAAAGAAAAAGCCAATGCCAAGGAAAGTCTTTATCTAGTCAATCAATTTGCGCAAGAATCTTTTGAAAAAGATTTATGGGAATATTCAGAAGGTATGGCTATTGGTCTGAGTTATTTTAGGGAGCGTGGCTTTACAGATGAAACAATTCGTTTTTTTGGTCTGGGATATGCTGCTGAAAAGAAAGATTATTTTTATGAAAAGGCCGTAAAGGCAGGATATTCTGAAGCATATTTAGTGGGTACGGGTTTGGTCATAAAAAACGAACGCGGTTCTGTAGATCGTTTCAGAGGGCGTGTAATTTTCCCAATACGCAGTATGGCTGGAAGAGTTCAGGGTTTTGGTGGACGAATTTTGTCCAATACGGCCAAAACTGCAAAATATTTAAACTCTCCAGAAAGTGAAATCTATTACAAAAGTAAGGTTCTGTATGGGATTTACGAATCAAAAAAAGCCATAGCAAAAGAAGATGTTTGTTATTTAGTTGAGGGATATACGGATGTAATTCAACTCTTTCAAAATGGAATTGAAAATGTAGTTTCATCCTCAGGAACAGCCTTAACCCCTGAGCAGATCAGATTGATTCGCAGGCTAACTTCCAATATTGTAGTCTTATTTGATGGTGATGCAGCCGGGCTTCGGGCGGCTATTCGTGGTGTCGATCTTATTTTAGAGCAGGGAATGAATGTCAAAATCTGTAGTTTCCCTGAAGGAGAAGATCCGGATAGTTTTGCGAAGTCTCATTCCCAAGAAGAAATTAATCATTACTTAAAAACTCAAGCAAAAGATTTTATTGAGTTTAAAACAAATATACTCCTAAAAGAAGCCAGCCAAGATCCGGTTAAAAAAGCTGCTACCGTCCGCGAAATTGTACAAAGTATCTCTAAAATACCAGATCCGATTCAGCAGGAGATTTATATCAAACAATGCGCAGCTGCAATGGAAGTTTCCGAGCCTGTTCTTTTTAATGCTCTAGCACAGGAGCAAAATAAAAAGCAAAAGCCTGTTCGGGCTATTGCGAATACTTCTGCGGAGAAAGAGTCATTAATCCAAAAAATACCGCAACAGGAAATAGCTGCCAATCCGTTGTTGTATTTGGAAAAGCAAATTATAAGTATTTTAATTCAGTACGGGAATCTTGAAGCATCTTTTGATGAATTAATTGTAAGTTCTGATGAGGAAGGAAATCTAATTGAAGAATCTAAAACAATACACAGTAAAGTATTCGAGAAAGTGTTCTTAGATCTTCAACAAGATGAAGTGGAATTTATACAGCCAGAAATCCGCTTACTTTATGATCAATTGATTCAATCATACCAATTGGAAGGGGAGCTAAAGCTTGATAAATTAGCGCAGCAAGAAGAGCCTGGCTTAGGAAAGATTGTATCAGATATTTTATTGGCGGATGAGGTTCACCAACTTCACGATTGGGAAAAGAAGAATATTTTTGTTAAAGAGCGTGAAAGTGTAGTAGGGCAATTGGTGAGCGAAACGATCCTAACCTTTAGGCGGTATTTGATTGATGAAAAAATCCGGAGTCTTCTTGAAGAATCTAAAGTTGCAGAAGAAGTTGAAGGTGCTTCAGAATTTTTAGAAGATGTGATGCAGTACCAACATTTAAAAAAGCTACTTTCAAAAAAATTGAATAGAGTGCTTTAAGCGATATCGAAATTTCGAGCTTGTTGAAATAAATCTACGGGATTTTCCACTTCTAATTTCCGCATTATTCTTGTTTTGTAGGTGCTAACAGTCTTTTGGTTGATGTTTAAAGAGTTAGAAATTTCAATATTTCGTTTTCCTTCAATCAAGAGTTTGAGCACTTCAATTTCTCTTGGAGAAAGTGTTCCGTATGCATTTCGAGGTCTTGAAAGATCCACATTGTTATTGATTTCATTCGCAAAATTTGATGTGATGTGATACCCGTATTCTATTACTTTTTTTATCGCTTCTATCATTACTTTTTTATTGATCTCTTTGGAAAGATAGCCTACAGCTCCAGCTTTCAATAAAGAAATTCCATAAATGGTTTGAGGTAGTGAAGTGTAAATTATAACAGCTATTTTCGGATAATTGGCCTTGATGTTTTTAATGATCTGAACAGCACTCTCGTCAGACAGTTCCATTTCTAAAACCAAGGCGTCTATAGTGTTATCTTTCAGAAAAGAATATAAGTCTTTGGCTTTTGAAAAAGTGTTAACCACAGAGATGCACTTAGTTTTCCTAAAAAAGGCCTTAAATCCAAAATGGACTACAGGGTAGGGGTCTAGTAGGGCAATTTTAATCATAAGATGTAAAATTTGGGTTACATCACTCACAAGGTAGGGATTTTTCAGATAAGCTCTTTGGGTATTTGACAAACAGGTATCGGTTGCATCTTGTGTTGGTTTCGATTAAAATGACTTATAAAAATTTCAAATACTTCTTTTTGACGGGTGTTGAATTCTGAAAAAGACAGTTTTTTTTCGTGTGCATCCATAGCCCATTCTAGTTCGGAATAGGTTGCTCCCAGCTGGTCTTCATCTGTTCTTTGGTCTCCCCAAAGTCCGTCAGTTGGTGGAGCTTTTTGAATAACATCGATAATGTCTAAATACTTGGCAAGATCAAAAACTTGAGTTTTTGTAAGGTCAGCAATAGGACTTAAATCCACACCACCATCTCCGTATTTTGTGTAAAAACCTACACCAAAGTCTTCAATTTTATTACCTGTACCTGCCACTAAATACCTGTTCAGTGCAGCGAAATAATACAAGCTACTCATCCGAAGTCTAGCACGTGTGTTGGCAAGGCTTAGTTCGTGTGCATCTTGGTTTTCTGGTTTTGGAAGAATGTTGCAAAAGGAGTCAAAAACTGAGTCAAGTTGAAGTCGAATAGAACTGACGTTGTCAAAATTTGACTTTAACCATTCGATGTGTTGTGATGAACGAATCAATTGATCCTCTCCCTGTTTTATAGGCATTTCTAGGCAGAGTACGGTTTTTCCTGTCATCGCACAAAGTGTTGAAGTAACGGCAGAATCAATTCCGCCCGAAATACCTACGGTAAAGCCATCCATATTAGCTTTTTGAATGTAGTCCATAAGCCATTGGGTGATGTATTCTGTTACTTTTTCTACTGATTCCATTCACAAGTCGTTTTAAGCTATTAAATTTGCTCAAAATTAAAGTATTTGAAAGGATTGAAGAAAAGCAAATGAAAAGACTCCAATTATTTTTTAATTATTTCCAAGAAAGTCTACTTTTTGTTGTCATTTTCTTGTTTTTATTTGCCTGTCAATCAGGGATTCAAAATGAAGCCGAAATAGAGCTGTTTGCTGTTGAAGTTGAATTTGACCGATTTGACTTAAAATTTTACAATCAAGAGGCAACTGTCATACCCAAACTGAAAAAGGATTATCCGTATTTATTTCCAAATCAGTTCTCTGATAGTGTATGGGTATCCAGGCAACAAGACAGTTTACAATTAATTCTTCAAGAGGCTGTTCAAGATGTATTTCAAGATATTACTCCTTTAGAAGATCAAGTAAGTCATCTTTTTAAACATATACTTTTTCACTTTCCTAAAGTAAAAGTTCCACATGTTGTTACATTAACCAATAATGTAGATTATCAAATCAAAACGGTCTATTCTGACAGTTTACTATTACTTTCTTTGGATACTTTTTTAGGATCCAATCATCCGCTTTATGAAGGAATTCCAAGTTACATCCGAAAAGAATTGGATCAAAAATATATTTTATCTCAAATAGTAGAAAAGTTTGCAAGCTATATAATTCCCCCGGTAGAAGACCGAACCTTCTTAGCTCAAATGCTGTATGAGGGTAAAAAAATGTATTTCCAGGACTTGCTTTTGCCGCATGAAGCCGATGCCATCAAAATTGCATATACGGAGGAAGAGTTAGCTTGGGTGAAAGAAAATGAAATGTACATCTGGAAGTATTTTATTGAGCGTCAAATCTTATATAAAACGGATGCTGATTTAGTGCAACGCTTGTTGGAGCCTGCACCTTTTTCTAAGTTTTATTTAGAATTAGACAACGAATCTCCAGGTAGGGTAGGGAGATGGGTTGGGTGGCAAATTGTAAAAAGTTATATGGATCAAAATCCCGAAACTTCGACTCAAGAACTTTTGAGAATGCCCGCTCAAAAAATATTTAATTTATCAAAATATAAACCGAAACGTTAATGGCGATTGTAAAAAAAACCAAAATCACGATAGATGTGAATCTCGATGAAAATAATATCCCCGAACAAATGCAATGGACCGCACCAGATGGTGGAGTTTCTGAAATGGATACCAAGGCAATGCTTTTATCGTTTTGGGATGCTGAACAGCAAGAAACTCTAAAAATGGATTTATGGGTAAAAGATATGCCTATGGATCAAATGCAGCTTTTTTTTCATCAGACTTTAATGTCCCTCAGTGATACTTATTTTCGCGCAACTCAGGACGAAAAAATGACTGCAACCATGAAGGATTTTTGTGACTTTTTTGCAGAAAAATTAGAATTGAAAAAAGGCTAGGCAGCTAGCTTATTTTAAGCTTTGATTTAAGGAGCCTATATAGGCTAAAACATCTTCAACCCCCGACCTATTGGCTGAGGAAGTAACGAACTTTGGTGGAAGTGTTTCCCAAGTTTCAAGAAGTTTTTCCGAATACTCAGCAACACTTCTTTCAATAGCTTTAGGTTTTAACTTGTCGGATTTCGTAAAAATGATGGAAAAAGGGATTGAATTTTCCCCTAACCATTGCATGAAGTTAAGATCAATAGGTTGGGGTTGGTGCCTGATGTCTATTAACAAGAAAGCGGTTACAAGTTGTGTGCGTTCTTTAAAGTAATTCGTGATGAACTTTTGAAAAACCTTTTTTTGAGTTTTGGATACTCTGGCATAACCAAAACCAGGTAAATCAACAAGGTGCCAATTCTCATTGATCAAAAAATGATTTATTAATTGAGTTTTTCCTGGGCGTGAGGAAGTTTTTGCCAAGTTTTTTTTATTGCATAACGCATTGATGAGAGAAGATTTTCCAACGTTTGAGCGTCCTATAAATGCATACTCAGGGAGTCGGCTTTTTGGACATTTGGCAACTTCTGTGTTACTGATTACAAAACTTGCAGATTTAACTAACATTGGAAACTAAAACTTTCTAAGATCAAACCACTCTTGAAGGATTTGATTGAATTGATTTGGATGCTCCATCATGGGTGCATGACCACAGCTTTTGATCCAGTACAAATTAGAGTCTGGGAGTAACTCGTTGAATTCGTCTGCAACATTTGGTGGGGTTACACTGTCATTCGCACCCCAAATAATCGCAGTAGGGGTTTTCATTTTAGGTAATTCTTTAGCCATATTATGACGTATAGCACTTTTGGCTAGTGCAAGAGTTCTGACTAGTTTATTCCTGTCGTTCACTGATTCAAATACTTCATCTACAATTTCTTTTGTAGCAATTTTTGGATCGTAAAAAACGTCCTGACTTTTCTTTTTAATATACTCATAGTCACCTCGTTTGGGATACCCATCTCCCATATTGTTTTCATACAAACCGGAACTTCCTGTGAGGATGAGTCCTTTAACGATTTCCGGATGATTTTTGGTGTAAAGCAAGCCCACATGACCACCAAGTGAATTGCCTAAAAGAATAACATCTTTTAGTTCCTTGTGAATTATAAAGCTGTGCAGAAACTCTGATAGTGATTTGACAGAGGTGTTAAGAACGGGAAGTGAGTAAACCGGCAACTCAGGAACTATGACTTGATACCCTTTTGGTGGGAAGTAATCTAAAACCCCCTCAAAGTTGCTTAACCCTCCCATAAGACCGTGTAATATAATGATGGGTTGTCCCTTGCCAGATTCTATATATCGAAACTCTGCTTCTTGAACAATTTGATTCATCATAGCTTACCGAAAGTTTAGTTAACAAATATAGACATTTCACATTTAGTTCTTGGCTTTTATTTTTTCGCTTATTAATAACCGAAAATGGAGCTCTCCAGGGAAACTTATTAACAATGTGGTAAATTGTGGTAAAAAGTGGTAAATATCGATTATATTTGATAGCAAATCTTAACACATACAGTGCAACACTTAGTAGGGACATATGAATGTAAAGCGGACACAAAGGGTCGTATAATGATGCCAATTGCATTAAAAAAGCAATTAGCAGCTACTATGACTGAAGGGTTTGTGCTTAAGCGTGCAGTCTTTAATACTTGCCTTGAGTTGTATCCTCTTAAAGAGTGGGTGCAGCTGATGGAGAAGGTAAATGGATTAAATCGTTTCAATAAGAAAAACAATGATTTCATTCGTCGATTTACAGCAGGGGTTAAAACTGTTGAGGTGGACGCGTCTGGACGTCTTTTGATTCCAAAAGACCTAGTAAACTATGCCCACATAAATAAAGAAGTAGTGGTTTCTTCAACTGTGAACATTCTTGAAATTTGGGATAAATCGCTTTACGAAAGTGCGATTGACGAGGCGGCTCTTGATTTTGGAGCTTTGGCCGAAGAAGTTATGGGAGATAAAAATGACGACTCAATATCATAATCCGGTTCTGCTCCATTCCAGTTTGGAGGGGCTTGACATAAAGCCTGATGGAGTTTATGTGGATGTAACTTTTGGCGGCGGAGGTCACTCAAGAGCTATTTTAGAAAAGCTTGACGAAAAGGGGCGCTTACTTAGTTTTGATCAAGATTCAGATGCTGCGGCAAATGCAATTGAAGATTCGCGATTTGAATTTATTGCTGCTAATTTTAATCATCTGTCACAATATTTAAAGTTTCATAAGGTAAAAGGGGTGGATGGAATTCTAGCCGATTTTGGGGTTTCATCGCATCAGTTTGATACCAGTGAAAGAGGTTTTTCGATTCGAACAGAAGGGCGTTTGGATATGCGAATGAATCAGTCTCAAACACTAGATGCATACTCCGTTATCAATAATTATGAAGAAGAGGCATTGAGCAATGTTCTTTTTAATTACGGGGAGTTGCGAAATGCTAAAGGTTTAGCGAGGAGTATTGTGCATGCACGCTCTGAAAAAAAACTGCTGAGTACTCAAGATTTAATTGCAGTAGTAAAGCCTCAAGTTCCTCAGCGAATTGAAAATAAAGTTTTAGCTCAGCTTTTTCAAGCTATCCGTATTGAGGTGAATAATGAATTGGAATCCTTACAATCATTTTTAGTTCAGGCGGAATCGTTTTTAAATCCGGGCGGTAGATTGGTTTGTATTTCCTACCATTCATTAGAAGACCGATTGGTAAAACGATTTTTTCAAGCTGGAAATTTTGAAGGAGAAGTAATAAAAGATTTTTATGGAAACCCCCAGGTCAAGCTCGAACGGGTGGGTAAAATGATCGTCCCAAATGAGGAAGAAATCAAAAATAATGGAAGAGCGAGAAGCGCTAAACTTAGAATTGCAGAAAAAAAATGAACAAGCTACTCTCCATTCTGAATATTGAATTTTTGATTCGAAACGACGCATTAAAAAATTGGCGCATGATTTTATTTTTGTCCGTTTTGGCTTTGATTATGATTGGGAGTGGGCATAGTGCTGATCGAAAAATATTTAAAATCGCAGCGCTGAATGCCGAAATCAAGGCGCTAAAGAGTGATTTTATTGAATCGAAAAAGCAATTACTAGTTCTCAGAAAAGAAACAAATATTACACGAGTTCTAACGGAAAAAGGAGTTGGTCCTGCAAAAACACCACCTATAAAAATAGTACTAGTCAATGAATGATACTAATTCACTTACTGGATTTCACAAATCAAGATTTTATCTTTTGATTAGTTGTTTAGTCATTTTTGGGTTTGTGCTTATGGGAAAGCTAATCCATTTGCAATTTTATTCAAATACAGAAGGACTTGGGATAGCGCCTGAAGCATTGGTAAAAAATGTTGTTTTAGAGCCCAGCCGAGGTGATATTTATGCCGCCGATGGAAATATTTTAGCGACTTCTGTTGCGCGGTACTCTTTATATTGGGACGCCGTAACCCCTTCTTCTAGTCTTTTTAGAGAAAATAAACGGGCTCTTGCAGATTCTATTGCTGCCTTAACGGGTTCTCAACCAACGGTTGTATTGCGTCAATTGGAAAACGCACGGAAAAAGAAAAGCAGGTATTGGCCAGTAGCTAACGACGTTTCTTATTCAGCTTATAAACGATACAAGAGTTTCCCCATTTTTAATAAAAGCACCTATCGAGGAGGCTTGATTATGGAGCAAGAAATAAAAAGAGAGCATCCTTTGGGCAAGGTTGCTGAACGAACGATAGGGTATGAGAAATTGGATAAAGACGGAACCTATTTTAGAGTAGGATTAGAAGGTGCATTTTCTCAGTATTTAAGAGGAGACTCTGGCCTGCGTCTTAAACAGAAAATTGCAAACGGTCAGTGGAAGCCCATCAGTGATTCCAATGAAAAAGAACCTACTGAGGGGTTTGACTTACGAACCACTTTAGAGGTCAATATTCAAGATATTGCTCATAGTGCACTTTTGGGTCAGTTAGAAAAATTTGAAGCTGATCACGGAACAGTAGTGGTAATGGAAGTTAACACAGGAGCAATCAAGGCAATTGCCAATTTGGGTAGAACTGAGGATGGAAAGTATTTTGAAAAACTGAATTATGCTGTTGGCGAAGCTCATGAACCCGGCTCTACTTTTAAGCTGATGGGTATGATTGCTGCATTGGAAGATAAAGTAATTGATGAAAACACCTTAATTGAAACCGGTAAAGGTGAATTAACTTTTTATGGTAAATACAAAGTAAAAGACTCCAAAAGAGGAGGCTATGGAACCATCACAGCGGCAAAAGCTTTTGAGGTTTCATCTAACGTAGGCTTGGTCAAAATTGTTCACGATAATTACAAGAATAACCCCAAACAGTTTGTAGATCGACTCTACAATATGGGACTTAATAAAAACTTGGGACTTCCAATAAGAGGGGAGGGAGATCCAAAAATTCCTTATCCAACTGATGAAGATTGGGATGGTTTAGACTTGCCGTGGATGGCCTATGGATATGGAGTAAGTTTGACTCCTTTACAAACCCTAACCTTTTACAATGCCATTGCCAATAATGGTGAAATGGTACAACCTCGATTTTTAACTGAAATTGGTAATCTAGGAAATGTCCCACATAAAGTATTTGCCAAGCAGGTTTTGAATCCCTCAATATGCTCTGAGGCAACACTGGGAAAGGTTCAAAAAATGATGTTCAATGTAGTAGATAAAAAATGGGGTACAGGTTATCGAATCAAGGACTCTTTACTCACAATGGCGGGAAAAACGGGAACGTGCCAAGTAGATTATACCACGAACAATGTTCAATACATATCCAGTTTTGTCGGTTATTTTCCAGCCGTAAAACCTCAATATTCCTGCATAGTGGTTATTCACCGACCCAATAAAACCAAAGGGTACTATGGTGCCACTGTTGCTGCTCCAGTTTTTAAGACAATTGCAAAGAAAATTTTTAATGATATTCCACAACAAATCCATTTAGAAGCATCAAAGCTTACTGATTTGATCGAAGAAACTCAGCTTCGGAAAGAATTTAAAATTCCAAATCTGGCTGGGCTTTCTAGTCAAGAAGCTGTGGAAAAACTTAAAGCCCTTGGGTTGAAAGTAGAGTTAAAAGGAACAGGTAGCGTCAAAGCACAAAAACCTCAAGCCGGTACTAAAATCAAAAGTGTTCAAAAAGTAATCCTCGAGTTGTCGTGAAAAAATTACAAGACATATTATATGGGGTTTCGATAGAGAGTATCATTGGAAGTACTGCTATTCAAATAAGAGCTATTGAATTTGACAGTCGTAAGGTTCAAAAAGGAACACTATTTGTTGCTCAAAAAGGAGTAGTTTCTGACGGGCATGATTTTATTTCTAATGCAATAGAAAACGGAGCAGTTACTATAGTTTGCGAGAAACTACCCGAAAAATGCGAATCGGGAATTGTATATGTGGTTGTCGCAAATGCTTCAGAAGGTCTTGGATATATTGCAGCAAACTTTTATGACAACCCATCAAAGAAGCTGAAGTTGGTTGGCGTAACAGGAACAAATGGAAAGACAACAGTTGCTTCTCTGCTCTTTGAGCTTTTTACAGCATTAGGCTATCCTTGTGGATTAATATCCACAGTCAAAATTTCATATCAAAATTCAGAATGGAATAATTCACACACTACACCAGATGCGTTGTCACTGAACAAGCATCTTTCTGAAATGATTGCTTCGGGTGTTTCTCATTGTTTTATGGAGGTATCATCACACGGGATTGTTCAGAAGCGAACTGCAGGATTGAATTTTAGTGGTGGTGTATTTACCAATCTTACACATGATCATTTGGATTACCATGGTGATTTTAAATCCTACAGAGATGCAAAGAAATTGTTTTTTGATCAGTTGTCTAAGACCGCTTTTGCATTGACCAATATTGACGATAAAAATGGGGCATTTATGCTTCAAAATTGTGTGGCTTCAAAAACCACCTATGCGATCAAGCAGTACGCTGATTATAAAGCGCAAATACTGGAATGCGAATTTTCAGGGATGCTTTTGAAAATTCAAGGGCAAGAGGTTTGGACCAATTTAGTGGGCGAATTTAATGTTCAAAATTTATTAGCGGTTTATACAGTGGCCGAACTTCTTGGAGAATCATCCTTGGAAATTCTTAAGCAGATGAGCACTTTAAAGCCTATTCGAGGGAGATTTGAAACCTTCCAAACAAAGGAAAATGTTACAATAATAATTGATTACGCGCACACTCCAGATGCTTTAGAAAATGTCTTGCATACCATTAATAAGATAAGAACAAGAAATGAAACATTAATCACAATAGTGGGATGTGGAGGAAATCGAGATCGTGAAAAACGACCCATGATTGGCAAGAAAGCCGCAGCTTTAAGTGATAAGGTAATTTTCACATCAGATAACCCTAGAGATGAAGAGCCGAGTTCCATTATCTCAGAAATTATGGAGGGTGTAGCCGCTGAGGATTACAAGAAAACATTAAAAGTAACCCATAGAGAAGAGGCCATTGCAGTTGCAGGGGGGCTAGTAAACCAGGGTGATATTGTACTCATTGCTGGAAAAGGACATGAAACCTATCAAGAAATTGAAGGAAAAAAAATTCCATTTAACGATTTGGAAATTGCTCAAAAAATATTTTTAAACACCAATAGCTAATGCTCTATTATTTATTTGAATTTTTAGAACAGCAGTATGAATTTCCAGGGGCAAGTGTTTTCCAATACTTGTCTTTTCGGGCTGCAGTAGCGGTGATTTTTTCACTTGGTTTTTCCTTGATTACAGGAAGACGCATTATCAGGTATTTAAAAAACAAACAGATTGGTGAATCTGTTCGCGATCTTGGACTAAGTGGTCAAAAGGAAAAGGAAGGAACTCCAACTATGGGGGGAATCATCATCATTTTGAGTACTCTAATACCCGTCCTATTTTTAGCAAGGTTAGACAATATTTATATTTTATTGTTAATCCTCAGTATGGTATGGATGGGATTTGTTGGATGGATGGACGACTACATTAAAATCTTTAAAAAAGATAAAGATGGATTAAAAGGAAAATTTAAGGTTTTAGGTCAGTTTGTTTTAGGGGCACTTGTTGGTGCGACTCTATTTTTTCACCCAGACGTTACTGTAAGAGCTGAAGTCAATCCGACTGCTAAAATTGTAAAAATAAACAGCGATACAGGACCTCAAAATGAAAATATAAAAGCGACTTTAACCACCATTCCTTTGGTTAAAAACAATGAATTTGATTACCACTGGCTTATTGGCTGGATGGGGATTCCTACGGGCAGCTACACTTGGATTGTTTTTATACCCATTGTAATCTTTATTATCACTGCCGTATCAAACGGAGCAAATTTAACGGATGGTATTGATGGACTAGCAGCGGGAACCTCAGCAATCATTGTCTTTGCATTAGGTGTCTTCGCTTGGGTATCAGGAAACATTAATTTTGCCTCCTATCTCAACATTATGTACATCCCAAATGTGGGTGAGATCGCAGTATTCATTGCGGCTTTTTTAGGAGGACTCATTGGCTTTTTGTGGTATAATACATTTCCTGCAACAGTATTTATGGGTGATACAGGTAGTTTGTCTATAGGTGCGGTCATCTCCGTTATTGCCGTTATTGTCCGAAAAGAATTATTGATTCCTCTTTTATGTGGCGTCTTTTTTATTGAAACTCTATCCGTGATTTTACAAGTGAGCTACTTCAAATACACACGGTCAAAAACCGGAGTAGGTCAGCGTATTTTTAAAATGGCACCCTTGCATCATCATTTTCAAAAATCTGGATTTCACGAAAGTAAAATTGTTGCTCGGTTCTGGATTATTGGTATTGTACTTGCCGTACTGAGCATTGTAACCTTGAAATTAAGATGATGAAAGAAAAATTAATCGTTTTAGGGTCAGGGGAAAGCGGTATAGGTGCTGCTATTCTAGGCAAACAAAAGGGATATGATGTTTTTTTATCTGATATCAATGCGATTCCACAGCCACTCCAAAATCTTTTAAATGAAAAAGGAATCGTTTGGGAATCAGGTCAACATTCTCTGGCATCAATGAAAGGTGCTTCAATTGCAGTTAAAAGTCCAGGAATCCCTAAAGACATTCCTGTGCTCGAAGGCTTGAGAGAAAATGGCACTCAAATACTTTCAGAAATTGAATTTGCTGCACAATCAACATCAGCTACCCTCATTGGTATCACAGGAACCAATGGTAAAACAACGACTACCATGATGACTTATGAGATTCTGAAAAATGCAGGTCTTCATGTAGGATTAGCAGGGAATATAGGATCGAGCTTTGCGAAGCAGGTAGCGGAGCAAGATTTTGAATACTACGTATTAGAAATTAGCAGTTTTCAATTGGATGATATTGATCAATTTTCACCGCATATCGCAGTAATTACGAACATCACTCCAGATCATTTAGATCGCTATGACTATAGTTTTGAATCCTATATCCAAGCCAAATTAAAAATCACAAAAAATCAATCTTCAAATAATTTTTTCCTTTTCAATTCAGATGATGAGGTACTTGTTGAAGCATTGAATAGTTACAAAATAAACGCACAAAAAGTTCCTTTTGGAACGCTTTCTCAAGAAATATCAGGATCCTATTTAGAGGATGATAAACTCATTTTAAAACATAAACATCAGACTACTATGATACACTCAGTCGAATTTCCTTTTTCTGGAAGGCACAATTTACTTAATGCTATGGCAGCTGCAACCATTGGAAACTTGTTGTCTATTAATAAAAAGTCAATCCGAGAAAGTTTAACCCATTTTAAGGGAGCACCACATCGCATGGAAAATGTGGTCACAATCCAAAGGGTAAATTACATCAACGATTCTAAGGCAACCAATATTAATGCGACCTATTTTGCGCTGGACAGTATCCAAACGCCCTTGATCTGGATTGTAGGTGGTGTTGACAAAGGCAATGATTATGATATTTTATTGCCCTTAATTAGAAAGAAAGCGAAAGCTGTTATTTGTTTAGGAGTCGATAATTCAAAATTGCGTGATGCGTTTGAGCAAACCAGTGATGTATTTATGGAGACTGAATCCATGACTGAAGCTGTTAAAATTGCACACAAACTAGCAGAACCAAAAGATACTGTGCTTTTGTCGCCTGCTTGTGCAAGTTTTGACTTGTTTAAAAATTACGAAGATCGAGGAGATCAATTTAAAGCTGCTGTAAGAAATTTATAGATTATGTTTCAATTGCTAAAAGGAGATAAAGTTTTATGGGGTATTTTAACCTTACTTGCTATTTTTTCTTTTTTACCTGTTTTTAGTGCAAGTTCCAATCTGGTTTACGTAGTGGGAAGGGGCACTCCTTGGGGGTATTTAGTAAAGCATTTTGTGATTTTAGTAATTGGCTTTGTCTTGATGTATTCCGTACATAAAATACCCTTCCATTATTTTAAAGGCATTTCAATTTTAATGCTACCTGTAGTTATTGTGTTATTGATTTATACGGCTAGCCAAGGAACCGTGATTGACGGGGCTAACGCAAGCCGATGGGTAAAAATACCCTTTATAGGATTAAGCTTTCAAACCTCTACATTGGCCGCCGTGGTACTTATGGTATTCACTGCCAATTACCTTTCTAAACCGGACTTACGATCCCTCAAGTTTTCGAAGTCTTTGCTCCAATTATGGCTGCCCGTACTTACCGTGGTGTTATTGATTTTCCCATCAAATTTATCTACAGCTGCACTCTTGTTTGCAATGGTGCTAATCTTGGCTTTTGTAGCGCACTATCCTTTGCGTTACTTGATGACCATTTGCGGAATGGGATTGGCTTTTGTCCTGCTCTTTTTTTTATTGGTAAAAGCATTTCCAGGAGCATTTCCAAATCGGATTGATACTTGGGTTAGCAGAATTGAAAATTTCAGCAGTGGTGAAAGTGATGACGGAAACTATCAAGTAGCAAGAGCAAAAACGGCAATTGTTAGTGGTAAAATATTTGGTCTTGGTGCAGGAAAGAGCCGTATGAAAAATTTTCTACCACAGAGTTCTTCTGATTTTATTTACGCCATTATAGTTGAAGAGTTTGGACTCTTAGGAGGAATTGGATTAATTCTACTCTATCTATTACTGCTTTTTAGGATTGTAGTAATTGCTCATAATACAATGAATTTATTTGGAAAGTTGACGGTTATTGGCCTGGGAATTCCGATTATTTTTCAGGCTTTTATCAATATAGGCGTAGCACTTCAAGTACTTCCCGTAACAGGACAAAACCTTCCTATGATTAGTAGTGGAGGAACATCAGCTTGGATGACTTGTATCGCAATGGGAATCATTCTTAGTGTAAGTGCAAAGAGGGTAATACCCACTGAAACCCAAGAAGAAAATGAAATCAGTTCTAACCCAATAAGTATACTCAGTGAAAGCCATTAGACTTATCGTTTCTGGGGGTGGAACCGGTGGACATATTTATCCCGCCTTGGCAATAGCATCCCAAATAAAAATGGAAGCTAAAGATGCTGCTATTCTTTTTGTGGGTGCCCAGGGAAAGATGGAAATGGAAAAAGTCCCCAAGGCAGGTTTTCCAATTAAAGGAGTTTGGATTAGTGGGTTTCAAAGGTCTTTGTCCGTTCAAAATTTGATTTTCCCATTCAAATTAGTGGTCAGTTTAATTCAAGCTTTTCTAATCATTAAAAAATTTAAACCCAATATAGTTGTTGGAACTGGAGGTTTTGCCAGTGGTCCCGTACTTCAGATTGCCCAATGGTTGGGTATTCCTACACTCATTCAAGAGCAAAATTCCTATCCCGGTATAACCAATAAATTATTGAGTAAAAAAGTAAATAAAATTTGTGTTGCTTTTGACGGTATGGAACGTTTCTTTCCAGCGGATAAACTAAAAATCACCGGAAACCCTATACGTTCAAATGTAGAAAAGCAAATAGCATCCGCTGAAGCTAAAAAGTTTTTTGGCTTGGATCCCAAAAAGCAAACCTTGGCAATTATAGGGGGGAGTCTAGGGGCACGTAGAGTCAATGAGTTGATTTCTGACCACCTTGATTTTATCCAAAGTTTTGATTTACAAGTTCTTTGGCAATGCGGAGCGTTGTATTACGATCAATACAAGAAAAAGGTTAAGGATGGGGTTGTAATTCACTCATTCATTAACGAGATGCAACAATTCTATTCCGCAGCTGATCTTATTATTTCAAGGGCAGGAGCAGGAAGTCTCTCTGAATTGTGTAACGTTGGAAAACCACTCCTGCTGATTCCGTCGCCTAATGTAACTGCCAATCACCAATACCACAATGCTAGTGCACTCGAGAAAAAGAAAGCTGCATTTGTGATTGAAGAAAAGAATTTAGAAACAGACTTTAAAGAGGTGTTCAGAACATTGGTGCTGGATATTGATATTCAAAAGAGAATGCACAATCAGCTTAAGTCGCTTGCCAAGCCAAATGCTGCATCATCTATTGTAAAAGAAATCAGATTACTTTTATGAAGCAGCAAACCATGACATATTATTTTATTGGCATCGGCGGGGTTGGAATGTCGGCTCTAGCACGACTGTGTTTGCAACAAGGAAATAAAGTGTTTGGTTATGATAGAGTACATTCTAAAGTCACGACCGAATTAGAACGAGAAGGAATTTCAATCATCTTCCAAGACACAGTTGAAGTAATTCCCTCTGATGTTTTACATACTCAAACTCAAATTATATATACTGCTGCTATTGCTGAAACACACCCCCAGTTAAAATATTTTATTAAGAATAAGTTTTCGGTTAAAAAAAGAGCGCTTTTTATGGCCGAATTATGTGGTGGTAAACCCACATTAGCAGTTGCTGGAACCCACGGGAAAACAACTACTTCTGCCTTCCTTACACATATTTTTTCTGAGACACAGCAATCGTTTACTTCCATAATGGGTGGTTTTTTTCAAGACAATCCTTCTAATTTAATTCGCACAGGGGATGATTTTATGTTGGTAGAGGCCGATGAATATGATCGTTCATTTTTACACCTTCATCCAACAGTTGGAGCAATTACCTCAATTGACTCAGATCATTTGGATGTATATCAAACCAAGGAAATTTTTGAGGAAGCATTTGCTACTTTTTCATCACAGGTTAGCCAGCAGTTAATTGTAGCTTACGGTTTACCTTTCGATGGATTGACGTATGGGATTGAGGTTGACGCTGATTATCGAATTTTTAATTTAAATCGGCTTCAAGGAGGGTACGAATTTGATCTAACAACACCTACACAGAAGTTTTCTCAAGTCAGGTTAAACCAGCTAGGGAAACATAACTTATCCAATATGTTGTGTGCCATAGCTATGGCTGATCAGGCAGGAGTACCGTTGAGCGCTGCATTGAAATCAATGCTTTCTTTTCCAGGTGTATATCGGAGAATGAATCTCTTCAAATGGAGTGATAAATGGTTGATAGATGACTACGCTCATCATCCTACAGAAATAAAAAGTGTTTTAAAAACCCTGCAGTCTTTTTATTCAGAAGAGCGAAAATGTGTCATTTTTCAGCCTCATTTATTTTCAAGAACTCAGGATTTTTATCAAGCGTTTTTATCCGTATTGTCAGAATTTGACGAAGTTGTTTTGACGGATATTTACCCTGCACGTGAGATGCCCATTGAGGGGATTACTTCTGCTAAGATGATTGATGACTTAAAGCATCCGTGTAAAAAGTTAATTGGTAAGCACCAGATTTCAAAAGCGATTGAGGAGAGTAAAGCGTCAGTATTTGCCCTTCTTGGTGCCGGCGATATTGGAGAAGAAATACAATTATTAAAATCAGAATCTTTAGTTGAATGAAAGCGTATAAGTCTGTAGTTTTCTTGGTTTTAATGCTGCTTCTTTTGGGAGGAAGTTATTGGTTTTCGCACACAAAAAATCAGGCTAAAAAAGTAACCGAAGTTGAGATTAATTTTACGCATCCATCCTTGCTTTTAGATACGCTGTTGGTTAATAAATTGTTAACACAAAACTTAAGTAAGCAGTCAAAACAGCTCAAAGAAAGTTTAGATTTGAATATGCTCGAAACCCAACTGAAACGCACACCAGAGGTCCAAAACATAGAAGTTTATATGCTTCCCCAGGGTGGATTGTCTGTTGAGGTGACTGAGCGAAAACCACTTTTCGAAGTAGCCTCAGATAAACGTTTTTTTGGTGATGCGGAAGGAGTTTTATTTGAATATCAATCTATTGATAGTTTGGAGCTTCCAGTTTTTAAAATGGATAGTACAATCACTACAATTGTTCCAACTGCTGACTTGATTACAAAACTTAGAAAAGATCCGTTATTGGATATGGAATTGAAAACAATTTATTTAAATAACAATGAATACATTTTAGAGTTGAAATCGTTTCCTTTTGAGGTTGTCTTAGGTGATTCAACACAACTCCAGCAAAAAATTAAAAAACTAAACGTCTTTTGTGCTTTTCAAACCAGTCAAGACAGTTTAAAAGGCTATAAGAAAATTAATTTAAGCTATAAAAATCAGGTAGTAGCTACAACACTTTAAATTATGGAAAACACAAATATTTCAGTAGGGCTTGATATCGGAACAACAAAAATTGTTGCATTGGTTGGTAGGAAAAATGAATTTAACAAGGTAGAGATTTTGGGGATCGGGAAATCAAAGAGCCTTGGAGTTCATCGCGGGGTAGTGAATAATATTACGCAAACAATTCAATCCATCCAACAAGCAGTTGATGACGCTAAGCTCAATTCAGGCCACGACATTACGGATGTAGTAGTTGGGATTGCCGGACAACATATCCGAAGCATTCAACACAGTGATTATATTACAAGAGAGCATCCTGAAGAGGTTATCAATGAAGATGATATTCAAGAGTTGATTCAACAAGTTTACAAATTGGTAATGCTGCCTGGAGAAGAGATTATACACGTACTTCCTCAAGAATACAAGGTAGATGGTCAAGCTGAAATTAAAGAGCCCGTAGGAATGCACGGCGGTCGTTTGGAAGCAAATTTTCATGTTGTAGTAGGACAGGTTTCTTCTATCAAAAATATTGGAAGATGCATCAAAAGCGCTGGATTAAATATGGCAAATATTACTTTAGAGCCATTGGCCTCATCGGAAGCTGTATTGAGTTTTGAAGAAAAAGAAGCTGGGGTAGCTTTAATTGATATAGGTGGTGGAACAACTGATTTAGCCATTTTTAAAGATGGAATTATTCGACATACAGCAGTGATTCCTTTTGGAGGAAATGTAATTACAGAAGACATTAAGGAAGGCTGCTCAATCATAGAGAAACAAGCAGAACTTTTAAAAATAAAATTTGGATCGGCTTGGCCTGGAGAGAATCGGGAAACTGAAATTGTTGCCATTCCAGGATTAAGAGGAAGAGATCCCAAAGAAATTTCTCTAAAAACACTTTCTAAAATCATCAACGCTCGTGTCGTTGAAATCATTGAGCAGGTGTATTTAGAAATAAAAAATTACGGCCATAACGAGCAAAAGAAAAAATTGATTGCTGGAATAGTTCTTACTGGTGGTGGGAGCCAGCTTAAGCATTTAAAGCAGTTAGTGGAATACATTACAGGAATGGATACCCGAGTTGGTTATCCAAGTGAGCATCTGGCAGGAGACACCCAGGAAACAGTATCAAGCCCATTATTTGCTACATCGGTAGGATTATTAATGAGCGCATTAGAAGGCGATAAGATTGAAGTTGAGACCGATGTAAATGAAGAAAAAGA
>CBFHJD010000014.1:0-49916 GCA_965656215.1 Flavobacteriaceae bacterium
TGTTGGTGCGGTAGCTTATACACTTTTAGGTTTTTCCACTTCGATTTATATTCAAAAGTTAACTGATTTTGTGCTGGTAGGGGGCAATACCAATCTATTGAATTTATTGAGCATCTTACTTTTAGCTGCTTTTTTAGTTCAGCTTGTCATTGGAGTGTTTAAAGATGTTTTTTTGGTGAAAACAGGACAGCAGATTGATGCGCGATTAATTCTGGGCTATTACAAGCATTTGTTAAAACTTCCGCAGTCATTTTTTGACACCATGCGGGTGGGTGAAATTATATCTCGTATAGGGGATGCTGTAAAAATTCGTCATTTTATCAATAATGTTTCCTTAAGTCTTACCGTTGATATATTGATTTTTATTTTTTCCTTTGCTTTTATGTTTACGTTCTATTGGAAGTTGGCACTCATTATGTTGACTATGATTCCGCTTTTTGCAATAAATTATGGGATTGTAAACCGACTGAATAAAAAAACGGAACGTAAAGTAATGGAGCGTGCCGCAGACTTAGAGAGTCAACTGGTAGAATCACTTAATTCAGTTGCTACCATCAAACATTTTGGATTAGAAAGTTTTGCCAACCTAAAGACAGAAGTTAGCTTTATCCGATTGCTTAAAGTTGGATATAAGTCAGCCCTAAACAGTGTTTTTACAGGGGTTTCCTCGGGAGGTCTTTCACAATTGTTTACTATTATTCAGCTATGGGTGGGTTCCTATTTTGTGATTCAAGGGGAAATGACGGTAGGGTCTTTGCTTTCTTTTTATACAATTATAGGCTATTTTACGGGTCCAGTCTCTCGTTTAATAGGGGCCAATGTTCAGATTCAAAACGCTTGGATTGCAGCAGATCGTTTATTTGAGATAATGGATCTAGAACGAGAAAAAGAAGAACAAAATATTGAGCTTACCAAAGGCAATATTGGAGATATTGTTTTTGAAAATGTTTCTTTTCGATACGGTACTCGAGTAGATGTATTCAAAAAACTCAATTTAAAAATCAAAAAAGGCGAGGTTACCGCAATTGTTGGTGAAAGTGGGTCTGGAAAATCCACTTTAATTTCATTGATTCAAAACATCTATGCAGTACAAAAAGGTAAAATAAACATTGGTGATTTACCATTATATCACATCCAATTAGCAAGTTTAAGAAACCTTGTAAGTGTGGTGCCTCAGAAAATTGATTTGTTTAGTGGTAATGTTATTGAAAATATTGCTGTTGGAGAATTTGAGCCCGATCAAGAGCGTGTTTTTTCTATCTGTAAATCCATTGGAATTTTAGAATTTATAGAAAGCTTACCTGATCAATTTTTTACCCATTTGGGAGAAAACGGTTCTTTGCTTTCAGGTGGTCAGAAGCAGCGTATTGCGATCGCTAGGGCATTATATCAAAATCCAGAGATTTTGATTTTAGATGAGGCCACATCATCATTAGACAGCACTTCGGAAAGCTATATTCAAAAAACAATTCAAAAATTAAAAACAGAGGGAAAAACTATTATTTTAATTGCACATAGATTAAGTACAATTTCTAATGCGGATACTGTAGTCGTCTTAAAAAAGGGTAAAGTTAAAGAACAGGGAAATCATCAAGATTTAATCTCCAAAAAAGGAGTTTATTATAGTCTTTTGAAACAGCAAAGATTAATTTAGTGTTTAATTTCTCCTCTCGTCCTGCCATACCAAAACCTCATTACTCCGCTTCTCAAAGAAATCAACGCATTTACCATCTCCCTGACCTGTAATTCCTCCGTCGGGTAGGCAAAGAAGTGTGCAATTTTCATCATATAATTCACTCGGGACATCACAACAACGCTGCGGGAAAAAGTAAACGGTTTGCTCTTGGTAGGTATAACGATACACCTTGGCAGGAGGATTCCAGACGGCTTCTTTTTTTATGATATCAATTTTTTGCAGAACACAATCCGGTAGGGTATTGACTTCCTCTTTTTCACATTGAACCAAAAGAGCAAGGGTAAAAATCTTGAGAATAAGATTTTTCTGGGACATAAGAATTACAATTTTTTAACCACATAAGTAACAATCCCCCAGATGATGAGTTCGTTTTCTTCGGTTACTTTTATGGGTTGGTATTTTGGGTTTTCAGGCATTAAAAACACAGCATCTGAAACCACTTTTAAGCGTTTTACGGTAAACTCTCCATCGATATAACAGATGGCGATCTTATCGTGTTGCGGTTCCATACTGCGATCGATCACTAAAAGGTCGCCATCGTCCAAACCTGCGCCCTGCATGGATTCTCCTGATACGCGCGCATAAAAAGTGGCTTCTTCATTACGCACCACCTCTTGATCAATGCTGATGCGCAGTTCTTTAAAGTCATCCGCCGGTGAAGGAAAGCCCGCAGAGATTCCCTCTTGAACTAAATGCAGTGATTTTTGCTGGTCTTGATCGGGATGAAAAAAGGTAAGTTTTTGTGGTGCCATAGTTTATTTGACGGTAATGATTTCATTGATTTCTGTAGTAAAGCGTTGGGATAGGTGTTCTTGTTTCATCTTCCAAGTACGCTGCAAATCTTGATTGGCGAGTTTCATCTGGTGGGGTCCAAAGCGCTTGTGGATACGATCTAGGGCTTGCATGACGGCCAGATGTTTTACTTCTTCCCCACCAAACAAAGGGAGTTGGCGTGTAGCAGTAGGGACCAAGCCCATAATCATGACGCCAGCTTTTTTGTAATGAATCCCTTCTTTAAAAATTTTACGCAATCCCAATACAGCGTATTTACTCAGTACAATACTGGAGTTGGTTGCGTAAGGCAAGGTTAGTACACAGCTATTTCGGTAAAGTGTAGCTCCTTTTTTATGTGGATCACTTCGTAGAAAAACGAGTAAGGCGGTACAGCTACTTCCTTGTTTTCGCATCTTTTCTGCACAACTACTGGCAAAGGTAGAGAGGCGTTCTTCTATATCGCTAAAGTCGGTTAATGTTCCTTCAAAACTCCGTGTTGTTGCAATTCCTTTTTTGAGCGGTTGAACTTCTTCCAGTTGAATAGAAGGAATTCCTTGTAAATCTTTTTTAAGACGAAGTCCTAATACACTCATTTGCTTTCGAATCCAGTCGTCTGGCAGTAGTGTAAATTGCCAAGCATTTGCAACCCCCATAGCTTCGAGTCGCTTGCGGTGTTGCCTGCCAATGCCCCACACATCGCCAATGGCAGTCCATTTGAGCGCTTTGATTCGCTTGTCTTCTGTATCAATACAGTAAACACCTCCCGTTTTTACCTCAAATTTTTTAGCAATTTTATTGGCGATTTTAGCCAAGGCCTTGGTGGGGGCCATACCTACTGAAACGGGAATCCCTGTCCAACGCCGTACTTGCTTGCGCATTCGTTGTCCTTCTGCTTGTAGGTCAAATAAATCGAATCCTTTGAATTGTAAAAAAGCTTCGTCTATGCTGTAAATTTCAACATTGGGAGTGTACTGTTCTAAGATGGACATCACCCGACTGCTCATGTCCCCGTAGAGGGGGTAGTTGGAAGAAAAAACACAAACTCCTTTTTGTTTAAAAAAACTGCGGTATTGAAAGGCAGGTGCGCCCATGGGAATACCCAAGGCTTTGGCTTCATTGCTTCGGGCAATCACACAGCCGTCGTTGTTGGAAAGTATGACCACAGGCTTGCCTTCCCATTGCGGCTGAAAAACCCGCTCACAAGAGGCGTAAAAATTATTACAATCGACCAGTGCAAACATGGGTTAAAAGGTATTAAAATGTTTGCTGTGTTTGCAAGACCATCAGAGATTTTTTTAAAGTAAAAAGGCTCGTTCAATACTGCTTTAAAACTTGGTCAATGAAAACTCGAAATTCATTTTAAAAAGGGATTTCTTATTTTTTAAGAAATAAAGAAACACTTCAGTCAAAAGTTGTAATTTTGTAACTGGATTTTAGTAGCGCTTTTTTGCATGGATAATTATTCGTTTTTAAATGCTGCACATACCGCTCACTTTGCAGCGCTTTATGATCAGTATTTACAACAACCCGATAGTGTAGAGCCCAGTTGGAGGGCTTTTTTTCAAGGCTTTGATTTTGGTTTAGAAAGTAATGGATCAGTAGATACAGAGACTGTTGAGGTTCCTGAACATTTACAAAAAGAATTTAGGGTCGTAAAATTGATTGATGGCTATCGTAGTCGGGGTCATTTATTTACCAAAACAAACCCGGTAAGAGAGCGAAGAAAGTACAGCCCAACGCTTGATCTTGAAAATTTTGGACTTTCAGAATCTGATTTAGCAACGGTATTCAATGCAGGAGAAATCATGGGTATTGGCCCCAGTAGCTTGCAAACAATCATTGGGCACTTACAGCGAATCTACTGTGATTCCATCGGGATCGAATATATGTATATTCGAAATCCAGAAAAAGTAAATTGGATTCAGCAGCGTTTGAATATTAATGACAATCATCCCCAGTTTTCAGCAGAACAAAAAAAACACATCCTTAATAAGTTAAACGAGGCGGTAAGTTTTGAAAACTTTTTACACACCAAATACGTAGGTCAAAAGCGTTTTTCTTTGGAAGGAGGAGAATCCTTGATTCCAGCATTAGATGCGGTAGTAGAAGCCGCTGCAAATCAAGGTGTAGAAGAGTTTGTAATGGGTATGGCCCACCGCGGACGATTAAATGCCTTGACCAATATTTTTGGTAAATCAACAAAAGATATTTTTAGTGAGTTTGATGGCAAGGATTACGAAGAAACTATTTTTGATGGAGATGTAAAATACCATCTAGGATGGACTTCTCAGCGAATCACAGACAGCGGGAAGAAAATCAATATGAATATAGCACCCAACCCATCTCACCTAGAGACTGTAGGTGCAATAGTAGAGGGAATAACCCGTGCAAAATTGGAAAATAAGTTTGAGGGAGATACTAACAAAGTGCTTCCTATTATAGTCCATGGTGATGCCGCTATTGCAGGGCAAGGCTTGCCTTACGAAATTGTTCAAATGGCAAAACTCAAGGGCTATGGTACCGGAGGTACAGTACATATTGTAGTAAACAATCAAATCGGATTTACAACCAACTACTTGGATGCGCGGTCCAGTACGTACTGTACTGATGTGGCTAAGGTTACGTTATCTCCCGTTTTGCATGTCAATGCAGATGATGCAGAGGCCGTAGTTCACGCAACACTTTTTGCTTTAGACTATCGTATGCGTTTTAGACAAGATGTGTTTATTGATTTACTAGGGTACAGAAAATACGGTCACAATGAGGGCGATGAGCCGCGATTTACACAACCTGAATTGTATAAAGCTATAGCTAAACATTCCAATCCTCGAGATATTTATGCGGAAACTTTACTGAAAAGTGGGCACATCCAAGAGGGGCATGTTAAAACATTGGAAAAAGAGTACAAAAGTATTTTAGAGGACGATTTGGAGGATTCTAGAAAGATAGAAACAACGGTCATCACTCCTTTTATGCAGGACGAATGGAAAACATTTGAACGAGTTGATGAAACCGTGATGATGAAATTGGTACCAACAGCAGTTTCACCAAAAGACCTAGATCAAGTTGCCGCCGCAATAACTACGCTTCCTCAAGGACAAAAATTCCTCCGTAAAATAGAACGTCTAGTCGCTGATCGTAAAGCGATGTATAATGATAGAGATAGTTTGGACTGGGCGATGGGAGAATTATTAGCTTATGGAACTTTGCTTCAAGAAGGCTTTAACGTTCGTATGTCAGGACAAGATGTCGAGCGAGGGACTTTTTCTCACCGTCATGCGGTGATCAAAACAGAAAGTGCAGAGGAAGAAGTGGTCTTGCTCAATCAAATTAACCCAGAAAAACAAGGTCATTTTAGTATTTACAATTCCTTACTTTCTGAGTATGGTGTTTTAGGATTTGATTATGGATATGCCATGGCAAGCCCCAATACGCTAACGCTCTGGGAAGCGCAGTTTGGAGATTTTTCAAACGGAGCACAAATCATGTTGGACCAATATATTTCATCAGCTGAGGATAAATGGAAATTACAAAATGGGATTGTATTGTTGCTGCCTCACGGTTATGAGGGACAAGGTGCAGAACATTCTTCAGCACGAATGGAGCGTTATCTTCAATTGTGCGCAAAAGACAATATGTTTGTAGCCAATTGTACTACACCGGGTAACATGTTCCACTTGCTCAGACGACAAATGAAAACAAACTACAGAAAACCTTTAGTAGTTTTTACACCTAAAAGTTTATTGCGTCATCCTAAAGCTATTTCAGGTAAAAAAGAATTGACTCATGGAGCCTTTCAACCAGTAATTGGTGACTCAGATGTTGCTCCGGAAAAGGTAAAAACAGTAGTGCTGTGTTCAGGTAAGTTTTATTATGACTTAGAAAAGGAACGGGAAAAGAGAGGGCGTGAGGATGTTGCCCTCATTCGTTTAGAGCAATTATTTCCATTACCAATTAAAGAAATTGAAAAGAATCTAGCTCAATTTCCCAATGCCGATGACTGGGTTTGGGCCCAGGAAGAACCCCGTAATATGGGAGCTTGGAGTTATTTATTGCTCCAATGGGAAGCGGCGCGTAAGTTCCGTCCAGCGAGTAGAAGGTATTATGGAGCACCTGCAGCGGGAAGTGCTGTACGTTTCCAAAGACGACATCAACAAGTGATCGATTATGTTTTTGATCCTTCACAAGATAATTTTATCAGAAAATAAAGAAGTAAATCATGATTTTAGAAATGAAAGTTCCCTCTCCGGGAGAATCGATCACTGAAGTTGAAATTGCCCAATGGTTGGTTACAGACGGTGATTATGTTGAAAAAGACCAAGCCATTGCAGAGGTGGATTCTGACAAGGCAACCTTAGAATTACCTGCTGAAGTAAGCGGAATCATTACGTTAAAAGCTGAAGAAGGTGATGCAGTTGCAGTGGGCGCGGTGGTCTGTCTAATCGATACCGAAGGAGAAGCTACTGAAAGCGTAAAAGCGGCATCTGATACTGTAGCTCCAGCAGCTATTGAATCAGCACTAAAGGCTGCTCCTTCCGAACAAACCACCTCCTATGCCTCACAAGCACCCTCTCCAGCAGCACGTAAAATCATTGCTGAAAAAGGAATGGATCCAGCTGCTATTCAAGGTACTGGAAGAGGCGGACGAATCACGAAAGAAGATGCAGTAAAAGCAGTTCCTTCTATGGGTACACAACCCGACTGGGGAGATCGTGGTCAAGACCGATCTAAGCTATCCATGCTAAGAAGAAAGGTTGCTGAGCGGCTCGTTGCGGCAAAAAATGAGACTGCTATGCTGACAACTTTTAACGAAGCAGATATGGCGCCTATTTTTGATTTGAGAAAAATGCACAAGGATGCCTTTTTAGAAAAACACGGAGTGAAGCTCGGCTTTATGAGTTTCTTTACTAAAGCGGTAGTTCGTGCGCTTAAACTTTATCCCGATGTGAACTCTATGATGGATGGAGACTATAAAATCGCTTACGACTATTGTGATATCAGTGTTGCTGTTTCAGGTCCCAAGGGATTGATGGTGCCAGTGGTTCGCAATGCTGAAACACTCAGTTTTGCGGGTATAGAGCAAGAAATTGGTCGTCTAGCAGTCAAAGCCAGAGATGGAAAAATAACCGTTGACGACATGACCGGAGGAACTTTTACCATTTCTAATGGAGGTGTTTTTGGATCCATGCTGTCCACACCTATTATCAATCCACCACAATCTGGAATTTTGGGAATGCACAATATCATTGAGCGACCAATCGCTGTCGATGGAAAAGTTGTCGTTCGCCCTATGATGTATCTAGCGCTTTCTTACGATCATCGCATCATTGATGGAAAAGAATCGGTTGGGTTTTTAGTTGCTGTTAAAGAAGCTTTGGAGGATCCCTTAACCTTACTCATGGAAGGTGACGCTAAAAAGGCATTGGAATTATAAAATTAATTTTCTTTGACGGTAGTCAATCACTATTTTATTTTTCATTAAAAAATCAGCACCAAGGATACCTTCTATTGGTTTTGCTCCCTGTGATTGAAGCGTTTGGTTGACATGGCTTAAATCCAAAAGAACAAAGGCATGTTTACCCAGTTTATGCCGCCCTAGGTGGAGTTCACACTTCTTGGTCATGGAAGCTTTCATTTTCCCCTCACTCGCTCCTGCGGCATCAAAAGGATCACCTTTGGTTTTAAGTCCAAACTGCTCTTGTAACTCACTGTGAATACAGCTATTTGAAGCTCCTGTATCTACCAGAAGGGTGGCGTTGAACCCGTTAATGCGTGCACGACACAAAAGATGCTTGGTTTTTGTAAATTTTAAGGAAACAAAAGAGGTGTGATTCATGATTGTCAAAAATACACCATACATTTTAAATAGCCCCCTCTGATTTAGTTTGACTATTTTTGTATTAAAAACCAATAAGTTGATAGATACCCATACTCATTTATACGTTGAAGCTTTTGATGAAGATCGAGACTCAGCAATTCAAAATGCGCTTTCTAAAGGTGTAACTGATTTTTACCTCCCCGCGATTGACAGTTTATATCATCAACGTATGTTTGATTTGGAACAAGCTTACCCCGAACAAGTACATTTAATGATGGGACTCCATCCTACCCATGTAAAAGAAAATTACAAAGAGGAATTAGGATTAGTAAAAAGCCAATTAACAATGCGTCCCTTTGCTGCAGTAGGTGAAATTGGGATTGATTTATACTGGGATACAGGTTTTAAACAACAACAACAACAAGCCTTTGATTTGCAAATAAGTTGGGCAAAGGCTCACGGGCTCCCAATCGTTATTCACTGCAGGGAAGCCTTTGATGAGGTTTTTGAGGTTCTGGAAGGGCATAGGGGCAAAACTCTCCGTGGAATTTTTCATTGTTTTACAGGAACGAAGGAGCACGCTCTTCAAGCGATAGATTTTAATTTAAAGTTAGGAATTGGAGGAGTGGTTACATTCAAGAATGGTAAAATAGACCAGTTTTTAAATGAGATTCCTTTACAATCCATTGTTTTGGAAACGGATTCACCTTATTTAGCTCCAGTACCCTACCGTGGGAAACGAAATGAAAGTGCTTATTTACCCTTAATTAGGGATAAGATTGCATATTGTTATGAGCGTTCAGCTGCTGAAATTAGTGTAATTACAACACAAAATGCATTGGCAATTTTTAAAAATGATGAATTTGATGCTTAATAAAGTTAAATATTTTTTTTAAAAAGATATTTTTTCCCTTTATTTGACACTTAGATTTAGAGAGGTGGCCGAGTGGTCGAAGGCGCACGCCTGGAAAGTGTGTATTCCAATTGCATTGGAATCGAGGGTTCGAATCCCTTCCTCTCTGCAAAAATTAATATGGTACATATTTTTTTTTATCTTTATTTGCATTTAATTAAAAAGAACAAACATTATTCACAATGAAAAAATTATTTATTGCCCTTACTTTTTTAGGTTTTATGGCTACTGCCAATGCATCAATTGCAGTGCCTAATTCAACTACTGCTGTAGCTGTAACTAGTGTACAAGATATGGATGAGGAAGCGTCAGCGGAATCAGCTTCTTTTACGCAAGAATTAAAAAAACGTTTTATAGAAGGTGGTCCAGGCTTCATGGGAATCGTATTGATCTGTTTGATATTAGGTCTTGCAATTGCTATTGAGCGTATCATTTACTTAAACTTAGCTACTACCAATACAAAGAAACTAACTGAAGGCGTGGAAGAAGCTCTTTCATCAGGAGGTGTTGATGCTGCTAAAGAGTTTTGTAGAAATACAAAAGGACCTGTAGCTTCAATCTTCTATCAAGGCTTAGACCGTGTAGATGAAGGTGTTGAAAGTGCTGAAAAAGCAGTTGTTGCCTATGGAGGAGTTCAGATGGGACAATTAGAAAAAAATGTTTCTTGGATTTCATTATTTATTGCTCTTGCACCCATGCTTGGGTTCATGGGAACGGTAATTGGGATGATTCAAGCATTTGATAAAATTGAAGCGGCTGGAGACATGCAGCCTTCACTTGTTGCTGGAGGTATTAAAGTTGCACTTCTTACCACAGTATTCGGTTTGATTGTTGCGATTATTCTTCAAGTTTTTTACAACTATATTGTTGCAAAAATTGACAGTATCGTTAATGACATGGAAGACGCATCAATCACATTGATTGACATCCTTGTTGCTCAAAAAAAATAATTAACCTTTAACAGCAATTCTCATGAATATTCAAACAATTGTAAAAATTATCAGTGCTGTTTTCGGTTTGCTAGGTGTTATATTCCTTTTTAGAATAATAGGTAGTGGAGACGAAGAAATCAAGATGGCTGCCAGTATGGGAGACTTCGGTACGGTTTCACCATTAGTATCTCTTTCTATTGCAATTTTAATAATTACAATAGTAATTACCCTTTTATTCTCATTACTTAATCTAGCTTCTAGCGCACAGAAACTAAAAAAATCTTTAATCTTTATCGGCTGTTTTGCTGTTGTCGTTGGCATCGCTTTTGCAGCTTCTGAAGGTGTGGAGACCCCACTTAAAGATGGAGAAATGCTTTCTGCTAGTGGATCTAGATGGGTAGGTACAGGGTTGCGAATGTTTTACATTCTCGCAGCACTAGCAATACTTTCTATGGTTTTATCAGGAGCAAAGAAACTTTTTAACCGATAAATTATGGCGAAGAGATCAGCACCAGAAGTAAACGCTGGATCCATGGCGGATATCGCGTTTCTATTATTGATTTTCTTCTTGGTGACTACTACCATTGAAACGGATAGCGGATTAAACCGTAAACTCCCACCAATGGAAGACCAAGTTGATCCTCCTATTATTAGAGAAAAAAACATCTTTACTGTAGTTGTCAATAAAAATGACCAACTTTTAGTTGAAGAAGAGCTTACTGATATTAAAGATTTAAGATCTTTAGCGGTTGCCTTCTTGGATAACGGAGGCGGCGTTGGCGAAGAAGCCTGTGATTATTGTCAAGGAGAGCGAGATGAGTCTTCTTCTGACAATCCAGACAAGGCCATTATTTCGCTAAAAAATAATCGAGAAACTTCTTATAAAGTGTATATCGCTATTCAGAACGAGTTGGTAGCGGCATATAACGAACTGAGAAATCGTGAATTCTTAAGATTGTATCCCTCTGTGGGGCTCAACTTTGTTGATGCTCAAAAGAAATATGACGATCCAAGAACTTCAGTTGACGATTCAGAAGATTTAAAGTCAAAGTTAGAAGTGGTCAAGAAAATGTTTCCACAAAAACTATCTGAGGCAGAACCAAGTAAAACAAATTAAACTAACATATTATGTCAAAATTTAAAAAGAAAAAAGGAGGAGAGTTACCTGCTATTTCTACTGCATCTTTGCCTGATATTGTTTTTATGCTCTTGTTCTTCTTTATGGTTGCAACAGTGATGAGAGATAGTACGCTGATGGTTGTGAATAAATTACCCGCAGCTGACCAGGTTCAAAAATTAGATAAGAAAGACCGCGTAATGTATATTTATGCTGGAAAGCCTTCAAACCGCTATCAAGATAAATACGGAACAAGTGCGAAGATTCAATTGAATGACAAGTTTGCTACCGTAAGTGAGGTGGGTGCTTTTATTTTAGCTGAAAGAGCCGCGAAACGTCAGGAACTCCAAAATGTATTGACTACTGCGCTTAAAGTAGATAGTGATACTAAAATGGGACTTGTTCAAGACATTAAGCAAGAACTTCGTAAAGTAAGTGCTTTAAAACTCAACTATACAACTCGTTTAGGGGATTATACCCAAAACATAAACTAGTTTTTTACATTTAATGCTTAAAAAAGTGCCTTATTAGGCACTTTTTTTTATTTTAATCTGTAATGTTATTATCCATTGCCTTATCGAACATAGTAAAGCGCTGTTTTATTATTTTGCTGACCCTTGGTGTTTGTTTCTTCACTAGAGGCCAAGAAGATGCGTCACCTAAAGAAGATTTTTTTCGTGAAGATCAATTTTATGTAGGGGCTTCTTTTATGATTTTACAGAGTAATCAGGAAGATTTTAACCCTCAAGGTTTGTCAAGACATTTTCAGTGGGGTTTTATAAGAGATATTCCACTCAATGCTTCAGGGAAATTTGCTGCCGGCTTAGGGCTTGGAATGAGTTTTGAGCGATACAATACCAATTTAACAAGATATGAAGGAGAATTCACTTCAGTACGTTATTCAATAGCTGATCAAACTAATTCGCCTCTGTTTTTTTCGATTCATTCTCTAGAACTTCCACTAACGCTAAGATGGCGTAATGCAACTGCAGATAATTTTGCTTTTTGGCGTGTGTATGGAGGTGTTTCCTTGAGATGGAATTATTACAATAAAATTCGTCAGGAAACCTTAGAAGTAAAGAACAGTAATGATTTAGAAAATTTCGGTACTGTTGCACATTTAAGTTTCGGATACAATACTTGGAACTTTTATTTGGCTTATCATTTAAGTCCTTTCCTTGATAACGCTACTTTAGACACCAATACTTTACCGTTACAACTGAATCCCATAAAGATAGGGTTGATCTTTTATATCTTATAATTCTTTTCGCAGTCTAGCTACAGGAATGTCCAATTGTTCTCGATATTTTGCAATTGTTCTTCTTGCGATGATATATCCCTTTTCCTTCATTAATTTTGAAAGCACCTCATCAGTTAAAGGCTTCTTTTTGTTTTCATTAGCTATGAGCTGACTCAAGGTATTTTTTATTTCAATTGAAGAAACATCTTCACCTTCTTCATTTTTTAGTCCTTCTGAGAAAAATGTTTTTAGAAGCTTTACCCCGTATGGAGTTTCGATATATTTACTGTTAGCAACTCTGGAAATAGTAGAAATGTCCATATTGACCTTTTCTGCAATATCTTTTAAGATCATGGGTTTGAGTTTGCGCTCGTCTCCTGTTAAAAAATATTCTTTCTGATGTGCAATAATAGCATTAATGGTTAGTGTTAAGGTTTGATGCCTTTGCTGAATAGCATCAATAAACCATTTTGCTGAGTCAAGCTTTTGCTTGATGAATTGAACTGCATCTTGTTGAGTTTTTGATTTCTTTACACTTTCCTGATATCCAGAAAGCATTTCTTTGTAAGCATTGGATATTTTCAATTGCGGTGCATTTCTTCGGTTTAGTTGTACATCAATTTGGCCGTCTTCAAGAGTTAAAATAAAGTCTGGGACTACATGAGTGTTTTGAACTGTATTGGATAACGCACCTCCAGGCTTAGGATTCAGCCGACTGATTAAATCCAATGCTTTTTTAAGTTCTTCTTCGGTAATTCCAACTCGGTCTTGAAGTTTGCTGTAGTGTTTGTGGCTAAAGTGGTCAAATTCATCTTTGATTATTTTAAGTGCATGAACAACCACAGGGCGGTCTTTTTTCTTTTTTTCGAGCTGCAGTTGAAGGCATTCTTGTAGAGATCGAGCTCCCACACCAGGAGGATCAAGGGTTTGAACCGCACGAATGATTTTTTCAAGCTCCTCCTTCTCGGTAAAGATATTTTGAGTAAAAGCTAAATCATCGATAAGTTCGTCGTCAGTCCTCCGTAAATAGCCGCTGTCATCTATACTTCCTATTAAGAATTCGGCAATCAGCATTTGATCTTCGTTTAAGATGAGGTTTCCCATTTGTTGTAAAAGATTTTGATGAAAACTAATACCTCCACTTAACGGAATAGTTCGTTCTTCATCATCACTGCTGTAATTATTACTATACAATCTATAGGAAGGAACCTCATCATCACTTAAATACTGATCAATATCTATTTCGTCTGTTTCGATTTTGGTGTTTTCTTCAAAATCAGAATCTTCATTATCAGACTTTATTTGTTCAACTCCACTTTCTAAAGCAGGATTCTCTCCCATTTCGGTTTCAATCTTTTGCTCTAAATCGAGTGTAGAAAGTTGTATCAGCTTCATCAACTTGATTTGCTGCGGAGAGAGCTTTTGCGAAAGTTTTATTTGGAGCTGTTGTTTTAGCATAGGGGTAATGATTGGTGCAAAGATATGTATTTTACTGTTTAATCATTAGAATGCAGCATTTTGGGGTGTTCTCGGAAAAGGAATTACATCTCGAATATTACCCATGCCCGTTGTAAATTGAACTAATCGTTCAAACCCAAGGCCAAAGCCACTGTGAGGGACACTACCAAACCTTCTCAGATCTAAGTACCACCAAAGTTCCTCAGCATCAATATCCATTTCTTTGATGCGCTGTTCTAAAACCTCCAAACGCTCTTCACGTTGAGATCCTCCTACAATTTCTCCAATTCCTGGGAAAAGAATGTCCATGGCACGTACTGTTTTTCCGTCATCATTTCTGCGCATATAAAATGCCTTAATGTTGGCAGGGTAATCGTAAAGAATAACAGGGCAATTAAAATGTTTTTCAACTAAAAATCGTTCGTGTTCACTCTGCAAATCGATTCCCCATTCATCTACTGGATATTGAAATTTTTTCTTTTTATTGGGCTTGGAGTTTTTTAAAATTGCTATCGCTTCAGTATAAGTAACACGTTTGAAGTCGTTGTTTACCACAAATTCTATCTTCTCAAGCAGTCCCATTGCACTTCTTTGCTGCTGAGGCTTTGAGCTTTCTTCTTTGGCAAATCGTTCGTCTAAAAATTTTAAATCTTTTTCGCAGGAACTTAAGACGTGTTTTAGAACATATGTTATGAATTTTTCTGCCAAATCCATATTGTCATTTAGATCATAGAATGCCATCTCGGGTTCAATCATCCAGAATTCTGCTAAATGTCGAGTAGTATTTGAATTCTCGGCTCGAAACGTAGGGCCAAAGGTATAAACGTCACCTAAAGCTAGGGCGTAAGCTTCAGCTTCTAATTGTCCTGATACGGTTAAATTAGTTTCTTTACCAAAAAAATCCCCCTTGTAATCAAGATTTCCTTCTTCGTCTAAGGGTGGGTTTTTTGGATCAAGTGTGGATACTCTAAACATTTCTCCGGCACCTTCCGCATCACTCCCGGTAATGATGGGTGTATTGACATAAAAGAAACCCTCCGCTTGAAAAAACTGGTGCACGGCAAAAGATAAGACGGAGCGAATTCTCATCACTGCAGAGAAGGTTGTAGTTCGTACTCTTAAGTGTGCTTTTTCTCGAAGGAATTCTAAACTGTGTTTTTTTGGTTGAATGGGATAGCGGTCTGGATCCGAGGAACCCAAAACAATCAATTCGTTGACTTGAAGTTCAACGCTTTGACCACTCCCTTGACTTTCTACTAGTATCCCCTTCAGTTTTAAGGCTGCACCTGTTGTAATTTGTTTCAGTACACTTTCATCAAGCTTTTCGTAATCTACTACACATTGAAGATTTTCTATAGTAGATCCATCATTTAGTGCAATAAAACGATTGGCTCGAAAGGTTCTTACCCAACCTTGAACACTGCATTCTTGGTTAGTAGTGTTGGATTCTAAAATAGATTTTATCTTTTTTCCGTTCATTGTTTTATTATTTGGCAGTTTAAGACTGAAATATAATATAGAGATCTCAGATCTAAATTGAATTTCATGCTTATGATTCTCGATCGTGTTTTAACAGCGATGCAAAGATAAGTTTATTTCAGAAACCCCCCCTTTGGTAGGTTTCACTTACGCATCTAAAATTTCAATTTTGGGTTTCTTGAGGACTTTGTCATTACTGATGGTGTCTTCTAAAGATATAAGTAGAGAAGGGAGTAAGATGAGATTAGCGAGCATCGCCATCAATAAGGTTACAGCAACTAAGCCACCCAATGCTTGTGTTCCTCCAAAATTTGAGGTCATGAAAACCGAAAAACCAAAAAACAGAACAATTGAAGTATAGAACATGCTGATTCCGGTTTCGCGTAATGCAGCAAATACAGCTTTGTTTATTTTCCAACCATTGGCAATGAGCTCCTGTCGGTATTTTGCCAGGAAATGAATGGTATCGTCAACAGAAATTCCAAAAGCGATACTGAAGACTAAAATCGTTGAGGGCTTTAAGGGTATTCCCGTAAAACCCATTACACCCGCTGTAATAATCAAAGGGAGTAAGTTGGGGATTAAAGAAATAATAATCATTTTAAAAGAGCGGAATAGGAAGGCCATAAACAATGCAATCAAAAGAATAGCAAGGCTTAATGAGAGAATCAAATTATTGATAAGGTATTTGGTTCCCTTTAAAAAAAGCAATGCTTTACCCGTCATTTCTGCACCATACCTATTTTCTGGAAAAATTTTAGCCATAGCTTCTCGCAAATCTGATTCTATACTCTCCATTCGCTCTGTATCAATGTCTTTCATGTAGGTAGTAATTCTTCCATACTGCCCAGTGGAATCTACATAGCCATTAATCAATTGATTATTCCCTTTGGCATTGTTGAGGTAAGGAAATATAAAACTATTTTCTTGTGAGGTGGGTAGGGAAAAGTAATTAGGATTGCCATTGTAATACGCTTGCTTCGCAAATTTAATGGCATTTACAACTGAAAGTGGAGGAGCAAGTTCTGGTATTTCTCCTATAGCCTCTTGCAGTTGATTCATTCGTTGAAGCGTGGCAGGTTTTACAATTCCATTTTCCCTTTTGCTGTCGATCCAAATTTCAACAGGTACAATCCCATTGAAGCTTTCGTCAAAAAAGCGGATATCTTGAAAAAACTCTGCAGACTTTGGCATGTCTTCAATAAGACTACCAGAAATTTTTATTTGATAAATCCCGGTGATTCCAATTATTAGACCAATTAAAGAGACGATGTAAACATTGACTCTTTTTTTTCTCACCTTATTTTCCATCCACCGAACAAAATAGTCTATGGATTTATTTTTTAGGTGCTTGAGGTGCTTCTTTTTCGGGAGAGACATCAAACTGTAGGTAATCGGAATAATGAGAAGAGATAGTACAAAGATGGAGATGATATTGATGGATGCGACTACTCCAAATTCTTTAAGAATTTTACTGTTGGTCAAAATGAAAGTTGCAAATCCGGATGCTGTGGTAAGGTTGGTCATCAAAGTGGCATTTCCTACCTTGACGATAACCCGTTGTAAAGACTTTGCTTGATTGCTGTGTTTTGCAATTTCTTGTTGGTATTTATTGATTAGGAAAATACAATTTGGTACTCCGATAACAATAATTAAGGGTGGAATTAAAGCTGTTAGTACTGTAATTTCATAGCCGAGCCAACCCAATATTCCAAAAGCCCACATTACACCTATGGCAACTACAATTAAAGAAATAAAGGTTGCTCTAAACGATCTAAAAAACAAAAAGAAAATCAAAGAGGTGACCAGAGTTGCACCTAACACGAAGAGGCCAATTTCGTCTACAATATTTTGTGCATTGAGTGTTCGGATGTAGGGCATCCCAGAAACATGAACGTCTGAAGATGTTTTTTCCTCAAAGGAATCGATCAGTGGAATAAACTGATCGAAAATAAAATTTTTACGTTTTGCTGTATTTACAATTTCAGGATTCATGTAAACGACAGATCGAACTGTATTGGTTTTTACATCAAAAATGAGATTATTGTAAAATGGAAGTTCAAGGAATAACTTTTCCTTAAATTTCAAAATTGAAGCAGCGTCTTTGGCTGAGGAAAGAGGAACTTCTTGGAGGACTAATTTTTTATTTTTTTGATCCTTGATCAGCTCCTGTAGGTTGTCTGTTGATAGCACCATGTCAATTTCAGGGAAGGCATTGATCTGGTTGTTCAATTCACGCCAAGCGTTCCTTTTCTGTGGGGTAAAAAACGCACTGTCTTGTAAAGCAATTACAATGACATTTCCCTCTTCTCCAAAGGTGTCCGTAAAAGATTTATAGAGTATATTTTCAGGATGGTTGTCTGGAAGTAAATTTGCCTCGGTAAACGTAAATTGCATGTGCTTCCACTGCGTGGCCCAGAAAAAAGTCATACCAATTATGGCCGCTAGAAGGATAAAACGATTCCTTAAAATAAGCCGTGCCACAAGGCCCCAAACATTCGATTCTTTTTTCTTTTTCATTAAGCCTTAGCAGGAGTGCGCAATTGTAATAACTTCTACACCGTTAAAATTTCTTTTTCTTTTACTATGAAAATTTCATCTACTTTTTTGATGAATTGATCTGTTAAATTTTGAATGTCAATTTCATAATTACTTTGGACATCCTCTGAGGCGTCTGATTTTTTTATTTCGTTATTGGCATCTTTTCTAGCAGATCGAATTACAATCTTTGCGTTTTCAGATTCTGCCTTAGCTAGTTTTGCCAAATCTCGACGACGTTCTTCAGTCAGTGGGGGGATGTTGATAATGATAGATTCTCCGTTATTCATTGGATTGAATCCTAAATTGGCAACTAAAATCGCTTTTTCAATATCAGCTAAAAGATTTTTTTCCCAGGGCTGAACAGTTAGGGTTCTAGCATCTGGTGTATTGATATTAGCGACTTGAGAAAGTGGTGTAGGAGTACCATAGTAATCAACTTTTACTGTGGAGAGCATAATTGGGTTTGCTTTTCCAGCTCTAATATTGAGCATTTCCTTCTCCAAATGTAAAATGGCATTTTCCATGCTTTCTTTGGTCGTATCTACGATAAATTTCATTTCATCTTCCATGGGTAAACTATTTAAAGATCAACTTTAGTTCCGATATTTTTTCCTTGTAATACATTATCCAAATTATTGGGTGTATTCATATCAAAAACTATTATGGGTAATTTGTTTTCTTGACTCAAAGTGAAGGCGGTAGTGTCCATAATTTTAAGTCCTTTTTTCAATACTTCGTCAAAAGATAAGGTGTCAAATTTGGTTGCTTTATTGTTTTTTTCGGGATCTTCAGTATAAATACCATCCACCCGAGTTCCTTTTAGGATTACATCGGCATTAATCTCAATAGCCCTGAGAACTGCAGCTGAATCTGTGGTGAAATAAGGATTTCCTGTACCAGAGCCAAAAATGACGACTCTTCCTTTTTCCAAATGACGCGTTGCTTTTCTTTTGATAAAGGGTTCAGCAATCGCTTCAATTTTTATTGCCGTTTGAAGGCGGGTAGGGACATTGTTGTTTTCCAAAGCACCTTGAAGCGCTAAACCATTAATTACAGTGGCTAGCATCCCCATATAATCTGCTTGTACACGATCCATTCCTTTGCTCGCTCCAGAGATTCCTCTAAAAATATTTCCTCCTCCTATGACTATAGCGATCTCCATACCCTTGTCAAAAACTTTTTTGATCTCTTTAGCGTAAGTGTCGATCTTGATAGGATCAATACCGTGTGTTTGGTCTCCCATGAGTGCTTCACCACTCAATTTTAAAAGGATTCTTTTGTATTTCATTGAGAAAAATCTATTAACAAATATAAAAATTAAAGCAGAATTTGTTGGGCTCTAACAAGAACATTCTCAACTCGTAAATCGAGTAAGAGCCCTTTTTAGTCATTTTTTACAGCCTTTAAGCTTAAGTCAATACTCTTAGCGTCATAAGTCAAAGCTCCCATGGAAATGAAGTCAACCCCTGTTTCCGCTACGGAGACTAAGTTTTCTTCAGTAATATTACCGGAGGCTTCAGTGGGTTTTTTATTGTCAATTTGTTTTAATGCTTTGCTTAATTCTGGCAGACTGTGATTGTCTAAAAGGATTCTGCTTACAAATGAAAAAGGAAGGGTTTGTTCTATTTCTTCTGCATTTCTGCATTCTACAACAACTTCTAAAGTTTGGCTCAATTGGTTTAAATAGGCTTCTGTTTTTTGAAGTGCTTGAGACATACCTCCACAAAAATCGACATGATTATCTTTAATCATTAAAGCGTCGAAAAGTCCCATACGATGATTGATTCCCCCTCCAATATAGACCGCCCATTTTTCTGCATAACGAAAATTTGGAGTTGTTTTTCTTGTATCTAATAATTTACATGAGGTATGCTTTATTTTTTGGCTAAGCTGATGGGTCAAAGTAGCAATTCCACTCATGCGTTGAAGGGTATTGAGTACGAGTCGTTCAGTAGCTAAAATGGATTGGGTAGTTCCGCTGATTGTAAAGGCTTGCATGCCTACTTCTATTTTAGAACCGTCAACGACTAAGGGTTTAAATTGTAGTAAAGGGTCATATCGGTTGAAAATCTGAGCTGCTAAATCCAGCCCTGCTAGAATTCCGTTTTGTTTGGTGAGTAAAACTGCTGTACTTTGGTTTTTAGCATCAATACATGATAGACTACTGTGGTCTCCACTTCCAATATCTTCTTTTAAAGCTGCATCAATAAAATCTTCAAATTGAGTTTGATATATTTTGTAAAAGTCTTTATGCATAGTCGTGATTATAAAAAACTCCCCTATTCTGCCTAATTTCTTGGGACTGTTTGGTTATCAAATAGGCAATACTGACCATATTTCTCAGTTCACACAAGCCATAAGTTAGCTTATTGTTATTGTAAATGGTATTAACAGCTTTATAAATTTGATCGATACGCTTTTCAGCAATTTCTAATCCATTATTTGTTTTAAAAATCCCAACATATTTGGTCATTAATTCTTGTAGTTCTTTGCGGTATTTTTTGATCGCTTTAATTTCAATGCTGTTGGAGTAATCATCACCAATCCATTCTGGGATAGCTGAATAAAAAGCTGCATTTGGAAGTTTTCCTTGAAGTGCTAAAAGGGAGTCTTGTGCTGCTCGATACGCAAAAACTAACGATTCTAATAATGAGTTCGAAGCCAGTCGGTTGGCTCCATGTAGTCCAGTGGCACTGCATTCTCCAATGGCATAAAGCCCTTTAAGATGAGACTCACTGTTCTCATTAACTTTGATTCCTCCGCAAAAATAATGTGCAGCTGGAACTACAGGTATTGGCTTTTCTGGCAATTCAATTCCAAGATCCTTACATGTTTTTAGGATGGTTGGGAAATGGGTTTCCCATTGTTTTTTATCAATTTCTGATCCGTCAAGCCAAACAAATTTTTCTTTTTGATTTTCAATTTCTCGTTGAATCCCGCGTGCTACGATGTCTCGTGGTGCCAATTCAGCTCTACGATCATTTTTCAACATAAAGCGTTCTCCCTGCATATTAATTAATTTTGCTCCAGCTCCACGGACAGCTTCGGTGATGAGAAATGTATGACCGTCAACCTGAGGGTGAAGCGCAGTAGGATGAAACTGTACATAAGGAAGTCCTTCCATTAGCACTCGAGCTCTATAAGCTGCACCAAGCCCATCCCCAGTAGCAATTTCTGGATTCGTGGTATGCGCAAATAAACTTCCTGCTCCACCGGTTGATAAGACTGTTATTTTTGAAGTAATTTTTTTAATTTTCTCTTCTTCTTGTGAAATGACATAAGCTCCGTAGCAACGGTTGGCCTTTTCTTTGGAGTGGTGATCTGTAATTAAATCTACGAGTGTATGTTGCTCTAAAAGTTCAATGTTGGGATAAGTTTTGATTTTTGCAATTAAGGCTTCTTGGATGTGCTGCCCTGTTTGGTCTTTGTAATGAACGATGCGTTTCTCAGAGTGACCAGCCTCTTTTGCCAAATCAAATTGTTTTCTTTTTTTATCAAACTGAGCTCCCCATTCTATGAGTTGATTTACCCTATCGTGTCCTTCTTCAATTACAAACTTTACTACTTTTGGATCACATGTTCCAGCTCCAGCGGTTAGAGTGTCTTCAATATGTTTATCAAAAGAATCTTTTTTAAAGTTTGAAACAACAGCAATACCTCCTTGTGCATACCGGGTATTTCCTTCGTTTAAATCACTCTTCGAAATCAATACAACGGATACCTTAGGATTTTCTTCCGCAACCTGAATTGCATAGGTCAAACCTGAGATTCCCGTACCAATGACCAAGATGTCTTTTATCATGATCGCCCTAAATTTAGCATCCGCTCAATTGGTTTTCGAGCCTTATTCATCAAATGAGTGTCCAGTTCAATTTCAGGAAGCTCATAAAGCAAACAGTTGTAGAGTTTTTCAAGCGTATTGAGTTTCATAAAAGCACATTCACTGCACGCACAAGTATCGTCTTCTACAGGGGCTGGAATGAATGTTTTTTCTGGACAGCATTTTTGCATTTCATGCAGAATACCTGCTTCAGTTGCCACAATATAGCTCGTTGAAGTATCTTCTTGAACAAAGCGTAGTAGTCCAGAAGTGCTCCCTATATAATGAGCAATGTCCAATATTGGGGATTCGCTTTCAGGGTGTGCAATAAATTTAGCCTTTGGATTTTCTTTAGCTAGTGTTACAATTTTTTCAAATGAGAAAGCTTCATGCACAATGCAGGCACCGTCCCATAAAATCATCTTTCTACCGGTTTCTTTAATTAAATAGCGTCCTAAGTTTTTATCTGGTGCAAAAATAATTTCTCGATCTTTCGGGATACTTTCAATGACCTTTACCGCATTACTTGAGGTACAAACGATGTCACTTAATGCTTTTATTTCAGCAGAACAATTGATATAAGTTACCACCAAGGCATTTGGATGTTGTGCTTTGAAAGAGGCAAAATCAACCGGTGGACAAGAATCAGCCAGTGAACATCCTGCTTTCAGATCCGGCAGTAATACTTTTTTTGAGGGGTTAATAATCTTAGCAGTTTCAGCCATAAAGTGAACGCCAGCAAATACAATTATATCGGCTTCTACTTTTGCAGCTTGTTGAGCTAAATAGAGACTGTCTCCCAGATAATCGGCTAGCTCTTGTATGGCTGGTTCCTGATAATAGTGAGCCAAAAGGACTGCATTTTTTTCTTTTTTAAGTTGTTCTATGGCTTTAGGTAAGTCAATGCTCTTGTCTATAGGAGCTGAAATGTATCCTAATTTACTTAGTTCCCCTTGTGTAAAATCAAGACTCTTTTTCATTGTAAATTTTTAATTTAATTTGTAGCTAATGTTTTTTGGTGAATTTTCATCGTAAACACTATTCATATGATAAGAATCCTCCACACTAAATGCTCCAATTTTTGTTCGTCTTAATGTTCTTAGATGCGCTCCAGATTGAAGAGCCTGGCCAAAATCGTGTGCTAAACTTCGTATGTAAGTTCCTTTGCTGCAACGAACTAGAAACTCAACCTCAGGTAATTTAATTTTCTCAATTTTAAATTCTGAAATGAATACTTTTCGAGGCTTTATTTCGGGATTTAATCCCGCTCTAGCGTATTCATACAAACGTTTTCCCTCCTTTTTTAAAGCAGAGAATACGGGGGGATATTGTTCAATTTCTCCTATAAAATTCTCCGAAGTATCAATGATATTTTGAGCAGTAATATGTTCGGTAGGATAAGATTGATCTCGTTCGGTTTCAAGATCGTAGGAGGGTGTTGTAGCTCCCAAAAAAAACGTTCCTGTGTATTCCTTTTCTTGTTTTTGATAGCCTTCAATTGATTTGGTTAGTTTGCCTGTGCAAATCAAAAGTAAACCAGTGGCTAGCGGATCTAAGGTTCCTGCATGACCAACCTTTAATTTTTTTAATCCCGTTTCATTTTTGAAGTGCCAACGAATTTTATTCACTACTTGAAAAGAAGTCCAGCCCATAGGTTTGTCTATAAGTATTAATTGGCCTTCTAATAGAGATTCGGCGCTAAATGATTGATTAAATAAATCCATAAAACAAACTAATTCCACCTACAATAAAACAGTAGAAGCTAAAATAAATTAATTGACTATTTTTCACAAGCGCAATCATCCATTTACAGGCAAAGATACCCGTAATTAGTGAAGCAAAAAACCCTAAAAGAAGAGGTGTTAGCTCCAATTGCTCTGGAATGCCTTCGAAGTCAAGTAATGATTTGGCCATACTGCCAAAAATAAGCGGGAGTACCATCAAAAATGAAAACCGAGCCGCTTTTTCACGATCTATACCAAGAATTAAAGCTCCAGCAATAGTAGATCCACTTCGTGAAATCCCTGGGAGTATAGCAACAGCCTGTACAAGCCCTAATAAAAGTGCTTTTTGATTGGATACTTTTTTGGTTGTCTTTGGAGTTCTTTGAGCCAAAAACAGAATGATACCTGTCAGCAATAACATGCTCCCTACCAAGATTAAATTTTGATCAAATAAAACTGAAATTTGTTTTTCAAAAAATAAGCCAACCAGAACAGCAGGAATCATGGAAATGATGATTTTTAGCGCAAATGCATGACTTTCGTTTTTCTTGGATGAGCATATTCCTTTGAGTAAAACCATGATGTCTTGACGGAAAACAATAATCGTACTGAGGGCAGTACCTACGTGGAGAGCAAGTGTTAGAAACAAACTTTCTTCACCAACTGCTTCTGATCCAAAAATTGCTTTTACAATTTCCAAATGTCCACTTGAGGATATTGGTAAAAACTCTGTGAGTCCCTGAATAATCCCTAATATCAAGGATTCAAATGCACTCATTTTTGGTTAGTTTCTCTTGTTAAAATGGAATACATGGCGATTCCAAAACCGATGAGAATCAAAGTTGGGGCTAAACGGATTCGGCGAAAATTAAAAATTTCTTCATTAAAAAAGTTTGGATCATCGCTTCCCCCACCTGCCATCAGAATAAATCCTGATGCAATGACAAAAAGGGCTAAAAAAAGAAAACGATAATTTCTTTTTTCGAATAAGAATTTTTTTGGACCAGTGTTTTTTTTCATGGGGATTGAATTAATAAATAGCGTCTGATTTTAAATTTAAATAACGTTGAGTGGCAAAAAAAGTGCTTATCCCAGTTATTCCAATACCCAAAAATAAAACTCCTCCGAAAACAATAACGAGTTCTACGGGATGCTTTAGCATATTGAGTTCAGGAAACCGTTTATTGACTTCAAGAAAAACGAAAGTCAAGCCGAGGAGTGCAATAAAAGAGCTTAGTATTCCCAATCGCAAATGCGTCCAGATAAAGGGTCTGCGAATAAACGATTTGGTTGCCCCAACCAATTGCATGGTTTTAATAATAAAGCGCTTGGAGTAAATAGAGAGGCGAATTGAACTGTTGATTAGTAGCAAGGCAATAACTACAAACAGTAACGTAGTAAGCATTAAAACATAAGATATTCTGAGAATATTTTCATCTAAAAGGGTAACCAAGGGTTGATCGAAAACGACTTCATCAACAAAATCTGCAGTATATAATTCGTCTTGAGTTTGGGTTAAACTTACAGTATTTACGTAAGCTGCATTAAAATAAACATCAACTGAGTTAAGAAGAGGATTGTAGCCCAAGAACTCTAAAAAATCTTCTCCAATATCTCTGGCATATTGAGCTGCAGCATCTTCTTTTGAAATGAAGTTGACTTTTTTTGTTGCAGGATCAAGTTGAATTTTTTTTTGCAGTTGTGTTATTTCAATATCCTTTGCACTATCTTTTAGATAGATTGTCATCACGATTTGCTCTTTAAAGTAAGAAGCTACATTGCGTGTATTCAAAAGAAACAAACCCAAAATTCCGACAAAAAACAAGACCAAGCTAATGCTAATCACCACGGATAGATAACCTGTTAATACTCTTCTTTTTTGAAATTTTTCTTGGAAGCTATTTGCCACAATATTTGTTTCTGTAAAAATAGCAAAGAAATAGTAGACTGCAACGGTGATAAAATATTCTTTTACCTTTTTGACATTCAATCAATAAGCGTATTTTTGTGCCTTTCTAGACCCTTCAACAAAAAAAACGTGGGATACGACTTCAAGAATATTGAAAAAAAATGGCAAGCCCACTGGGCAAAGAATCAGACTTTTAAGGCTGACAACCACTCTAAAAAACCAAAATATTATATTTTAGATATGTTCCCCTATCCCTCTGGGGCGGGTCTTCATGTGGGGCATCCTCTAGGATACATAGCTAGTGATATCTATTCGAGATACAAAAGACATAAAGGATTTAATGTGTTGCATCCTCAAGGGTATGACTCCTTTGGATTACCTGCAGAACAATATGCCATTCAAACCGGCCAGCATCCTGCAAAAACTACCCAGGAAAATATCAATCGCTATCGGCAGCAATTGGATCAGATGGGCTTTTCTTTTGACTGGACTCGGGAAGTTAGGACTTCAGAACCTGATTTTTACAAATGGACTCAATGGATTTTTCTACTCTTATTTGATCACTATTACTGCAACACTTCAGATAAAGCACAACCTGTCACCCAACTTATCAAACACTTTGAGAAGGAAGGGAATGAATTTATAAATGCTGTTTGCGATGCTGGAACACCTCAATTTTCAGCTTCAGAATGGAAGACTTTTTCAGACAGTGAACAACAAGATTTACTGTTGAATTACCGACTTGCATATCTTTCTGAAACAGAAGTTAATTGGTGTCCGGATTTAGGAACAGTGCTTGCGAATGATGAAATCATCAATGGAGTATCTGAACGTGGCGGGTATCAAGTGACTAAGAAGAAAATGAAGCAGTGGAGTATGCGTATTGGTGCTTATGCAGAGCGATTACTTCAAGGCCTGGAGAAAATTGATTGGCCTGAATCACTTAAAGAAATGCAGCGAAATTGGATTGGAAAGTCCATTGGAGCTAAAGTATTTTTTCAAATAGAGGGTCATGACAAGAAGATTGAAGTATTCACGACAAGACCTGATACCATATTTGGTGTAACTTTTATGACGCTTGCCCCGGAATTGGATCTGGTCCAGGAAATTACACATCCCGATCAAAAAAAGGAGGTTCAAGCTTACATTGATGAAACCCAAAAGCGAACACAACGTGAACGTATGGCAGACGTTAAATCATGTACTGGAGTGTTTACAGGGAGTTATGTTTTGCATCCTTTTACGCAAGAGCGCATCCCAATTTGGATCGGAGATTATGTATTGGCAGACTACGGAACCGGTGCGGTAATGGCTGTGCCTTGTGGTGATCAGAGAGACTATGATTTTGCTAAATACTTTAATATCACGATAACAAATATTTTTAAAGATGTTTCCATTGAAACGGAAGCCTTTACCGATAAGGGAACTGCTGTACTACATAATTCTGATTTTTTGTCTGGACTTTCTTACAAAGAAGCCATGAAGAAAGTCATTAACGAGTTGGAAGTTCAAGGTTGTGGAGAGAAAACAATCAATTACCGACTGCGAGATGCGATTTTTAGCAGACAGCGGTATTGGGGTGAACCCATTCCTATTTATTATAAAAATAAACGTCCACAGCCCCTTGAATTAAAACATTTACCCTTAAATCTTCCCGAAGTAGAGAAGTATTTACCTACTCCAGAGGGCGCTCCACCGCTCGGTAATGCTGCGACTTGGGCTTGGGATACACAAAAAGAAAAAGTTGTTGAAAACACACTGATTGACCATCAAACAATTTTTCCTCTAGAGTTGAATACAATGCCAGGTTGGGCTGGAAGTTCATGGTATTTCTACCGTTATATGGATGCACAGAATTCGGATGCCTTTGTTGGGAAAGAGGCGGTAGAATATTGGCAGGAAGTGGATTTATATTTGGGAGGAAGTGAACATGCAACGGGACATTTATTATACTCGCGTTTTTGGCAGAAATTCTTGTTTGATTTGAATCTCTTACCAGTAGAGGAATACGCTAAAAAATTAATTAACCAAGGAATGATTCTAGGCACTTCCGCTTTTGTGTATCGTAAACCTGGAACTCAAACATACCTTTCAAAAGATTTTATTAATGATGATGAAAAACTTGAACCCATTCGAGTAGATGTTAATTTAGTGAACAGTGCAGACGAACTGGATATAGAAGGTGTCAAAAAATGGCAACCGCAATTTGAAACGGCTGACTTTAAACTCAATAACGGAGTATTTAAAGTGGGTAGAGAGGTTGAGAAAATGTCCAAATCTAAATACAATGTAGTTAATCCAGATGAAATTTGTGAGCAATACGGAGCAGATACATTGAGGATATACGAAATGTTTTTAGGTCCTATTGAACAGGCTAAGCCATGGAATACCGCAGGAATTTCAGGAGTTCATAATTTCCTTAAAAAATATTGGCGTTTGTTTTATCAGGATGATCAGTTGATTGTACATGAGGAGCAACCGAGCAAAAAAGAATTAAAAATTCTTCACGAAACCATCAAAAAAATAACATATGATATTGAACACTTTTCTTTCAATACCTGTATCAGTGGATTAATGATTTGTGTAAATGAATTAACCGCTTTAAACTGTCATAGTAGAGCAATTTTGAGTCCGCTTACCCTTCTGCTTTCTCCATTTGCTCCTCATTTAGCTTCAGAAATTTGGAAAGAACTTGGGAATGAAAGTGCCGTTGATCATGTTGATTTCCCTATTGCGAATGAGGCGTATTTAAAAGAAGACACCAAAAATTACCCCGTTTCTTTCAATGGGAAAATGCGCTTTACTTTAGAACTCTCACTAGACCTTAATCATTCAGCAATTCAAGAAGCAGTTTTGCTCGATCCCAGAACAGCAGAGTATTTGGACGGTAAAGCACCTAAAAAATGGATTATTGTTCCCAATAAAATCATCAATATTGTTTTTTAACCAGCATCTATTTTCAAACTGTTAAATTTAATTTTTGACCTTTGTTATAGATTGATTTAGTTTAAATTTATTCAAAAAAAAATGGGGAGTTATTATTTAATTATCATTATCATTTCCCTTGCGAGTATGTGGGTCAGTAACACGCTCAAGAGAAAATTTAAAACCTACTCACAAAAAGAATTGCGCAATGGAATGTCAGGTAAAGAGATTGCAGAGCAAATGTTAAGTGATCACGGTATAAGCGATGTAAAAGTAATTTCAGTACGCGGTTCCTTAACGGATCATTACAACCCTCAAAAAAAGACTGTAAACTTAAGTGAGTCTGTTTATAATGAGCGCAATGCAGCAGCAGCAGCTGTAGCAGCACATGAATGTGGCCATGCTGTTCAGCATGCAAATGGTTATGAGTGGTTACAAATTCGATCTACTTTAGTCCCAATGGTAGGTGTTGCATCCAGGCTTTCCATGTTTGTTATTATAGGGGGCTTGGTTTTGATGCAGATGGTTCCTTATGGTTTTACCATCGCAGCTATTGGAGTTGTGCTGTTTGGAGTTGGAACTCTTTTCAGCTTTATTACGCTTCCTGTAGAATACGATGCAAGTAATCGAGCATTGGCTTGGTTACAACGAAAGAATATGGTTTCAAGAGAGGAGTTGGCAGGAGCTCAAGATGCTCTAAAATGGGCAGCTAGAACTTACGTTGTTGCCGCTTTAGGATCTCTTGCAACCTTGGCTTATTTTGCTTTTCAAGTATTTGGAGGAAGGCGCAACTAGTTACAAACTGAGTTGACGATTCAGTTGCTGTTGAAGTGAAATAAAGGTTTCTGTTCTGGAGACCCCTTCCACTGATTGTATTTTTTTATTGAGCAACTCCATCAAATGTTCATTGTCTCTACACAATAGTTTTACAAAAATACTCCAATTGCCTGTGGTATAATGACATTCAATTACCTCGTGGATTTGTTCCAATTGTTTAACTGCTTCCGGATTTCGAATCGCTTTATCCAAATAAATTCCAATAAATGCCATGGTTTTATATCCCAAAATTTTAGGGTTTAGTATGATTTGTGAGCCTGAAATGACCTCTGCTTTCTCCATTTTTTTTAAGCGCTGATGTACTGCAGCTCCAGAAATTCCAGTTGCTTTGGACAGGGTCATTATAGGGGTACGGGCGTCTTTAATTAAGAGTTTAAGAATGATTTTATCAATACCATCAATCGTTATGGTTTGTTCGGATATTTTCATTTTTTAGTTTAAAATGTAAAGTTTAAGCTCTATTTTTGCTCTAAATTTAAACAAAATAGTTTATTTCAATGAAAATAAAAATGCGTTTTTTCGGAAGTTTATTGATGACTATGGGTATTGTATTTGGTGCCTTGGGCAGTCATTATTTTAAAAGTATCCTCAGTGAAGCGTCATTGAATAGCTTTGAAGTAGGACTGAGGTACATGATTTATCACGGGTTGGGAATGTTATTCATTTCAGGAGTTAGTTTTGCCAACTCAAAAACTAAACGATTTGTTTTTCACCTCTTCTTGTGGGGAACCTTCATCTTTTCTGGAAGTATTTTTCTGTTATCATTTAAAAGCCAAATTCCATTTTCCATAACTTGGTTAGGGCCAATTACTCCTCTTGGGGGTGTGGGGTTAATTATTGCTTGGATATTGACCACGCTGGAATTTGTAAAAAAAAGATAATTACTTGTTTGTCTTTTCGATATACTTTTCAATGGCCATTGTCATGGAAGGAGTTTCAGGTGTTGGAGCTTTTATGTTGATTATTAAACCAGCATCTTCAGCTGCTTTAGTGGTAGAGTTGCCGTAAACTGCAATGCGTGTATCTTTTTGTTCGAAATCGGGAAAGTTCTTGAAAAGAGATTCTATACCTGAAGGACTAAAAAACACAAGAATATCATAATACACATCTCTAAGATCTGAAAGATCGCTTACTACTGTACGGTATAAAATGGCACGCTTCCAATCCACTTTTATTTTATCTAAAAAATCAGGAATTTCAGGTTTTAATAGATCTGAAGAGGGAAACAGATAAGTTTCTTTCCCAAATTTTTTAAAGGTAGCTTCCAAGTCTTTAATACTTCGTTCTCCAACGTAAATCTTCCTTTTACGGTAGACTACATATTTTTGAAGATAAAAAGCAACAGCTTCTGATTGGCAAAAGTATTTGGTACTGTCAGGAACGGTAAAACGCATTTCTTTACATAGACGGAAAAAATGATCTACGGCATTTCGGCTTGTAAGAACGATGTTTTGAAAATTATTAAAATCAATTTTTTGCTGTCTTACATCTTTACCATTAAGACCTTCAACATGTATAAATGGCCTGAAATTTACAGTCAATTTATGTTTTTCTTGAAGACGACTATAGGGTGATTTCTCTGAGGAAGGCTCTGGCTGAGAAACTAAAATAGTTTTCACTTTCATAATAAGGTTCAATTACAATTTTGTTTCAACGAATACAAGATAAACCCAAATCCAAGGTGCTAATTTAACGGTGCAAAGATATAGAATAATATAGATTAGATCTTCTGAACGTGATTTAAAAAATGAAAAATAAATAGTAAACTGATTGATAACCCAGAATAAAGCGATAAGCACTAATATAGATTCTATAAAAATTAATGGTAGGCTGCTGTAATTCCATAAAAAAACCAATCCAATCAAAATAATTGAGCTTTGGGTTGCCAAACTGAAGTTTTTATAAAGAGCCATCTTGATGACTCTCTGAAACCCTAATTGATTAGCGATTACTTGCGTTAGTATATGTCTGAAAAAAAGGATGGCAGAAACACCAATGAGCAAGTAATAATATTCAAAACTGTAGTTGAGTGGGTTTGAGCTGTAGGCTGATAATGAAAAATAAGTAAGTGTAAGTGTAGAAGCAATTAGGAAGAAACTTAAGGTATTGAAATAAGAAAAATAATTGAGTTCTTTTTCGTGACTGTATTTTCCAAAATATATTCTGGGCTTTAAAATATTGACGAGGCTTTTAAGACGATTTGGATTAAGTTTATATAGAACTGCAAGGATTACTAAATTGAGTAAAAAAATCAAACTCATCCAATCTGCTTTAGGGTCTGGTCTGTATATCCACTCTTCCATAGGGTAAAACTAAAGGTTTTCTAAAAAATTATTGTAGTATTTAGGGTGATATGTTGTTAAGACATTTCCTACTTTTACCTTTGATCTATGGAAAAAACATTAATCATCGTTCCAACCTACAATGAAATTGAAAATATCGAATCATTAATTAAAGCGGTATTTGAAAATAATTTGGCTTTGGATGTCCTAGTGGTTGACGACCAGTCTCCCGATGGAACAGCAGATTGTGTCATTCAGATGATGGAAACTTATCCCCAACGCCTTTTCTTAGAGTCGAGAGCAGACAAAAAAGGACTTGGAACAGCCTATGTACACGGTTTTAATTGGGCATTGAGAAGAGATTATGAATACATTTTTGAAATGGATGCGGATTTCTCTCACAATCCTAAGGAGTTGGATTCAATGTTATCGCTTTTGCAACAACACGCTGACGTAGTTGTTGGTTCTCGATACATCAAAGGAGTCAATGTAGTTAATTGGCCCTTGAGCAGGGTATTGTTATCTTATTTTGCGTCCATATACGTCAGATTAATTACGGGCATGCCCATAAAAGATTCTACAGCAGGATTTGTTGGGTATCGAAGGGCTGTTCTGGAATCCATTGACATGAATCAAGTTAAATTTGTGGGCTATGCCTTTCAAATTGAACTCAAATACAAGTCATGGCTTAAGAAATTTAATTTAGTGGAACATCCCATAGTTTTCACCAACCGTGCAAAAGGGAAGTCAAAAATGAATGGAAGTATTATTTGGGAAGCACTATTTGGTGTCTTATTTTTACGCTTCAGTAAAAGGAGATTTCGATGAGTTATTCAAAAAAGCTAATCAAAAATGCAAAGGTAGTCAGTGATAATCAGATTTTAGATTGTGACTTACTTGTGCATGGAAGCCGAATTGAAAAAATTGCAAAAGCCATCTCATCAACTGCAGATATGGAAGTGTTTGATGCAAAAGGAAAATACGTGATTCCAGGACTCATTGATGATCAGGTTCATTTCAGAGAGCCTGGATTGACACATAAAGCCTGCATAAAAACGGAGTCAAAAGCAGCATTGGCAGGAGGGATCACATCCTTTTTGGAGATGCCCAATACCCAACCACAAACTACAACAAAAAACGAATGGGAAAATAAAAACAAAAGAGCTGCGGCAACGTCCTTTGCTAATTACGCTTTCATGTTTGGAGGAACTAACGATAATTTGGATGAAATTTTAGCACTTGACGCCAAGCGAGTTCCCGCTTTAAAACTTTTTTTAGGCTCCTCAACTGGGAATATGCTGGTAGATAATCCTGAGGTGCTGAAGTCAATCTTCAGCAGTACAAAATTGGTGATTGCCGTTCATTGTGAAGATGAGCAAACCATTAAGGAAAATCTCAAAGCAGCACAACAAAAATATGGTGATGAAATTCCCATTTCTGAACACCCCTTAATAAGAAGTGAAGAAGCTTGCTATTTGTCCTCCTCTCAGGCAGTAGCCCTAGCAAAAGAGACAGGTGCTCGTTTGCATGTTTTTCATGTCTCTACAGCGAAAGAATTGAAGTTGTTTAGAAATGACATTCCATTGGAAGAAAAGAAAATCACTGCTGAAGTGTGTACTCATCATCTTTGGTTTTCTGCTGACGATTACCCTGAAAAAGGGACACGGATCAAATGGAATCCAGCCGTAAAAACTAAAGCAGATAGAGCGGCACTTTGGGAGGGTTTAAACTCTGATTTACTCGATGTTTTGGCAACTGATCATGCCCCTCATACTGAGGAAGAGAAAAATCAGTCGTATACCAAAGCCCCATCAGGAGGGCCACTAGTTCAGCATGCACTTCCTGCGCTGCTGACTGCTTATCATCAAGGAAAAATAACTTTAGAAAAAATTGTACAAAAGGCCTGTCACAATCCAGCCATACTTTTTGATGTAAAAGATCGAGGCTACCTTAGAGAAGGATATTTTGCAGATTTAGTTGTACTTGATATCGATAAAAAATTTGAAGTCGTAAAAGACGATTTACTCTATCAATGCGGTTGGTCTCCTTTTGAAGGCACACAGTTTACCGGAGCAGTAGATCGAACACTTCTCAACGGGCAATGGGTCTATTCTCAAGGAACTGTTCATCCCCATTCAGCAGCTATGGAATTAACTTTTGACAGAACATGAAAGCATACCCCTTTTTATTTGTGTTTGCCTTAGCAAGTCTGCTTCATTCATGCAGTTCGACGGGGTCCGTAGAAAAGCCCGAGGGCTTGATTGACGAATCGCTTATGACGACTCTTTTATACGAAATCAGCATATTTGATGCGATGAGTACATTTAAACCAAGAAACCCAGATTTTGAAGAAATTTATGGAAAACCATACATTTACATGAAGTACGGGGTTGATAGTCTCCAGTTGGCTGAAAGTGATCGTTATTATGCAAAATTCCCTAGAATTTATCACAGAATATACAGCAGTGCTTTGCAGCGATTGAAGATAACTAAAGACAGCCTCGATTTACTTGGGAAAGATCAGGAGTTGAATCGAGAATAAGCTTTAAAATTTTCGCTAATTTTTTTGAAAGTCAATTTGGAGTCTTGATAAGTGAAATCTAGTGTACGCATTATTTTAGAACCATCGTATTGTTGTTGACTACATAAACTCTCTATGGTGGCTCGGTTTAAAAAGCTTTTTTTCAGTCCAATTGCATGGGCAATTTTATCTAGGATATAAAGCAGGTAAAGTAAGCACTTGGTCAATGCAAATTTTGGTTTTTTGGAATTTAATCCTAAAGCTATTTTTTCGATCAATTCCTTGTATTTGAGATTTTCTGAGACCAAAATGAAGCGTTCATTTTTAATAGACGATTCCATTAATTTTATGAGTACGTTTACCACATCTTCTATGGCTACAATTCCTGCATTTCCTGTTGGATAAAAGAGCATTCCTTTTGCAACTCTTTTGATCAGAGTACCGCTGCTACGGTTCCAAAAATGACTTCCTAAAATAATCCCTGGATTTACAATTACAACATCCAACCCTTCTTGTGAACCTCGCCAAACTTCTAGCTCAGCACCGTATTTAGAATAGGCATAAGGAGTGTGGAGTTCACCAGAGTTCCAAAGATGATCTTCGTTTACAAACGGAACCGTTGCCTCCACACCAAGTGAGGCAATTGAACTCACGAAAGCAAATTTTTTAACCTTGTGTTTTAGGGCAAAATTGACTGCATTTGCTGTTCCTTCAATATTAGTTTTGATGAGTTTTTCTGTATGGTATTGTGCATGAGAAACCTTTGCAGCACAATGGTAAACAACAGTTGCTTTTGTAAAGAGTTTGTCGAGTTTTGTAACTTCAGTAAGATCCGCCTCCTGCCATTCTATAAGTTTAAAATACTCTGGATTTTCAGGAGCGAGCAATTTAAAAAAAGCCTCAACTTTTTGAATGTGTTTTTTTGTACGAAAAAGGGCAAGGGTAGGAAGCTTCTTCTTTGCACAGGCAAATAGCACATGAGCTCCAACCATTCCTGTTCCTCCGGTAACCAATATCATAAGAACGAAAGTACACTTTTTTGATTTTGATTTTTCGTTTCCCCCAGAGAAATCTATCTTTACTCAAAAAATTAATGCCAACTAATTTTGTTCAAGAACTTCGGTGGCGTGGCTTACTTCACGACATCATGCCAGAAACCGAATCATTTCTCTTAACTGAACCCACTAAGGGATACATTGGTTTTGACCCTACAGCAGATTCACTCCATATAGGAAGCCTGGTTCAGATCATTATTTTAATGCACTTTCAAAAGGCCGGACATACTCCAATTGTTTTAATGGGAGGAGCTACTGGAATGATTGGAGACCCCTCTGGGAAGTCTGATGAACGCAACTTATTAGATCAAGAGACCTTAAAGCAAAATTGTGATGGTATCCAAAAGCAGTTTGAGAAATTTCTAGATTTCAATTCCTCATCACCTAATGCAGCAAAATTGGTCAACAATTACGACTGGATGAAAACGTACAGCCTAATTGATTTTTCAAGAGATATTGGGAAACACATCACCGTGAACTATATGATGGCGAAAGAATCTGTTAAAAAACGGTTGAGTTCCGAGGCTAAAGTCGGAATGTCATTTACCGAATTTACCTATCAGTTGCTTCAGGGGTTTGATTTTCTTCACCTGTACAAAACAATGAATTGTAGGTTGCAAATGGGAGGTAGCGATCAGTGGGGAAATATTACAACTGGGACTGAATTAGTTAGAAGAAAAGAAGGTGGAAAAGCCTATGCAATAACCTGTCCTTTGATAAAGAAAGCAGACGGCTCAAAATTTGGTAAAACAGAAGAAGGTAATGTTTGGCTAGATAAATCCAGAACGTCTTCCTATAAATTTTATCAATTCTGGCTAAACACTTCTGATGAAGACGCCCTTTCTTATGTTAAAATTTTCACCTTTTTGAATGAAAAGGAGATTACTGAAAAAATTGAAGAACATACAGAAGCCCCTCATCTTAGAGTGCTCCAAAAAGCAATAGCAGAGGAGGTTACTCGTTTGGTTCACGGTGAAGAAGAACTAATAAAGGCGCAGGAGGCCTCTCAAATTCTTTTTGGTAAAGCAACGAGTGAAGCGCTTCAGAAGCTTGATAAAGCGACTTTTTTAGAGTTGTTTGAGGGTGTTCCTCAAGCCAACATTAAGCGAACTCAACTTGCAACGGGTATGGATGCTGTAGCAGCCTTATCTGCAGAAACTGGATTTTTACAGTCTAATGGAGAAGCGCGAAGAGCACTGAAAGAAAATGCAATCTCGGTCAACAAGAAAAAAATTAATGTAGACTATATGATTCGAGAGGCCGATTTAATCGCAGATCAATACGTACTCATACAAAGGGGTAAAAAGAATTATTTTATCATTAAGATAGAAGACTAGACAACCATTAAGTTGCACCCTCTTACTTCGGCCTGATCAAAACGACCTAAAACTTCAAATCCACCATCAGAATGGATGATTCCTAAGTCTTGAGTTGCGATAAATGCACAGGAGTCAATATTGGCGAGGTCTATAATATTTAGGCCTCCGGTTTTGCCCAAACTCTGAATTTCAAACGGGTCCTCTGGGGCTCGTGTTGATACGTGCATCCAAGGGGGGCAATAAAAAATACCATCAGCCTTTGAATACGCTTGACTTAAAAGCTCTGTCATACCGTATTCTGCATGTATAGACTCCACTCCAAAACCTTCTTTTAAACGGTTGTGTAGTGCGGATCTAATCCATTCTTTACGCATCCCTTTCATTCCTCCTGTCTCCATTACTAGCGTATTTTTAAGGTTCCAATCGTAATTTTCTACGGCTTCCAATAAGGCAAAACTCACCCCTAATAAAATCGTTTTTTGATTTTTGTTTTCCAAATCCTTTAAGGTGTGTTTTAATTGATCCCATTCATCTAAATAAAATCCACTTGAGGGGTGTTCTGTTTTTTGAATTAATTCATTCGCCATATAAACCAAGGAGGAATGCTCTCGTTCTAAATAAGAAGGCAATAGTGCTAGTAACGCATAATCTTTTATAGGGCCATAGAAGATTTCAAAACCTTTTTCAAAACTCTTATGATATAGGCTCAAGTCTGAAAAATAATGCTTGGATCGAATTTGTCCTGTTGTTCCACTGGATTCAAAGTATTTTTTTGATGATATGCCAGTAGAAAATACCTTATGGGATTTAAAAAATTGTATGGGTAAAAATGGAATTTCAGTTATATTTTGAACCTCAGAAGGGTTGGTATTGATCAGGTCGCAATAAGAACGATAAACAGCGTTATGCTCAAATTGATATTCAAAAAGAGCGAGTGCATGTCTTGAAAATTCTGACTCATTAGTTAAAGAATCAAACGCTTTTAAAGAAAACTTCATGGGTGTAAAATTAACCAAAACTCTGGTTAACTATGGAATAACTAAACGTTTTAATCCAAATTTTTGTTCTTGTTCTAATCTAAAAATATAGATGCCAGGAGGAAGTTCACCTAAGAAAATACGCTCGTTTGTAGTAAAGGCTTCAAATTTTTTTTCTCCTAAAACATTAAAAATTTCAATGTGTTTTTCAGCCCTACTCAAACTAGAGATGTTAAGAGTTTGATTTTTAACAGGGTTCGGAAAAATTGAGAACTCTAGCTTATCTTGTTGATTATTTTCAAGGGACTTGGAGCCTAAATCAACCCCAACCAGCTCTTGAGCTGAGAGAGCCAACGTAAATAAATAGAAAACAGTAAGGGTGAATTGTTTCATTGGGGGTATTCAAATGCTTAGTAAATTTATAAATTAATTACGAATATTAATGCTGAGGTAACATGAATAACATTAATTATGTGTTAAATTTATTTTTTATTAAAGATGAAAAAAGGAGACATAAAAATTCTTTTAGTAGATGACGAGCCAGATATACTGGAAATTATTCGTTTTAACTTAGACAAAGAAGGGTATCAGATCAAAACGGCTTCAAATGGTATAAAGGCGATTGAAGTTGCTGAAAAATTCCTTCCTAACCTTATTATATTAGATGTCATGATGCCAGATCTGGACGGGATAGAAACCTGCGAACGATTGCGTCAAGATAAACGATTTCAGGAGACAATCATCATGTTTTTAACCGCAAGGGGAGAAGACTATTCTCATGTAGCTGCGTTTGATGCTGGTGCAGATGATTATGTAACTAAGCCCGTAAAACCCAAGGTGTTAGTGTCCAAGATTAAAGGGTTGTTACGTCGGTTTAAAGAAAAAGATACATCAACTACTTCTCAGTTAGAATTTAAAAACTTGACAATTGATAGAGAAGCCTATAAGGTTATTGTTAAAGGAAAAGACCTTACCATGCCTAGAAAAGAATTTGAATTATTGTATCTTCTGGCCTCAAAACCGGGAAAGGTATTCAAGCGTGAAAAAATTATGGATAAAGTCTGGGGGAGTGATGTAGTGGTAGGAGATCGAACTATTGACGTTCATATTCGTAAGCTCAGAGAAAAAATTGGAGAAAATTTCTTTAAAACCATAAAAGGAGTAGGCTATAAGTTTATCCCACCCGAAAAATAATTTTTTGTGGGTTATTTCAAGTTTAAAAAAGCAAGTTTTGTTTCAGCATTGCTGGTTTCTGTTAGTGTTGTTGTTTTGCAGTTTTTTTTCTTTTTAAAAAGAGCTTTCTTAGAAGTAAGTTTGATACTAATTATTGAATTTTTCAGCATTCTTTTTTTATCTTATATAATCCTCTCTTATAGCTTCGAACGTTTTTTGGTCTCAAGAGTCAAAGAACTTTATAAAAGTTTGACCCCTACAACTTCTTACCTAACTTCAGTCAATCAGCCAGAAGATTTTGAGTTACTTTCTTCAAGTCTTCAAAAACTTAATTCCGAAAAGAATTTAGAAATTGAGTTGCTGAAAAAAGAGCAAGATTATAGACGAGAATTTATTGGTAACCTGGCGCATGAGCTAAAAACCCCCTTGTTCACCGTTCAAGGCTATGTCTTGACACTCATTGACGGAGTAGAAGATAAAAAAATTGTCAAAAAATATTTAAAGCAGACCTCAAAAGGAGTGGACCGATTGATTTACATCATTAAAGATTTGGATTTAATCACCAAATTTGAATCAGGGATAGCCACTCTTGAATTGGAAGCATTTGATATTTTAATGACAGTTCAGAATGTATTTGAATTACTTGAAATGCAAGCCGCTGAAAGTAAAATTGTTTTGCGGTTTGACAGGGAATATACAGACCCCATTATGGTCTATGCAGATGAAGAACGCATACAACAGGTCTTGACTAATTTAATTGTCAACTCTTTGAAATACGGTGTAGAACGCGGTGTTACAGAGGTAAGTATAGAGCTGATAAAAGAAAATAAAATCCTCGTTCGAATCGCAGATAATGGGGGTGGTATAGATGAAGAACACCTGCCGCGACTTTTTGAACGTTTTTATAGGGTAGATAAAACCCGAAATCGAAATCAAGGAGGTTCAGGCCTTGGACTTGCCATTGTAAAACACATTATAGAAGCCCACGGTGAGAAAATATTTGTAGAGAGTGAAGTGCGAGTAGGTTCTGAATTCTCTTTTTCACTCACTTTAGACCAGAATAATAGGCTTCTTGACTTTTAAAAATGCCTACTTTTATCAAAAAATAATTTGGAGTGGGAAGTAAAAATAAACTAAAGCGATTTAGAGAAAACGAAACCTTTAAAAATGTACTTCAGCCCGAAAGAAATGCATTGGCTTCCGACAAGTTTTCGCTTAAAGGTAGGTGGAAAACGGATTTCTTTAAAAACGATAATCCACTAGTATTGGAGCTTGGCTGTGGAAAAGGAGAATATACTGTTCATTTGGCCCAAAATAATCCTAACATAAACTACATAGGCATCGATATTAAAGGTGCTCGCTTTTGGAGAGGTGCAAAAACAGCACTAGAAACAGGATTAGATAACGTTGGATTTATAAGAACCCAAATTGAACTCATTTCTCACTGTTTTGCCGAAAATGAAGTTGACGAAATTTGGATTACGTTTCCTGATCCACAGATCAAATACAAGAGATCAAAACACAGACTTACCCATCCTGATTTTTTAAGCAATTACAAAAGAGTGCTCAAGCCGAAAGGAATCATACATCTTAAGACAGATAGTGAGTTTTTATTTGGCTATACCCTAGGAATGGTTGCAAACCAAGGCCAAATTCTCTATGCGCATCATAATATTTACAACAACAGTAATGCACCTCAAGTAGCTACAGCGATTCAAACATTTTATGAAAAGCAGTTTCTCGAAAAAGGGAAAGCCATTACCTACATGCAATTTAGACTTTAACATGGCGGTAGAAGTTTCCTTTTTTTTAAAAGTATACGACGTTGTCAGACAAATACCTGAGGGTAAAGTTACTTCCTATGGGGCTATAGCTAAATATCTAGGAGCCCCTCAAAGTTCAAGAATGGTAGGGTGGGCAATGAATGCTGCCCATTCTCATCCTGAAGTTCCGGCGCATCGGGTAGTAAATAGAAATGGCGTGCTCACAGGTAAGCATCATTTTGGAGGAGGAGCAATCATGCAACAGCTTTTAGAAAATGAAGGAATTAAAGTAGTTGAGGATCAAATACAAGATTTTGAAAAACATCTTTGGGATCCAATTAAATCGCTAAAGGGTTTTTAAAAAAGCTTTAACTTTTGTTATTGAAACCTTAGCAGTATATTTGTTGACTTACCATTATTGAACATGAAAATCACAAAAGAAGCGGTAATCCAATCTTTAAAAACCATTAGTCTTCCTGGAGAAGGAGGGAATTTAGTGGACCAAGGAGTGGTTTCAAATATCATGGTTTTTGATGATCAGGTTGATATTGATCTTCAACTGCAAAATCCCAGTCTTCAGGCTCGAAAAAAGCTAGAAGTTACCATCATGAAAACCCTTCATGAACAGGTTTATGAAAAAGCAAAGATCAAAATTAATATCAAGGTTATTGCTGCATCTAAGCCTACTGAACAAATCAAGGGAAAACCAATCCAAGGGATCGAAAATATTATAGCTATTTCTTCAGGTAAAGGAGGAGTTGGAAAATCCACTATCACAGCGAATCTAGCAGTTACGCTATCCAAAATGGGATGTAAAGTTGGAATTTTAGATGCGGATATCTACGGACCCTCAATTCCAACCATGTTTGATATGGAAGGAGCACGACCGCTTTCTGTCCAAGTAGATGGAAAATCTAAAATGGAACCCGTAGAAAATTATGGGGTTAAAGTACTCTCCATTGGTTTTTTCACCAAACCCGATCAAGCAGTTGTATGGCGAGGCCCAATGGCAGCTAAAGCCCTAAATCAAATGATTTTTGATGCCGCATGGGGAGAATTAGATTTCTTATTGATTGATCTTCCGCCAGGAACCGGAGATATTCATTTGAGTATAGTACAAGCACTACCTCTCAATGGAGCAGTAGTAGTAAGTACTCCTCAGAATGTAGCTTTAGCAGATGCTAAAAAGGGAATTGCGATGTTCCAGCAAGAGAGTATTAATGTTCCTGTGTTAGGGATTGTCGAAAACATGAGTTATTTTACCCCAGCAGAACTCCCGGACAATAAGTATTATATTTTCGGAAAAAAAGGAGCAGAATATTTAGCCAAAGACAAAGGGGTCCCTTTTTTAGGTGCCTTACCTTTGGTGCAAAGTATTCGTGAAGCAGCTGATGTTGGAAGACCCGCCGTACTCCAAGATCAAAGTAGTTTGGCAAATCATTTTGATGAAATCACTAAAAAATTAGTGGCTCAAACGCTGTTTAGAAATAAAAATTTACCCCCTACAAAAGCTGTAGAAATTACTAATTTAGTTGGATGTGAAGCTGTAAAATCATGAGTCAAAATCAAGAAGAAATCATAGGAAAAATACACCAAGCACTGGATGAAATACGTCCTTTTCTTAAATCTGATGGTGGTGACATTTCCTTTGTATCCTTAATGGATGATAAACACGTTAAAGTTCAACTTCACGGAGCCTGCGTGGGCTGTAGTGTCAATCAAATGACGCTTAAATCCGGAGTTGAAATGACCATTAAAAAGTACTTACCCCAAATTGAATCGGTAGAAAGTATAGAACCTGGTATCAATGATTAAAACGGATATTTTAATTATTGGAGCAGGTCCTACGGGCTTATTTGCTGTTTTCGAAGCGGGCTTGCTCAAACTGAAATGTCATTTAATTGACTCCCTTCCGATGCCCGGTGGTCAATGTGCAGAGATATATCCCAAAAAACCGATTTACGACATCCCTTCACACCCTGAAATCATGGCAGGTGAGTTGATTAAAAATTTAGAGCAACAAATTGCTCCCTTTCAACCGAGCTATACCTTGGGAGAAAGTGCTGTTTCAATTGAAAAAACAGAAGATGACCAGTTTATTGTAACCACAGATCAAGGAACGCAGCATCAAGCTCCAGTAGTCGCCATTGCAGGTGGCCTAGGCACATTTGAGCCTCGAAAACCTCCTTTGGAAAACCTTCATAAGTACGAAAATAAAGGGGTCAATTACATCATAAAAGATCCTGAATACTACCGAGATAAAAAAGTAGTTATTGCTGGAGGAGGTGATTCTGCTCTGGACTGGACTATTTTTCTAGAAAATGTTGCATCCTCCGTGACCTTAGTGCATCGTAGAAATGAATTCAGAGGTGCTTTAGATTCCGTAGATAAAGTTCAAGAGCTTAAAAACGAAGGACGAATCAATTTAATCACTCCGGCTGAGGTAACTGCGCTCAAGGGGTCTGACCAGCTTGAACGTATCACCATAACTCAAGGGGGCACTTCAAATGACGTGGAATGCGATCATTTTATCCCTCTGTTTGGATTGACTCCAAAGTTAGGTCCTATCGCCAATTGGGGCTTAGAGATTGAAAAAAATTCAATTAAGGTGGATAATAGTCTTGATTATCAAACCAATATTCCGGGTATTTATGCTATTGGAGATGTGAATACCTATCCAGGCAAATTAAAACTCATTTTATGTGGATTCCATGAAGCAACACTCATGTGCCAAAGTGCCTTCAAACGTATTTATCCAGAAAAACGCAATGTATTGAAATATACCACAGTGAGTGGAGTTAGTGGTTTTGATGGTTCACAAAAACAAGCTGCAAAATCCACGATCAAAAGTATAGAGTAAATGAGTTTAGATATTCAGATTTTTTTGACTGATCGTAAAGGAAAACGCCATGAACTTTTGGCACCCACAGACATGCAAATGAATTTGATGGAAGTGTGTAAAGCATACGAACTCCCTGTGGAGGGAACGTGTGGCGGTATGGCATTATGTGCTTCTTGTCAGTGTTATATAGAAAGCTCACACCCACTACCAGAACGCTCAGAAGATGAAGAAGCCATGCTTGCAGAAGCTTTTAATGTGAGAGATAACAGTAGGTTGGGGTGCCAAATACCGATGATACCAGAACTAAACGGCTTAGAAATCACGTTAGCTCCCGAAGAATAAATTTTGACTCAAGCAAAAAATCAGATATAAAATTCTTAGTAAGTATGTTTATGTTTATTTTAGATCATAGGATAACGAAAGCGCCGTGACCAATAGTAGCCCTTCAGGAATAAAAACTTTTCCTGGATTTGATATTAGGAATAAAACCTCGATCAGTACTGGAGCACTTAAAATTTAATCTGACGAGTGCTATACTCTAAGTCGAGTTTTAAAAAGTCACAACTCAATTAAAGTAAATCGTTAATTAAAATTATGAAACTAAAAAGTGTTTTTTTATTGAGTCTTCTAATTTGGTCCTGTCAAGAGCAGCCCGAGGAAGCAAGAGGACCAGAGATTAAGACGGTTGACGAAATCCCATTTGAACCAATCACGGATGAGGTTATTTCCAAGGCAGTACTCTACGAAGCCAATATTCGTCAATATTCCAATGAAGGAAGCTTTAATGCTTTTGCCAAAGATCTTCCCCAATTGAAAAAAATGGGAGTCAAAATTATATGGCTCATGCCCATCAATCCAATTTCGACAACCAAGAGTAAAGGACCGTTAGGGAGTTATTACGCCGTTTCAGATTACACTAAAGTCAATCCTGAATTTGGAACTTTAGAAGACTTTAAAGCTTTGGTGGATAAAGCCCATCAATTGGGAATGTATATCATTTTAGATTGGGTTCCGGGTCATACAGGCTGGGACCATGTGTGGATTAAAGAACACAGTGACTTCTATCTCAAAAACAGAAAAGGAGAAATTATAGATCCCATTGATTTTCGAACGGGTAAGTCTTTTGGGTGGACGGATGTAGCCGATTTAAATTACAACAATATGGAAATGCGAGAAGCCTTAAGGCAAGCCATGGTGTATTGGGTTAAAGAGACCAATATAGACGGCTATCGCATTGACCAGGCTTATGCCGTTCCTCAGGATTTTTACGATAAAACTTTTACCGCTTTAAAGGCTCTCAAGCCTGTTTTTCTTTTAGCCGAAACGGACATTTATCATCCCGGAGGATTTGGCTTGGTTAGTAAGTTTGATGCCTCTTACGATTGGCCCGGTCATCATCTTTCCAAAGAGGTGGCTCAAGGACTAAAAAATGCTAGAGACTACACCCGCCATATTAAGCAAACATTGCGTCGGTACGGTCCGGAAAATATAGTAGTCCATTTTGTTTCCAATCACGATGAAAATTCTTGGAATGGAACCATAGAAGAGAGCTATGGTAAGGCGGCATCCATTTTTATGGCAATGAATTATACGGTTCCAGGGATGCCTTTGATTTATTCAGGTCAAGAGTATGATCTAAATAAACGACTCCATTTTTTTGAAAAAGACAGCTTTCCCAAAACAGTTGGAAAGACGATGAAGCTTTTAGAGCAGTTGGGTGCGCTAAAAAATAATCATTCAGCTTTGGAGAGTGGAGCAAAAGGAGGGTCTTTTCGTCAGATTTCCACTACAAATCCCTCACGTGTTTTTGCTTTTGAGAGAGGAAATACCGGAGACACACTTGTTGTGGTAGCAAATTTAAGTAAGGACTACGCGCAATTTACAATGCCTTTTGAAGGTAATTTTAAACGGTTTCAAGATTTCAAAACCAAAAGACTTTCCTCTTCTTATCAATACGATATGAAACCTTGGGAATTTTGGATTTTAATTAAAGAATAAATAAAGAGTAAAATGAAACAACCGCTACTACTAATTGCTATGATTTTGATTTTAAATTCGTGTTCCCCACCCCAAAAAATACAGGTTATTGGACACCGAGGAGCCAGAGGTCATTTGGCAGAAAACACCTTGCCTTCTATTGATAAAGCGCTGAATCTTGGAGTAGATGGAGTTGAGATTGATATCTTTCGGTGCGCAAGTGGAGAGTTGATCGTATTTCACGACCAGACGTTGGAAAAATTGACCAATGCCACTGGCTATATTGAACAACTAGACTTGGACTCCATTCGTAAGATTGAAGTGCTTGATGGATTTACAATTCCAACTCTGGAAGAGGTCATGAATTTAATTGACGGCCGTGTGACCTTAAATATTGAACTTAAGGGTACACAAACTGCAATATTGACAGATTCCTTACTTCAAGCCTATTTTAAGCAAGGCACTTGGACGCCTGATAAGATTTTGATTTCTAGTTTTAATTGGAAGGAACTGCAACTGTTTTACCAAATCAATACCGAAGTTCCTATAGCTGTACTTACAGAAGACGATCCTTTGGATGCCATTCCTGTAGCACTATCCTTAAATGCTGTAGCCATTAACCCTAATCATAAATCATTGAATCAGTTTAATGTAGAAAAAATGAAGCAGGCAGGATTTCAAATTCTACCTTGGACAGTCAATCAACCGGAAGATATTGCTGCGATGATTGATTTGGGTGTAGACGGTATTATCACCGATTTCCCTGAACGGGTACCCGAAAAATAGGATTTTTTTAATTCAAATATAAGATTGCGCCATTGAGTAGGGCTGCAAAACTTACCCAAGCAAAATAGGGATAAAGTAAAAAAGCTGCTTTTCGATCAACCAATCGGAACCAATAAATGGTTCGTTCGATAAGAATCCAAAGAGTGATGATGACCAGCATGCCTAATAATGGACTGCGTAAGCCGAAAAAGACCAAAGACCAAAGTCCGTTAAAAATTAATTGCGCACCGAAATGATACAATGCAGTTTTTCCCCAGCGATGCCTCCTGCCAAAATACCAGACTGATCCAACGGCCCAACCCATTAGGATATAAAGCAATGTCCAAACAGGTGCAAAGAGCCAGTTTGGTGGTGAGAAAAAAGGTTTTTCTAGTCCCACATACCATTCTGAAATTGCTTGTCTAGTCACCAAACTGGACAAAAATCCTACCGCCAGTGCAATAAAAACACCAATAGAAACAGCAATAAAATAGGGCAGCTTTCGTTTTTTCATAAGGTAAATCTAAAGTAAATTTTTATTTGCAACCACACTAATCTCAACATTCCCGTTGAAGCTGTATCTTTGTGAAGCATGGATGAAACACATTTTATTTCTTCGACTACAAATTTCCCAGTTCCATTAACTACTAGATGGGAGGCTCCTAGTAACATCGCACTCGTGAAATATTGGGGAAAAACAGAACCTCAGCTCCCAAAAAACTCATCCTTAAGTTTCACACTGTCTTCTAGTGTAACAACAACCGAAGTGGAATTTAAAGCAAATGATAAAAAGACTTTTGAATTTGAGTTTTATTTTGAAGGAGTTTTAAAACCGGACTTTCATCCCAAATTAAATTCCTTTTTTAAACGGATACACCACTACATCCCTTGGATCGCTCTTTATTCTTTGAAAATAAACAGCCATAATTCCTTTCCTCATTCTAGTGGAATTGCTTCATCAGCTTCTGCCATGGCGGCTTTGAGTATGTGTATTATGGACATGGAAAAAACCCTTTTCCCTGAGACCACAGCAGCTGAATTCTATCGGAAAGCTTCTTTTTTAGCTCGCTTAGGATCGGGTAGTGCAGCGCGAAGTATTGAAGGACCTGTAACTTTATGGGGTAAAAATACCCCTCAAGAAAGTAGTAGCGATTTATATGCATCACCTTTTGGAAACCAATTGCATTCGGTTTTTACTGCGTATCAAGACACCATCCTTTTAGTAGATAAGGGGAGTAAAGCTGTGTCTAGCACCCAAGGACACCAACTGATGCACAATCATCCTTTTGCTGAACAACGCTTTGTTCAAGCAGAAACAAACTTGGAGCGCTTGCTTGTTGTCATGCAATCTGGAAACTTAGACGAATTTATCAGTATAGTGGAAACAGAGGCATTGTCTTTACATGCAATGATGATGACTTCAAATCCCTATTTTATTCTCATGCAACCCAACACACTAAAGATCATTCAAAAGGTTTGGGATTTTAGAAAACAGACCCAAATTCCATTGTGTTTTACCTTAGATGCTGGAGCAAATGTCCATTTACTTTATCCACAATCCAATAAGAAAGAGGTCCGTACTTTTATCGCAGACCATTTAGCAGTTTATTGCGAACAAGGACAATACCTTTTTGATGAAGTTGGAAGTGGGGCGAAAAAAGTGTAAATTTGTTTTTGGTTATTTATTCATAGATTCCATTTAAATTATACTAGCTTATTGACAAGCGAAGAAAAAAAAACATGAAAGGACCCCTTTTTTTTGCGAAAATATTGTTGTTCGGGGAATACGGAATTATCAAAGATTCCAAAGGGCTTTCCATTCCGTATAATTTTTATAGAGGTGCTTTAAAAATCCCAGCAGAAAATTCAGCTTTCGATCAGGATTCCCATAAAAAATTAGTGGACTTTTCCATCTACCTCAAAACTCTAGACTCAAAAGTTATTCAATTTGATTGGGAAAAACTGGATCGAGATTTAGCTCGAAAGATGTATTTTGACAGCAGCATTCCTCAGGGATATGGCGTAGGCAGTAGCGGTGCTTTAGTAGCAGCTATTTACGACCAATACGCTTGTTGTAAAATTACTGTCTTGGAGAACCTGACCAAAGAAAAATTAGGATACCTAAAAAAAGTTTTTAGTCTTATGGAGTCCTTTTTTCATGGAAAATCATCAGGTTTAGACCCTCTAAATAGCTATTTGAGTTTACCAATATTGATCAATTCAAAGGAGAACATACAGACTACAGGAATCCCATCACAACACACCAAAGGCAAAGGGGCCGTTTTTTTATTAGACAGCGGTAAAACAGGAGAAACAGCTCCAATGGTTTCCATGTTTATGGAAAACATGAAAAAAGAAGCTTTCAGTAACATGATGCGCGATGAGTTCATCAAACAATCCGATGCCTGCGTGGAAGATTTTTTAAAAGGAAACATCAGTTCACTTTTTAAAAACATTAAGTCGCTTTCGTCCTTAGTTTTGACCAATTTTCAACCAATGATTCCCGAAACTTTTCATCAATTGTGGCAAAACGGAATCGAAACGAATGACTATTACCTCAAGCTCTGTGGTTCCGGTGGAGGAGGATTTATATTAGGCTTTACCCAAGATTTTGAAAAAGCGAAAAAATCTTTGAAGCAATACCCACTCGAAGTAGTCTATCATTTCTAAAATACTCCATGTTTCTTTCGGATTCCAACCAACGTAGCTTACTCAAAATACTGAGTTTGTTCAGTTTGGTAAGAGGCTATAATATTATAGTATTGGTTTTGGCACAATACCTCACTGCACGTTACATTTTAGCTCCACAAACTCCTTGGTCAGTTCTGATTTTTGATGTTAATTTTTTTGCTATTGTTTCTGCCTCGGCCTTGACTACAGCAGGAGGTTATATTATTAATAATTTTTATGATGCCGCCAAAGACCAAATCAATCGACCAAAGAAATACATACTTGAACACCTTATTTCACAGCAATTCCAATTGGTTTTTTATCTCGTACTCAATATGGTAGCTTTTATTTTTGCCAGTGTGATTTCCATACGAGTGGTCTTATTTTTTCTTTTTTATATGTTGACCATCTGGTTGTACAGCAATACCGTAAAACGACTTTTTTGGTTGAGTAATGTGTTTTCAGCCCTTTTAATGATTCTTCCTTTTTGGGCCATTACGCTGTATTTCAAAAACTTTGATATTATCGTTTTTTACCATGCAACCTATCTCTTCTTTATAATCCTTGCACGAGATATTATTAAAGATTTAGAAAACTTTAAAGGCGATTGGGTCCAGCGATACAAAACACTTCCCGTAGTTTTTGATCATCGCACAACTAAGGCCATCATCAGCCTCTGTATCTTATTGACTTTTATTCCCACCTATTTTATTATTCAACAAGTCCTTGGATCCTTCCGGTATTTCTTTTGGACCAGTATTCCATTTTTAAGTTTTGTTTTGATTTTTCTTTGGCGTGCCCAAACTGAAAAGGCGTACCTTTGGACTCACAATTTTATTAAAATTTGGATTTTGATAGGTGTTATAAGTATCGCCTTGATTTACCGCTAGGACTGTACCAAGATGAAACCAAAAAAAATAGCCTCTAAAGTAGAAAGTACAAAGCAAAAAGGCAAAGACAAAGAAACGGTGCGTTTGAATAAATATTTATCAAATGCAGGTATATGTTCGAGACGAGAAGCAGATGAAAATATTAAAATGGGATTGGTGCACGTCAATGGGAAAGTGGTAACTGAAATGGGATTTCAAGTAGGTCCTACGGATGAAGTAAAATTTGACGGTTCTCGAATTCAAAAGACAGCCCCTGTTTATCTTCTGCTTAACAAGCCCAAAGGTTTTGTGGCAACTGCCCAAGGAGGGATCATCAAAAAATCTGTTCAAGAATTAATTCGATCTGCGGTCAAAATTAAAATTCCACCTATTGGAGATATGGGGCGGCCCATGACTGGATTGTTGTTTTTTACGAACGATGAAGGTCTCAGGAAAAAACTAAGTCAATCACCATCCATTCCGATGGTCTATCAAGTGATATTAGATAAAAATGTCACTT
>CBFHJD010000015.1:0-46523 GCA_965656215.1 Flavobacteriaceae bacterium
ATAATCGTTTTCTACTAAGGAAATAGTGAATTTTTTCAAGATCATTGGTCGCTTGCGTTGACGCACTACAAACCCCATCTCATTTCCGAGTTTGTTAGTGGTAAAAGCAGCGTAGATCATCTTTGAGGTAGTTTTATTGCCTAAAATTTTTGTTTCAAATTTGTTTTTTTTGGCAGAAATAATAACTTCTTCAAGTTCAGTTGGTGCTTCTGTAAGTGGTATGATAAGAAGATCTTTTTGAAGAAATTCCTTTAAAACAAAAGTTTTACTTTCAAAACCAATCATTGAAAAGCGCAAGTTTGATTGTCCGTATTGGGCAGGGTTGACTTCAAGTAGAAAATAGCCTTGTTCGTCTGAAACTGTACCTATGTTTTTATTGACCAGTCCAATATTAACGTAGGGCAGGGGTTCTTTAGTCAACGCGTCTACAACTTGTCCTACTAGTTCTATTTGGCCCAAGCAGTAAACTGAATTTAGAAGTATTACTAAAGTTAGAATGATTTTTTGGGGCATGGGGGCAATACGATTTTAGTTCTTTATGCGCTCTATTTTAGCACCAAGCTTTAAAAGTCGGGGGACGATATTCTCGTAGCCTCGATCAATTTGCTCGATATTGTGAATGACACTCGTTCCTTTTGCAGATAGTGCAGCGATAAGCAATGAGATTCCTGCACGGATATCTGGAGAGGTTAATGTAGCCGCTTTTAATTGGGATTTAAAATCATGACCAATTACAGTTGCTCTGTGGGGGTCACATAAAATTATTTTAGCACCCATATCAATGAGTTTATCCACAAAAAACAAACGACTTTCGAACATTTTTTGATGAATTAAAACACTTCCTCGGGCTTGAGTTGCTACTACTAAAACGATACTTAACAAATCAGGAGTAAACCCTGGCCATGGAGCATCAGAGATGGTTAAAATTGATCCATCAATATAACTTTGTATTTCATAGCCGTCTTTATGAGCAGGGATAAAAATATCATCCCCTTTTTTTTCAATAGTAATCCCCAGTTTTCTGAACACATTAGGCATTTGGCCTAAATGCTCCCAGCGTACATTTTTAATGGTAATTTCACTTTTAGTCATAGCAGCTAAACCAACCCAACTCCCAATTTCAATCATATCAGGAAGTACAGTATGCTCAGTTCCAGTGAGCTTCTTCACACCTTCAATGTGGAGTAAGTTTGATCCTATGCCTTTGATTTTTGCTCCCATTCTATTGAGCATAGAACAAAGCTGTTGAAGATAAGGTTCACAGGCTGCATTGTAAATAGATGTATGTCCTTCGGCCAATACAGCAGCCATTACAATATTTGCTGTTCCCGTTACCGAAGCTTCGTCCAACAAGAGGTCGGTACCGATTAGTTTCTTTGCTTCAACACTGTAGAAATAATCTTCTTTGTTGTAATTAAATTCTGCTCCTAGTTGAATAAGACCATCAAAGTGAGTATCTAATCGACGTCTCCCGATTTTATCACCTCCGGGTCTAGGAATGCTCCCTTTTCCAAAACGAGCCAGTAAAGGACCAACCAGCATAATGGATCCTCTTAAGCCTTTACCGTCTTTTTTAAATTGCTCTGAGTTGAGGTAATTCAAATCAATCGCGTCGGATTGAAATTGAATACTACCTTGGTCTAATTTATTTACTTTAACCCCAAAGTTTCTTAATAAATTAATGAGTTTATTGACATCAACAATATCAGGAATATTGTGAATAGTGATAGGATCAGGAGTTAAAAGTACTGCACACAAAATTTGTAAGACTTCATTTTTTGCTCCTTGGGGAGTAATGGATCCTTTTAGTGGTTTACCTCCTTCAATTACAAATGACTCCATGCTGCCTAATAGCGTTTGCGTTTAACTTTACGGTACTTACTAGCATTATTACTTTTGGGACCGTTACCATTTTTAGATTTAAACTTAAGGAGCTCGGAAGATTCACTTAAAGGTAACTGAGGGGCAGCAACCTTTAGTTTTCCATTGGAAAGTTCATCTAGATGACCCATGATAACCGCATCATCTACAGAATCTTTATTCCAACTCAAAAAGTTTTTCTTCATATGATTCGCAATGGTGAAAACAAGTACTTCTTTGAGTTCGTTTTCTTCCCAGTTTATTGCAACATCGATCATCCGTTTAATATTATTGCCATAAAAGCGATATTTTGGATGATTTTGAGGGTAAGCAAGTTTATCAGGCTTGGCTTCTAACACTTCTTTTTCAGGCTTTTCATAAGGGCAGTCCACGTCAATATCAAAGTTTGCCATGATAAAAAACTGGTCCCAAAGTTTATGTTGAAAATCAGGTACGTCTCTTAGGTGTGGATTGAGATTGCCCATAACGCCGATAATGGCTTTTGCCTTTTTATTGCGTTCTTCGGCATCGGTTTCAGCCATGGCCTGTTCAATCATCAAATGAATATGTCTTCCATATTCGGGAATTATTAATTGCTTGCGCTTTGTGTTGTACTGCAAGGTTTCCATAAAAAATAGTTGCTAATGTTGTAGTGAAGTAAATAATGAATGCAAATTAGTAAATTCTAATGAATTCTATAGTTTTTTATTAAAATTAGAGCGTAATAATACCTTCTAAAGTACTGGCTTTCTTGTAAATTTGAATTACACTATCAGGTGATTCCATAGTGACTTTGACACTCAAACTTGTAAATGTTTTTTTGCTTGACGATTTTTCAGAGAATTGAGCAGCTTTATTGTCAAACAATACTTTCAAACTGTTCAGATGCTTAGATTCAGTTTTTACAATAAACTTAAATAGATATACACCAGGCCAAGCTTGAGATTCAAGCAGTTGGTCATAAAATCGTGAATAAAAATCGTCAGACTGCGGTTGGGTTTGCGCCAAGGCTTTTTACTTTTGTATAAAGGTACAGTTTTATTTTTTTAGTGCTTTCTTGGAACATGAATTAATGTGATTAAAGTATTTAAAAAAACAGCTAGAATTTAAAAGGTCAAAGTTAAATGGTGATTTATGTTCTTGATTTTGTACGAAGCCAAATTAATACCAACTAAAATTCAATTGTTTGAAAACAAAGAGAGTCGTTATTAGCGGAAGTCCTGGTGCAGGTAAAACCACCTTGGTTGAAAAGTTTAAAACTATGGGATACCCCGCTTTTGATGAATATTCTAGAACGCTGTTAGAAGCAGCAAAAAAAGACGGAAAAAGCAACTACTTTCTTTCTGATCCTCAAGAATTTAGTGAGGCTTTATTTGCAGGACGAAAAAAACAGTTTGAAGCTTTAGAGCAAGTGAAAACGGATGCTCCTTTAGCATTATTCGATAGGGGTGTTCACGATATTTACGCTTACCTCAAAGCCATTGGAGAAGATTCCAAATCATGGTATGAAAGAGTTTCGAGATTTCAATACGATTTGGTTTTTCTACTTGCTCCATGGAAGGAAATTTACAAACTTGATGAACATAGATCAGAGACCTTTGAGCAAGCATCACATTATTTTACATTTATTCAAGAGGTATATCAAAAGTCTCACCAAGTGATTCATGTCCCTGAGGGTAGCGTTGCATCAAGAATCGATTTTATTGAAGCTAAATTGAAATCTTATGAATAAAGAAGCACTACTTAAGTCACATTGGGGCTTTGATGCTTTTAAACCTCTGCAAGAACAAATCATTGATTCTGTTATAGCAAATAGAGACACTCTTGCTTTGCTTCCTACCGGTGGTGGAAAATCACTTTGCTATCAGATTCCAGCCTTAATGAAAGACGGATTTTCCTTAGTAATTTCACCGCTTATTGCTTTGATGGAGGATCAAGTGAATGGACTTAGATCAATGGGAATAAAGTCTATGTATTTTGAGTCAGGGCCAAAAGCGGTAAGCCTTTCTCAGCAACTGGACAATGCTATTCACGGGAACTATAAAGTTGTTTTTGTTTCTCCTGAGCGCTTTTCTAATCCCTTTTTTCTAGACCAAATAAAACAGGCTAAAGTCGCGTTAATTGCTGTAGATGAAGCCCATTGTATCTCGGAATGGGGGCATGACTTTCGGCCTGCGTACAGAAAAATTAATGTTTTACGAGCCTATTTTCCAAAGGTGCCAATTTTGGCACTTACAGCTTCTGCCACTCCTGAGGTAAAAAAAGATATTGAAACCCTTTTAGAACTTAAAACCCCTTCTCATTTTCAAGATTCCTTTGAGCGCTCCAATATTGCATATAATATTTGGAATACTGAAGACAAGTTTAATACTGTACTTCAGCTATTGAATGAACACCAAGGGAGTAGTATCATTTATTGCTATACTCGAAAGCAAACTCAACTTCTTTCGAATTTCATCAATCAAAATAAGCACAAAGCATCTTATTTTCACGGAGGGTTAATTTCCTCTGAAAAGAAAGCCCGATTACAGGCTTGGCAAGAAGGTGAAATAACCCATATGGTGGCAACTACAGCATTTGGAATGGGGATAGACAAATCAGATGTGAGAATGGTCATACACACAAGTCCTCCGGAAAGTATTGAAAATTATTATCAAGAAACTGGAAGAGCAGGGAGAGATGGAAAATCTTCTCAAACTTTTTTGTTATTTCATCAAGGTGATCTTTCTGAATTAGAAAAAAGAATTTTTGATCAGTTCCCAAATGAAGTAGAGTTAAAAGGAATATATAAAGAGTTGTGTAATTTCTTGCAAATAGCATACGGAGAAGGACAGGAAATAACCTTTTCGTTGGATTTAAATGAGTTTTGTAATCGATATCAAAGAAGTGAAAAGAAATTACATCAGTGTCTTATTCAACTAGAAAAGACGGGTGTACTCAATTGGCATGCTTCCAAAACCAAGCAACTTCGATTGAAATCAAAAAGCAGTCAAAATGAGATGCTTAAGTTGATAAAGTTAGAAACTACTGCGGCAAAGGTGATAGAATATATGATGCGGTGCCATCCTAATTTTTTTAATGAGCCCATTCGTGTAACTATACAGACTATTTGCGGGGCATTAAAGATTTCATCAGAGAGGCTTTTAACGGCACTCAACCAATTGCAACAAGAAAATTTTATTGATTACACTGGAAGTTCCGCAACACTATATTTATGCTTTCAAGTCCCTCGAGAAGATCAATATACCCTTCGACCCGTAAAAGAATTGCTCCAGAAATTAAAGAATCAAAAACTTAAAAAGCTTAGTGCTATAACCTCATTTATTACTGATGAGTCCAAGTGTAAACGCAATTTAATCATGGGCTATTTTGGGGAAGATTACAGATCAAAATGCAATCAATGTTCTTCCTCAATGTGTAAATCAGATGACCAGATGAGTTCAGTGTCTAGGTCTAAAGTTATTGAATTGCTTAAAATGCAACCTCATTCAATTCAAGAGCTAAAGCAAAAGTTGTACTTTGAGCCCTTAGGCTTGGAAAACTTTTTTTCCGAGCTTTTAGAAAAACAAAAAATAAGTATAAACTCTCAGCATAAATATTATTGGCGAGATGAATAAAAAGACTTCTTTACCTTCCGTTATCTTTTATGGCACACCAGAATTTGCTCGTTATTGCTTAGCCTATTTGTTTGAGGCTGGCTTTCCTGTCTTAGCTGTTGTTACTGCTCCAGATCGCAAAGCGGGAAGAGGAAAAAAAATAACGACTTCTGCAGTTAAGGATTATGCGCTATTAAAAGGTATTCCTGTTTTACAGCCTGTCAATTTAAAAGCCCCTGAATTTATTGATCAGCTTCAAAAGTTAAATGCCGAGGTCTATGCCGTGGTAGCTTTTCGAATGTTACCAAAGGTAGTTTGGAGTCTTCCTTCATTAGGAACCATCAATTTACATGCCTCACTTTTACCCAATTATAGAGGTGCTGCCCCAATTAATTGGGTTTTAATAAATGGTGAAAACGAAACAGGAGTAACTACTTTTTTAATAGATGAAGCAATTGATTCAGGAGCCTTGTTAATGAAAAAGTCAATTCCAATACAAGCAGAGGATAATTTCAAAACTCTTCATGACAGATTATTAAGTATAGGTGCTCCTTTACTGAGTGAAACATTGATACAACTTTCGGATAAATCAATTGAAGCCCAAGACCAACTTGAATTGGAGCAACCAAAGATTGCCCCAAAGTTGAATTCAGAGAATACTTGTATTCATTGGGATAATCCTTTAGAGAACATTGTCAATCAAATTCGAGGACTAAACCCTTATCCTGGGGCATGGACATTCTTAAAAAATAATGGTGAATTACTCCGGATTAAAATTTATGAGGCTGAAGCTGAGAAAATAGAACATCATTATGACAACGGACAAGTGATTGAAAAGGATTCCAAACTCATGATTACTACTTCTGATGGATTTCTCCATTGTAAAGAAATACAGTTACCCAATAAAAAAAGAATGTCTGTAAGTGCGCTGATGAATGGCTATTCAATAGGGGTTGACGCACGAATTCAGTAAAAAAAAGCCTGCATTATCAACAAAACCCTCTACTTATCAACAAAAACGGGGATTTAGCTGTTTTTTTCTTTGGTCTTTTGAAATTCCATATAAATTTGTCGAATAACCTTATAAAATAACAATTATGAACAAAACAGAATTAATAGATGCAATGGCAGCTGATGCAGGCATCTCAAAAGCGGCAGCTAAAAAAGCGTTAGAGTCTTTCTTAGGAAGTGTTGGTGGAACACTGAAAAAAGGTGGACGTGTGTCCCTAGTTGGATTTGGATCTTGGTCAGTTTCTAAGAGAGCTGCTCGTGATGGAAGAAACCCACAAACTGGTGCAACAATCAAAATTGCCGCTAAGAATGTTGTGAAGTTTAAGGCAGGTGCTGAATTATCTAGTTCAGTAAACTAATTCATCCTTACAATAAAAAATACTAAAAGCTCCCTAGTGGAGCTTTTTTTTATCTTTGATTTTTAGCTTATGAAAGCAGGTGATTTTCTTATCGCTACCCCAACCACAATGGGTGATTACAACTTTCAACGTTCTTGTGTACTTATAGTTGATACTAAAGAGTCAGGAGATGTTGGATTTATTATAAATAAAAAATTGGAGTATACATTGGATGATTTGATGGAAAACGTTTCCATTCCCTTCCCAATGTATTACGGTGGGCCTGTAGAGCAAGACAATCTATTTTTTGTTCATACGCTTGGTGATTCTATTCCCAACAGTATTCATATAGAAAATGATCTTTTTTGGAGTGGTGATTTTGAAACTGTTCTAGGACTTTTAGAATTAGGCAAACTAGCTCAAAACCAGATTCGTTTTTTTCTAGGCTATAGTGGTTGGTCAGATGGTCAACTAAAATCTGAAATTGAAGAGGATTCATGGGTTGTTTCAAATGAAATAAAAACTACAGATTGGATGGAGTTTGCTTCAGAAGGTTTCTGGAAAAATCAAATGAGGGCCTTGGGTGGAACGTATTTACTGTGGTCCAATGCTCCTGAAAACCCAATGTCAAATTAGTATAAATTGAGAACGAAACTATTGAACAATTCCTGTAGTTTATTTGATTTATAGCTGGTTTTGCGATACTGTCTTATCTGTTGTCCTCCGTACTTTAAGGACAATACCATTAATTCCTCAGATTTTTGTAACTCAAAAGGATTGACAGCCTGTTCAATTAATTGAAAGGATTTCTGTTTTTTATCAAGCCATTCGTTAAACGCAGATCGGAGCGCAAAGTCTTGACATCCAGAGTTTAAATCAGGAGTTAAAATTGCACCTCCTTGAAGTAAGTACAAGCTGCCTTGTAGCGTTTCAACAAGATTTTTTTGATCGTTTAGAAATACACAATCATTGAGACCATTTTCTTCGGCATATCGCTTACCAATGGTAAAAAGAGTAGCATTAGTAGTTGATAGATTAGAGAGGTTGTTGGCTTGAATCCCAACTTCTTTAAAAAGATCCAAAGAATAATCTTCAACTGATTCAATTGAGTGAAGAGGCTTTGCTATGGTTGAACTCATTAGGAAATGGATACTCTTCTGATAAGGTAAAAATTGAATTCGAATCAGAACTGCCTCTGATTGGGTAGGTTGACTATTGATTAACTTTATAATTTCAGCTTCTAAATACTCCATGGTATAATTCATAGGTATTTCGAAACGATGCCTCCTTAAGCTGGCTATAATTCTAAAATAATGAAGTTCCCAAAATAAAATATGATTATTTTCAAAACGCAGGACCTCTGAATATGAAAACTGAGTGTGAAGTTGTTTGATAAAGTCTGCCTGAATTTCACTAAAGCTTGAAATCAGTTTACCGTTAGAATTAAGCATGTGGTAAATTAACTAGCCCCTAAGACCTGTTTTAAGTCTGAAACAAGATTGTCCCAAAGCATTTTGGATTCTTCCAGTTCGTCCTCTTCAGCAAAGTCCGTGATGATTAGAGAAACATCTTTAGTGATTTCATCAACCTGAATTTTAAATTCGAAATAATAATCTTCAGCATCATCTTCATCGTTTTGCCACTGAAACTTTACTTTATCATTATTTTTTTTCTGTAATAACAATGCTGTTTCTTCGGAGTCATCCCAAATAAAAGTAAAGCTTTCTCCTCTTGAATTTACGTTATCTGCAAACCACTCTGAAAGACCAGAGGGTGTTGAAAGGTATTGAAATAACAATTGTGGCGAGGCGTGAAAATCGTACTCAATAGAAAAACTTTTCTTAATACTCATAGGTGTAAAAATCTGGGCTCAATATATCGAAAAAACATTTAGGACCATATTTATTTTAAAATATTTTCAAAAGGTTGTTCATAGCGGATTATGTTTTTATATTTGCCCACCGAAATGGCGAGGTAGCTCAGCCGGTTAGAGCGTCGGATTCATAACCCGGAGGTCGGGAGTTCAAGTCTCCCTCTCGCTACTTTAAAGGTCTTCATCTGAAGGCCTTTTTTTATTGGGTTTAGCCAATCATACAAGGGAAATTATACTAACCTTACTGACTATTAATAATTTTTAAATATATAGAAACTGACACTAAATTGACAGTTAAATCCCCAAAATCTGTCAGTAAATACTGTCAGTTTTGAATTAAAAAAGCTAAAAAATTGACCTCGACACTTTATTAATGATAGTGGTGGGGTTAAAAAGTTTCACTTTCCCTTTTAGAGCCTACTCATGAGATAGTATTATAACCCAATCTTTAGAGGCATTTGAAAAGAAAATTAGTTATATCGTTATGTTACTATTCCTTGCCATTCTATAATTTCTTAATTTAGACGTATGAAAAAACTACTCTACCCTATAGTAATTGCCCTAACAACATTCTTGTTTGTTTACAGCTGTTCTAAAGAAGAAGAGGATACTACCCCTCCTCCACTAGTCCAACAGCCAACTCCAGAGCCTGAGCCAGAGGTTTCACAATTCACCCTAACAGTTACAGCTGGAGAAGGAGGGACAGTCTCTACAGAGGGAGGAAACTATGATGAAGGGACTGAGGTTACAATAACAGCTACTCCTGCTGAGGGATATGAATTTTTTGGGTGGGAAGGTAGTGATTCAACAGAGGCATCTCTAACCGTAACCTTAGGAGCCAACATTACCTTAAATGCTTTGTTTTCTTTAAGTTTATTTATATCTATTTCGGAAGATTTCTCATCAATTAATAAAACTACCTCATACTACAATAATCAAAAATACTTTGATGAATATTTTTCACAAGACTTTCTTGAAGGATTAACACATTATGAGACTCATTCTAGATTTAGAATATTTGGCCCTGATATCATCGTTTTAGACTATGATAAAGATGAGAAACAGGACTTAATTGGGTTTGCCACATCATTTTGTGATGAACACCCTTACTCATATCATCAGGGAAAATTCATTCTAATGTCAGATTATAAAGGAAAACAAAATAAGTTAGTTTTTGATTCATCTTTTTATTTTGGTGTTAGACTATTAGCTGGGGATTTCAATAATGATGGATACACAGACGTGGTCGCTTCTTCTCATGACACAAAACAAAATGTTTTTATATCCTCTGAGGATACAGGTGGGTTTCAAAATGTTCTACCTGCCAAACCAAAGATTATTGATTTACGACCCTCAACCCCAGCTCAATATGAAGTTGGAGTTGAGCAAGACACTCATGATTTTAGCGCTGGTGATATAAATAATGATGGGCTTATGGACTTTATACAGTTTCCAATTGCAGTATATTACAATGGTACTTGGGATAATAAAGAAAATGAAAAGCCTACAATTAGTATTAATAATGGTGATTTCACTTTTACTTCTTATGAATTAATTCCTGACTATGATTACGAAGAATGGCATTGTTTTTCATATGAATTATTCGATTTAAATAATGATGGAGCTTTAGACATTATTATAGGACATGATATAGGAGCTAAAAAAGAGGAATTTAGTAACCCACAACAAAATTTTCAAAGCAAATTATTAGCTCCTGTAATCCTTTGGGGAAATAATTCAGGTTTTTATAGCCTTAATAATTCAACAATATTAGAAGAAAATACATTATCGGGTTCAAACAGAAAATCAAAAGTACTTGGTTTTGGTTTTACTGATTATGATACGGATGGTGATATTGACATTATAGTTAGTACAACTAGGAATGAACTTGATGCAAATTTGGGTAGTGGATTATATTATCAAACCTATTATTTACTCTCTTTTGAAAATGTTGGAAGTAAAAACTTTATTGAAAGTTTTATCATAGGAGAACCAGTTGACGAATCCATGAGTTCTTTTACTAATTTTTACCATATAAAATCTGTAGATTTTGACAAAGACGGGAAAGTTGATATAGTACCATCTGGGATGGCTAATTGGGGAGATGACTTCTATGTCGATGGTTTATATTGGCAAAACACAGGAGGTCAATTTGAGAAACGAATATTAGACTAAGATGTTCCAACTTTACTTCATGGGAGTTCTTTATGCTGTCTTAGGAATCCTCCATTTTACTAATACAGGCTTTTACAGACCCTTTATGCCGAAGTTTTTACCAGCACATGATTTACTCATTTACCTCAGCGGTGTAGCTGAAATTCTATTAGGTATTGGGGTTCTATTTCCTCAAACCAGAACAATCGCTCTTTGGGGGATAATTGCCATGCTATTAGTCTTTTTGATTGTACATGTCAATATGCTTTTCCCTACCAACAGTCTTGGAATATCTGCTTGGATTCTTTGGCTAAGGTTGCCCATTCAATTTTTATTAATCTATTGGGCATATATAAATATCCTCAAGCCAGTTTTATAGATAAAGCCAGTTCATAAGGTATTACATGCCTGTAAAAAATACAGTTTTTACTAAGGCTGAAGTATTTAAGCTGTATGGGCTATCTCCTGTCTCTTCTCTTGAGCTAAATATCTCTTTTGATATTCTTCTCAACCAGCTCAACTTTAAATCTAGGGTCCTTCTTATACCCTATGCTTGACCATGGAGCAGATGCATATACTTGTTGGGCACATTCCTTATAAATGATTCCTGATGAATACATACTTGCTGGAACCCCTAGATTAGTGAATGTCACTTTGAACGTCACTTCCCCTTTTAAATTTGCCATAACTATAGTTTTAAGTTAAACATTATTACGACCAAGAAAAGAATTGGATTCTCGATTTTTTTAGACGAGTGTCTCGTATTCTAAACCACCGTGCTTCGAGTAAGTCGGTTGGTGCAAATTAATGCTCTTGATACGATACAAATTTAGATTATTTGATAAGAAAGTAAAGAACCTAGTAATTCTTAAATTCAAATTAAGCCATAAAAAAAGGGGAAACTGTTAAAAACCTATGCTATATGTGGAAAAGTTCTCCTTTCATTTATCAAAACAAGTTTCGAAATTTACAGAAACGAAAAAGCCAATGGAATTGGCTGTGAAGCTGTCATCTATTGGCTGTGGTAATGAACAGTAAATATACGATTTTCTTCACTAAGATTCCTGGTTTTTTCTTAATTGTTTAACAAGTAGGACTGCAAGACTGCAAGAACTGCACGTTCTGCAATTCTACATAAACCCAATTATGATGGAAAAAACAACCATATTTTTAAATTTTCAAGACAGGAAAGGAAATTATGAATTAGTCAAAGTCTTAAATGCTACTCCAAAGTGTCTTAAAATAGTAAGGATTGGGTGGTTTAATGGAATTAGTGAATATATTATTACTTGATTCTCCTTTAACTAGTATTTCTCTAATGTAGGATGGTACTGGAACTATTCTATTCCTTCCAGATTTGTTCCTGCCTCCTGATAATTTTATGTAGTTGAGTTCGCTCGTAAAATCTCCCCAAGTTAGCTCTCGTATCTCCCGGTGCGGTCTTAACAAGCATCCATATGTTAGAAGGCAGCAGAGGTGTAGATTACTATTGCATTGCTTTATTTCATTTATAACCTCATATATATTATCAATAGGTTTATTCAACTTACTGAGCGGCTTATGGAGCTTGACTGCGCTCGTTAATTTGGGCATTGATAGCAGTGGAGATAGAGTTGATTTAATTGTTCTCTAAGTCTTAGGACCCCAGCTCGGCCTTATGATAAACTTAGATAAATGCTTTTCACTCAGTTTATCAATTCCTATGTTCCTAATATTGTTTTCTCTTTCAAATCTTTTCCAAAGAGCAGCAACCCTTTTAGCATCCTTGATATACCTTTCAGAGCAACCTTGTGAAATCTTGTCTCTTATCCCCCTATTTAATATATCTACGACCGTAGGAATTAGCTCAATTTCTTGTTTTGTTTTCTGTGTTGGTCTCCAGCCTTCAATTAGTTTTAACTCAAAAGCAGCTTTTAATAGTTCAGGGTTGTCATGAGAGGTAAGCTTTAAACCTATAGCTCGTCCAGTCCAATACCTATACCTACTATTAGCATAAAATAGATTGATTACAGGGACTTGTTTTTCATTTCCAATTGTTAGTTTCCAGTATTCCATTCTGTCAGTTTTTACTGTCAGTTTGGTTTAGTCAATCGTAATCCCCTGTATTTATTAAGCTCAGCCGGTTAGAGCGTCGGATTCATAACCCGGAGGTCGGGAGTTCAAGTCTCCCTCTCGCTACTTTAAAGGTCTTCATCTGAAGGCCTTTTTTATTTAACCCACTATCATAAGTAAATAAGGCCACATTGTCAGAATTTTCAATATTTAGCTTCATCCTAAATAGGTGTATTTAAACTAGCCTCTTTTAGCATTTAATTCATTCAACATGTTAGTTTCAACCAAATTCAAAGATCCACAAATCGCATAAGGTTTATTAGTTTAAAGCTCTATTAAATGCCTTTGCCTTAAAAATCATCATTTTACCTTCCTAGTTTTTTAAAATTGTTTTCAAAAAGAGAATGCCAGAAAAGGGACATGAAATAGTTAAAAGGCTTTACTTCAAGCTGGTAATTTATACTATGCAAGGATTATGAACTATATTTCAGCAGAATGGACAAAATATTTTAGCTTTGAACAAACGAAAAAAAAATGAAAAATTACTCTGATTTTATATATGAAACTTTAAAGAAGTTTTATAAATGTGAATTGCGGACTTGGAGGAAAATATTTAAATATAAATATTAAACCCTTTTTTCGACCCAAATGATTTCTGTGTTGGAACTTTAGCTTAGCAGAAAAAGTATTTATAATCCTTTATTGTTAATGCCTTATCAGTTTAATAGGCGTACTATTGCACATGAAGATTTCTAAAATAATAACTTGGTTTTTAATCGCTTTAATTGGTTTTATATTTTACGTAGAACAGTTCATCCTTTAATATGAATTTTTAAGTTGGTTCCCGCCAGGGCAAACAATTCTTTGGACCTCTATATTCTTTAATCCATTGAATTAAGAGAAATCTTCCCATTTCTATTTATAATTTGCTTATATTGATATATGAAATTTTTAGAAAAATATTACCCGATACTTTTAGCTTTTTTAAGTTTTCTTTATTCAATATATTTATGGTTTTCAGGAGAGCAGCTTGAAGGCCTTTATGTAGGCCTATGGCCTGTAACAATCTTAGGATTTGCCATAGCCATTAGACAGAGAAGGAAAAATTAAAATTAGATAAATATGAATAACACCGCGATGTTTATAGTTGGTAGTATCATCTTTTTGATTTATATCTTCTTTTATTTTAGAATTGTATTGAGACAAAAATTTTCTAACAAAAAAAAGAATAACGATTGAATTGAGAATGCGTTTGATAACAAAGTTTAGTGTCTTTGATTCTATTTCTTTGAAATTAATGCAGCAATATGTTAAGTAATGTATTATTGCTTTAACAGCTAATGTGAAACAAACCACAATCAAATGAAAAGCATCATATTAATGTTATTCGCTTCCCAAAAAGAATTACAAGAACTCTCTGATGATCTAGAAAATGTGGATTGGAGTTCTTTTCCTATTGGAAAAGAATTTGGGATTTGGATTCCATTTACAATTATACTGGTTGTTTTTTTTGGCTTTAGATTTTTAGCGAAATCAATCGAGAGAAATTAGGAGATTCTGGTTTTTGGAATAGCTCTCTGGACTTCAAAAAATTTAGCTTAAAAATAATTTTTCCTAAGTATTTTTTCAAGGACGCTTTAGCATTAAAGTTGCAATCCGGAGTTTATGTTTATTCTAATTGCCCAGCAATAAACCCTGTACTCCAAGCGGCTTGAAAATTATAGCCCCCAGTAATTGCATCAATATCAAGTACTTCACCGGCAAAATATAGCCCTTTTGAATCTTTACTTTCTAATGTTTTTAAATCAATAGATTCTAAAGCAACTCCTCCACAAGTCACAAATTCTTCTTTAAAAGTAGTTTTACCTGAAACAGAATAAGTGTCATGGGTAAGTAGATCGACGAATTTCCGAGCCTGTTTCTTTCCCAATTCATTCCAGCGTTTAGTTATAGGAATGTCCGACTTTTGAAGTAAAAACTGCCAAAGTCTAAGAGGTAAATCAAAGCACTTTTGATTACTTACTGTTTTTTGAGGGTGTTTTTGAATGGTTTGTTGCAATACTTGAAATAGTAGTTCTGTATTTTGTTTTTGAAGCCAATTGATTTCAATATCAAATTGATAATTGAGTTGAGCTAATTTTCGAGCACCATAGGAGGAAGCGACTAACACAGCGGGTCCACTAAAACCCCAATGGGTGATTAGGAGTGGACCTTTGGTTTCAATGCCCTCTCCTTTTATTTTAACTGCGGCTGTTTCTACTGCCAGACCCATCAATTTGGTTATTGGGTTTTGGGGTAAGTTAAAGGAAAATAGCGAGGGTACTGGAGCTTTGATGGTGTGCCCTAAATCTTTAAGCCAATCGAAACCACTTTCCTTTGGACTTCCGCCTGTAGCAATAATTACGGAGCTAAAAGCTTCAATTGCTTCTGATTTATTAAAACAAATTTCCCATAGGTTATTCTTTTTTTGAATGCTACGAACCCCTTTGTTGTAATCAATAGTGACACCCAGCTTTTCAGCCTCAGTAAGAAGACAATCAATGATGGATTGAGAATTATTGGAGACTGGAAAAACCCTCCCGTCTGATTCGGTTTTTAAAACGACTCCTCGGTTCTCAAACCATTCAAAAGTATCTTTCGTATTGAAGCGATAAAAAATATTTTTTAGTTTTTTTCCACCTCGCGGATATGCCTCTATAAGACTGTTGACTTCGTGATTTCCATTGGTGACATTACAACGACCACCTCCAGAAATTTTCACTTTAGCTAAAACTTTTGAGGTTTTTTCAAATAAACTCACTTCCGCTTTTGGATGGTGTGCTTTTACAGAAAGCGCAGCAAAAAAACCTGCGGCTCCCCCGCCAATTACAGCGATATTTTTATTTGTCAAACCTTAAATTGTCTTAAGTGATGATTCATGTGATAGTCAGCAATTTTTTTCCATTCTAAATGGTTGAGTTTTCCAAAATAAAAATGGGGAGGGTAGTCGTAGCCTTCATTTAAGTTGTAGAACTCTTCCAGATGTTTTTTGAGTAATACAATATCTGCTTTAAATTCGTCTGGAGGTGTTCCATTTCCTGCAACTTGATCAAGCTCTTTGGGGGACGGAACTGTTTTTTTTGCTTGAGCCAATTGAATGGCTTCTTGAGCATCTAAAAAGGGTTTTTCTTTCAAATGTATTTTACCTAACGCCAATCGATAAAAGTCAGTGCAGTGACATACCATTTGGTGGACTGTCAATTGACCGTATTTTGGTTCACTATCAGATGTTAATAGATTAATATGATTTAAAAATTCATCTTTCATTGAATAGTTTTTGAAGAATAAGTCCAAGTATTACTGTCAATACCGCCCCAATCACATTCAACCATAAAAAACTAACAACATCTACTATAAAGAGAAGTATGATGACTGCTTCAGAGATGATTGCTGCCCAAAATGCGGCTTTTCCTTTGACTTGTTTAATGAAAATCGCAATGAGAAAAACTCCCAATATCGTTCCGTAAAATACCGATCCGATAATATTGACCAATTGAATGAGATTTTCAAAAAGACTTCCTACGCTGGCAAATAAAATTGCAATAATCCCCCAAAGTAAAGTAAATCCTTTGGATGCTTTGACGTAGTGTTGCTCTGATTTCCCCCCTAGATTTCTCTGATATAAATCAACCGTTGTCGTCGCAGCAAGAGCATTGAGTTCAGAAGCTGTAGAGCTCATAGCTGCTGAAAAAATAACGGCTAACAAAAGTCCAATAAGTCCTGAAGGAAGGTATTTTAATATAAAACTGATGAACACATAATCTTTATCGTTGACCTCTTGTTCTGGAGCTGCTCGAGCAATAAGTTCTTTTGCCTGTTCCCGATGTTGTTGATTTTGCTCACTCAATTGATAGAGATTTTCGCTTTCTTGCAGAAGCGCCGTTTTAATTTGACGTTGAACTTCAAGATTTTCAACTTCTAAGGCATTGAATTCTGCTGATTGTGGTGAGGCTTTGACAGCAGCTACTGCTTTAGGGTTGAAATGTAGTGGTGCCGGTTCAAATTGATAAAACACAAAAACCATAACTCCTACCAAAAGAATGAAAAACTGCATGGGAACTTTTAAAACGCCATTCATAATTAATCCCATTTGACTCTCTTTCACGGATTTTCCTGAGAGATAGCGCTGCACTTGTGATTGATCTGTACCAAAATAAGAAAGTGCTAAAAACAAGCCGCCCGTTAAACCACTCCAAAAGGTGTAGCGACTGTTCAAGTCAATGCTAAAATCGATAACATTGAGTTTTCCAGCATTGCCCGCAATGGTTAAAGCTTTTGAAAAACCAATCCCTTCAGGGAATCGATTTAATATAAATCCAAAGGCGAGAAACATCCCTAGAAAGATGATAAACATCTGCTGTTTTTGAGTAACATTTACCGCTTTGGTTCCACCGATCATGGTATAGGAAATAACCAGTACACCCACCAGAACAACCAATAGTTTTAAATCCCATCCCAATACTACGCTTAGTATAATAGAGGGGGCATAAATGGTAATTCCTGCAGCTAGACCGCGTTGAACTAGAAACAAAATGGCGGTAAGAGTACGAACGCTTAAATCAAAACGATTTTCTAAAAACTCGTAAGCTGTATAGACCTTTAACTTGTGATATACGGGTATAAAAAACAGACATATTAACAGCATGGCAAACGGCAGTCCAAAATAAAATTGCACAAAGCCCATACCATCGTGATACGCTTGACCAGGAGTCGATAAAAAAGTGATGGCACTGGCTTGAGTAGCCATGACTGAAAGACCCACTGTCCACCATCGTGCTTGGTTCCCTCCTTTGAGGTATTCATTGATGTTTTTATGGCTGTTGTTTTTCCAAACACCATACAACACAATAAAGGTGAGTGTACCGATAAGTATGGTCCAGTCTAGTAGCTGCATTAACTGTAGTTTTGCATAAATAAATAAAAAAGAATCCAATAGATCAGGTTACAACCAATCAGCAATATGTAAGTATGTTGCTTCATTGACCGTAAGAAATTAGATTTGCGAACAATCGGAATGCTCCGGGTACCCCTGCGGGAAGCTCTCTAAAAAAGCTTAGCCCCGTAAAGATGAATTTCCCTTTGCCATAATCGGCTACGAGTAAGCTTCCTTTTTTAGGACTTTCTCCACTGTCATTCATCGAAATCAAAGGAGTATATTGACTGTCCCAGTTATTAGCAAAATACAAACCGCGTTCTTGAACCCAACCTTCAAAGTCTTTTAATGAGATTGTATTAGGCGTGTTAAAAATGGGATGTTGAGCATTTAAGAATCTCACTTCAGAGGCTTCATCAGTTACACGATCTCTTGACAAACTGATGGAGTAAGGAGCAACGATAGAAGAATCTAATCCTCTGCTAGTATTGTATTGTACAATAACTGTCCCTCCCTGATTGACATAGTCCCATAAAATTTTGTTTTTGAATGCCAAGTCTTTATGTACATTAAAAGCCCGAATCCCAACCACTAAAGTGGGGAAGGAGGAAATACGTTCTAAACGCAATTCGTCCACACTGAATTCGGTGACAGTAATTCCGATGTTTCTCAAGCTTTGAGCAACTTTATCACCAGCCCCTTTGAGGTAGGCTACTTTTTTAATTTTGGTTTCAAAATTGATTTTAACCCCTTTAGATTTATTGGGTTCTAATAAGTATTGTTTGGAAATATGTGGATAGACAATTTCTGTCATTTTCATCTGGTAAGTTTGATCCCCCTCACTTACACTGGCAGAAAATTGTCCTGTAGCATTTCCTTTTGGAGGGTAAACATCAAAAATAAAATCTGAAGTGGCTCCTGAAGCCAAAGCGGTTAACTTTTGTTTTTCGGGACTTACCTTCCAGCCTTTTGGAACGTGGAGTTGGACAAATCCTTCTTTAGCTGGAGCATGAGCTTGAACTTGCACTCTTATTTTTTTTGGAGCTTCACTTTCAAAAAAGTAAATTTCGTTACTTAATTGAGTGGTGAGTTTTGGGAGTAATTGGAAATCTTCAATTATTTCACCTGCCACTCGATCAGTAATACGATAAGTTAGTGGGCTACTAATTGGAATCGAAGTTCCCTCCACATCCAAATTAAATACAACTTGAATTGGATTAGGTGTTTCAGGAAGTCCTTTAAAATCCGGATTTGAAACTTTATAATTCCCTAGGGTTCCGCTCTCCAAAAGCCAATAAGGTGTTGTAATTTTATTTGGCAGCGTTACTGAATAGGTCTGTTCCCAACTTTGGTTTGTTGCCAGTAAAGTATTGATATTCATTTCCATAGCGCCTGTAGTGTTTTCTAAAGTTACCTTTACTGGACTGGGGTTAATGATTTTTAGGACAGTCGTTAATTGACTTCCGGCAACCCCTGTAGGAACTCGGCTATTGAATTGTAAACGCAGCCCAAGACAATTCTTGATGATTTGGGTTAATTCATTCAATTTTATGGTTCGCCAGTGGGGATCTTTTACGGTTGCTACTTTCTTATAAATTTCAAGCAAAGCAGTCACATTATTGTAGGGTTTTTGATAGTCAAAATTTATTAGAAGTCTTTCTGTGAGCTTTCCAATTTCTTCACCTCCTTTAACTCTATTCCAACTGGTATCTATTCCTGATAAAGGATTATTTTCACTGGGTTTGTCTCCATTAATCCACTCCAAATACTCTACCTGACTTCCCAGTTGGGGTGAGCTTCCAAATCCTTGAGACTTGTGCTGACTTCTGCTTTTTGCGGCAACTTCAGCATTGGTTCGGCCCAGTAAAAAATCAGTTGGGTTGCTCTCAATTGCAATCATATTGGTTTTGTCTGCGGCTTCAAATTGTGCTCTGCTTCCGTAAGCCCACCAAGAAGTGTTGTAAAACTGTCTTTTAGGTTGCCAAAGAGACACTTTATCCAATTGCTCAGGAAAAGCAGTGGGATCATTGACTAAGTCAAAAGCCTCCACGCTTAACATGGCTGAGCTTGTGTGATGCCCGTGCGTACTCCCAGGAGTTCTATGATTAAAACGATGAATAATAATATCTGGTTTAAACTGTCGGATTCTAAATACAATTTGAGAAAGTACTTCCTCTTTGTCCCAAATACTCAAGGTTTCTTTTGGATTTTTTGAATAGCCAAAATCATTGGCTGTGGTAAAAAATTGTTGTCCTCCATCAATTTTTCTTGCTTCCAAAAGTTCTTGTGTACGAATCAGACCTAAACTTTCTCGCAGCTCAGTTCCAATCAGGTTTTGACCTCCATCACCACGAGTCATGGACAAATAGGCCGTACGGGTATTGTAGTGATTTGAAAACAATGAAATCAAACGAGTGTTTTCATCGTCTGGGTGCGCAGCAACATAGAGTACCGAGCTCAGTGTATTGAATTTTTTAAGCTGTTTATAAAGGGCAACACTGGTCTGTGAAAAACTGAGTTGAACCCAAAAAATAAATAATAAAAAATAAGTATTTCGCATAATTTCTAGTTTAATCCCAATGAATCTCGAAAGCGTTCATCCCCTAAATGGTTGAGTTGCCAATAAGGTAATTTTACTGTTTTAAACCGAATGGCTGTGGTCTTTTTGTTAGGGTCACTTAGATCAACTTCTTCCCATTTTAAAATTCGATACGGTGCTGTTTTTTCAAAATCGATAGTAAATTGGCGATTTAAATCGGGATAGCTTAGTCGATAACTGTGATGTTGTTCATTAGTTTCTAAAACAGCCTTAGCTTTGTAAAACTGTATAGGTTTGTGAAGCAGTCTCAGATACTCAAAAGAGGGGAGGACTTCTAATTCTCCTTGCGGTAAGGTTTCTGGGGTTATGCGTATCCAATGCCAGAGTTCGTCTTCTGTCAACCCGTTTTTCAAATTAATCTTTTGATCTGCCTCTCCTTCAAAGTAGGAATGACTTTTTATACTGAGTCTGTTTTTTTTATTGAGTTGTAGGTAGGCCTGTCCACACCATTCTTGAATTGAGGTCGTGATTTTGGCTAAGGGATCTTTTTCTTCGAGATAGGTAAAGGAGCTATTCATAATTGAATAGGGATAAATACCAGTTAAAAAGTTTTTTGTCCGATTGAGCTTTAAAATGGGTTTGGATCGACTCGACTTTTGATTGGCTTTGACCTGTTCTTTGATTAGAAAATCTTCTGTCACATAGATTAGGTTTGCTTCTCCTTCACGAGGTTCGCCGTAACGTGATTGTACGAGTTTAAAACTGCTAATTTCAGCAGTTCCATCAAACCAGTAGGTTTTAAAATCTGGGTTTAGGACAAAATTTTGATTAAAATTAGTTTTCGTATTTGGGGTTTTGCAGCCTAAACTCAATGCAAAAAAACAGAGAATAATGTATTTCATGAGTATGAAGATATTGGATTTTTTAAAATGATTCTTTAATCTCTAAAATTTCTTCTAGCTTTTTGAGAACTTGGGACACTGGTAGACCGATGATGTTGGTATAGCTCCCCTTAATGGAATCGATATGCAACATTCCGAAGGGATCTTGAATTCCATACGCTCCAGCTTTATCCATAGGGGAGCCCGTTGCGATATAGTCTCTAATTGCTGCGGAACTCAGATTGCTAAAATGGACCTCAGAGACACAACTAAGGCTTTCCCATTTATCTTTTTGCAAAAAGCCCACTCCAGTGATTACTTGATGAGTACTGTTTGATAGTTGTCTAAGTATTTGTTCTGCCTCTTTTTCATCTTGAGGTTTTCCTAAACATTGATTTTGATGCCAAACAATAGTGTCTGCGGTGATTACCAATTGATCTTTTTCAATCGACGATTTAAAAGGTTCTGCTTTAAGCTTTACTAGATACTCAACGATAGCTTCTCCAGAAAGTGAATCTGGAAAGACTTCGTTTACAGGATAAACCTTTTGGGTGAAAGGAATACCCATTTGTTCAAAAAAAGCCTTTCTTCTGGGTGAGCCTGAGGCTAAAATGATATTGTATCCGTTCATGTACATTTTATTAATCTTTTCCCGCACCAATATCCAAGCTCCATTTTCCTTGAACGCGTAATACTTGTTCTATAAGTTCTCGCACGCATCCTTCCCCTCCTTTTTTATGGGAAACATAATCTGCCATAGCTTTTACATCAGATACAGCATCAGAAGGGCAGCAGCCCAAGCCAACTTTTTCCATTACAGGAATATCTGGTACGTCATCCCCGATGTAAAGTATTTCCTCTGGATTAAGATCGTAGTTGTCCATTAAGTCTTGAAAAGCGTCAAGTTTGTGATGTGCTCCGAGATAAATATCAAAAACGCCAAGTTCTTTAAAACGCTCTCGAACCGCCTCGTTACGACCTCCCGTAATTATGACAACCTTAAAGCCTTTGAGAAGTGCACATTTAATTGCGTATCCGTCCTTGGTGTCAAAAGAGCGAAGTAATTCACCATCGGTATGGATTAGAATTTTTCCATCTGTGAGGACACCATCTACATCAAAAATAAATGTTTTGATTTGAGGCAGTAGAAGTTTGTAGTTTTTCATTCAGTATAGTGATTAGTTATTGTGTGGGATAGGAGTTTATAAAGAGCTTTGAGCTCTTTATTTTCAATGAGATCCAGATGGACTTGGAGTGTTTTTTGATCTGCCCGAAGCGCGGGTCCCGTCTGTGCCTTTTCAGGACTCATTTCTTCCAACTTTGCAATGGTTTCTCTAATCAAGGGTTTTAATAAGTCAAAGGAGAGGTCATTTTTTTTGCAGAGCAGATCGGCTTGAGTAAATAGATGGTTGGTGAAGTTATTGACCAAAACAGCAGCAAGATGAAGTGTTTTACGCTGATTGGAGTCCATTGATATCGGTTGGGCTCCCATGTCTAGGGTAAGTTGTTTTAGAAAAGTCAAATCACCAACTTCAGAAGCCTCAATAGCAATTGGAAGCTTGTCAAAATTAACATCCTTTTCGTTACTAAAGCTTTGTATGGGGTAAAACACACCTTTACGACCATGGCTCAGACTATTTAACGTGGTTGCTCCAGAGGTGTGGATTACCAGGGAATTTTGTGGAAGTTGGGAAACAACTTGCTCTATGGATTCATCGCGAATTGCAATAAGATAACAGTCAACCGCACTTAATTGATTTAATTCACTAACCAGTTCAACACCCTCTAGGGTTGTTGGGGTTTGGGCGGGACGGTTCATCCATTGGACCAATTCAATAGAAGCGCATTGAATGAGTTCGCGATAGAGTTGTTTGCCTAACCTGCCAGCACCGATTAAAGAGAGTTTCATAGATGAGGTAAAAATAATAAAACCTAAAGGAGGAGTCTAAGTTTTATGTTGTTTTATATTCAGTCTAAAAAGTTAGTCTTATTGATTTGGTTCTATTTTAAATCTGCAACGATGCTTGTTTTTGATTTAAATTATTAATTTTAAAGAACCAAATCTTATCGTATGAAACTTTATAAGTCTGCAGAGCAGTTTTACCTCAGCCACTATTATTTAATTATTCCCCTTGCTATCATCCTTTTGTCTTGTCTTGGAGGATTTGCTGTGTACTATATCACTATTAAAGGGATGACGCTTTTCAATTTTTTCCAAATGTTTCTTTGTGTTGTTGGTGCCGTACTTTATTTAACAAGCGTCTTGGCACAAATGCCAAGAAAAAGCACTTTTGTTTTTTTGTTTTATGGACTATTGTTGGAGATTATTTTACTTGCGTATAATTTATCTTTTTAATCTGTCTTTCACTTTTTTTATATGCCTTTCAAGCTGTATATTTGCAGTCTGAATGATGCCGTTTTAGATGAAAGATCGCCTAGTAAATTTACTGTTTTCAAATCGCTTAACCGCAGTTTTATTTTTGCTGTATCCCACGGCCATGGCTTTTGGGACTTTTATAGAGAGCTGGTATAGTACAGACACTGCAAAAATTTGGATTTATAACGCTTGGTGGTTTGAGTTAATCATGGTTTTAATGGCCATCAATTTTATTGGAAATATTTTTAAATACCGTTTACTCAGAAAAGAAAAATGGGCTGTTTTAGCATTGCATTTGTCCTTTTTATTGATCTTAGTCGGAGCTTTTGTTACCCGTTATTTTGGATTTGAAGGTGTCATGCCCATCCGGGAGGGAGTAACAGAAAGCCAGTTTCTTTCAGAGAAAACCTATCTTACTGTTTTTATTGACGGGGAAATAAACGGAGAGCCAAGAAGAAAAAAACTCGAAGGTGATTTATTGCTTTCGGAACACGTCAATAATGAGTTTAGTTGGGAAAATAATTTTGATGGACAGGAATTTAGTATTCGTTATATCGATTTTATGGAAAACGCTACTGAAGGCTTGGTGTTGGACGAAACAGGCGAACGCTACTTAAAAATTGTAGAAGCAGGTGATGGAAATAGACATGATCATTACCTCAAAGAAGGTGAGATTGTCAACATTCACAATATTCTTTTTACTCTTAACAAGAGACAAGATGGCGCCATTAATATCAAGTTAGAGAACGGTTTATATACTATTGATTCTCCTTTTGCGGGTCAATTTATGCGAATGGCAGATCAGTTTCAAGGAGCTATAAAAGCCAATGAAGAAACGCCGTTAGAATTACGATCTTTATATACTTTACCCAATTTTCAGTTTGTAATCCCTGAACCAGCCTTACGAGGAAAATTTGATATTGTAAAAGCGGATACACAAGGAGAATCTGTTCAAAATGCTTTGCGTTTGGAAGTGAGTTCTAAAGGAGAAACCGAACTAATTAGCCTTTTGGGAGCAAAGGGAATAACCAATGATCCGAAACAAATCAGTGTAGGAGGTTTAGACTTTTATTTACAGTTTGGTTCTTTACCCATTAAATTACCTTTTGCTATTCGACTAAATGATTTTATTGCTGAAAAATACCCAGGCACCGAGAGTAGTTATGCTTCATTTAAGAGTAAGATCACAGTAGAAGACGATGAACCTTATGATTATGAGGTTTTTATGAATCATGTATTGGATTACAAAGGCTATCGTTTTTTTCAGGCATCGTTCAATCCTGATGAAAAAGGAACCATACTCTCAGTGAATCACGATTGGTGGGGTACTTATTTAACTTATGCAGGCTATATCTTATTGTATCTAAGTATGATCGGAATTTTCTTTATTGGAAAAACACGTTTTAAAGATCTTTCTCGAAGTTTGGATAAAATCAATTTGAAAAAACAATCATTGAGTATTTTCCTACTTCTTTTTTCGCTAACTGCAGTTCATGTTTCAGCTCAAGATCACACCCATACTCAGAAAGCTGCAATCGATTTTGATTCCATTATTTTGGCAGATGCGTTTTCATTAGACCACGCTGAAAAATTTGGTTCGCTAATTATACAAGATGCGGGAGGACGAATGAAACCTGCCAATACGTTTTCTTCAGAGTTACTCCGTAAAGTAAGTAAATCAGATACTTACAATGGACTCAATTCGGATCAGGTATTGCTTTCTATCATGAATAATCCTGCGGTTTGGTACAATGTGCCCATGATCTACTTAAAACGTGGAAATGACAGTTTGAGAAGACTCACAGGGGTAGAAGAAAAAGCTAAATACGCCCCCTTGCTTTCTTTTTTTGATACGGAAGGAAATTACAAATTGGCACTTCAGTTAGAAGAGGCCTATCGTGCTGCAGTGCCCAATCAGTTTCAAAAAGATTTTATTGAAGTGGATAAGCGCGTCAATCTTTTGTACTCTGCGCTAGAAGGTAAAATCATGCGTATTTTTCCCATCCCAGAGGATTCTAATAATAAGTGGGTCTCTTTTCCAGAACTCGGCGAAGCCAAATTTAAAGGAAAAGACTCTTTATACGTCAAAAATATTCTCCCGCTTTATTTCCAATCCTTACGATTGGCACAGCAGGACAACGATTATCAACAAGCTGAAAATTTATTGGAAAGTATTACTGGGTTTCAAAAAAAGTTTGGAAGCGAAGTGCTTCCTTCTGAAGACCGAGTAAAAGCAGAAATTCTCTACAATAAGTACGATATTTTTAAAAAATTATACAGCTGGTATATTTATGCAGGAACCCTGTTTTTTCTTATCCTTATTTTTCAAATTTTTAATTCAAATCGGATCATATCTTGGTCGGTTAGCGGATTTAAGATAATTCTCCTAGTGCTCTTCATTCTTCATACAGGAGGTTTGGTAGCACGCTGGTACATTTCAGGTCATGCTCCTTGGAGTGACGCCTATGAATCCATGATTTATGTAGCATGGGCAACGCAATTTTTCGGTTTGGTCTTTGGTCGTAAGTCAACCCTCACCATGGCCTCTACCGCCTTTGTTACAGGAATGATTTTGATGATCGCCCATTGGAACTGGATGGATCCTTCTATAGCTAATCTAGTACCTGTATTGGACAGCTATTGGTTGATGATCCATGTGGCGGTAATTGTAGGGAGTTACGGACCTTTTGCACTAGGAATGATAATTGGGGTGGTTTCACTTGTACTTATGATTCTTGCTTCAACAAAAAATAAGAAAAAAATAAAACTACAGATCAAAGAGCTGACCATCATTAATGAGTTGGCATTAACTGTTGGATTAATCATGTTGACCATAGGAAATTTTCTGGGTGGTATGTGGGCCAATGAGAGTTGGGGTCGTTATTGGGGCTGGGATCCAAAAGAAACTTGGGCTTTGATTAGTATCATGGTATATGCTTTTGTTATTCACATGAGATTGATTCCTGGGCTCAGAGGTCCTTGGATTTTTAACCTGATGAGTGTGGTTGCTTTTGGAAGTATTATGATGACTTATTTTGGAGTGAATTTTTATTTGGTTGGTTTGCATTCTTATGCTAGTGGAGATAAAATCATTACACCCGACTTCGTTTATTATTCCATTGTTTTTGTGTTTTTACTTGGACTGGCTTCTTACTTTAGATACAGAAAATTAGAAGCTTAGTAGTTCTTTTTGGCACAGTCCTTGAAATAATTTCTATAAAACTGAAGTATGAGATTTAATAAAATTAGTATTCTATTTTTTGCAATTGTCTTGATGTATTCTTGTAAAAAAGAAAGTGAAATTTCTTCAGATTTGAGCCCTGATGCCGTAAAATGGAAAGCATTAAATATTACAGATTATGATTACACACTTCAAATCAGCTGTTTCTGTATTATTGATTATACTCAGCCTAAGAGAATAGTCGTAAGAGATGATAAAGTAGTATCAATTGCTGGTGTCCCTTTTGAAGATTTAAATGATACTTCTTACCGAACTATCAACGGTTTTTTTGAATACATAGAACAACAGCGCAAATTAAATCCAGTAGTTGAAGAAATTGAGTTTGACCCAGAGTACGGATTTCCCACCTATATATATTTTGACATTAGCGAAATGATTGCTGATGAGGAAATTGGTTATACACTTACAGATTTTATTCCTTACTAATTTATATTACTATGAATATTGAAAAACGTAAAAACACAAAATATCGCTGGTTGTTTTTTTCAATTAGCGGAATGTTACTTTTAGGATTAGGACTTTCTTTACTTGGAGAAGCCATCATCTTTAAGTCATTAAATGATTTTAATTGGTTTTACTGGGGCACAGCTGCATTAGCTACATTTAATGCGGGTATAGGTCTTGTCGGTGAAGCTATTGTATTGAAAGTAAAGTTAGAAGCTTAGCAAAAAAAAATTATTTAAAAGAAGCGATAAACTCTTCTTCATCACTCCCTTTTTGAATTTCTTCAAAAGATTGGTCTATAATTTGTTCAACTTTATCATGGTGAAAGCCAAGACCCACTACCAATCGATTCATCAATTTTTTCTCAGCCTCATCAGCTATTTTATCTGCAAAAACCATTCGAGATAAATCGTAGAGCCTTTCAAGTCTTCGCTGTTCTGTATGAGGAGGATTGATCGGATAATTATCGATGTTAGCTTTAATTTTTGCTACTTCCTCATCTTCTATTTCTAAGTTAATGGCAGTTCTATTGATAAACGCTTCTTCTTCTTCAGAAATAATTCCATCTGAAAGGGCAATCCTTACAATAGCGGCAAAGTGATCTCTATTTCGTTGTTTAAAACCAGACGAATACAAATGTGAAAAGGACATAAATTTGAATTTGAGCAAATATAAAAAATGGAATTGGCAAAGAGTTTTATTTTTGATTGTAAATTTAACTAAAAATCAGATTGTGATAAAATCTATCAAAGTTTTAAAAAATCGTTCGGATATTGGAGCTGGAACACGTGGTTCTGATCTTGGTATCGATGCACTAGAAATTGCAGCAATTAACGCTGAGAGTGACTTTTTTAATCGGTATCCTTATATAGATATTCCTACGCATAATGAAACGGTTTACAACAAAGTTCAAAACACAACAGCAAAGCGAATCAGTTTTGTAGCTCAACAGTGTTTGCGATTAGCAACTGCTACTCGAGTAACTTTGGAAAATGGATTTTTTCCAATCATCTTATCAGGCGATCATTCTTCAGCCTTAGGGTCCTTAGCAGGAATTAAAAGTGCCTATCCCAATAAAACACTTGGTGCAATCTGGATTGATGCGCATGCTGATTTACATTCGCCCTATAGTACACCCTCAGGAAATGTTCACGGTATGCCTTTGGCAGCTGCTTTGGGGAATGACAATGTTGAATATCAAAAAAACAAAATTAGTAAGCATGCACTTGAGGATTGGGAAAAACTCAAGAGCATGGGTGGGGTAGTCCCCATATTAAAACCAGAACACCTTGTTTATTTTGGCGTGCGAGATTACGAAGCTGAAGAAGCTGCCATTATGGAACAGTACCAGATTAGAAACTACCCTGTTCATGAACTACGACAGCGAAGTTTTGAAACCTGCCTCTCAGAAACTTTAGAGCAATTGGCTGAGGTAGATTTGATTTACATCACTTTTGATGTGGATGCCTTAGACTGCGACTTAATTTCTCATGGAACGGGAACTCCAGTTTCTAAGGGTTTTGACCCACAGGAGGTCATTCAGCTTATCAAAGGAATTCAAACAAGTGGTAAAGTTATTGCCTTAGAAGTTTGTGAAATCAACCCACTCTTAGATGAAAAAGGAAACCGTATGGCTGAAGCTGCTTTTGAAGTAATGCAGAGCATATTTAATTAATTCCAAATCGAATTCCCAGAGATGCATTATACAAAGACTCCGATTGATTCTTAAATAATGGAGAAGTATCTATTTTTCCATAGAGAGTGAGTAAGAAAGGGAAAGAGATATATCCACTAATTCCATAGTTAAAGTCGTTGAAGTTAATGTCTTGAATAATTTCGCCAATTCCATTTACACGGTTAAGGCTTTGCGCATTAAAAATATTTAGCCCTCCATATCCTCCAACGCCAAATATAAAGGCTCGTGGTCGGTATCTAGTTGTGGTTTTATTCCCGTGTTGAAATGATTTTAATTGACGGTACCTCCTAGATCCAAATTCCAAATGAATGGGTAGTACTAGATTGGTGTAAAACAGTTTGACTTGGGTATCTGGCGAGTATGATTCCTCAAAAGGTATGCGTTTTATAGTTTGGTCGTCATTGTCTTTAAAAAATATATTTCCTTTCTCATTAGCATACAAGTTTGCTTGTAATGAGAGCCCGTAGCGGATGTTTAAGAAATTTTTATAAGGAATTAAATTAGTTTTCCACGACCAGCCTCCTTCAAAAAAAAATGATTTTATAGTTTCATTTTCATTTGTTTCTAGGTCGTTAGGGTCGAATAAATTGTTTAATCCAAAAGCTAAAACTATATCGCTATCCATATAGTACGGAATTTCTCTCTGGGGGCTTTTAAATTCTTTTTTTTCGGCAGTCATTTTCTTTCCGTCATCCTGAACAGGAATAGGATATTCATTTTCTTTAACAGTAATTCGTTGCTCAATTCTTTTCGCAGTTTCTTCGGCGTATTTTAGTTTTAGACTGTCAGCTTCTGAAGAGTTGATTTTCTCATTTAAAAAGTCTGAGTTCACCTGCTTTATTTGTTTTTTAAGTTCTAACCTTTCTTGTCTTTTGATAAGCTCCTTTTCGTCTTCCAATCGCTTTTCCAAAAATTGATTTAGAGCCTCTTGAGCAAATAAACTAGTTGAGCTAAGTATTAGAATTAGACTGTATAAAATAATTTTCATAGTTGTAAGGTTTATTAGTAGTAGGATTGTTTCAATATTTATTTAGTCGAGAATGCCTCCTTTGGTTTTCCTTGTGGTCAAAACCATAACCATCCATAATGTTACCTCCGAAAGTTCTAGAGGCGTATATTTCTTTCGGATTTCCAAAAAGGTAGATGGTACCCCCAAAATGTACTTTAGCAAAAACCTTTTCATCAACATATACCTTGCCGTTACCCCCCGCAAAAGTTGTTACCCAAGAGTGGTCTGAAAGCATTTCCTCTGCTCTACATACACCCCCTGTGTTTACTTTTAAACGATGTATTTTTACTCGTCCGTAAAGGTTAACAAAGCTCCCGGTGTGTACTTTGGTTGTCAATTCTGTAGCCACGATTTCACCTGAAAACTCACTTCCCTCATGAGCTTTGAGAATCAAGTTCTCAGTTTTTACTGGGCGTAATGCTTTTACTACGGATCCTTGGTGAATTTTGATTTGCGCTAATTCCTCTGTATAATATAAATCTATATAAGGTTGATTGTAGGAAATCAATTCAGACAATCGAATTTTCAATTTAAGCGAAAAGCCCTTTTCTTGAACTCGAACTCCACTGTACGTATCTCCGTAAATGACTACTTTATTTTCGTCTGAGGGAATTAAATTTAAGACAATCCCAGAATTCACTTTGAGTGTACTAAATGGACTCAATTTTATTGTTCTGGGTTGATCAAGTATATTATTTCCTTTCTTTTGAGCATAATTCTTATTCATTGATATGCTTAAGAAAAGAAAGAAAAGAAGTTTTGGATTAATTAATCTAACGAGTACTTTCATAATTATTTATTTTCAGATTTAAGATCTTCATTAAGCACTATATCTGTTTTGGTATAGCTTTTTTTCAGAATGTCCAAAACCTTGTGTTTAACAAAGATCTCAGCGTTTAATTCATCTTCTAAGGAGTGTAATAATTCCAACGCTTGTTTTTTTATTCGTACTTCCTCTGTGTTGTTTTTTCTCAATTGTTCAAAGGCTAAATCCATGAGTGAATCGATTTCTAAATTCAAGAGATGCTCTTCTAAAGCCGATGACCAATCGTTACCATTAGCTTTATTTTTTATTAAATCACGAGTGTTGATAGTACTTGCTGAAGGGCTTACATCAAACCGAATGATGCTTTGATGACTTAATAACAAAGGGGTCATCCCCCGTGGCCTAACTAGATTTCTAGTTTGGGGGAGGACCGCCTTCTCCTCAAGAACAAAAGGTTTATTTTCAAGATCAATAATAGGTTTGGATTCGTAGTTGACTGTTTCATCGATTTGGAGTTGAATTGGTGCTTTTCTTTGAATTTTAAAAAAGCTCCCAAGACCTAAAGTGAGAATAAATAGTGCTGCAATTCTCCAGCCTATTTTCTTATTTCTTTTTTTGACTTTATCGTTGTCAAGTTGAGTTGAAATGGACTTCCAAAGATCAGCAGATGGGGGAATGGTCTGAGCTTCAAGTTGTTTTTTTATAAAGGAGTCTATTTTATGCTTTTTCATTTTTTTTTAAATAGGATTCGTTTATTTTTTTTTGCAGCTTGACTCGAGCTCTGGACAAGTACGATTTTGATGTACCTACAGGAATATTGAGTATTTGTGCAATCTCTTTATGTGCATATCCTTCAACCGCATATAGTAAAAACACTATTTTCTGGTTTTCGGGCAATAGATCAATCCACAGCTGAATTTCATCTCCACCACACTCTAAGTGCATATCATAAAACTCATTTTTTTCAAAAGATTCATCGGTATCAGTATAAATCAACTTATTGCTTTGCCTGATAAAAGACAAGGCTTCGTTAACAATAATTTTCCTGATCCAACCCTCAAAGTTGACCTCATTATTAAATTGGTCTAATCGAGTAAACGCTTTGTAAAATGAGGTCATTAAAACGTCTTCTGCGTGCTGTAGGTCTTTAATGTAATAGCGCGCTACAGCAAGCATTTTGGCGGAGTGTTGCTTGTAAAGCATTAACTGTGCAGCTCGATCATTGGTTTTCGCCTTTTTGATGAGTTCAGTTTCTTTTGGATATAGCGTTCTGATTTTCAAAACATTTGGAGTTCTATTTAGTAAGACGCTTTTTTTTGTAAAAAGGTTGCAGTTGGAGCTCTTTTTTTTAAAAAGTTAATTATTTAGTAGGTCGCTGTTTGATTTACCAAAAATTTAAAATGATTTTGAAGAATTTGTGATCCTCTTTTTTGTTTCTTTTTAACGTTCTTATGTATTTCATGAAGTGTAGCTGCTACAGTGGCTTCAACCCTTGGATTCAGTTTTTCATCCAATGTAAGTTCAATGAGGTGGTTGGTAAAACGTACTTGCAATGCCATAAACGAATTGTCTAAGGGGTATTGACTTTCAAAAAGTGTTTTAAATAAATGAGCAATTAATTCATCAGGATCTAAGCCTTGCCCTACTAGAGAAGTTTGATTTGAGAGCATACGATTGAGTTGCTTCCTACTCAAGACTCTATTTAGTGCAGCACGCTGAAGAGCTTGTGTGGTTTTTAGTGCATTGTGGTCTTCTAGTTTAGAGAGTAGGTTTTTATCCATCAGCCAATTTTGGGTGATCCATAAATTACGCTCTAAAAATTCTAAGGCTCTTCGTTGTTTTGCAGCAGGAACATTCTTATAAGGAGTATCATCCTGACCTTTGTTCATCAGGGTTTCATTCACTCCACCAATCAATCGGATAACGTGATATACATAGCTGCGATAAACCCCAATCATTTCTTTGTAGAGTTCTTGAAGATCGTCATAAGATTGACCTTCAGAGGTAGTCCATTCGTCCAAATTTTGAGCAACTATCTTTAAATTACTCAGCCCATAGCTACTCGCCTTGATGGGATCGTCGCCGATATTTTCGGTCTGAGAATCAGGATCATACTGGTTGTATCCAAACATATACATCGGATTCATACTTTTTTCATCCACCATTTTTCTTAAAGAAACTTTTTTAGTTTCTGAAGTTTTCTCTGGAAAATAGCGATAGCCCCATTCGATTGCATAATCATCATAAGGTCCCAATTGCCGTACAAAGCGAATGTTTTCGTCACCTGGTTGAGCGATATAATTATAGCGTGCATAATCCATAATGGTAGTGGCGATTCCCATTTTTTGGGTAAAATTACCTGAACGCAGTGAATCTACAGGATACGCTGAGCTGGCTTTCATGTTATGAGGTAACCCTAAAGCATGCCCAACTTCATGTGAAATGACACGACGCATCATTTCACCAATTTCTTCTTCTGGGGTGTTTAATGTTCTGGCTTTTGGGTTGGCTGCACCAGTTTCTATTAAATAGCGATTTCGGTAGGAACGCAGATGGTTGTGGTACCAAATGATATCACTTTCAATAATTTCACCAGTACGTGGATCAGAAACACTCGGTCCGGTTGCGTTTCGAGTTGTAGAGGCAACATAGCGGACCGTAGAATAACGACTATCTTCTGGACTAAAATCAGGATTTTCCTCTTTTGATGGAGGATCTTTAGCAAGGATTGCATTTTTAAAACCAGCCTTTTCAAAAGCAGTGTTCCAATCCTCAATTCCTTGTTTAAAATAGGGTCGCCACTTTAGTGGTGTCGCCGGATCAAGATAATACACTATGGGTTTAACAGGTGCTACCAATTCACCATTTTTATAGGCTTCCATATCGGATGGAACTAAACGCCAACGCCGAATTAGACGAACTTCTTCTGACTTTAAAGCAGCTGAGCTGTAGTTGTACTGTTTAAGTGTAAACCAGCCTATACGAGGGTCTTCATAACGAATCTGCATGGGGTCTTCTGGGAGTGCTATAATGGAATGATTCATCTGAAAACTAAGCGTACCTGCCTGATTACCTCTTGGAGGAGTAGAGGCGCTATAGGTCAGCGTATGCCTGATTTCAGTGTTTCTAGGAAAACTTTTTACGTGGTCTATAAAACTTCGTTTTCGATCTACACTACTGAGTCCAAACTGCTTTTTAAAGCTTTTTCGGATGACGTTAAAACCGGGTGAATCCGAGTTAAAATAATCACTCACCTCGATGAGGTAACGATCGGTTTCTTTGTTTTCAATAGTAAAAGCACCCAGAATAGGAGGAAAATTATTTTGCTCTACACTTAAACTTATAGGAGAACCCACTTCTGCTGTATTGACATAGGAATGTTGGGTGAGTAATATCCGATCACCTCGCTTTGAAAAGCGCACAAGTAACTGACTGGATTTAGACCCTGCATTGGTATAGGCATTAAAATTAGCGGGGAGTTGCGAATAACGTGTTACCATAAGCAGGTCTTTGCCCAGTAAACTGTCTTGAAGTTCGAGATACAATTTATCTTCTTTAAGGTAAGTACTTAAAAGACCTTTGTCGACTTTAAAATCACTTATGATAGAGTCCAACGTTTTTTTTTCTTGACTAAATAGCAAAGATGAAAAGCTTAGTAAAGCAAATAGGATACTGTATGTTACTGTTTTAAACATTCCGTTGTTTTTTCTACAATATCGCAAAAATGTTTTGTGATATTGGTTTTAAGTTGTTTTAACAACCTCAAAAAAGTAACGCTCCTTCGACTTTGAATGTCCCCCAATTCGGTTGTAAAACTTGATGGCACGGGTATTAAATTCTGGTGTTTGCCATTGGATTTCTTTAATACTTATTTTTTTTGCTTCCTCTTCAATACGTTCCATCAGTTGCTGTCCGATACCAAATCCTCGATGAGATTCGAGTAGAAAGAGACAGTCCATGTAGATGTATTGACTTGCATCCCAAGTAGAGAATTGAATCATATAGGAAGCATAACCTACCATTACACCTTCTTTTTTTGCAACCAAACAATACAAAGCGGGATTTTCATTAAATAAAAAACGCCTGAGATTTTCCTCTTTACCCGTTGGATCAAAAGGAACGCGTTCATATTCAGAATGCAGTGCACACAACGGAATAAGTTGATCGATCTCCTCTTCTTTTATAAATTCAATTGAGACGGCTTCCATGGATTGTTTTAATTTGAATCGGATTTAAAAGTACTATTACTAAATAAATTGAGCGTGTCCTTTTGTCAAAAAACCTTAAAAATTCATTTTTTTGTTGGTTAAGGTTTTACTGTTTGCTCATACCTACTGATCCGATCTTTAGGAGTCATTTTTTTACAGAGTTCGCCAACTAAACCATAAGGGATTTCTTCTATTTTTTTAAATCGAATATAACTTTTACCCATATCCAGTTTTTTAATCCTGAGTATGTCGTATTCTTCTGTAAACCAATTCAATAATTCTGGATTAGCATAGAGTCCCATATGATAAAGTGAAATATAGTTTTTCTGAGAAGCCAAATTGATAAAAGGCAGAGGTAATTTAGGATCGCAATGATAACCATCAGGTTAAAGTTGATGAGGTACAACATAGCCAATCATTACGTAACTCAAGGTTTCTTCAAAACCTTTGGGTAAGTTGGCTGAAATCGTTTCACGTTAATGCGCTATAGCCTTTTGACGCTGAGTAGGCAGTTGTGCGATATAGTCAGCGATGGAGGTAATTTTTGGGGTGATGGTAGGTAATTTTCAGTTTTAAAATGATTTGAGTAGGCCGCCGTCTATGGGGATATTGGTGCCTGTAATATAACTGGCTTGTTCTGAGACTAAAAAACAAACTACATTGGCATATTCTTCCGGACGACCAATGCGTTTACTAGGTACATTAGCTTCCATTGCAGCACGCACTTCAGTTTCTGGAATCCCCATTTTTTTAGCTTTTTGGGCATTGAGTTGGGCGATACGTTCGGTCTCAAAATAGCCAGTTAAGGTATTGTTGATGGTGATATTATCACTTGCAATATCGATGGATAAACTTTTTGCCCAAGTGACCAAGGCGGCACGTAAACTGTTTGACAGGACTAGATAGTTTAGGGGTTCTCGAACTGATATAGAGGCAACATTTACAATACGTCCCCATTTTTTTTTCTGCATATGGGGGAGGGCAAGATGGGTCGTAAACACAGCGCATTTGAACAGTAAATCAAAGGCCCTTTGGTAGTCTTCTATTCGCTTTTCAAGAGCACCTCCTGCAGCAGGACCTTGGGTATTATTAATTAAAATATCGACTGTATTATTTTGAAAATATGCCTCTATTTTGGAGCTAAAAGCATTAAAATTTGAAAAATCAACAACCAAATAGTGATGGTGTTGGCCGGATTGGGTGTCCAATTGATTTACCAGTTGTTGCAGTAATGATTCATTCCGTGCCATGACAGTAACATTTGCTCCCGAAGCAGCTAAACGCTCTGCTATTGCGCGGCCTATTCCTTTGCTGCTTCCGCCTACTAAGGCGTTTTTTCCAGTTAAATTTATTTGCATAGCTTATTTGTATTCTTCTCGTACGGGACTAAACACATCCATTAATTTACAAGGAGTAAGGGCTTTCCCTGAATGGGGAATGTTGGATGGGATGTAAACAATAGCTCCGGCTGTATAAATTTGTGTTTTACCGTCAAGGGTAAATTCAAAATTGCCTTCAACAACATGCATCATTTGTTCGTGGTGATGGTAATGTTCTGGAACCGAAGCCCCCTGTTCAACGGTCCAAAAGGCCCAACTGAATTGTTGTCCGTGAACCATTTGACCATGATAGCCAGGCATGAGTTCTTTACAAGGAAGTGTTGCTAGATTCATACGTAATGTTTGTTCTAAAATACGAAAAATGAAGCCAATTGGAATTAGGCAATACTCACATTAAACAAATAACCTACTAAAGCAGTAAGCCCCATCGCCACGGTACCCCAAAAGGTAATTCGAATTACAGCTTTTAAAACACTAGATCCTCCGGTTTTGGCGGATACAGCGCCTAAGAGCATGAGAGAAATTGTAGTGATCCCGTAAACGGAATATTCCATACTATTTAAAGGAAAAAAAAGGGCAACCAAAAAAGGAAGCGTTCCACCCACTGTAAAAGCAGCACCCGAAGCAAGAGCAGCTTGTAGCGGATTTGCTTGACTGACCTCGTTGATTCCTAGTTCATCTCGGACATGAGCTCCCAAAACATCGTGTTCAGTAAGTTCTTTAGCTACGATTAGCGCAGTCTCTTTTTTTAATCCTCTGCCTTCATAGATATCAGCCAGTCGTTGTAATTCTATTTCTGGCATTTCTTCAAGCTCTTTTTTTTCACGTTCAATATCAGCTTCTTCGATGTCGGTTTGGGAACTTACTGATACAAATTCTCCTGCGGCCATAGACAGTGCTCCAGCTACTAATCCCGCTAGAGTAGCTAAAATCAAGTGTTCTCGTGTGTCACTGGCTGCTGCTACGCCTATTGCAATACTGGCCGTTGAAAGGATACCATCATTAGCGCCCAAAACGGCTGCGCGGAGCCAGTTGCTTTTGTGGATGTAGTGGTTGTCTAAATAGCGGTCTAGGTTTTCGTTTGGGTTAGTCATTATGTATTTTTCTTTACTGTAATTTTAGAGTGTGTTTAAAAATAGTTTTTTCATTTTAAATCATCTGTAAACTGACCTCCATGCGTTCCTTTTGAGAATTTCATTTGATTAAACTCTTCCGACTTTCCGTGTGCGATACTCAAATTTTTCCAGTCTTCTCCTTTGATCATTCGTCCGAGATAGACCAATTGTCCAACATGATATGCATAATGAGCGATTTGTCTGTTTATTGCTTGGATGATAGAGTGTTCTTGATTTCGAATATAGACTTTGGTGTTAAAATTATCGTTATTAATTTGACTCAAAGCGTCATAAACAAAATGCCAGCCTTCTTTCCATTTATTAAGGACTTCTTTCTCAGTTTTCAGTTGATTTTCAAATTCTAAGTCACGTTTTCTCCCTGGTTTTTCTCCGTCAGAAAAAAGGAAGTCCGTCCAACGTGATTTCATATTTCCATGAAGATGGTTTACAATCATTGCTATGGAGTTAGACGCTGCATTGTATTGCCAAAACAAATGGTGTTCATCCAGTTGATCCAAGGTCTTTTCACCTAAGTTTTGATACTGCTTAAAATCTCTTCTAACAGTGTTTAAATAATCGTTCATCGTTGTGTTTGAGGTTGGTTTGTACAGTTCAGTATTCGAATAAAATTGGATTGATTGGAGAATTGACAACACTTCCAATTTCAACACCAGGACACCAGGTTTCCCAATCGTTTTGTTGACCTTCGTTTTCGGGTTTTTTAAGGGTTATATCTTTGTCCATGTAAATGATGGTCATCACTTTACGTTGTTTGTCTGTAGTGTTGGCTCCTGCACGATGGAATACCCAACCGGAATGAAAACTGACTTCGCCCAAGTCAAAGGCTTCGATGCAATGAGGAAAGTCATTTACTCTTAAGTTTTTTTCAATAAGTTGTTCGCTGGTATCGCTTATGGATAGTTCTCGTCCTGTCAATATCTCCTGACTTCCAGCACTAAATTCTAAAGGTCCCATTTCTAGTGAAGTGGCTTGCAAAGGAATCCAGGCGGTGATTGTTTTAGAAGAGGATAAGGGCCAATAATACTGATCGGCATGCCAAGGGGTAATGCCTCCTCCCGCTTCTTTAAATAAAGCTTGGTCATGGTACATCCGAACCCCATCAACCTCCATTAAGTCTGTAGCTATTTGCGCCAAGCGCTTACTGAAAATTAAGGTTTTGATTTGTGGATCTTCTCGCCAAAGATTAAACAACTGTAAAAAAGCTTTTCCATACGTATCCCGTTGATTCAAGGGAGTAACTTGTTGATTCAATTCTCCTACCTTGGCTGAAATCACTTGATTGTAATACGCTAAAGTTTCTGCGTCCAAAACCTCTTTCAGTTTGATAAAGGCATTTTTTTTATATGAGTCAATTTGTGCTTGACTTAAGGAATACGACTGCTCTAAAATAGATTGTTCCATTGCTTAAAACGTTAAGGAGTTTTAAAGATACAAAGAGTTTGGAATTATAACTCTATATACTCCGATTGCCCAAAACCATCGCCGCCACCAATCCACTCCCAGTCCAAACTCAACTTAATTTTACCATCTGTGATTGAAGTTTTGGCAATAGCTTTTCCTGCTTTCAATTGATTGTCTGTCGTTAAACTTTGATAGAGCATATCCAATTGATTGTTTTGTAAATGAGCAATTATTTTCCCGTACTTTACTGTCCCGCCATAATAATTTGCAGTCACGAAACTCCCTTCTTGCTTGTATTCAAAGATAGTATCCGAATTTACCTCTCCGTTTCTGGAGTTTTCAATAAGTGCGAATTTCTTACCATCAAAATTTATTTTTGTCATGATTTGGGAATCTAGTAGTATAAAATTACGAAAAAAGAGATGGACTATTCGTGAAATTTATAATTACTACCGAAAATAAAAGGTATAAAAAAACCCATATAAAGCCTATATGGGTTTAAGATTTTACTGTATTTTGTTTAGAGGTGAATGACCTCACCATAGGCATCGGCAACGGCTTCCATGACCGCCTCACTCATGGTAGGGTGGGGGTGAACGGTTTTAAGCACTTCGTGTCCTGTAGTTTCCAGTTTACGGCCTAAAACGGCTTCAGCTATCATGTCGGTTACTCCTGCGCCTATCATATGACAACCCAGCCACTCTCCGTATTTGGCATCAAAAATTACTTTGACAAAACCGTCGGAGGTCCCACTTGCCTGAGCTTTACCTGAAGCTGAAAATGGAAATTTACCAACTTTGATATCATAACCTTTTTCTTTAGCTTGGGCTTCAGTAAGTCCAACGGAAGCGATTTCAGGGGAGCAATAGGTACAACCCGGTACGTTTCCATAATCAAGAGGTTCTACTTGTTGCCCTGCAATTTTTTCAACACAAAGAATCCCTTCTGCAGAGGCAACGTGTGCTAGGGCTTGTCCTTGGGTGACATCTCCGATAGCGTAATAGCCAGGGAGGTTGGTTTGGTAAAAATCGTTTACCAAAATTTTATCTCGATCTACAGCAATTCCCACTTCTTCTAAACCGATATTTTCAATATTGGTTTTAATCCCTACGGCAGAAAGAACAATATCTGCAGTTAGAATTTCTTCACCTTTGGAAGTTTTTACCGTGGCCTTAACACCTTTGCCTTTGGTGTCCACAGCGGTCACTTCTGCACCTGTCATGATGTTGATTCCACTCTTTTTAAAAGAGCGCTCCAATTGTTTGGATACTTCTTCATCTTCCACAGGAACAATACGATCTAAGTATTCTACAATGGTTACCTCTGTACCCATAGCATTGTAGAAATAGGCAAACTCAATGCCAATGGCACCCGAGCCGACTACAATAAGTTTTTTAGGTTGCTTGGGGAGTGTCATGGCTTTTCTGTAGCCGATGACTTTCTCTCCATCTTGGGGTAAACTAGGAAGTTCACGAGAGCGAGCTCCAGTTGCGATTATAATATTTTTAGCTTGGTATTCTTCGGTTTTTTTACCGTTGGTTACAGTAATTTTCTTTCCAGCAAGGATTTTTCCATGTCCTTCAATGACGTCAATCTTATTTTTTTTCATCAAAAATTGAACCCCTTTACTCATTCCTGCTGCTACATTTCTAGAGCGATTTACAACAGCGTCAAAGTCTTTGTCGTACTCTTTTATGGTAAGACCGTAGTCGTCGGCATGTTTTAAGTATTCAAAAACTTGTGCTGATTTTAAAAGGGCTTTGGTTGGGATACATCCCCAGTTTAGGCAAACCCCTCCAAGACTTTCTTTTTCAACGATGGCGGTTTTTAAACCCAATTGTGAAGCACGAATCGCAGTGACGTATCCTCCGGGTCCACTTCCTAAAACTATGATGTCATATGCAGTCATGAAAAGCTGTTTAAATTCACAGCAAAGTTACAAAACTGAGGGCAATTTTTTAATATTTTATTTTTCCTTAGGCTGAAAGTTGACACTGGCTGAGTTTACACAGTAACGTTCTCCAGTTGAGGTGGGTCCATCTTGGAATACATGCCCTTGATGTCCCCCACAGTTGGCACATACGATTTCAGTACGAACCATTCCGAGAGTGGAATCTCGGATGAATTCTAAAGCACCTCCTAGTGCTGTGTCATAACTTGGCCATCCACAGCTACTGTCAAATTTACTAGAAGAGTCATAAAGCGGAACATCACAACCTTTACACAGGTAGGTGCCTTCTTCAAAATGATCATTATATTCTCCTGTAAACGGATATTCGGTTCCTTTTTCTCTTAAAATACGAAAAGAATCAGCATCGAGTTCGGCTTTCCATTCCTCTTCACTTTTTTGAACGGGATAGGTTTTAGGGTTTTTCATCTGCAGGAATAAAATTTAAGGCAGCAGAATTGATGCAATGTCGCATCCCCGTTGTTTCTTTTGGACCATCGTTAAACGCGTGTCCAAGATGTCCTCCACAATTATTGCATTTGAGTTCGGTACGTGGGTATCCAATTTTATAGTCTACATCATATTCCAGATTGGTGTCAATTCCACGATCAAAAGAAGGCCATCCGCTTTTTGAATCGTATTTGTATTGGGATTCGTAAAGCGGTGCTTGACAACCAGCACAAACATAGGTTCCGGCTTTTTTATTATTGTTTAATGGTCCGGAAAAAGCACGTTCTGTACCTGCTTTTCGGAGAACATAATACGCCATCTCAGGGAGTTCTGCTTTCCATTCTGCATCGGTCTTTACCAGAGCGTACGTTTTTTTTTCTTTTGATTTAGTTTCTTGTGAATTTCCCTTGCATCCGATGAGAAGCAGCAACAAGAAAAGTGGATAATAATTTTTCATTTCTTAAATTTTGATCCAAAGCTAACCAATATACTCCCCATAGCAAAAAATCCGGATGGTATTGCTGCTATTATGGGGCATGAAGTAGCGCATGCGCTGCTGGATCACGGTGGTTAGCGAATGACAATCAGTTTAGCACAACAGGGATTAAATGTCGTAGCTATTAAAACGACGGAAAACCAACCGGAAAAAAAGTGAAAGGTAATTTTAACAGCCTATGGGATTGGGAGTTCGGTAGGGGCAGTTTTACCTTTCAGTAGAAAACATGAAACCGAAGCAGATCGCATTGGGTAGAGTTAATGACTATTGCTGGGTTTAATCCTGAAGAGGTACCCAAACTATGAGAACGGATGAAGGCAGCGTCAGGGGGTAAGCCCCCTTCGGAACTTCTAAGTACTCACCCATCGAATCAGCGTCGAATCAATGATTTGATAAAGTGGATTCCAGAAGCTAAATAACGTGCGCAATAAATCAATATCAATTGAATCTGATTTATCGTTTCGATTTTATTACTTTGGAGGACTAAATTGATTGAATGTTCTCACCAAAAGTTCCTTTAGAAAAAGGAAGTAAAAAATTGATCAATGCTTGGGCATTTTATGACTGGGCAAATTCAGTTTATTCTCTCGTGATCTCCTCAGCAATTTTCCCAATTTATTTCGGAGCTTTATTTGCCGACATCAATACCATTTCATTTTTCAATTACGATATAAAAAACACTGCTGCCATTAGCTTTATAACTGCTTTTGCATTTGTAATCGTTGCATTTATCTCACCGTTATTGTCAGGAATTGCGGACTACATAGGTAATAAAAAACGGTTTATGAAAATCTTTGTTTATATGGGTTCTTTGTCCTGTATTGGTCTCTATTTTTTTGAGCTGGATACAATTTATCTAGGCTTATTTTTTTATTTCTTGGCAATGATTGGGATTTGGGCAAGTTTGGTTTTTTATAATTCTTATCTTCCAGATATTGCCTATCCTGAGCAACAAGATCGAGCCAGTGCCCGAGGATTTTCTATGGGGTATATTGGGAGTGTCTTGCTTTTGCTTGTAAACTTAGCCATGGTGATGCAGCCAGATTGGTTTGGGATTAGTGGTATTCCAGAAGAAGCTTCGATGAAAGCCATGCGTTATTCGTTTATTTCAGTAGGAATTTGGTGGTCATTATTTAGTCAGTATTCCTTTTATTACCTGCCCAAAGGCAATCACGAAGTTAAAGTGACTAAAGATATTTTTTGGAATGGGTTTAAGGAACTCAAAGGAGTATGGAAACAGTTAGAACATCATTTAGGATTAAAGCGTTTTTTGCCTGCTTTTTTCTTGTATAGTATGGCGTTGCAAACTGTACTTTTGGTTGCTGCGTATTATGGAGAAGAAGAAATTTCTTGGGCAAGTTCTGGTGAAAAAACCATTGGGCTCATCGTTAGCATTTTACTGATTCAAATTGTGGCTATTTTTGGGGCTATACTAACTGCAAGGGCATCAGAGCGCTTTGGCAATATTCCTGTTTTGATTGCAATCAACGGGATTTGGGCTGTGCTTTGTGTGGTTGCTTATTACACCCGAACACCAATGCAATTTTATATCGTAGCTGGCTTTGTGGGTATGGTAATGGGGGGGATGCAGTCTTTATCGCGTTCGACCTATTCCAAGCTTTTACCCGAAACTCAAGACACCACTTCCTTTTTTAGTTTTTATGATGTAGCAGAAAAAATTGCCATTGTTATTGGAATGGTTTGCTTTGGTTTGATTGATCATATTTCAGGGAGTATGCGCAACAGTATTTTATTTTTTATTGTATTCTATATTTTGGGAGGAATTATGCTGTTACGCATTCCTTCTAAACAGACCTAATCTCGGATTTCAATATCGCCTGAACCTGTTGTTTTGATTTGCTGCATCCTAGGATTTCCGTGGCAAACGATATCGCCAGAGCCTGTAATATTAGCACTGACCGAACTATTGGCATACATTTCAATGTCTCCTGATCCTGTTACTTTCGCTTTACCTTGCTCTAATTCAAAATCGTCTGCTTTGATATCACCTGATCCCGTTAATTGATAGGAAGCTTCTATCGCCTTTCCTCTAAGGTCAATGTCTCCAGATCCAGTGAGAACAGCTTCTAACACATCAGTTTCTAGGCTTAGGTCGATCTCTCCAGAGCCAGATAGGACAATTTTAAAATCATCTGAACTCAATGTATGATTAGTGATGACGCTTCCTGAACCGCTGAGAGTTAACTTGTCAATATCCTCTACAGGAATACTGATACTGACTCTGCCGGAATTCCAATTGTCAAACCAAGAGGACTTTTTCTGTTTGATGATCAAGTCGCCATTTTTAAGGTAGGTTTCTATTTGATCCAAGTCGTCTTGGTTTCCTTTTAGGCTAATTGTGCCTTCATTGCCTTGGGTTAGCGTTACGTCATAGTGACCTGCAACATGGATTCCATCGAAGGAACCAATTGTTCTTGTTTCTGTTTGAGCGATTAGTGTTGTGGTTGTTAAAAAAAGGAGGGTAAGGTGTTTAATTGTTTTCATGAGTTATTTAGGATTAATTTAAAGGTTTGAAGGGTTGAGTTTTACATTACCAAATTCGGATTCTATGTATAGGCTATTTGTACTGTTCTCATTTTTCGAATAGCCTTTGTATGTTTTTTCCATAGATTCTTCTCGTTGAATTAAATGCTGAAGGGGGATGTTGCTTTTAAGACTGGCAAATTCAAGGTCGATTTTATAGGTGAAATTCCATTCAGGGGCAATACCGAAGTTGATTCCTGTGTATTCGGATTCTACATGGATCATTTCGGCAGAGGGATTAATTCGTTCTACTCTGATGGAACCGAATTCTTGATTGAGATCTAGTTTTTTATAAAGCGTTCCTACCCGTAAGGTCAGAAAGTCACCTTTTCCTTGGAGTATGTTTATTTGGTCGATTTTCAATTTGCCATAATCGTTTGAAAATTCAAGATTTTCTAAGGTGTTGAAATTTGAGTTGGTATAATCAGCTTGTAAGGAAATGGTACCTGCTTCTAAAACCTCAAAACCAGAATAATCTGCACGTATTTCACCTCCTCTTATAAAATCAATGGTAGAGTTGGAATTGTAATCAAAAGAAAGTTGGTTGTTTTCATGATTTAAGTCACCGAGTACTAACTTGCCATAATCACAACTAATTTTTGCTCTACCGTCAAGAGTATTGAGTAAGATGGTTCCGTAATCATTTTTTAGATCTACAGAACTGCTTCGAGGTAGTTTGACAGTGTAGTCTATCTCATAGCGTAATTTGCCGTTATTAAACCACTTGAACCCCCAGCCTTCAATAATTTGTGTTGTCGCAGTAACACGCTCGGGTGAGAGACTGAATTCAACGTCAATTTCATTCAGTTTTTCATCGATGCGTTTTTGGTTGTTCCCTTTTACAGTAATTACCACGTCGATTACGACTCTATTTTCATCCCAACTGCTTATGTTAAGGTCTCCAAACTGATTTTTTAACACTATTAAAACATCTTGGTTAACTTCAATCTCTTGGTGAAGCTTTTTACTTTTGCTTTGGAAGCCATAGAGTGAAATACTGGTCCCGAGGAGAAAGAGGGCGAATAATTTAAATTGTAAGGTCTTCATAAGTATTATTTTCAATTGTTTTTAATGTATTTCTAATTTCAGCAAGTAAATTTATTTGGGTATTTAAATTTTCAATTAAAGCCTGAATCAGTTGAGGTTGATTGGTGTTTACTTCCCATTGGTCATAAATTTTCTGGTAGTCCTTTTGAATGAGTTCAAGCTGTTTTTTAGAACGCTCTAAGATTAGCTGCGTTGTTGGTGAGTTAGAATTTTCAAATGAAGTTAGTTGTTCTTCAATCAATTGCATCAAATGAAATTCAGCTTTTTGAAACTGGACAACTTCTTCAGAAAGCTGTTCTTGAGAAAGTTGAAAAGCCCCTCCAAGACCAATACAGAGAACCGCTACGGCAGCCCATTGAAAAATTCTTTTTCGCTGTATTCTTTTTTTGCGTTTGTTCAAGCGCATCAGAAATTGCATCGCATGATCTGAGTCAAGATTAGGTGCCTGATTTTTTTGCTCCCATTTAAGAAACTGTTCCTTAAGTTTTTGCTCCTTCATTGAGTTGTTTTTTTAATTGTGTTTTAGCCCTCGAAAGGGTAGTTCTGCAATTGCTATAACTCCAGTTAAGGAGTTCACCAATCTCTTCATGCGTATAGCCTTCTAGATAGTATAATTTTAAAATGAGACTATACCGTTCGTTTATTTTTCCTAAGGCTCGCTCTAATTGCTCAGAGTTAAAGGCTGGGAAACTTGTTTCCTCTTCTTCAGGATTTTCACTGAGTTCCGTTCGGTTTTCAATATGGAAATCGTTTACAGTTTGCTTATTGTAATGATAATATGCGATACTTTTTCGAACTACAATCTTTCTTAACCATCCTCCAAAATTCCCCTCACCTTGAAATTGATCCAGTTTTTCAAAGGCTTTAATGAGACCTTCTTGCATGGCATCTTCTGCGTCATCCTTGTTTTTTAAAATACCGAAATCTGCTTGGTATAATGGACGATGATATCTTTGGTATAATTCCATTTGAGCGGTTTGATCCTTTTTTTTGCAGGCCTTAATTAAGGCGTTAATATGTAATTCTTTATAATTCAATTAAGACGTCTTCATTTGTTTGAGTATTAAATTTGGAGATTGTTACACTTTGTTGATTTTTTTTTTGTGGCATAACTATTGTCCTTAATTAATTGAAGTTATTTAAAAATGGACTTCGCAATGGATAAGGTTTATTCAATCGTGTTTTCTGTTTAAACAATGACAAG
>CBFHJD010000016.1:0-46471 GCA_965656215.1 Flavobacteriaceae bacterium
TGTCTATGTCTTGATTGGATAGCTGAGGAAATGAAGTCATCACAGAACCGTTGTATTCCTCATAAATTGCAACAGCTTGAGCATCTCCAGACTTTACCATAGCGGTACTGTTCTTGATCCAACTGTATAGCCACTCTTTGTCGTATTTAGCTGAAACTCCTTTCAGTGCTGGACCTACTGCTCTTTTGTTAAGTTTATGGCAAGCAGCGCAATTCGCATTGAATAATTTTTTCCCTGCTTGAATTGCTTCGTCGTCTTGCGCCGAGACATCAAAAGAGGATAAAAAACTTATGAAAATAATCAGGGCTGTAAAAAGGAGCTTGGTCGATTGATTCGTCTTTATCCTTTCAAATAAGTATATTTTTATATCCAAAGTGTTGTTCTAAAATCCATCACAAATTTAACGCATAGTGAGCTTTTAGAATAGCTAATAAATTAAGATTTTATTAATTTATAATGATTCTAAATAACCTATCGAATTTGTTAAAACAATACGGTATAAAAAGAAAAAATTGTTTTTTTGTAATATGAAAAAATCATCTTGGAAACCCTTATTTATAGGGCTTATTTTAGGAGTTAGCTCGCTGAGCTACGCTCAAACTTCAGATTCATATGTTAAACAAGACTCAAAATTGGACAGTTTGTTAAACAAAAAAATAGCTTTGGATCGGGAACGTTACGCGAATGAATATTTCACCTTACAATTGTACTACGGAAATCTCGAAATAGCGACCCAAACTTTAGAAAGTGCGAAAGAAACCTACCCACATATTCCGGTAGAGTTAAGTTTTGAAACACCGAACTACAAAGTTCAGGCGGGTCGTTTTAAAGATAAAATTATTGGACTAAAGACACTAGATACGATCAAAAGGTCTTTTCCCTCTGCATTCTTATTAATAAGAAGAACTGAGTATTAGAGGGATTTTTTGACGGCAACTTCTTGGAAGCATTCTAAAACATCTCCAGTTTTAATATCGTTGTAGTTTTTCACCTGCAATCCACAATCATACCCTTTCGCGACTTCTTTAACGTCGTCTTTGAATCTTTTAAGTGAAGTAAGTTCACCGGTAAAAACGACTACTCCTTCACGAATGATTCGTATGCCAGAGTTTCTGTAAATTTTACCTGTGGTCACCATACAGCCTGCAATTGTTCCGATTTTAGAAATTTTGAAGGTCTCGCGAATCTCAGCATTACCCGTAATTTCCTCACGCATTTCAGGAGACAACATCCCTTCCATGGCATCTTTGATATCGTTTATCGCATCGTAAATAATAGAATAGGAGCGGATATCGATTTCTTCTTTTTCAGCAATAACTCGAGCATTACCCATGGGTCTCACATTAAAGCCAATTACTATTGCATCTGAAGCTGAAGCCAGAAGAACATCGGATTCAGTAATGGCTCCAACACCTTTGTGGATAATCTTAATTTCGATCTCATCTGTTGAGAGTTTTTGCAACGAATCTGTTAAAGCTTCAACGGAACCGTCAACATCACCTTTGAGAATGATATTAAGCTCTTTAAATTCTCCAAGAGCTATACGTCTACCAATTTCATCAAGAGTTATATGTCGTTGGGTTCTTACGCTTTGTTCTCTAAGCAGTTGTGTTCGTTTTGCGGCAATTTGTTTTGCTTCTTTCTCGTCTTCTAAAATATAGAATGAGTCTCCCGCTTGTGGAGCTCCATCCAGGCCTAAAATTGAGACTGGTGTTGAAGGTGGTGCTTCTTCTAAGCTCACCCCTCTTTCATTAAAAATAGCTTTGACCTTACCACTGTGTTTTCCAGCAAGTAAATAATCTCCCATTTTCAGTGTTCCGTTTTGAACTAAAATAGTAGAAACATATCCACGTCCTTTATCTAAAAAGGCCTCAACTACGGTTCCTTTTGCTGCTCTGTTTGGATTTGCTTTGAGCTCGAGCAATTCGGCTTCAAGTAAAACCTTTTCAAGAAGTTCTTTGACTCCTGTTCCTTTCAATGCAGAAATATCATGAGACTGAACTTTTCCACCCCAGTCTTCTACCATCAAGTTCATTCCCGCTAGGGCTTCCTTAATTTTATCTGGGTTTGCACTTTCTTTATCAATTTTGTTGATTGCGAATACAATAGGTACTCCCGCCGCTTGAGCGTGACTTATCGCCTCTTTTGTTTGAGGCATGATGCTATCGTCTGCAGCAACAACTATAATTGCGATGTCAGTGACCTGAGCTCCCCTAGCTCTCATGGCGGTAAATGCCTCGTGACCCGGAGTGTCTAAAAAGGCTATTTTTTGACCATTATCAAGGGTTACACCATAAGCACCAATGTGTTGAGTAATTCCTCCAGATTCTCCTGCTATTACGTTTTCTTCACGAATATAATCAAGCAAAGATGTTTTTCCGTGGTCAACGTGCCCCATAACCGTGACGATGGGTGCTCTTGGCAGTAAATCTTCTTCTAAATCAGTAACCTCATCAATATTTTCTTCAAGTTCAGCTTTTTCAAAACTTACTTCATAGCCAAACTCGTCAGCTACGATACTCAATGTTTCAGCGTCTAGTCTCTGGTTCATGGTTACCATGATACCTAAACTCATACACGCTGAAATAATCTCAGTGGAGCTGATGTCCATCATTGTGGCTACTTCTCCAACAGTAATAAATTCGGTTACTTTCAACACTTTGCTTTCTGCCTCGATTTGAGCCATTTCTTCTTCTGACTTCTGGCGATGCTGAACTCTTTTGTCTCTTCTGTATTTTGCTCCTTTGGATTTATTCGATTTTCCTTGAAGTTTTTCCAAGGTCTCGCGAATTTGCTTTTGAACCTCTTCTTCTGTAGGCTCTTCTTTTTTGACTACGTTATTAGGCCTCCCTTTACGTTGTTGCCCTCTGTTGTTAGCGTTATTATTGTTATTTCTATTTGCAGAAGGCTTAACATCTTTACTTATTCTTTTTCGTTTTCTCTTTCGAGCGTCTTCTACTGTTTTTTCTTTTTTATTGACCTCATCTAAGTTGATCGTTTGGCCTGTTTTCTTTGGTCCAGTTAACTTGGTATACTGCGTTTTGAGCGTTTCGTTTTCAGGCAGTTGTTTTTTCTCTTCATCCAGCACTTTGGCGGGTTCATCAGCTGCTTTTTGAGGTTCCTTTGGCTGTATTATAGGTTCTTTGGCCTCTTCTGAAGGGCTTTCAACTTTAGCTGGTTCAACCTCAGCTTCTTGTTTTTCAGAAACTGGCTCTTCTTTAGCCGGTGCTTCTGATTGAGCTGGTTTTACTGGCTTTGCCGGTTTATTCAGAGAATCTAGATCAATCTTTCCAAGAGTCTTTGGCTTTTCAAGCTCAACTTTATTGGTTTTTAAGGCTTCTCTTTTGGCAATTTGATCCAAACGTTCCTGCTCTTTCTTTTCTTGAATGATTCGCAGGTTTTCCTTTTCTTTTCGCTTTTCCTCACTAATCTCATGAGAAGCTACTTTTTTGGATTTATCTGTTTCAAATTCATCCAAAAGTGTATTGTACACTTCTGTGGTGATTTTAGTTGTGGGACGCGCATCAACTTCAATTCCCTTTTGATTCAGAAATTCAACAGCTCTATCAAGGGAAATATTAAGTTCCCTTAACACTTTATTTAGTCGAACACTGGGTTGGTCAGCCATATACTTATATCTATTTGCAAAAATAAGAATTATTTTCGCAGTCTATATTATTCTTCAAATTCTGCTTTCAATATCTCTAAAACCTCTTGAACCGTTTCATCTTCGAGGTCTGTTCTTTTAATCAGGTCGGTTTTGTCAAGCTCTAAAATACTCTTTGCTGTGTCTAAACCAACCTTCTTGAATTCATCAATAATCCATTGCTCGATTTCATCGCTAAATTCTTTTAGCTCGATATCCTCTTCTACGCCTTCTCTGAAGACATCAATTTCGTATCCTGTTAGTTTTCCAGCCAAACGAATGTTGGTTCCACCTTTCCCTATGGCTTTTGAAACCTCTTCTGGGTTTAAGATTACTTCAACGCGTTTATTTTCTTCGTCAATCTTAAGTGAGTTGACTTTTGCAGGGCTTAGTGCTCTTGTGATAAAGAGTTGTAAATTATTGGTGTAGTTGATCACATCAATGTTTTCGTTTCCGAGTTCACGAACAATTCCGTGAATACGTGATCCTTTCATCCCCACACAGGCACCAACTGGATCAATACGATCGTCGTAAGAATCCACGGCCACTTTTGCTTTTTCTCCAGGAATCCTGACTGCTTTTTTGATGGTGATAAGTCCGTCAAAAACTTCAGGAATTTCCTGCTCAAATAATTTCTCTAAGAATATAGGCGAGGTTCTAGATAAAATAATTCTAGGTTTATTTCCCCTTAATTCTACCATCTCTATAATTCCCCTTACGTTGTCTCCTTTTCTAAAGAAATCACTTGGAATCTGTCGGTCTTTTGGCAAAATAATTTCATTCCCATCGTCATCAAGCAGAATTATTTCACGACTTCTAATGTGGTGTACTTCTGCAGTGTATATGTCGCCTTCACGGTCTTTGAACTGCTTAAAAATATTTGTGCTGTCATGTTCAAATATTTTTGCTACTAAATTTTGTCTCAAATACTGTATGGATCGTCTTCCTAAATCAACCAGCTTTACTTCTTCAGAAACATCTTCGCCAACTTCAAAATCTGGTTCAATTTTACGAGCTTCGGTTAAGGTTATTTCTTGATTAGAATCCTCCACATTACCATCCTCAACAACGATACGGTTTCTCCAAATTTCTAAATCTCCTTTATCTGGGTTAATAATGATGTCAAAATTTTCGTCTGAACCAAATTTTCGTTTTAAAGTATTCTTGAATACATCTTCTAAAATGACCATGAGTGTTACACGATCAATTAATTTATCGTCTTTAAATTCCGAAAAAGAATCAATTAAGGCTAAGTTTTCCATTTTTCAATTAATTAACTATTTCACTAAAACTTTCGCAGTTGTAATTTCATGATACGAAAGTGTTTCTTTTTTTGTTACTGTTACTTTTCCTTTGCCAACAGGCTTAGGCTCTCTTTGCTTCCATTCAAGAGTAAAACCATCTTCATTTGCATTGGTCAATGTACCCTCAAGTGTGGGTAAAGCATCTCGTTCAACACGAAGCTTACGCCCAATATTATTAACATACTGTCTCGTTTTTAGAAGAGGACTTCCCACGCCTGCTGAAGCAACCTCTAGCGAAAAATCATGTACCTCTCGGTCCAAATTGTGCTCTATCTGTCTGCTTACTTCAACACAAGACTGTAAGTTAACTCCCAAATCACCGTCCAAAAGCACACTGATGTGGTTGTCTCCTGAAATTTTACATTCAATCAAAAACAAGTCAGGTCTATGCTCCAAAGCGACCGTCAATAATTCGTTAACTTGTTCTTTAAATGTCATCTAAAAAAAAAGGGGACAAATATGTCTCCTCAGTTCTTTGTTGTTAATTTCAATGCAAATGTAGTATTTTTTCTGAAATAGTTTTTACTTATTTCATAGAATTCTTAACTCCCACAAGCCGAATGAGGGTAATTCAAATTTTCATTCTTCTCCCTTTTCTATTTTACATCCAAACCTTCTCTAACGTAAACCTGAAAAAGAGGACAAAAATTAGACTAAATATCGGTGTATTTAATGGGTTTTGATTACTCCAAAATCCTATTCATAAAAATCCTAACTGTGTATCAAAGTTATCTTTAGTTTTACGCTTCAGCCTGTCCTTTTGCAAACAAAAATTCTTATTTTTGAAGTGCTATGAAATTTAAACAACCAAGAGCTGGATTGCGATTTTCTAAGTTTAGGAAAAAAGAGCAAACTCCATTCGAGCGTTTATTCGAGATCTTTAAAGAGTTAATCACCCATACCTCGGGAGATTTTGACGAAGCAATTGATTGGCTCCGAGAACTAGATAAAGAATACCAACTCACCGATGATGACTATACTATTGACGACTTTATAGAAGATCTCAAACAAAAAGCCTACATCCAGCCCAAACCCAATAAGGGAGGTGATGGACAAGGTGCGGGTTTTACACTTACACCAAAAACAGAAAAACTATTGCGGGAATATGCCCTTAAGCAAATCTTCGGAAACCTAAAGAAAACAGCACAGGGCAATCACAAAACAAAACAAACTGGTGCGGGACAGGAAAATACAGGTGAGTTTAAATCCTACCAGTTTGGAGATCCCCTGGAAAAAATTGCAATGACAGAGAGTCTCAAAAATGCACAAATCCGTAATCTGGACGGAAACTTTACTCTCCAAGATCAAGACCTAGTGGTTGAGGACTCTTATTTCAAAACTCAAATGAGTACGGTACTGATGATCGATATTAGTCACAGTATGATACTGTATGGAGAAGACCGAATTACCCCTGCAAAAAAAGTTGCAATGGCACTGGCAGAGCTGATCACAACCCGCTATCCAAAAGACACTTTAGACATTTTAGTGTTTGGGAATGACGCCTCACAGATTTTACTGAAAGACCTCCCCTATTTAGAAGTTGGTCCTTACCATACGAATACAGTCGCGGGACTTCAATTAGCAATGGATTTACTCCGGAGAAAGAAAAATACGAACAAGCAAATTTTTATGATCACGGATGGTAAGCCCAGCTGCCTGAAACTCCCTGACGGAACCTATTATAAAAACAGTGTAGGATTGGACGAAATGATTGTTGAAAAATGTTATAACATGGCACGTCAAGCCAAAAAATTACACATTCCCATTACTACTTTTATGATTGCTCAAGATTCCTATTTACAACAATTCATCAGGACCTTTACCGAAGCAAATAGAGGAAAAGCCTTTTTTACAGGTCTTAAAGGTTTAGGAGAAATGATTTTTGAAGATTACGAAAAAAATAGAAAAAAACGCTTAGAATAAAGTCAAATGAAACAGCAAGAAATCACCACTCTAGGTGAACTAAAAAAATCAGGATATCAATCCAAAAGCATACAGCAAGAGCTCGCTCAGAACTTAAAAGAACGTCTTAAAAACGGCCAGCCAAGTTTCGAAGGACTGATTGGGTATGAAAATACAGTAATCCCCGATGTTGAACGGGCCATCCTTTCTGGCCATAACATGAATTTACTGGGGTTAAGAGGGCAAGCTAAAACAAGACTAGCTAGACAACTCACTGGCTTACTAGACGAATGGATCCCTGTAGTGGAAGGATCAGAAATAAATGACGATCCGCTAGACCCTATCAGTAGAGAGGCCAAAGAACTTATTGCAGAAAAAGGAGATAAAACGCCTGTAAGTTGGCTTCATCAGAGCGATCGATTTTATGAAAAATTAGCAACCCCCGACGTGACTGTTGCGGATTTAATTGGAGATGTAGATCCCATCAAAGCTTCTAACTTAAAATTGTCTTATGCTGATGAACGGGTCATCCATTTTGGCATGATTCCAAGAGCACACCGCTGTATTTTTGTACTCAACGAATTACCTGATTTACAAGCGCGAATCCAAGTGGCTCTTTTCTCTATCCTACAAGAAAAAGAAATTCAAATTCGAGGGTTTAAATTGCGTTTTCCTGTACAACCTCTTTTAATTTTTACTGCAAATCCAGAGGACTATACCAATCGCGGAAGTATTGTTACTCCTTTAAAAGATCGTATTGGCTCTCAAATTCTAACACACTACCCCCACAACAGGGAGATTGCTAAGCAAATCACCAAGCAGGAAGCTCAAGCAGCTGAGGATCAATCGCCAAACGTCCACATTCCCGAATTGGCAAGAGATATTCTAGAGCAAATCAGTTTTGAAGCCCGAAAAAGCGATTATGTTGACGCTAAGAGTGGTGTGAGTGCTCGGATGAGTATAACGGCCTTTGAAAACCTACTCTCCACCGCTAACCGAAGAATGTTGATGAATGGGGATGAAAAAACAAGCTTGAGAATGGCTGATTTTTTAGGAATAATTTCAGCGATCAATGGAAAAATTGAATTGGTTTATGAAGGTGAACAAGAAGGTGCAGAACAAATTTCATATTACCTCATTACACAAGCTGTTAAAACATTGTTCCCCTCTTATTTTTCTGAGGTGAAAAAACTTGAGAAAGCTGACGAAATTGGTCCCTACGACGATTTATTGGGATGGTTCTTTAAGGATAACGAACTTTTTATAGACGACCGCTTAAATGATAAAGACTACCGCGGATTACTGGATCAACTTCCAGGCATCGATTTAATCCTAAAAGAACATCAACAAGATAGCAATCCTGAGGATCGATATTTCCTTATCGAGTTTTTACTCTGGGGATTAGAAGCACATAAAAAACTTAACAAATACAGAACACTAGAGGGCTTTCAATTTAAAGACTCCTTGGGAAGTTACATAAGCGGACTGTAAACTGCCGCTTTGACTTATTATTAAAAAATCCTCTTGCAACCAAGAGGGTTTTTTAGTTATGGTTTTGGATTAAACTTAGTTGAGATCAAAGCGTTTAGTTTCTTTAAATTCTGAAAACTCAATGGCTTCAATTTGTGCTTTAATCACCCCCCATTGTTCTTCATAATAAGAATTAGTTTGATCCAAACTGGTTTTTAAATCTTTACGCAGATGCTCTAAAAGCTTTTCCTCGGTCGCAGTAATTCCTGTAGGTCTTGACCGAACATAGCGACTAGCGCTAGAAATTCTTTTGGCAACACTATTTTCTGGATTTCTTACAATTCCTTGTCTTTTGTCTTCTTTTCCGATAAATGAAATCAGAATGTCTTCAATTTTTTCAGAGTGTTCGTCTATTGTTTCTAGCAATTCTTTATTTGCCTCTTTATCTTTTTCTTCTATTTTATTTTTATACACTGCTAATGTTTTTTTACTGGATTTCAGTTGATCGACAGCGGCCGCAGCTAGCTCAGTAAAAGACTCTATTTTTTTCGCATAGGTGTATCGATCATCTATGGCTTTTTGAGGGATTTCAAATCGCGGATCAGTCTTTACAGTAACCTCTGTTTCGGAGGTTGAATTGTTGCTTTCCAACACCACTTTATAGGTCCCCGGCTTTACGGTTACTCCTCTAGGTTCGCTTTTTTCTGTTCGATTGGAACGTGATGGACGATTTACTCCCTTTTCATTCATTGACCAGTACCAACGATGGAAGCCTGTCTTTTTTGGTGCTTTTGTTTTCAGCGTCCTAATTTGTCTTTCTCCATCATAAATTTTTAGGGTCAATGAATCTTTATTCTTTTCATCAGTAGCTTTATAAAAATAGGTGAACATACTCCCGTATTTTCTGTTTTCGGCATTGTAAAGTGCGTCTCCACCAAAACGAGAGCCTGTAGGTTGCTGATAAGCAGCTAAATAGGCCGTAGGGGGGTTGAAAATATGAGATTCCTTAACAATCAATTCTGGATTTTGGGCAAGTGCTCTAAGCGGTCTAATGTCATCCATTACCCAAGCTGCTCTTCCAAAAGTTCCGATTACTAAGTCGTGTTCTCTTGGGTGAATCACCAAGTCTTTAGTCGATACCGTTGGGAATACTTTAGAATCGAATTTGGTCCAATTTGCTGCAGCATCAACCGAATAATACAATCCATCATCGGTTCCTAAAAACAACAAACGCTCATTTTCAATGTCTTCAACAATACTCAATGCATAACCAAAGACATCGTTTTCATCTACAATTCGTTCCCATGATTTTCCATAGTTGGTTGTTTTATAGACATAGGGAGTATAATTATACCTGCGGTAATCATTGGCTACTAAAAGTGCCGTTCCTGCCTCTTTATTGGATGCTTTAATTTGAGCAATCCAACTTCCTTGAGGAAGTTGCTTTAAGTTTTTCGTAAGCTCTATCCAGGACTTGCCACCATCTTGAGTAATATGTACTCTGCCGTCATCCGACCCTGTCCACAACAAATCTTTTTGAAGAGGAGAAGGTTCAATGACCAATAAAGTACAATGGTTTTCTGCCCCAGTAGCATCTAAGGTCAAACCTCCGCTTTCACTTTGTTTTTGTTTTTCAGAATCGTTAGTCGTTAAGTCTGGGGATATCACCTCCCAAGTCAGCCCTTTGTCTGTACTTTTATGGACAAACTGACTCCCAAAATACACCGTACTATTATCAAACGGATCTTGTCCGATGGCTGCATTCCAGTTAAAGCGCAACATCATATCGGGATTGGGATGGGTGGGTCTTACCCCATAATTATTTCCTGTTTGCCAGTCGTAACGAGATACATTTCCTTGCTGACTCATGGCATAGCCAAACCGAGAATCGTCTTTATCAGGCACCACGTCAAATCCATCTCCAAAGGCAATTTCTTGCCAATAGGAATTTCGTATGCCTTGAGCTTTCCATACATAAGCTGGACCTCTCCAAGAACCGTTATCTTGCATTCCTCCATACACATTGTAAGGATATTCATTATCCACGCTAATATGATAAAACTGAGCCACAGGAATATTTCCTACAAAACGCCAAGTAGCACCTCCATCACGAGTAATGTTAAGTCCCCCATCGTTTCCGTCGATCATGAATGAGCCATCCTCTGGGTGAATCCACCAAGCGTGGTGATCTGGATGAACCCCATTATCTACATTATAGGCAGGCATTAACTCTTTAAAACTTTTACCACCATCTTCAGAAACATTGACATAAGTAAATACGGTATAAATTCGGTTTTCATTTTGGGGATCAACAAAAAGGTCCGAATAATAAAAAGGTCGGTTTCCAATACCTTTTTTGTCATTTACTTTTATCCATTGATCTCCTCCGTCTGTTGATTTGTATAGTGCATTCTTTTTTGCCTCAACCAAAGCATAGATGATGTTGGGCTTGTTATGTGCCATAGTCAAACCAATTCTTCCTAAATCTCCTTTGGGTAATCCGTCTTTCTCTGTTTTTTTAGTCCAGTTTTTTCCACCGTCTATGGTAATGTAAAGTCCGCTTCCTTTTCCTCCTGATTTAAAAAACCAGGGGTCTCTTTTGTGTTCCCAAAGGGCAGCAACTAATTTATTAGGATTTGAAGGGTCCATAATAAGGTCTGCAGCACCTGTTTTAGGGTTGGCGTATAATATTTTTTTCCAGTTTTGTCCTCCGTCGATAGTCTTAAATATTCCTCGCTCTGGATGTTCTCCCCAAGGGGAACCGATAGCAGCAACATAGACCACGTCTGGATTGGTTGGGTCAACAATAATTCTATGAATATGGCGGGTTTGTTCAAGACCCATAGCCGTCCAAGTTTTACCCGCATCCAGTGATCGGTAAACTCCATACCCTCCATTCAAACTGTTTCTTGGATTTCCTTCTCCTGTTCCCACCCAAATGACATCAGGATTGGATTGTTGTATGGCCAAAGCTCCAATAGAAGCCGTCACTTGATCTTCAAACAAAGGAGTCCAACTCACCCCTCCACTAGTTGATTTCCAAACGCCCCCAGAGGCGGTACCTACATAGATAATGTCTCTGTTTTTATTGACCACATCTATCGTTGTTACTCGACCACTCATTCCGCCAGGCCCAATGTTTCGTGGAGCGATACCCTCCATCCATTTGGGATCAATGGCCTGGGCTGTAATAAGTTGAATTAAAAAGATTGAGAAAACTAAGTGTAGTTTATTCATGACGTTGATTTTCTGAATACTAAAATAAGGGATTTTATTCTAGTGCTTTTTAAAATAGAACTTTAAATATCATCCGAAAGAAGCTTGATACAAAAAAAGGGACTACATTGCTATAATCCCTTTTTAAGTTTGTTGGCCTACTAGGGCTCGAACCTAGACTCTTCTGAACCAAAATCAGACGTGTTGCCAGTTACACCATAGGCCAAAAGTGGTGCAAATTTAAACGAAAGTTTTATGTAGCACAACTTTTAGGTAAAAATTACGTCACTAAATTTGTTTCTTTACAAATCAACTTCATTTTCCATGAAAAACCACATTCAAATCTTTATCACCGGCGGAACCTTTGATAAAAGTTACAACTACATCGAAGGAAATTTATTTTTTAAAAACACCCATCTCCCTGAAATGTTAAAACGCAGTAGGTGTCAATTGGATGTAAAAGTAGAAACTTTGATGATGCTTGACAGTCTTGAAATAACCCAAAAAAATATTCAACGCATAATATCAGCATGTAAAAAGACTGCCGCCAAGCAAATTGTAATTACATATGGAACCGATACGATGACCCATACGGCCGCTGCCATTGCAGCAGCGGACATAAAAGAGAAAACCATCATCCTAACTGGAGCCATGATTCCGTACGCTTTTGGAAGTTCCTCAGACGGATTTTTCAATTTAGGTTGTGCGCTAGCCTATGTTCAATCACTTTCGCCTGGGGTATATATTACAATGCAAGGACAATATTTCTTGTGGAATAAAGTGAGAAAAAATAAAAAACTAGGACGCTTTGAAGTCATTTAAATTAAAAGGGTGTTAAACTCTATAGTGAGGATTTTCTCTTCCTTGATTTATGCTTACATTCGTGCTTGAAAAACGAAGCATAATGAACGACAAAACGTTTCGAATCTGGAATCACAGCATCGGTTGGTCGGTTTTTGCCATTGCCCTTTTTACTTTTGGAAGTACCGTAGAGCCTACGGCTAGTTTTTGGGATGCTGGGGAATACATTTCTACTTCTGCTAAACTTCAGGTAGGTCACCCTCCAGGAGCGCCGCTTTTTCAAATGATAGGGGCCTTTTTTGCTTTATTTGCAAGCAGTGCGCAACAAGTTGCCCTGATGGTCAATTTTATGTCAGTTTTTTCTTCCGCCTTCACCATTCTTTTTTTGTTTTGGACTCTTACGCTATTACTGAAAAAATTACCTCAATTTCAAAATCCAGAAACCACTACCGATAAGATCGGTTTTTTTGGTAGTGCTGCTGTTGGAGCTCTAGCCTTTTGTTTTTCTGACAGTTTTTGGTTTAATGCTGTTGAAACCGAAGTCTATGCAATGGCAACCCTAATCTTGTCTGCATTATTCTGGATGGGACTTCGCTGGGAAGAAGAAATGAATACGCCTAGAGGTGATCGTTGGCTTTTGATGATTGCCTTTGTCATTGGACTTTCATTTGGGGTGCACTTTATGGGCTTACTCACCATCCCTGCTTTGGGGATGATTTATTACTTTAAAAATTACCAAAAAGTAACGGTCAAGGGCTTTATTTACGCCAATTTAATTTCAGTAGCCATCCTCCTGTTTATTTTTAAATTACTACTCCCGCTTACCCTTTCCTTTTTCGGAAATGCCGAAGTGTTTTTTGTCAATACCATAGGGCTTCCTTTTAACAGCGGTACAATTATCGCTGCACTGGTGTTTTTTGCCTTTTTCTACTTTAGTTTAAATTATACGCGAAGAAAAAAATGGATCAATCTGAATACTGGAGTGCTGGTCGTACTGTTTGTATTGGTTGGTTTTTCTTCTTGGATCATGATCCCAATTCGAGCGAATGCGAATACCGTAATCAATGAAAATTCTCCCTCTGATGCACGTTTGCTGTTAGCATACTACAATATGGAACAGTATCCGGAAACCAAACTCTTTTACGGACCCATGTTTTCTGATGTCTATGCAGGCCAAGATCCTGTAGAACCTTTTGTTGACGACAAACCCAAATACGAAAGAGATTACGAAACAGGGACGTATAAAATTGTAAATTTCTGGAAAGACGCTCGCTTTAATTCCAATAGTGCCCACAATGGTTTGTTACCCCGGCTTTGGAGTAGTGAACACGCAGGAAATTACATGAATTTTACAAAGCCTCTTGAATTTAGTGTAAAATCGAGTTATCGTTCCAATCCGCAACTGCAACAACGCATTCAAGAGTTTAGAGAAGAAGTAGAAGATGGATCTATTTCTGGAGATGACTATCACGATTTCTTAAAAAACTTTAGTCCTTATTTAATAATTGAAAAACCTAGTTTTTTATCCAATCTTAGTTTCTTTTTTGAATATCAAATCGGTTACATGTACTGGCGGTATTTGATGTGGAATTTTACAGGAAGGCAAAATGATATTCAAGGAGAGTATAATGTACTCAATGGAAATTGGATCAGTGGAATCCCTATAATTGATGAATTGCGCCTTGGAAATCAATCAGAACTCCATCAAGATGCACGAAATAATAAAGCCCGAAACACCTATTTCTTTCTTCCTTTTATTCTCGGACTGATCGGACTCTATTTTATTTACCAAAGAGATCCTAAACGTTTTTGGGTGTTGTTACTATTTTTCCTTTTCACTGGATTGGCACTAAAAGTCTACCTTAATGAACGTCCTTTTGAACCCAGAGAGCGAGACTATGCGCTGGTTGGATCGTTCTATGTTTTTGCTTTATGGATTGGGCTGGGTAGTTGGGCTTTAATTCAAAAATTGCAGGTTTTTCTTTCTAAAAAAATTGCTGGACCACTTACTGTAGGGATTTGTTTGGTCTGTGTGCCCTTGTTGATGGCTACACAAAACTGGGACGACCACGATCGCTCCAACAGATACACCGCACAGTCAATGGCAAAATCATATCTTCAATCCATCCAAAAAGATAAAGATGCTATCATTTTTACCATTGGTGACAATGATACTTTTGCGCTTTGGTACGCTCAAGAAATTGAAGGTTTCCGTACCGATGTACGAACCATTAATTCAAGTTTACTAGGAACGGATTGGTATATCGATCAGATGAAACGAAAAACCTACGAAAGTAAACCCATCCCTTCACAAATGACTCATGACCTTTATGCGTATGGTGTTCGCGATGTGATTCGGTATCAACCTGTTTTGGATTCTGTTCGCTGGGACATCAAAGATTTAATGAACTGGATTGCTAGTGATCATCCACGAACTAAGATTAAAGATTTACTCAAAAAAACAGGACAGGACCCCAACCAACTTCCAGAAAGCCAACAGGAAGGAGTTTTTTATCCTACTAGAAAAATCAGGGTTCCCGTAAACAAAGAAAATGTTTTAAAAAGTGGAATTGTAAAACCTGAGGATGCCGATAAAATTGTTCCTTACATTGATATTGATCTTCCTGAAAGTGCACTGTTAAAAAATCAAATGATGATGTTGGATATTTTAGCAAACAACGATTGGGAACGCCCTATTTACTTTACTGGAGGCAGCTATTCTGATTCGGAATACTTGTGGATGAAAAAGTATTTACAATTGGAAGGTCTAGTGTATAAGTTGGTCCCTATAGAAACCAACTTAGGCGATGAAAATCCCTACTTAATGGGGCGAATTGACAGCGACCTCATGTATGATATTGTCATGAAATGGGAATGGGGAAATTCGGAACGAACGGATATTTATCACGATACTGAAACACGAAAAAACAGTATTTCTTTTAGAAGTAATATGGCGCGTTTAGCAGAAACACTCATCAATGAAAACAAGTTTGAAAAAGCCAAAGATATACTTGACCTTGCCATTGAAAAAATGCCTTTAGATTATTTCGGATACTACAGTTTGTTGGTCCCTTTTGTTGACGGATACTACCGCATTAATGAAATTGAAAAGGCACGGGAATTATCTCAAAAAATAGCAGATAAATACAGTGATCGATTAAATTATTTTAAGAGTGTGGACGCCAACTTACAATACACTATGGGCGAAGAAATTATAACCGAAATTGAACGCTACCGCACTCAAGTAGAAGCCGACCTCAAACACGGTGAAAATATTGATTTGACTCCCGTACTAAACCAGTTCATGGAATCCATCAAACCTTTTAAATACCTCTACGGTGATTATGAATTCTATACGGGACTTATAGATGTTGCAGAGGGCTATTTTATGGGTGGGCAAATTGAATTGGCTCAAGATTTAAGCAGCAAAATCAGTGCTGAGTATGATAAACGATTGAGCCTGTACAACCAAGTTTCAACAGACAGTCAACGTCAGCTTAAGTCAAGAATTCAACGGGAATTCAATAATTTCAATTATGTGGTACAAATTGTAAAAGCTTACGACAGCACCGAATTTGGCGATCAGATTGAAGGCTTATTCACTAAAAATTACAATTTGTTTTCAGCGGTATTGTCAGAAAAAGAATAGTTTTTTTAGGAAATTACGTGATCTTGTAATAAACTTATCAGGGTATTTGCATCTTGAATCCCACTCTGTCTCCAAACCATTTCACTCAGTTTATAAATCATAAAAGTTGGAAGAACTCTAACCCGAAGGGCTTCAGATAGTTTTTGATTTTTATCGATATCAATTTTGATCACTTTTCCTTTATCACCAAGTGCTGCAGCAACATCTTTTAGGGTTCTGTCCATATCCACAAGGTCACTTTCTTCTTGTTGGTAAAAGGCCAAGAGTATTGGAGTTTTTTCGTCTAGTAATTCACCAAATTTGGACATAATTGAATGAAATTATAAAGCAAATGTAAAAGAAATTGATTAAATCGTGTTTTTTGTCTTTTTTAGAGTAATGACAGTGATCTCTGGCCACATTCCGACTCTACCAGGATAAGCTAAATATCCAAAGCCACGATTAACATTTAATCGTTGTTTCGCTTGCTCATATATTCCGGCCCATTGTTTGTAGCGCCATTTCACCGGACTCCACTTAAACCAACCTGGGATTTCAATTCCAAATTGCATGCCGTGGGTGTGACCACTCAATGTTAAGTGAATGGTATGTGGATGTGGTATTACCTTGGCTTCCCAATGAGAAGGATCGTGAGACATCAATACTTTAAAATCTGTTTCAGCTACATTTTCTAATGCTTTATCTAAATCTCCCAGTTGTTTAAATCCATTCCCCCAGTTTTCTACACCTACAAGTGCCAAACGTTGTCCGTCTTTTTCAATAAAACGAGACTCATTTAATAGAAGGTCCCAACCCATATCTTTCTGAGCTTGATATAAGGCTTGGATATTTTTCACCTTCTCCTCTGGTGAATCCCATTGCATATAATCTCCGTAATCATGGTTCCCTAGAACAGAGTAAACTCCGTGTGGGGCTGAGATTTTACCAAAATGTGGAATCCAAGGAAGTACCTCTTTTGCTGTATTATTCACCAAATCACCCGTAAAAAGAACAATATCACTTTTTTGTTCATTGATCAAGTCAATTCCATAATTGACTTTTTCAACATTATCAAAACTTCCGCTGTGAATGTCTGAAATTTGAGTGATTGTAAACCCATCAAAGGCAGCTGGTAAGTCATCGTACTCTAGCTCATAATTCAAAACTTTAAAGTTGTATTTTCCACGGTACATTCCGTAAAGCAATGAAGTCAAAGGTATGGCTGCCAAGCCTAAAGCAATTTTCGAAATAAACGAACGCCTTGAGGGCATAAACCGCATTTCTCCAGGAATTTTTGTCAAGTAATTATATATTGATTGTGGAACCCGAAAAATATCTTCGGTTAAAAGCACTAGGCTAATAATCATTTGAAAAACAAAAAGCGCTATAAAGAAACCAATCGCATACATAAGACGAGGTTCAGTGATTGGTGATCGTTCAAGATATAACGTATAAACTAAAAGATTACCGATAACAAATACCACAATCAAAAAATAGAGAAGCCAAATCCATTTATTGGACGTGACTGTCTTTAATCCCTGAAAACTATACCACTGAAAAACTAATAATATCACAATGGTGATGGTCCATCTCATGTACTTTTTTTTGCAAAGGTAGTTAGATCAACAATAGGAAACTAATCCTCTTAACCTCCAATATCTTGTGCCATTCGTAAAGCTTTTCCGTCTGATAAGCTCGCAACAAAACAACTGATATTTAAAAGTGTCTCATATAGCGATTTACCCTGTACTGGTGTTCCTTCTGGAATTAGAGAGAGAATTAACTTATCGAAAGTTCGAGCATTTCCTTGCCACTTTAGAACTGCAGCTTCGGTGTACTTTTCAAGTAAAACTGTAATCGCCCGATGACCGATGACCTCTTTTTGAATGACTTCTTTAGATTGATAAATATTGCGTACACTCAGGCTTATAATATCTTCAATCTGGGCCTTATATTGACTTTTATCCAAAAGAGCTGCTTCAAATGTTCCTTCTAATATAGCCGTTTCGTTTTCTAAAAAGATACCTACGGCATCCTGAATCAGACTATTGATCGCAAGTGCTCTTAAATAACTCAACCGTTGGGGCTTGAATTTGAGTTGGGCATACTTTTTTGAATCAATTCGATCACGCACCAAATTGATTAAATACTCCAAAGCATAATCTTCTGAAATCCAACCGAGATTAATCCCATCTTCAAAATCAATGATGGTATAGCATATATCGTCAGCTGCTTCGACTAAATAAGCCAGCGGATGACGCAAGTAGTTTCCGTTTGAACTCAGGGTCAATTCTTCAGCTAATTCTTTGAAAAAAGAGGCTTGTGCTTGAAAGTAACCGTATTTTTTATCGGCTACGTGAGCCGTTGGTTTTATCGGTAAGCTTGCTTTGGGGTATTTAACAAATGCTCCCAACGTGGCATAGCTTAATCGAAGCCCACCATCTGTTCCAGGTAGAGAATCCGTCAAAATTTTAAATCCGTTTGCATTTCCTTCAAAATCGCAGAGGTCTTGAAATTCTGTATCGGTAAGTTCAGACTTATATTGAGCGCCTTTACCCGATGAAAAAAAATGGCCAATAGCTTTTTCCCCACTATGACCAAAAGGAGGGTTTCCTATATCATGGGCCAAGGAAGCTGCTGCTGTGATGGCTCCAAAATCATTGGGTTGGTAACCCAATACATTTTGCAGATGGGGATGCTTATCTAAAACGGCTTTTCCTGCTAAACGACCGATACTTCTTCCTACCACAGAAACTTCTAAACTGTGTGTGAGTCGCGTATGAACAAAATCTGTTTTAGAGAACGGGATGACCTGTGTTTTATCTTGTAAACTCCGGAACGCGTTAGAAAAAACAATTCGATCATAATCTACTTCAAAACCCAGACGCAAGTTGTCTTGTTCTACTCGAAGTCGCTTGTTTGTGTCGCCGTAACGCTTTAAAGACAATAAAGATTCCCACTTCATATGGATTGTTAACTAATTGTTATGGAAAAAGATTCCTTGATAATGTTTTGATAAATAATTGAGGACGATTATTAACTTTTAGCTAAAATCTCCAGACATCCTACCCAATACATTTGTAGCAAATCTAAATCATCTAACTAAATAAACTAAATAAAATGTCAAAATTCAAATTTATTACATTATTAGCTGCTTTCACAGCATTCCTATCTTGTTCTGAAGAAGAACCCGTAATCGAATACATTACTGTTACCGAAACGGTCACAGAAACTGAAACCGTAGAAGTTGAGGTCGAAGTTGATCCCTTTGCAGATACTACTTTAGAGGGAAATATTAGCGCTGATACTACATTAGACGCTTCAAAAATTTGGTTGCTTAAAGGTCGTGTTTCAGTTGAGAGTGGAGCTACTTTAACGATTCCAGCTGGAACGATTATCAAAGCTGCTGCAGGAACTGGAGCTGATGCTTCTACCCTAATCATTGCACGAGGTGGTACAATCATTGCTGACGGAACGGCAGATGCTCCCATCATCATGACTTCAGTTACTGATAATATTGAAGTTGGAGGTACTTATCCTTCAAGTGGTGCAGCTCTTACAGAAGACACTAGAGGTCTTTGGGGTGGTTTATTAATTTTAGGTAATGCTCCTTCTTCTTTCTCAGGTGATGTTACCGAATTACAGATTGAGGGTATTCCTACATCAGACACTAATGGTCTTTATGGTGGTACAGATGCTGCTGACAATTCGGGTTCAATTCAATACCTTTCTATCCGTCACGGTGGAGCAGAAATTGGTGAAGGAAATGAAATTAACGGACTTACTTTAGGTGGTGTTGGTTCAGGAACTACAATCAATCATATTGAAGTAGTAGGTAATGTTGACGACGGGATTGAATTCTTCGGAGGAACAGTTAATGCTTCTAACCTACTCGTTTGGGGTCAAGGAGATGACGCAATTGATATTGACCAAGCTTATGCTGGAACAATTGACGGTGCCATGGTAATTTTAACAGCTGCTTCTGATCACGGATTTGAAATCGACGGTCCTGAAGGATCCGCAACAGGAAGATTTACCTTAAAAAATGCTACGGTAATTGGAGCTACAGATGATTGTGATGCTGAAGGTGTTGACGGCGAAATGGCTGATTTTAGAAAAGGAGCTACAGGCGATGTGATGAATATTTTATTTAAGGGTTTTGCAGGCGGAAAAGATGTTGAATTGGATGCTTCGGCAGACGCTGCAACTTATACTGCTGGTACTTTAACCTTTGCCAATATCGATATTCTACATCCTCTTGGCGATGATGGAGCTGTATGTTCAGATGTTGAAACACTTGACAAAATTTTTGATGACAAAGCTGACGAAAGTACTTTTGAAGCAGATGCATCAACCTTTGCCGAAATTGTTACTGCACAAGCAGATGGAAACGGTTTAGCGGATGACTCCATTTTCTCTTGGACTTTTTACGCTTACAAAAACTAATTAACAACTACAGTAAAACTTTTAATAAAACACATGTTCAACTTTAAAGTTGGGCATGTGTTTTTATCTATTTTTACACTCTTTAATTTAACTGATGCAACTACTAAAAACTTTTACCCTCCTCACTTCTTTATTACTATCAACCTTGACACTGGGTCAAATAGGAATAACCGGAACCGTAATTGACGGAGATTTTAACGAACCGCTCCCATTTGCCAATATATTAATCTTGGAAACAGGTGAGGGTGTAACCTCAGATTTTGACGGAAAATACTCTTTTGAACTTCAAGCCGGAACCTATTCGGTACAATTTTCATTTGTGGGATACGAAACTAAAATTATAACCGAAATTGAAGTTGCAGGAGATGATTATACCATTACAGATGTGGTTCTAAATTCTGCTGCCCAAGGGTTAGAAGAAGTCGTTGTAACAGTAGAGGCCAGAAGAAATACAGAGGCCTCGGTATTAGAAATCCAGAGAAAATCAGCGAGTTTACTTGACGGAATCTCAGCTCAAGCCTTTAAAAAGATAGGAGCAAGTGATATTGCTGCGGCGGTTAAAAGCGTACCCGGTGTATCGGTTCAGGGAGGTAAATACGTATATGTTCGTGGATTAGGAGATCGCTATTCAAAATCCATCTTAAACGGGGTTGACATCCCAGGTTTAGATCCGGATCGAAATACCATTCAAATGGATTTATTTCCAACCAATATGCTTTCCAATGTTTTGGTCATCAAATCAGCGAGAGCAGATCTGCCTGCTGATTTTACCGGTGGAGTGATTGATATTATTACCAAAGACTTTCCAAGTAAGGAAGAGTTTTCTGTTTCTTTAAGTACAGCGTACAATCCCGATATGCATTTCAACGATAATTATCTCAGTTATACAGGGGGGAGTACTGACTTTTTAGGTTTTGACGACGGCTCTAGAAAAAATACTATTGCGAATAGTTTTCTTGGAAATACTTTTGATCCCAGATTAAATCAAACAGAATCAGGACTGAATTTAGTCAATAGAATAAGCAATCAATTTAATCCTCAAATGGCACCTCAGGTATCCAATAGCGGGATGAATTTTGGGCTTGGAATTTCCTATGGCAACCAATTTAACTTTGAAAACGGACATGCTTTTGGAGTTCTAGGATCTATTTCCTACAAAAGCGAACAAACCGTTTATGAAAACGCCCAAGACAATATCTTTAATTTTAGCCCAGACAAAAGCGTAAACTCCTTTGAGGAAAACCGAATTCAATCAGGAACTATTGGCGGGCAAAATATCATTGCCAGTACCCTTTTTGGAATGACCTATAAAACCAATAGTTCAAAATTTAAATTCAACGGATTACACATCCAAAACGGTCAAAGTACTTCAGGAAGCTTTAGACAGCTTACCCGATTTTCAGACTTTATTGACTTTAATAAGTTCAACTTGGAATACAATGAACGAAGTATTTCAAACGGAATGTTATCCGGTTTGCACAATTTTGAAAAATCCAATTTAAAACTGGAATGGACACTTTCTGGAACCTTAGCTAAGGTGCACGATAAGGACGTAAGAAATACCACCTTTCAAGATGAAGAAGGAATATTTAGCTTTCAAGAAAATACAGAACCCAAGCGAATTTGGAGAACTTTAGACGAAAATAACCTAGTCAGTAAGGTTGATTTTACCAAAAGGTTTCAATTTCTAGGTTCTGATGCCATTCTGAAATTTGGATTATTCGGCTCCTTAAAAGAACGAGATTTTTCGATTGCTCAATACTCAGTGAGTTCAAATTACACCTCAGAAAGCGATTGGGATAATTATGGAGGAGATCCAAATCAACTTTTTAACCCTGCCAACTTAATTGGTCCAAACAACGACGAAGGGACATACATCAACCCCCAAACTACTATCCGACAGGATGCCAATATATTTAACGCCAAACAACAAAATTTTGCCGGATACATCTCAAATGAGTTTAATTTTTCAGAGAAGTTAAAATCAATCATCGGTTTGCGTTTTGAAAATTACCAAGTTTTCTACACGGGTGAAAACAGTCAATTAGGCCAGATTTACGACAATGAAAATATCATTAGTAAGAATAACTTATTCCCTTCTGTAAACTTTATTTACAGTCTAAAAGATGATCAAAACTTGCGTTTGGCCTACTCACTCACCACAGCAAGACCCAGCTTTAAAGAGGCTTCTATTGCTGAGATTTACGATCCTTTATCCAATTTATTTTTTATTGGAAACATCAATATCAGACCAACTTATATCGACAATTTCGACATCCGCTATGAAGCCTATGGAGAAAATGCACAGTTATTTGCATTGAGTGCTTTTTATAAAAACCTTACCGATCCGATTGAAATAGGGTTTGTGGCTGCCTCAACTTCAAATTATAAGCCCTTAAATTTAGAAACAGCCCAGGTTTTTGGGTTGGAATTGGAATTGAGAAAAAACCTAAGCACATGGTTTAGTAGCCTTACTTATTGGAATCTTAATTTAAATGGATCTTATATTATTTCAGACGAAAAATACAGTGAAGATGAGTTGAAATTAAGACAACTGGGTTTGAGAGATGGACAAACACTTGGGACTTCGCGTCCGCTTCAAGGTCAATCTCCTTATCTCGTGAATGCTGGAATAGAATACAATAATCAAGACAAAGGCATACAAGGAGGCCTATTTTACAATGTACAAGGGAAGACCTTACAAGTTGTCGGTGATGGATTTTATCCAGATGTATATACCATGCCATTTAATAGTCTTAACTTTAACTTGATTAAACAACTTAAAAAGAACAGAACGCTAACTTTGAAAGTAACTAACCTTTTAGACGATGCTCGAGAAAGCCAGTTTATTGGCTTTAATGAGGAAAGTGAATACTTTAGTCTTCGCAATATTGGTCGAACATTTTCTCTCAGTTATGCTGTTCAATTTTAATATAATAAAAATTCCTTGGAAAATAGTTACTTATACATAATCATCTTATTGGGTTTACTCGCCGTAGGTGACTTAATAGTTGGAGTGAGTAATGATGCTGTAAATTTCCTTAATTCTGCTATTGGGTCTAAAGCGATATCCTTTCGGAATATCATGATTTTGGCTAGTTTGGGTATTGCTTTTGGAGCAATTTCCTCCAGCGGAATGATGGAAGTTGCCCGAAAGGGAATCTTTAATCCGAATGCCTTTTTCTTTGACGAAATCATTTACATTTTTATGGCGGTTATGATGACGGATATCCTTTTGCTTGACTTTTTCAATACCTTAGGATTACCAACATCTACGACAGTTTCTATTGTATTTGAACTTTTGGGAGCAGCAGTGGTGATGGGCTCTATTAAAATAATAGAGCAAGGTGGAACTTTAGTTGAGCTTTCAAACTATATCAATACGGAAAAAGCAAGTCAAATTGTACTAGGTATCTTACTTTCCATTTTTATCGCTTTTACCATAGGAGCATTTTCTCAGTGGATATCTAGGTTGATCTACAGCTACCAGTACGAAAAAAAATCTGCACTACTCAATGCTTTATTTGGAGGGCTTGCATTAGCCTCCATCTTTAATTTTATACTGATCAAGGGAATCAAAAGCACTCCTTACTCTAACCTGGAATTTGAATTTCTATCAGGACTTACCATCAATGGATTCATAGAAAGTAATACTTTAATTGTCAATCTGACTAGTTTAATTTTTTGGTATATATTCTCTTATGTGATCCTCCATTTTTTGAAGGGAGACATCTACAAAATTATTATCGGTGTAGGAACCTTTGCTCTGGCACTGGCTTTTGCTGGAAATGATTTAGTTAATTTTATTGGGGTCCCAATTGCTGCCTTTCAATCTTATGAAGCATGGGTGAGTTCTGGTCTCGCAGCCAACGAATTTAGCATGGGTGTGTTAAGTGAAAAAGTAGCTACGCCAACCCTCTTCTTATTGTTCTCCGGTTTGATTATGATTTTGACTTTAGTATTTTCATCCAAAGCAAAAAAAGTAGTAAAGACTTCCTTGGATTTATCCAATCAATTTGACACTCGCGAACGATTCAAACCCAACCTACTGTCACGTTATTTAGTCCGCTTTTTCATCAGTACAAATCAGCTATTTAAAAAGACACTCTCTGAAAAACAGCTTCAAACCCTCGACAAAACCTTTAGTCCAATAAGCCCTCAACAAAGTACTGTAGGTATTCCAGCATTTGATAAATTACGAGCCAGTATCAATCTCGTTATTGCCGCCTTATTAATCGCTTTGGCAACATCTTATAAACTTCCGCTCTCAACCACCTATGTGGCTTTTATGGTTGCTATGGGAACTTCGTTGGCGGATCGAGCTTGGGGTGCAGATAGTGCCGTATATCGTGTGGCAGGAGTTTTGAATGTGATTGGTGGTTGGTTTTTAACCGCATTGAGCGCCTTTACCGTTGGAGGAATAATAGTGTATTTACTCTACATTGGAGGAGTACAAGTGATTGCTGTAATCATGTTCATCATATTACTCCTAATTGGAAAAAATTATGTTCAGCACAAAAGAGAAAATAAAGAACTTCTCGAGGAAGAGAGAGCTTTGGTAGTGGAAAGTAATTCATTTCAAGGAGTAATTGAAGAAACTGGAACTACCATTGAAGCAGTAATGAAAAAGAGTTTTGATATTTTTAGGTTCATTGTGGCGGGCTTGTCCACCAACGATATCAAATCCCTTGAAAAAGCTCAAAAGAAATCCAATAAACTAGCAGAAGAAGTTGAAAATTTAGATGGTCGTCTCTTTTATTTCATTCGAAATCTAGAAGACAGTTCCATTGCTGCAAGTAATTTTTATATTGAAATACTTCAATACTTACAAGACTTATCAGAAGACCTAACCTATCTTTCAAAGATTAGTTACAACCACGTCAATAACAACCATAGAAAATTAAAATTAGCTCAGATTCGTGAACTAATGAATGTTGAGACCCATTTAAAAAATACGTTCAGAGAGGCGAGAGAAGCGTTTAAATTAAAACAAAACATCAAAGAATTTCAAGATGTTTTGCTTGAGAAAAATAAGATTTTTGAACTGATTGACCAGAAAATTAATACACAGATCGAACGAACACGAGCAGAAGAGACAAGTCCTAAAAGTACAGCACTCTACTTTAACTTTTTAATACGAACCAAAGAGTTAATCACGCATAAGTTTGAGCTTGTCGATAAGTATTATGCCGTAGTGAAAAAATTATAAGTTTTACGTACTTATTCTAGATCTTTAGAGGCAAGTACCTCTGATTTGTCCCACTGAATGGCCTTTTGAACGTTATTGTCCTTGTAAGTCACCTCAATCAATACCGCATCGTTCCAAAAAAACCAAGCGTCAACTTTTTTACCGTTTTCAAATGTTCCTTCAGATTTTTTAGTCCCATCTTCATTAAAGCTCGTCCAGAGACCGTGGTTTTTTCCGTTTAAAAAATACCCTGTTTGTGCTATTTGGCCGTTGTCGTGAAACTCAGTGTACTTTATTTGATCACCTTCTAGAACATATGATTTTAATTCATCGTTTTCTTGAGCCGAAAGTGGCATTGCTATAAAGAGTACAATGAGGATGCTATTTTTAAATTGTGCTATCATTTTCATAAGTTCTATCCTTTAGTGTTTACACAAAGTTAACAATAAAAAGATATTTACATAACATTTTGATAACATTTTGGTAACATTGTGCTTTAACCATCTGTTTTTAAGTTAATTACAGGGCACAAAAAAAGCCCTATTAAGGGCTTGTTAAGATTAATTGATGAAATACCTGCTTTAAGAACCGCACATCAGACAATCGTCATCCTCCCCTTCTTTGGCTTGGGCTAACATTTGTTTTAATTCTTGTGGAGAGAGTGGCTCAACTGGAACAGGAGCTTGTGCAGTTTTCCCTGCTACTGTGGAAGCAACAACACTAGCAGCAGCTGTTACCTTAGGGACTTCTGCTTTCGATTTGGTATCTAAAGTAAACTTGATCGCATCTACTGCAGATTTAGTTCTCAAGTAATACATCCCTGTTTTAAGCCCAGACTTCCAGCCGTAAAAGTGCATAGAAGTTAGTTTTGCCATAGTGGCTCCTTCCATGAAGAGATTCAAGGATTGAGATTGATCAATAAAGTATCCTCGCTGACGTGACATGTCTATAATGTCTTTCATACTCATTTCCCAAACGGTTTTGTAGAGTTCCTTCAGATCTTCTGGAATACCCTCAATACTTTGAACCGAACCGTTGTTACGCATCAATTCTTGTTTCATGTCCTCATTCCAAAGTCCGCGGTCTACCAAATCTTCAAGGAGGTGTTTGTTTACTACAATAAATTCTCCTGAAAGTACTCTTCGGGTGTAAATATTCGAAGTGTACGGTTCAAAACACTCATTATTTCCTAAAATTTGAGAAGTACTAGCTGTAGGCATAGGTGCAACGAGTAGTGAATTTCGAACTCCTTGCTTTTTGACTGTTTTACGCAGTTTCGCCCAATCCCAACGTCCGCTAAGTTCTTCATCTTTGATCCCCCAAAGGTTGTGTTGGAATTCTCCTTTAGAAATTGGAGATCCCTTATAGCTCTGGTAAGGCCCATCATTTTTAGCTTCTTCGGCAGAGGCAGTAACTGCTGCAAAATAAAGGGTTTCAAAAATATCTTGGTTCAACTGTTTCGCTTCATCAGAAGTAAACGGAAGTCTTAACATAATGAATGCATCAGCAAGACCTTGAACTCCTAAACCTACTGGGCGGTGTCTAAAGTTGGAATTTTCTGCTTCTTTTACAGGATAATAGTTACGATCAATTACTCTGTTTAAATTTTTAGTAACACGAACGGTTACGTCAAATAAAGCTTGATGGTCAAAGGCCCCGTCTTTAATGAACATAGGTAAGGCAATAGAAGCCAAATTACATACGGCAACCTCATCTGGTGAAGTGTATTCGAGTATTTCTGTACAGAGATTTGAAGAACGTATTGTTCCTAAGTTTTTTTGGTTGGATTTTCTGTTTGCTGAATCTTTATAGAGCATGTAGGGCGTACCCGTCTCAATTTGTGATTCTAGAATTTTTTCCCAAAGTTCACGTGCTTTGATTGTTTTTCTTCCTTTACCTTCCTTTTCATATTTCAAGTACAGTGCTTCAAACTCATCCCCGTGTACATTGAAAAGATTAGGGCATTCGTTAGGACACATCAGTGTCCATTCTGCATTTTGCTCAACACGTTTCATAAATAGGTCAGGAGTCCACATGGCATAGAATAAATCCCTTGCACGCATTTCTTCTTTACCGTGATTCTTTTTTAATTCTAAAAAATCGAAGATGTCGGCATGCCATGGTTCTACGTAAATAGCGAAAGATCCTTTGCGCTTTCCACCTCCTTGATCTACATAGCGGGCGGTGTCATTGAATACTCTGAGCATGGGAACAATTCCATTAGAGGTGCCATTGGTCCCTGCAATGTAAGAGCCTGTTGCTCTTACGTTATGAATAGACAAGCCAATTCCACCTGCAGACTGAGATATTTTAGCCGTCTGTTTTAAGGTGTCGTAAATCCCGTCTATACTGTCGTCTTTCATGGTTAAAAGAAAACAAGATGACATTTGTGGTTTAGGTGTCCCGGAGTTGAATAAAGTTGGTGTCGCATGGGTAAAGTACCTCTTGGACATCAACTCATAGGTCTCTAAGGCAGCATCGATATCGTCTAAGTGAATTCCAATCGAAACTCGCATTAACATATGCTGAGGACGCTCAACTATATTTCCGTTTAGTTTTAAAAGATAAGAACGTTCTAAGGTTTTAAATCCAAAAAAATCATACCCAAAATCACGATTATAAATGATACTTGAATCTAATTTATCTGCATTCTTTTGAATAATTTCATGAACTTCATCGGAGAGCAAAGGTGCTTTTTTGCCGGTTCTTGGGTTGACGTATTCATAAAGATCGGTCATGGTCTCTGAGAAAGACTTTTTAGTATTCTTGTGTAAATTAGAAACCGATATTCTCGCTGCAAGTTTGGCGTAGTCTGGATGTGATGTGGTCATCGTTGCTGCAATTTCAGCAGCTAGATTATCCAGTTCAGAGGTGGTCACACCATCATAAAGTCCTTCAATTACACGCATGGCAACTCTCACTGGATCTACTAAGGGATTCAATCCATAATTGAGTTTACGAATTCTAGCGGTAATTTTATCGAACATGATAGGCTCTTTGCGGCCGTCTCTTTTTACTACAAACATACTATTGGCTTTATTGTTTTTACTGATTCTAATTTTTATTGGTCTATGGTCTAGTAATGAATTGACTAGAAGTCGGCATCAAAACTAATCTTGGTCTCATTGTTCTCGTTGTTGAGAACTCCTGCTTTTTGATATTCCCCAACTCGCTTTTCAAAGAAGTTGGTTTTACCTTGCAAAGAGATCATATCCATGAAGTCAAATGGATTGGTCACATTAAATTCTTTTTCAAGACCCAACTCAAGCAATAAACGATCGGTGACAAATTCTAAATATTGAGTCATCAATTTAGCATTCATACCAATCAAGCTAATGGGTAATGATTCTGTAATAAATTCACGTTCAATCTTAAGAGCATCCAATAAGATTTCTTTGATACGTGCTGGTGGAACCTTGTTAACTAAATGGTTATTGTGCAAGTGAACTGCAAAATCACAGTGTACTCCCTCGTCTCTTGAAATCAATTCGTTAGAGAATGTTAAACCGGGCATAAGACCTCTCTTTTTCAACCAATAAATCGAGCAAAAGGCTCCTGAAAAGAATATTCCCTCCACCGCTGCAAAAGCAATTAGACGCTCTGCAAATGAATCTGAGTCAATCCATTTTAGTGCCCAATCAGCTTTCTTCTTAATTGCAGGGAAAACCTCAATTGCCTTGAATAAATTATCTTTTTCTGCATCATCTTTGACATAGGTGTCAATCAATAATGAGTAGGTTTCAGAGTGAATGTTTTCCATCATGATCTGGAAACCATAGAAAAACTTTGCTTCAGAGTACTGCACTTCATTTACGAAGTTTTCAGCTAAATTTTCGTTGACAATACCATCTGATGCAGCAAAAAACGCAAGGATGTGCTTGATGAAATATTTTTCATCGTCATTTAACTTGGTATTCCAATCAGTAAGGTCTTGATGTAAATCAATCTCTTCAGCAGTCCAAAAACTAGCTTCCATTTTTTTATACCACTCCCAAATATCATGATGTTGAATAGGAAAAATTACAAATCGGTTTTCATTTTCTTCGAGTATTGGTTCTACAGCTGCCATCTTTTTGTGTTTTTCTGGATTAAAGTTGATTGATTATTTGTTCTACAAAGATTCTAAAATGAACTCAGATTTGAAAGGTGAACTTTTCCACAATGGAGGTTAGTTTTTAACAAAATTGGCGTTTTTTAACAATTTTGCTAAAATTAAGCAATTCATTAACCTTCTGTTAATCAGTGTTTTAATTTGTAAAAACCTTTTGTAACCCCTTAAAACAGGAGTATTTTACTTGGACGTCTTTTTAGCATATTCTTCCAAGGCTTCAAACCATGCTTTTCCAAATTTTCTAACAAGAGCTGTTTTTACGAATTGATAAACCGGTATTTTTAGGGCATTTCCAAAGCTACAGGCGTCCGAGCATATTGTCCAACTGTGATAATTTACAGCAACCATATTTTCATAAGATTGGACTCGTACTGGGTACAAGTGACAAGATATTGGCTTTTGAAAATCGATTGCTCCCTGTTTGTGTGCATTTTCTATTCCACAAGAAGCTACTCCATTATCAGAAAAGACCGTATATACACACTCCTCTCCAGCCACCAAGGGCGTTTCAAAATCACCGTCCACTCCTTTGACAAAAACCCCTTGTTCTTCTATGGATTTAATCCCTTTAGCAGTTAAAAAGGGCTTGATTTTTAAGTAGTTTTTTTCAAGATACGTAGTTTCTTCTTTTTCAAGTGGTGCTCCAGCTTCTCCAGCAACACAGCACTCGCCTTTACACTTCGAAATATTGCAAACAAAGTTTTCAGAAATTAGTTCATCAGAGACTAGCGTATTTTCTATCGATAGCATTTTACGTTTTTTTTAAAAATAAGCATAATTAACATTCCAATTATTAAGAATGAAATTACATTTGTAAAAAATTAATCCCCATGTTTGAATTTAAAGAAATCTTTTCTGCAACTCTTGTGTTGTTTGCTGTAATAGATATTGTTGGTAACATCCCTTTGATCATCAGTTTACGTGGAAAAGTGGGGCATATTCAATCCGAAAAAGCCTCTTTGGTAGCGGCTTTAATTATGATCGGATTTTTGTTTTTAGGAGAAGAAATTCTCAAGCTGATTGGAATTGATATTAATTCATTTGCAGTAGCAGGATCTTTTGTGATACTGTTTTTGGCTTTAGAAATGATTTTAGGGATCACACTTTATAAAGACAATATACCAGAAACGGCATCCATTGTTCCGTTAGCATTTCCTATGATTGCAGGAGCAGGGACAATGACATCTTTACTTTCATTACGTGCAGAATATCATGTATTAAATATTATTATTGCAATCCTAATCAATATTTTGTTTGTCTACATTGTGCTCAAATCCTCTAAGCATATTGAGCGTTTTTTAGGTGCTTCAGGTATTAATATCATCCGAAAGATTTTCGGTATTGTACTCTTAGCAATTGCAGTAAAACTTTTTACCACCAACATCGGTCAACTCATATAAATATTTAATTTTGAACTATGAAAATAGCTTTACCCTCTTTAATGATTCTCGCCTTAGGAATGTGCATCTTTAACTTGACTCAAATGAGTTGGTCTTCTCCCTTGGAGGGCAAGAGCAGTGTCGCGTTAATAGGAGCTATGGCCTCTGCAAGCGCATTTCTTCTTATTTTTATCTTAATGCTCTCTAAAAAGATCGCAAAAAAACTAAAAAAATAGGTCTGTCATTCATTTTCAATTTGACTCAGTGCCTTTTTTATAAAAGAATCCCCTTCATTAATAATTCTTGTGTAAAGATTTTGATTAAATAGCTGGATGGCTATATAGGCTTTTATGGAATTTAAAAGACTCTCGTCATCCTTGACTTCAATAGGGAAGTTATTCTCTTTGCAATACTCTTTAAATGCTGCAATAAAATCTTCCTTAAATGGGAGTTCCTCGTTAAAGAAACGGGGAGCACTATTGAAGTTATACTTTTTAATATTTTTATCCAGCTCTAAAAAAACAAATCGGTCAACTAAGTTAGAACGCATAAGATAGGTGTTCCAGGCTTCTTCCGGGGTGTCTTTATTGGACATGTAGAGGTCGGGGGTAATTCCCCCACCTCCGTAAACTTTCCTGCCTTGTGGTGTCGTGTATTCAAGACTGTCAACCGTTGGAATATTTGATGGATCTTGCATCTCACCCGAACTGAAACGTTTTTGAACCTCTGCGTAATAGTCTGATCGTGATGTGCTGTCGTAAGGACGTTGAATAGATCTTCCTGTAGGCGTGAAATAGCGTGCTGTTGTTAGTCGGACCTGATCTCCCTGACCCAAAGGCATTTGCTGTTGAACAAGTCCTTTTCCAAAAGTCCTCCTGCCTATAATCAAGCCCCTATCATTGTCTTGGATTGCTCCAGCTACTACTTCGCTAGCAGAAGCTGAATCTTCATCTACTAGCACAAATAAACTCCCTTTCTCAAATAAACCGCTTGAGGAAGCCACGGTACGCTCTCGCTTTCCGTTATTTCCTTCTACAATTACAATGGGTTTACCCGACGACAGAAAATCATCTGCGATTTGCTTTGCAGGAAGTAAATAGCCTCCAGGGTTGCCCCTTAAATCTAAAATAAAATGCTTCATTTGTTGTTCAACAAGCTTACTTAATGCCCTTTCAAATTCTTTGTAGGTTGTCTGAGAAAAACGATTGATTTTTAAATACCCAACACTTTCATTGATCATATATGATGAAGAAACACTAGGTAAAGGAACAGGTCCTCTTTTTAAATCGAAAGTATATATAGAATCATTCTTTTTCCTGTAAACGGTCAGTTGAACAGGATCTCCAGAGGGGCCTTTAAGCTTTTGAATAATTTCGTCATTAGACTTGCCTCTTGCGTGGAGCGTGTCTTGATCTGCTATAAGGATTCGATCACCTGATTTAAGACCTACTTTTTCACTTGGTCCTCCTTCTAAAACACGAACTATAGCAATAGTATCGTTTTGCATAAAAAACTGCACTCCTATTCCCTCAAAATTTCCTTGCATACTTTCTGAAAGCGCTTGACGTTGTTGGACTGGAATGTAGACAGAGTGAGGATCTAATTCTTCTACGATATCTTCAATTACTACGCTAACTAAACTGTCGGTATTGATTTTATCAACATAATCCTCTGACAAATAGGTCATTAATTTGTTGAGCTTTTGAATACTTGGATGGGTAAAACCAACTTCCACATTTTTTTTCAATTGATGGGATCCAAAGAGAAAACCTATTGCAGTTGACAGTAATACAATTAAAAATAAAAAAATAGTGTTTCTTTTCAAACTAGCTTAATTTACAAGGGTACACATTCCAATTCCACTCCTGCTTTTTCTAAAAAGCTTAACCCGCTTTCATCTTTGTAAGCCTTGGAGTAAACTACGCGTGTAATTCCTGATTGGTGTATCAATTTACTACATTCTTTGCAAGGAGACAATGTAATGTATAAAGTTGCTCCTTGGCATGATTGGGTGGATGCAGCTACTTTTAAAATGGCGTTCGCTTCAGCGTGGAGCACATACCATTTAGTATAATGTTCATCATCCTCACAAACATTTTCAAATCCGGAAGGTGTTCCATTGTAGCCGTCTGAAATAATCATTCGATCTTTGACTATAAGTGCACCTACTTTTTTTCGCTCACAATAGGACAATTGCCCCCACGTATGAGCCATTTGGAGATAGGTCTTATCGTATTTGTTTTGTTTGTCTTTTTCCATTGTGTTAAAGATACCGCTTTAGTCTTAATTTAAATTCTTTCAAATAGCATGGCAAATGCCTGTGAAAGAATCATAGCACCAATTAAAAATTCCCATTTTGATCGGGACATTTTAAATAGATCAATCACAATAAAATTTGCAACCAAAACGCTAAAAACAATTAAAATTTGGGCCAATTCCACCCCTAGTGCAAAAGAAAAAAGTGATGCTTCTACAGCTCCTTCTGGAATTAATAAGCTAAAATAGCGTCCAAAACCTAAACCGTGAATAATCCCAAAAACAATCGTCATACTTGGAAAAAACCAAGAAGCTTTATCTGTACTTGTAGTCCTTTTTTTAAATACTAAAAAAGCAGCACTCAATGCAATGCTTACGGGGATTAACAATTCAATCCAAAAAGAAGAGAAATTTATCTCAGCATAAACATTGCCAACTAGAGAGAGGGTATGGCCTAAAGTAAAAAGAGTTACCCACCAGAGGAGCTTTTTACTTTGAATGAATGTAAAAGGTAGTGCCAATGTCACAATGAAAAAGAAATGATCTAAACCAGCGAGATCAATGACATGCCAAAATCCTAAGTCTACATAAAATCTAAATGTATCCATTACATACCTCTTTCTTTCTGAATGGCCTCATACGCTTCTTGAACTTTTTGAAACTTCTCCTGGGCTCCTTTTATAAGTGCAGGATCTTTAGATTGCAGTTTATCTGGATGATACTTTTTTGCCATTGTACGATAGGCTTTTTTCACCTCATCGTCTGAAGCTGAAGAAGATACCTCTAATATTGTGTAGGCGCTGCCAGTATCTTTTATAAACATTGCTTTTATACTTTTCAAGTCATTCTGGCGAATTCCTAACGCAGCTGCAATTTGTTCAACTTTCCCCAATTCAGTTGCTGAGATTGATCCGTCTGCATTGGCAACTCCAAACAAGAAATGTAAAATTTGTAATCGAGTTTCATATTGAGCTCCTTGAGAAAAAATTTGTGTGAGATCAGGAATGTTTTGCTTTTCTTTTTTGATCTCTTCGTTGAACTTTTCGAATATGGCGTTTGCTTTTTGAGGTCCGTAATTTGTGATAAAAAAATTTCTCACAAATTGAAGTTCTTGCTTTTTAACTTGGCCATCTGCCTTAATTACTGTGGCTGCCAGGGCCAAAAGGTTTAGTTGAAAAACACCTGCCTTTGAATTTTGAGTTCGGACTTGAGTCCATGAAGTTGAGGAAGTGTAAAAGCGTTCAATTACACCACCCACAAAAAATCCCAACAAAGCCCCAGGAAATCGAAAGAAAGAATAGCCAAAAAAAGCTAAAACCCATTTTATCATATTGAAATCTCTTACAGTTGCAAATTTGGAAAATAAAAATGGGGTGTCAAAACCTATCGAGATTCTATTACTTTATTATCTTTGAAAAAAAAAAATATGTATCCTGCAGAACTTGTAAAACCGATGAGAGAAGAGTTAACCAACATAGGATTTGTTGAGTTAAAATCTTCTGAAGATGTTTCAAATGCCCTTGCAAAATCTGGAACCACTTTGGTGGTAGTAAACTCTGTATGTGGATGTGCAGCAGCCAATGCACGCCCTGGAGTTTTTCACTCGCTTCAAAACGAAAAAACTCCCGACCAATTGGTAACCGTTTTTGCTGGTGTAGATGCTGAAGCAACGAATAGTGCACGTGATATGATGGTCCCATTTCCTCCTTCTTCTCCTAGCATTGCGCTTTTCAAAGATGGCGAACTGGTACACATGGTTGAACGCCACCATATTGAAGGACGACCCGCTGATCTAATTGCTGAAAATTTAAAAGCAGCATATCAAGATCATTGCTAATTAGCAACCTTCTTTAAGGCATGAAAAAGATACTTGCCTATTTCTTAAGTAGCTCATTCTATCTGTGTTTTGGCAGCTTACTTGTTGTGTTTCACCTTTTACAATGGATTACGTTTAACACCTTGGGTTACTCAGCGCACAAATTCACACTTGAACTACTCAATTTTTTCATACTCAAATGCCATCATATTCTTGGTACCAGAATCCGTTTTGAATATACATTTCCATTGCCTACAGATCGGTCTTTAATTTTTGTAGGCAATCACCAAAGTACTTATGAAATTCCGCCTATAATTTGGCACTTAAGAAAACACCACCCCAAATTTATAAGTAAAAAGGAATTGGGAAAAGGGATTCCTAGTGTTTCGTTCAATCTGAGACATGGAGGGTCTGTTTTGATTAATCGGAATAATCCAAAAAATGCTCTAAAACAAATTCAAGAATTTGGCGAGGGACTTCAAAAAAAGAACTACAGTGCTGTAATTTTTCCAGAAGGGACAAGAAGCAGAGATGGACACCTTAAAAAGTTTCAAAAATCAGGATTGATTTGCTTATTCAAATCCATGCCCAACGCCCTTGTTGTTCCTATAAGTATTGGCAATTCTTGGAGGTTTGGTGAGCACAATTACTTTCCGTTACCCTTGGGAATCAAACTTCATATGACGGTTCACAAACCCCTAGAAATTGACCATCAAAACACAGAAAGAATGATCGAGCAATTAGAAGCTTTTATAAAAAAAGAGGTTCACAATAAACAAAAGGGGAAATATTAATCTTTAGGGAGAACAATGGAAAATGTTGTTCCCTTTTTTTGCGTTGAAACAAAAGTTATTTTTCCATTATGAGACTTTATAATGTTTTTTACAATACCTAAGCCTAGTCCCATTCCTGCTGACTTAGTCGTAAATTTAGGCTCAAATATCTTACGCTTTAGCTTTTCTGGAATACCGCTTCCATTATCGGTAATGGAAACTGTTGTTTGGGTAGGATCTGTCATTATATGAATTCCTATTTGAGGTGTTTTCTTCTTGGAAACTGAATGCAGTGCATTTTGAACAAGATTAGTGATCACTCGTATCCATTGAGTACGGTCCATTTTGTGAAAGATATGCGCCTCATTTGAAGAGAAAATTATATAATCATGCTGAAAAATATTAATTGCCATTTGGGTGACTTCCACCAAATCACAGTCTCTCATGGTTGGTTTGGGTAAGGTAGCGAAATCTGAAAAAGCTTCTGCCACCTCACTCATGGTATCAATCTGTTGAATTAATAGCTTTGAAAATTCTTTGAGTTTTTGGCTACTGTCAGGATCATCAGGATTAAAAGTATGCTCAAAACTCTGAATCGTAAGTCGCATGGGGGTCAATGGATTTTTGATTTCGTGCGCTACTTGGCGAGCCATTTCCTGCCATGCATTTTCACGCTCTGTTTTGGCAAGCTTTTCTGCGCTTTCAGCCAAGTCATCAACCATTTTATTATAGGAGCTAACAAGACTGTCAATTTCACGTGTAGCATTTTTGAGATGGATTTTTTCATTCTTTTTTTCCAATCCCATCTTACCCATTTTAACACGAATTGTCTCCAATGACCGAGTGACAAACTTAGAGAGGAAATAGGCTATAAAAATAACCCCAACCAGCAGCAATATGTATATCTGATATAAGTTTTCTAAAAAAGTATTCAATTCATTTTCAGAAAAAGAAACATCTTCAAAATAAGGAAAAAAGAGTATGGCATAAGGACGTTGAAAACGGTCCTTCAATAAACGGTAAGAGGCATGAAAATTTTCTATATCAGAGCTATAGTGCTCTAAATACCTCCCTTCATCACTATTAAAGATTTTATTTAATAAAATTGGATCAAGAATATAGTCATTAGCAATAACCTCAAGTGGTGAATGATAAATAAATAAGGGCCTTCCATTTGTATTAAAAAGTGAGTATTGGACATTGTGAATTTCATTGATTTTCTCAAAGTCAGATGCGTGATTATCCCATAGACTATCAGGTCCTTCCAATAAATTGTGCTTATTGACCAAATAATCAATATGCCGTTTGATTTGAATCTCTTTTCTATCCAGCCGTCCCAAATGATAGTTTTCTCTTTGAGACTCATACTGAATACTGGTCGTTCCAAGTATTAAAAGGCCTGCAACAAAAAGCATTAAAATCATTACCACAAACAATCGAGTGCGGAAAGAGAATTTTTTTGGAATTTTAAACGACTTTATCATTTGCTTTTTCGTGTCTTTTTGTACAGCTTAATACCAAGAAATAAGACTCCTGCCAATCCGAGAAATCCTAAAAGTCCTGAAATCCAATGCAAACTGTCCTTTAGAATTACAAGGAAAACTATTGCAAATAAAAGTAAAGTTGCCCCCTCATTCCATATCCTAAGATACATACTACTGTAAGTGATCTTATCCTGCTGAAATCTCAAAAACATCTTATGGGTTTTCAAGTGATAGGCAATCAATAATGCCACGAAAAGGAGCTTTAAATGCATCCACGGTTGTACTAACCACTCTGGCATTAAAGCAAGTAACCAAGCTGCAAATAGTATTGTTAAAATTGCTGAAGGCCAAGTAATTATATACCACAGCCGCTTCTCCATTATTTTGAACTGAGCAGTTAAAATAGCTGCTTCATTTTCTGATTTTTTGAGTCCTTCAACATGATAAATAAAAAGCCTAGGAATGTAAAACAGGCCTGCAAACCATGTAATTACAAAAATAAGATGCAAAGCTTTTATATAGTTGTAATACAAAGTTGTTCTATTTTAAAGTTAAATAATCAAGATTTAATTTAGCAAACTCAGCATTAAAGTCCTCCAAATCATCTGAAATCAAGTTACTATATGCTTCTAGTTGTACTTTAATTTTTTGGGTAAGTTCTACCCGAACTGCTTCATCTTGGGCAGTAGGCGGAAAGTCATTTATAGTTACTAATCGATTCAAGTGCCCCAATTTATTGGTCAAACGAATAGGAAAATTTAAAGGATCTTGATTACTCCTATTTTGCGTTTGATACAAGGCTTTTTCAATATCTGAAAACTCTTTTTTTAGTGATTTTACTTTAATTAAGAGCGCTTGAGTATCGTCCAAATCACCATAGTTGCTTTCAAAATCAGAGAGTTTTTTATAAATGCTTCTGATGTTTTTTATGGCCTTATGTGCTTCGTTTGCTGTTGCATTGACTTTACTTACAAAATCAAATTGCTGTTTTATTTCTGCAATACCAACCTCTACTCTCGGATCTTTTAAAATCGTAAAGCTTTGTGTTTGCTTCTGACCGTTCTTTACAAGTTCAACGATATAATCTCCTGGAACTGCTTTTGCTCCAGAAAATGAGGCTGACCAAAAAATCATTCCCTCTAAAGTTTCAGCACCCTCGTAACGAGTGTTCCAAACAAATTGGTTTCCTCCATCAGAAACCTCTAATGTGTTATCTTTTGAAGCGGTGCTGTATGTTTTTATTAAAGTTCCGTCTGTTTCTTTAAAATGAAGCTTTACGGTATCTTGAGTTTTTTCGAAATCTTTAAGATTAAAATAGACTACAACCCCGTTGGGTAAATTAGTCCCCTCTGTTAGCGAAGGAGAGCCTGACCCTCCTTGCATTCGGTAACTGTCTTTAGGCTTGAACAAGGTCATTGGCTCATTGGCAGTATTTGCTTTTAACTGGTGGAGTACTGTCAAATCATCCAACATCCATAAACTTCTACCTTGCGTGGCTACAATTAAACTATTCTCCTTTATGGTTAAATCCGTAATGGGAACAATAGGCAAATTCAATTGGAAGGGGTTCCAACTTATTCCGTCGTCAAAAGAAATGTACATCCCTGTTTCAGTCCCTGCATAGAGCAATCCCTTTTGCGCTGGATCTGCTCGAAGTACTCTTGTAAAATGTTCTTCTTTGATTCCGTTTGTGATTTTTTCCCAAGTCTTTCCATAATCCTTTGTTTTATACAAATAGGGCTGAAAATCTCCTGTTTTATATAAGGTTCCCGCTACATAACACACTGCGGGATCAAAAGGTGAGGGCTCGATACTGTTTATCATTAACCATTTGGGCATTTGGGGTGGAGTAATGTTTTCCCAATTGGCTCCACCATCACGAGTTAAGTGAATCAGCCCATCATCACTTCCTACCCACATCAATCCCTCTTGTAAAGGGGATTCATTGGCTGCGAAAATAGTACAATAGTACTCTACTCCCGTATTGTCTTGTGTAATAGGACCTCCTGACGATTTTAATTTTTCTGGATCGTTTCGAGTCAAATCTGGACTGATAATTTCCCAGCTTTGACCTTCATTTTCAGACACATGAACATGATTAGAAAAAGTATATAGTCTCTTAGGATTATGCTTGCTGAAATGGATTGGAAAATTCCATTGAAAACGGTATTTCATTCCTTCTGCTCCGTACCCCATAGGATTATCTGGCCAAACATTGATACCGCGTACGGTATTTGCATCGTGATTGACGCGTGTTAAATACCCTCCATAACTACCTCCATAAACAATATCGTTATTCAAGGGATCTACTGCGATATGAGCAGACTCTCCCCCGGCAGTTGACTCCCAATCGGACTCAGAAATACCCCTATCACTAGAGCGGTGACGAACTCTTTGGGTTGAATTATCTTGCTGAGCAACATAAATCCTGTAAGGGAATGAATTGTCTGTAGTGACTCTATAGTATTGAGCAGTAGGCTGATTAAAATAGGTACTCCAAGTTTTACCTCCGTTATAGGATACTTGAGCTCCTCCGTCATCGGCAATGATCATTCGTTGGTTATCTTCTGGAGCAATCCATAAATCGTGATGATCTCCGTGGGGAGCATTGTTACTTTTAAACGTTTTTCCTCCATCTTTTGACTTGTGGTAGGATACATTCATTACGTATACAATATCTTCATCTTGAGTATCTGCATAGATTTTAGAGTAATACCAGGCGCGTTGACGCAGAGCTCTACTATCGTTAATATGTTCCCAAGAAGTACCACCATCTTTAGAATGGTAAACTCCTCCCTCTTCTTTATTTTCCACTATTGCCCAAATTTTTTGAGCATTAATTGGCGAAACTGTTATCCCCATTATTCCAAGAATTCCAGGAGCAAACCCTTGGTTTAAACTGATTTCTTCCCAGTTTTTTCCTTCATCTGTACTTTTCCAAAGTGCAGAACCTTCTCCTCCACTATTCAAACTATAAGGCGTTCTGTTTACGCGCCAAGTTGAAGCATACAAAACTCTTGGATTTGAGGGATCCATAACCAGCTCTACTGCCCCTGCATGAGGATTTGAGAACAATACTTTTTTCCAGTTTTTACCTCCATCTGTACTTTTGTAAACACCACGGTCAGAGGTAGGCTTATAAATATTTCCCAAGACTGCAGCATAAACTACATCTGGATTGGAAGGATGAATAACAATTCGAGGGATGTGTCTTGACTTAGGTAAACCCGAAAATTGCCATGTTTCGCCTGCATCTTCTGATTTCCATAAACCATAACCTGAGGAAACATTTCCTCTTAAGGTGACTTCTCCTCCCCCAACATAAATTACATTGGGATCACTTTTTGATACCGCTACCGAACCAATACTCCCTCCAAAATAGCCGTCAGAAATATTCTCATAGGTTTGACCCCCATCCTCTGTTTTCCAAACTCCTCCGCCAGTAGCTCCAAAATAAAATAAATTAGATTTGCCATGAACTCCCGTAACTGCTGCCGATCGCCCTCCTCTGTGAGGCCCTAAAGATCGATATTGAAGGGGTGCATAGGCTTGCTCTGAATAAACAACTGTATTCTCTTTTGAATTTCTTTTCTTTCGCTGTCCAAACGACGGATGAACCATAAAAATTGAAAGTAAAATAGATAAACACACAGGGTGAATACAAAGTCTATTGGCTATCATATTTTTTGTTTTGATTTAAAAGTATAAAATTAATTCCTATTCCTTGAATTCCCTTGAAGCAGTCTTCTTAAGGTTAAACAAATAATTCTTTTCGTATCGCTCGATTAAGAAAGAAAGCTGTTACTAGGGTTGAGATTACATCTGCAATGGGAAAAGCAATCCAAACCCCACTGACTCCATAGTAATTGGACAAAAGAAACAAAAGTGGAATAAAAATTAAACCCTGCCGACTAAGAGTTAGCAACAAAGCAGGTAGTGCTTTACCAACAGCCTGAAAATAGGCAGCTCCTATCAATTGGATTCCAACTATTGGAAGTGCAGCAAAAACATATTTTAACGCCCCAGGTGTTTGTGAATTTACAGCCGAATCTTTTGAAAACAAGAAGGGTATATCTTCCGCAAAAAATAAAATAAACAACAATACAAGTGTCGCTAGCGCACTAGCATATCCAATTGAAATATTGATGACTTCCCGAACGCGTTTCCAATTTTTTGCCCCGTAATTGTATCCTGCAATTGGAAGAAATCCCTGAGTAATTCCAAAAATTGGGAAGGTTGCAAACATAAGCATCCTACTGATAATAGCATATACCGCAATGGTTGATTCACCACCAAAAGAAAAAAGAATATTGTTTACCAAAAGCACTGTAACACTTACCATAGCTTGACGAGCTAGTGTAACTGAACCTAAAGAAGAAATTTCTTTTACCAGTTTAGTGTCCAACTTAAAAGCTTCCAGTTTGGGACGAAGAACAGATTTTTTTGAAAGGAAAAAATAAATGATATAGCTGGCACAAACTCCATAAGATAGTGTGGTAGCCCAAGCAGCTCCCATCATTCCCCAATCAAATACTTGGATGAAAATATAATCTAAGAGTAAATTTGAAACCGAGGGTAATAACATTGCATACATCGCATTTTTAGGTTTCCCCTCTGCACGAATAGCAGCATTGGACATCATACAGAAAGCCAAAACAGGAACCCCATAGAGCACGATGACATAATAGGTTTTTGCCAGTGAAAACAAACTCCCTTTACCGCCAAAAACAGGAATGATTTGATCCACAAAAAACAAACCGAAAAACACCACAAAAACGGTTAAAAGTAAGGTCATAGTAATTTGATTCGCAAAAGTGCGTTCGGCCTTGTCATGTATGCCCTCCCCCAAAGCTCTTGAAATTATAGATGCTCCTCCTACACCAATAGACATCCCTAATGCGGCAATGAAAAAAGAAACAGGTAGAACTACATTTATTGCAGCTATAGCATTAGAACCAATCCATTGACCAACAAAAATGGTGTCAATCAAAATGTTTAGCGACATTACTAAAATGCCTATAGATGCCGGAACAGCTTGCTGAATTAATAATTTTGATATGGGTTGACTTCCTAAAGATTCGGTGGATTTAACGCTCATTCAGCAGCTTCTTTAAGCGCCCATTCGTCAATCCATCTACTCATCACATTCACCCAATCATCTCGGTCATTAATACACGGAATAACGTGTAATTCTTTACCTCCATTATCTTCAAAATCTTCCGCGGCCTCCATGCCAATTTCTTCTAAAGTTTCTAAACAATCTGAAACAAAGGCTGGAGTAGCTATGGCTAGTTCTTTAGTCCCATTTTTAGCAAAAGCTTCAACCGTTTTATCAGTATAAGGCTTTAACCAAGAACCTAAAATAGACACCCGTGATTGAAAACTAGTTGAATACGTACCTTCTTTTAACTCCAAATATTCTGCTACGTTTTGAGTGGTCTTCTCACATTGGTGACGGTAACAATACGCATGAGCTGGAGAGTCTTCAAAACAGCATTTGCCATCCATTTTACAATGTGATTTTGTAATGTCTGATTTTCGAATATGACGATTGGGAACTCCGTGATATGAAAACAAAATATGCTCCCAATTTTTTCCCTTTAAAGACTCCTGAATTGAATTAGCCAAAACCCTTACATAATCCGGATGATTGTAAAAAGGAGGTAATGAAGTGAATTCCATCTCAGAAAAATACTTCGCTCGAATTTCTTCAGCTAAAACTAAAATCGTTTCTGTTGTAGCCATGGCAAATTGAGGATAAAGCGGCACCAAAAGCACTTCTGTTACTCCTTGTTTTGCCAATTCTTCTAATCCAAAATGAATTGAAGGTTTTCCGTATCGCATCGCCAGTGAAACTGGGGTTGATACCTTTTTTTGAATTTTTTCTTGAAGCCGTTCAGAGAGCACAATCAGTGGAGACCCTTCTTTCCACCAAATTTTTCTGTATGCTTTTGCTGATTTTTTTGGACGGGTGTTTAAGATGATCCCCTTAACTAAAAACGTACGGAACCATTTGGGCAAATCAATTACTCGTCCATCCATTAAAAACTCACCTAAATAGGACCTTACATCTTTTGTTTCAGTACTGTCTGGGGAACCCAGATTAACTAGTAGCACTCCTTTCATTGACAATTTTTCTACGAAGATAATGAACCTAAGTATTTCTTAGGAGTGGTTCCATATTTCTTTTTAAATGCAGCTATAAAATGACTCGCTGTACTATATCCAAGTTTTAAACCAACCTCATTGACATTGTACTTTTGAGTAGTCAACATTCTGCATGCTTCTTCCATTTTATGATCTAAAAGATATGCATAGACTGTGTCGCCATAAAGCTCTTTAAACCCGTCTTTCAGTTTTTTTAATGACAAACCTATTTCAACTGCAAGATTTTCTAATGAAGGTGGATTGGTCATCCGTTCAAGAATGATTTCTTTGGCTCGCCTAATTTTTCTTACATTTTCTTCATCCACCAAAAAAGGACATTGTTCAATAGAGGGGTCTTCACTTTTATTAAAATACAAACTCAAGAGCTCATACACCTTCCCTTTAATGTAAAGCGCCTTAATGCTATCGTGAATTTTTGATTGAAGAATCTGACTCAATACCACAGCAATAGAGGAAGCAAAGGGTTGATTGTCGTAGTATTTTTTAGCGCTGTTTTCAGGGCTTAAAAAAGGAATGTGATTTGCATCTGCTGAAAACAAGGCATGAAATTTAGTGATGGAAATGAGGACACTAATCAACCAAGTATTTGGGCTAAGCTCCACATCAATCGGAAGTTCTTTTGCAGGATTGTATAATAACATAGAATGATCTTCATTCAATGGAAATGTATAACTACCCTCATTGTACTTAAAATTCATTTGCCCCTTTAAACAAAAGTGGAATTGTAATACGTTTTGAGCAACTTCATACTCGAAACACTGGGCTTCATCCTTATCATTTTTAGCTCTTAAAACAGTACACCCTGAGTCTATTTCAGTAGTGTGAAAAGAACTTATTTCGTTATTTTTCTCTTCTATCAAACTCGTGTTTTGTTTAACTTTAGGATTAATATCTACTTAATTTTCATAAAAATAAGCCTTTTTAAAGGAGTTTGGAAAATATTTTACCAAAAAACCTTAACTGATATTTAAAAACTTTATAGCGTTATTTTTTAAGACCAGTCTCTTTTATTTTTGTGCAAGAATTTAAACTAGTTCATTTGACTGAAATCAAGCAATTTTATGCGGTTGGCGTAAGCCACAAAACTGCATCCATTGACCTTAGGGGAAAATTTAGCTTAAGTGACTCACAACTTCACGCACTCTTTTTAGAAGCCAAAGAACAAAAAATTCAAGACTTACTTATTATCAATACGTGCAACCGAACAGAGCTTTATGCTTGGAGTTCATCTGAAGCTGTCTTAATTGATTTGCTTTGTTCACATAGCGAAGGCACAAAAAAAGAATTTGATCAAATTGGTTATTCATTCAGAAATGAAAAAGGAATCAATCATATTTTTCGAGTAGGGACTGGCTTGGAAAGTCAGATATTAGGTGACTTTGAAATTATTGGTCAGATTAAGCAAGGTTTTTATCGCTCAAAAAAAATGGGGCTTGCACAAGGTAATCTAGAGCGACTTACAAACTCTGTCATACAGGCAAGTAAAAGAATTAAAACTGAAACACAAATTTCAAGTGGTGCAACGTCAGTTGCGTTTGCATCTGTTCAATACATTTTAAAAAATGTAGCCGATATTAGTCAAAAAAGCATACTCCTTTTTGGAACGGGTAAAATCGGAGCAAATACCTGTGAAAATCTGGTTAAACACAGCCAGAATGACCATATAGTTTTAATCAACAGAACACAGGAAAAAGCAGAAAAAATTGCTGGAAAGTTTCCAGTTCAAGTAAAACCTTTTGGTGAATTAACCGCTTCTATTAGAGAATGTGATGTGCTTATTGTGGCAACCAGTTCGCAAAAACCAACAATTACTAATGACCTTATTCACAATTCGAAACCCCTCCTTATTTTAGACCTTTCGCTTCCTAGAAATGTAGATCCCGAATTGAAAAACAGACCCAATACGCAGGTCATACATTTAGACGAACTTTCTCAAATTACGGACGCTACTTTTGAGAGAAGAAAAAAATTCATCCCTCAAGCCGAAGAAATTTTAGATGCTGTAAAGCTAGAATTTACTGAGTGGTTGGCTCATAGAAAATACGTACCTACCCTAAAAGCCTTCAGAGAAAAAATCAAAACCCCTGCTGCAAACTCAGAACTAATTTCCGAAGTTGATACCGAATACATGGCTCAAAAAATCATGGGACAAGTTGCAGCTTACCTCAGAACAAATCCTCACAAAGCAGATGAAACAGTTCACCTACTCCGAGATGTTTTTGAGTTGAACCCAGATCGATTTAACGAATAATGATACGGATAGGAACACGCAAAAGTGCATTGGCACTTTGGCAAGCAAACCAAGTAAAAGATCGTTTAGATCTGCTTGGTGTTGCGACAGTTTTAGTACCTATTGAAAGTGAAGGAGATCAAAATCTAAAGGACCCTTTATATCAAATGGGCATACAAGGCATTTTTACTAAAACATTAGATGCTGCACTATTAGATAATAGAATTGATCTCGCCGTACACAGCCTAAAAGATGTTCCCACGGTACTGGCTAAAGGAATCGAAATTAGTGCAGTTTTAACTCGAGGGTCCAATCAAGATGTAATTGTATATCCCACCAAAAAAAACCGCGACAAAATCATTGGAACAGGTAGCTTAAGAAGGAAAGCGCAATGGCTTCGAAAATATCCAGATTATACGGTTGAAAATTTAAGGGGAAACGTTCAAAAACGACTTGAAAAACTTGAGCAGTCCTCCTGGTCAGGAGCCGTTTTTGCTCAAGCTGGCCTAGAGCGTTTAGGGTTTACCGGTTTAATATATGAGCCTTTAGATTGGATGATTTCAGCACCAGCTCAAGGGATCGTAGGCATTGCGAGTTTAGAGTCCAATACAGAAATTCAGCCTTATTTAAAAAAAATTAACTGTAAGCAGACT
>CBFHJD010000017.1:0-45530 GCA_965656215.1 Flavobacteriaceae bacterium
TGTGGGAGAAGAAAAAGTAACAATCGCTCCTTCACAAAACGTAAAAGCACCCGTACTTGAAGTAATTGTTGGGGTAATAGCCGCTTCTACTGTAATGGTAACGTTTGTGTTGCTGTAAAGCGTCTCACAAAGACCTCCATCTTCATCCTCTATCTGAGCGACACGTCTAAAGTGAGTGGTCGATCTTATATTGGTAAGTGCTCCTGCAGGTAAACTAGATCCTACTTCCAGTGGAATAGGAGTCCATGATAACGTATCATAAGACTGCTCCCAAAAATAGGTGATGGTCGCTGCAGCTGAATACGATTCTAATGTCGCTGAAACTGAATTGCTTATCAATGGACTTGATGCGCCACTACAAATTGTTGTGATCAAACTGGTGATGTCTCCTCCATCATCTAAATCAAGAACATTGATCGTAGTTGAAACCGTCTCTATACAACCCGCTGAATTGGTGATCTGAATCACAACGGATGAGGTTTGTGTTATACCCGTAGTGGTCAATGTTGCACTCGAAGACTCTTGTACCTGAACACCACCTATGAAAAATGTATAGGTTGCCAAACTCGTTGGTACAACACTAATATCTATGGAATCCGAAGGACAGATGGTTGTAGGTGCAGTAAAGGTAGTATTGATCGCAGGAGCCACAGTAACTGACTCTCGTACAGAATACAAACAGCCCGCTGTAGTGGTCACTTCCAAATCAATCCATCCGTTAGCAATACCAATAGTCACGTCTGTAGAAGTTCCTGTACCCGTAGAACTGGTCGTACTTGATCCGTCGTTATAAGTCCATGTATAAGTAGCTACTCCTGCTGTGGGAGAAGAAAAAGTAACAATCGCTCCTTCACAAAACGTAAAAGCACCCGTACTTGAAGTAATTGTTGGGGTAACTTCAGCATCGACATTGATTACGATGGGGACTGTAAACTTCCCGCTAGAACAAGTTGTTTCTCCTACATCATAGGATCCACTACTATTAGAATCAATATAAGCAAATGCCTGTCTTTTAAAATAAGTAGTGGTAGTCAAATTTGGACTAGGTAATGCTGAAAGATCTAGATTTTCATTATTCTCACCAGTTATATTTACATAATTTGAACCATCTGTACTTGATTGCCATTGATAGTGAACTGAGTCACTAGAAGTAGCTGCAGCGGTACTTGACAATGTTTCTGTCAATGCAGCGCCATAACAAACACTAAGTTCACTTGAATCAGTTATTGTAACAGTACCTGCCGTAACAAGAGAAATCACTTCGAAAGTCATCGAGGTAGTTGCAGTACATCCTTCAGCATTAGTAACTGTTACTTCTACAACAGCTTCGTCAGTAAGTCTTGAAGTGGTGAAAATATTTCCAGAAACCTCACCTGCTTGTGGGGCTAAACCATTTAAAGTAAAAGCATAAAATGCCCCTCCACTTGCAGTAATTGCGACAGTCTCTCCAGAACAAAGGACATTACCTGGAATATCTGTGTCTAGAGATGGATTTAAAGGAGTACTACTAGACACAACATTAATAGTTTCAGATACAGTACATCCATTACTATCTTCGGCAATTACCGTTATTATATCATTGTTTTTAACTGTTAAACTAGCAACTGAAGTGGATGTAGAAACGGTAGCAAAAAGTGTTGCTGTAGAGGAAGTTTGAGCGGAAACACCATTGATCAAAAAAGTGTACGATACGGCGCCTGTTGTAGCTTCAAAATTGATTGCATTTCCAAGACAATATACACCTGCTGGAGTGGTCAAACTCAAATCAAAGGCTGAGTTTACAGTAATTGTCAATACATTAGAATCACCGTCTGTCGAACAGCTTAGTGTGTTTGTAGAAACAGAAGCTAAACGTTTATAATAAGTTGTTTGAGTAAGTATAGGTGGAGTGTAGTTTAAACCAGTCTCATCATCAATATCATCCCAATCAACTCCATTAGGTGAACTTTGCCACTGGTAGCTTAAATCGTGTGATCCAGTTGCAGCTAGTGTAGAAGAAAGTATACCTGCGGGGGCACTTCCAGAACAAAGCGTCGAATCATTGGAGTCCGTAAATGTAATCGAACCAGCACTACTAATGGAAAGTACTTCCATAGCAATAGTAGCGTCATCTTCACAGTCGTTTGCATTGTAAACAGTAACTGTAATACTCTGAGTATTGGTTAGGTTTGAAGTGGTATAGGTATTGGAAACACTTTTTGGTTGCACTAAAGCTCCTGCTTTAAAAAAAGCATATTGTGTTCCTCCACTTGCTGTAAAAGTTACCTCTTCTCCAGCACAAACTGCCTCAGGAGAACTTCCTGCAGAAAGTCCTGCAGAGGGTAAATCATAAATTGTCACTGTTTGACTGATACTGCTGGTAACCGCTTCACAACCGTTGGCATCAGTAAATCCAATAGTGATAACAGCTCCGTCAGATAATGGATCTACGTCGTCAGGATCAGTAGAAAATGTTATTGAATTGTCCGTTCCTTGATAAGCCAAAGCACCGTTTACATAAAACGTGTATTGTGTTCCATCGGATGGAGAGATGGAAAATGAAATCTCTTCTCCAGAACAAGCAATACCATTTTGAATACTAGATAAACTAGGAACGTCAGATGTAAAAACACTACCAACTATGTAAAAGGCGTCATTATCGGTATCAGTATCTCCTGTACTTGAAACAGAAGTAGTGGAAGCTGTAATGGTAGATAATCCATTATTTGAAAAATCTAGCGCTGGAGGACTTGAAAGAAAATCATCAGGATAAGTTACTGTAACTGAACTGTTTCCTGAGATTGTTAGGGTATTGGAAATAGTATAAACTGCTTTAGCGAGTGAATTAACTCCAGTAATTGCAAGCGTAACTTTCGATACGGTATCTGAAGTAGAACTATGGTTTTCTAAAAGAATCTGTAAACTGACTGAATCCGTAGCACAAAGCTCGTAGGTAACAGAGGATACTCCTGTATCTAATGTCCCTTCTACAAGGACAATATTCGATACACCAATGTCTTGCGCATTTGATAAAAACGCGGACAAAAGCAAACAAACCATAATCCCTCTCGGGATGAGTTTAAGTAGTAAACTTTTCAATTACAATAGATATAGTAAACAGTAAACGAATTTAACCAATTTAAATTGCCCACTAAAGCGTTTCTTTAAGATTTAACTTATCCCCTATAAAAAACACTAAATAAATCCTTTTGATTTCATCCAATCATCATTGTAAATTTTACCGATATAACGACTACCGGAATCATGTAAAAGAACAACAACCACATCGGTTTTTTTAAGCTTATTTTTTAATTGCAAAAGACCTTTTACTGCAGCACCACAAGAATTTCCTGCGAATATTCCTTCAGTTCTAGCAAGGGTTCGTGTAAAAACGGCGGCATCTTTATCAGTTACTTTTTCAAATAAATCTATTACTGAAAAATCAACATTTTCTGGTAGGATATCTTCTCCAATTCCTTCGGTGGAATAAGGGTAAATTTCATTGGGATCAAAGATTCCAGTTTCATGGTATTTTTTAAAAACAGAGCCATAAGTGTCAATTCCCCAAATTTTGATTTTTGGGTTTTTTTCTTTTAGGAATTTTCCTACACCAGAAATTGTTCCTCCCGTTCCTACACCAACAACAAAGTGGGTAATTTTACCATCGGTTTGATTCCAAATTTCGGGTCCAGTAGTTTCATAATGTGCTTTTGCATTCGACGGATTGTCATATTGATTTGCATACCATGCATTGGGAGTTTCCGAAGCAATTCGCTTTGAAGTGCTATAATAAGATCTTGGATCTTCAGGAGCCACATCGGTAGGGCACACTATTACTTCTGCTCCAACTGCTCGAAGCACATCAAACTTTTCCTTAGACTGTTTGTCATTAGAAACACAAATTAACTTGTAGCCTTTTACAATTGAGGCTAAGGCAAGTCCCATTCCTGTATTTCCAGAAGTTCCTTCTACAATAGTTCCTCCTGGTTTTAACAATCCTGAAGCTTCAGCATCTTCAACCATCCTCAGTGCCATTCGGTCTTTCACTGAATTCCCCGGGTTAAAGCTCTCTACTTTAGCCATTACCAAAGCATCAATTTCTGCGGTAATACGATTGAGTTTAATCAAAGGGGTGTCCCCTATTGTGTCAATAATCGAATTTGCGTAATTCATATTTATTTTGCTTAGACTCAAAGATACTGAGATAAGAGTAATTAAAAGAAGTAGATGGAATCAATTTTAACGAAATCGAAGTACTTGAGAAGGAGAAATTTTTAAAATAATTTTTGAAGGAAGCCACAAAAGTATGGTGGCAAGTACCAAGAAAAGCAAGTTCAGATAAAGAACTTCAAACCATGCTATAGAAACTGGAGCAATACTCACAAAATACGTTTCAGGGTCTAGTGTAATCCAGCCAAATTTTTGTTGAGAAAAATAAAAAAATAATCCAGTCAGATTTCCAAAGAACAATCCTCTCGTCATAATTGCAATTCCGTTATAGAGAAAAATACGCTGAATCATTGAATGGGCAGCACCCAAAGCTTTGAGTAATCCAACCATTCTGGAGCGTTCTAAAATTAAAACTAAAAGAGCTGTTGCCATATTGATTACCCCCACCAAAATCATTACGATCAGAATAATTAATACATTAAAATCGAATAAAGAAATCCACTGAAAGATACTTGAAAAACGTTCTGAAATTGCGATACTATTGAGATTGGAAGGCAAGCCTTTATATAGAGCATCAGCAATTTGAGGAACTTGTCGGGAGCTGTTAACAAAAACTTCGTAACCTCCAATTTGATTTGGTTTCCATTGATTGAGTCGTTGTACTTGTCTTATATCTGCATAAACTAAATTTTGGTCAATATCTGGAAATCCAGAAAAATAAATTCCCGCAATTTTAAATTTTCTGCGCTTAGGCAAGCCCTCAATTTGGGCACTTTGAAAAAAAGCATCTACTGTATCCCCCACATTAAGATTGAGTCGCACAGCTATAGTTTCTGAAATTAAAATTTCGTTAGTACTCTTCTCGTTAAAATTAGGAAATGACCCTTGAGTTAGAAAATCTCTTAAACTATTCCAATCAAACTCCTTGCTCACACCCTTTAATAATATACCTTCAAAATCACTGTTTGTTTTAAACATTCCTGCTTTAAGAGCCACAGCGTGGCTTCGTTTAAAACTGGGGTGATTTTTAATTTGAATTCTCAATTCCTCTAAATCTTCAAATGGTGTTATTGAAACTTGAGATTCATTATTTTCAAAAGTAGTAATGAAAATTTGTCCATTGAATACGCTTGCTTTATTGCGTATTTCATTTTGTAGGCCTTTACTAAAAGCCATCGCAATCAAGATTGCAGCAATTCCAATAGCTACTGCCACAGTAGCAATATTGATTATTCGAGAAGAAACCGTATTTTTATACTGTTTATGCTGGCGCATTTTTCGTGCGAGATATAATGCTACATTCAATGAATTATTATTTAGATTTAACCCTTCTCAAAAATACATTTTTATTTTGGCTTGTGCTATGTCATTTCGCACTGACCACCACTGCTCAAATACGATTAGGGGCTGAGGATACAGCAAGTTATTTATCTGAACTTAAAGGAAAGAAGATTGGAGTCGTTGCGCATCAAGCCAGTTTGATTTTCAGTTCTGGTAATCAAGAACATCTAGTTGACTTTCTTTTAGAACACAATATTAAAATTAAGGGAGTTTTTGCTCCAGAGCACGGTTTCAGAGGGGTTGCCGATGCAGGTGAAAAAATTGCAGATGGTAAGGATCCACTCACACAATTATCAATTTATTCCCTTTACGGAAAAAACCGTAAACCGTCACCTGACCAACTAGAGGGAATTGAATTAATGATTTTTGACCTCCAAGATGTCGGTGTTCGCTTTTTTACTTACCTCTCTACACTCCATTATGTGTTAGAAGCCTGCGCAGAACAAAATATTCCGGTAATCCTTTTGGATCGACCCAATCCAAATTCTCATTATGTAGATGGTCCTGTTTTAAATCTTGAAAATTCGAGTTTTGTTGGAATGCATCCGGTTCCAATAGTTTATGGAATGACCATAGGAGAATATGCTAAAATGATCAATGGAGAAGGATGGCTATCTAATGGAGTTTCTTGTAACTTAAAAGTCATCCCTATTCAAAATTATACACATCAAACACCCTATAGACTTCCCGTCAGACCCTCACCTAACCTTCCCAACGCTCAAGCTGTGGCATTATACCCCAGTTTGTGTTTATTAGAGCCTACTGAAATTAGCATTGGAAGAGGAACCGACAAGCAATTTCAACTCTATGGTCATCCTTTATTTCCCAGGCAACAATTTTCTTTCATACCTGAACCCAATTTTGGATCAAAAAGCCCCAAGCACAATGGAACACTTTGTTATGGTATTGACTTGACACAAATTGAAAAACCTAATAAGTTAGAAATTAAATGGTTGATTGACGCCTACAGCATTTTTCCGAAAAAAAGCACATTTTTTTTAAAAGGATTTGACAGAATTAGTGGAGATCGTAACTTAAAAACTCAAATAGAACAACAAATTCCTGAATCGGAAATCAGACAAACTTGGAAACAAGATCTTCTAAAATTTAAAAAAATACGCGCTAAATATTTGATTTATCCCTAAGGGATATTTAAATATTTATGTGTTTGTAAAGAAACCTTCCATTTTGGATTCTCAAGAACATAATCAACAATCATAGGCATGACTTTGTCCCGACGGCTCCATTCCGGTTGAAGAAATAGCTTACATCCTTCACTTACGCTACCCGCTTGCTCTTCGGCAAATTTTAAATCATCCCTATTGTAGATAATCATTTTTAATTCGTCAGCACGGTTGTATGCTTCCTCTAAAGGAAGCTTGTTTTTTTTGGGCGATAAACAAAACCAATCCCAGCTTCCTGAAATTGAATAGGCTCCTGATGTTTCAATATGTATCTGGATACCAAATTGATGAAGGGCTTCACATAGAGGATTCATATTCCACATTAAAGGTTCACCTCCGGTTACAACAACCGTATCAGAATATTTTTTAGCTGTCGATACAATTTCACTCACAGCAGTTGGTGGGTGAATTGTTGCGTCCCAACTCTCCTTGACATCGCACCAATGACAACCAACATCACACCCGCCTATTCGAATAAAATAGGCCGCACTACCCTTGTGATAGCCCTCTCCTTGAAGTGTGTAAAAGGCTTCCATTAAAGGGAGTAGAATCCCTTTTTTGACCTCTAACATGTCATTTTTCAATTCCATTTTGCAAAGGTACATCATTCTAAAATCCTATTTACCAAGAAATTGTACCTTTATAAAAAAAGAGTTATGCCAAGTCCATTTCATCTGGCCATCCCCGTAGATAATCTAGAACGCTGTAGCCAATTTTACATCAATGTTTTAGGCTGTGAAACAGGACGTTCTGACGCCCAGTGGATCGATTTAAACCTTTTTGGCCATCAACTTGTTTTACATGTTGACCCAAACCATGAAGTAAAAAAACACCACAATGAAGTAGATGGAAAATCAGTGCCAATCCCTCATTTTGGTGTCTTATTAAAATGGGAAACTTTTGAGGCTTTTGCTGCACAATTGAAAGAAAAAAAAGTCGATTTTGTTATTGAACCCTACTTGCGTTTTAAAGGCCTAGCCGGGGAACAAATGACCATGTTTTTTTACGATCCAGCAGGAAATGCTTTGGAGTTTAAATCCTTTAAAAATACGGATCAAATTTTTGCAACTTGAAAAACATGACAGCAAGCTATAGTTTCTTTGACATTACTTTTGAAAAGATTTTTTCTGATCAAAACAGAAAACGAGTAGAGCGAGCAACACTGTATCTTTCGATCGTCGGGTTCATTATCCATTTAATTCTGATTTTTTCCAAAAAATTCAACCTTTTTCACACCCCATTTGAGGCCCGATTACTCGATGATCCAATCTCAGCGATTTATACGCCATTTTCAATTATTTTAGTGTATGAGATTTACCTTTTAATTGTATTTCTTCCACGCTCATTTACGACTTCAGTTTCGAAACAGTTTGAAATTATTTCTTTAATTATTATCCGTAGAATTTTTGGTGATATCCCAAAAGTTGAGTTGGATGTTAATTGGTTTGAATATGCTGCGAATCGTCAATTAATTTATGATTTGGCGGGTATTTTAATTCTCTATTTCCTGATTTACTTATTTAATAAACGACGAGAGAAAATGCCAATAAAAACTTTAGACGAACGTCTAAAACGTTTTGTGAGCTCAAAGAAGGCTGTAAGTGTTATGCTTCTCCCAATACTTATTTTTACTTCTATTTATAGTGCAACCTCCTGGTTTATTGAACTCTTTTTTGCCACTCAAAACCTAACTGAGATTACAGATGTCAATGCTATTTTTTACAATGAATTTTTTACGATATTAATTTTAGCTGATGTATTTATTTTATTGCTTTCATTTCAATACACGGAGCGTTACAGTCAATTGATTCGCAATACAGGATTTGTGATTTGCACGATCTTGATACGTCTTTCATTCGCCACTACTGGTCTGACTAACGTATTGCTAATTCTCACTAGTGTTGTTTTTGGACTTTTAATTTTAAGAATCTACCAAGCTATAGAGAAGCAGACTTAATTATTTCGTTGAAAAGCTAATAGTGTGTTTTTCAATAACATGGCAATTGTCATTGGACCAACACCCCCAGGCACTGGTGTAATTGCAGCTGCTTTTAAAGCCACCTCATTGTAGGCAACATCACCTTTAATTACATACCCTTTTGGATGATTCTCGTCTGCAACGCGAGTAATGCCTACATCAATTATGGTAGCCCCTTCCTTAACCATATCAGCAGTTAAATATTCAGGTATTCCAAGTGCCATTACAATAATATCTGCGTTTTTTGTTAGCGTGGCCAGGTCTTTAGTTCGACTATGTGCTAGGGTAACAGTTGCATTTCCTGCAGCACCTTTTTGACTCATCAAAATACTTATTGGCCTACCCACGATATGACTTCTTCCAACAACAACACAATGTTTTCCTGAGGTTTCAATTTGGTAGCGTTCCAATAATTCCATTATTCCGAAAGGAGTAGCAGGTATAAACGCATCCATTTCAAGAGCCATCCTGCCGAAGTTTGAAGGATGAAATCCATCTACATCTTTTTTGGGATCTATAGCAAGAAGGATTTTTTCCTCATCAATATGCTTCGGAAGTGGCAACTGAACAATATAACCGTCTAACTGATCGTCTTGATTCAATTGCTCAATTTTTTCTAAAAGCATTTCCTCTGTAGTAGTTTCTTCTAAACGAATCAAAGTAGAATCAAAACCTACGTATTCACAAGAGCGCACTTTACTACCTACATAGGTTAAACTTGCTCCATCACTCCCAACTAAAACTGCAGCTAAATGGGGAGGGCGTTTTCCGTTTTCTTTTATTTTAGATACTGCAGTTTTGATTTCTTCCTTTAAATCTTGTGCTGTTTTTTTTCCGTCTAGTACTATCATCTTATTTCATGTTTTGTAACATTTGCATCATCTGCTTACCCTTCCCACCTTGCATCATTTTCATCATCTTACTCATTTGTTCAAACTGCTTAATCAATTGATTTACTTCTTGAATAGTAGTTCCTGATCCTTTTGCGATTCGCATTTTCCGACTGTGATTCATCAGTTGTGGTTGGGATCGTTCTTTTGGAGTCATCGATCCAATTATAACTTCAATGCCTTGAAATGCATTATCTTCAATATCAACATCTTTGACCATTTTACCCACCCCTGGGATCATCCCCATGAGGTCTTTCATATTCCCCATTTTTTTGACTTGTTGGATCTGAGAAAGAAAATCATCAAAACCAAATTGATTTTTGGCGATCTTTTTATTAATTTTTCTTGCCTGTTCCTGATCAAACTGTTCTTGTGCTCTTTCTACTAAAGAAACAACATCACCCATTCCTAATATTCTATCGGCCATACGCTCTGGATAGAACACATCAAGTGCTTCCATTTTTTCTCCAGTTCCGATAAACTTAATCGGCTTGTTTACAACAGATTTTATTGAAAGGGCTGCTCCACCTCGGGTATCTCCATCAAGTTTAGTTAGCACTACCCCATCAAAATTCAGAATATCATTAAATGCTTTAGCCGTATTTACAGCATCTTGTCCTGTCATAGAATCAACTACAAAAAGAGTTTCAGATGGTTTTACAGCCTGATGAATCGCTTTAATTTCATCCATTAAAACTTCATCTACTGCTAATCGTCCGGCAGTATCAATAAGAACTAAATCGTGATTGTCTTTCTTTGCTAGTGCAAGAGCTGCTTGAGCAATTTTCACTGGATTTTTTTCTTCACGGTCTTCATAAATTGCAGCCCCAACTTGGTTTGCAACAATACCTAGTTGATCTATGGCTGCAGGTCGGTAAACATCACAAGCAACTAATAATGGTTTTTTTGAGTGCTTTTTCTTGAGGTAAAGCGCAAGTTTTCCAGTAAATGTTGTTTTTCCTGACCCCTGTAATCCAGACATTAAAATAATGGTTGGTTTAGAATCCAGATTGAGTCCTACCGCATCGGCCCCCATAAGATCAATCAATTCATCTTTGACAATTTTAATTAATAATTGTCCTGGTTGGAGGCTGGTAAGCACTTTTTGCCCAAGGGCTTTTTCTTTTACTCTGACCGTAAACTCCTTCGCTATTTTAAAGTTCACATCAGCGTCTAATAGCGCTCGACGAACCTCTTTGAGTGTTTCTGCGACATTAATCTCTGTTATTTTACCATGCCCTTTAAGTACCTGGAAAGCTTTATCAAGTTTATTACTAAGATTGTCAAACATAATTATTGGGTGTAGTTACTGTTTCGCAAAAATAAGAAATGCGATTTGATTAATCTTCATTTGACTCTTTGGATTGGAACATCAATCCCATCACCACTGCATGAGGGAATGTGATTGCAGCGAGAAAAGAAAAGAAAATTGAAAGGTATTGTGCCTTAGAGACGTCAACATAGAAATAGAATAAGGCTAAGCCAATTAATGCCAGAATCCAATAGACTAATGCAGATTTGATATACTGCAGAAAAGGGTGTTTGGTTTTGTTTTCATAAATATAGCTTAGCTGTGAATTGAGAGAAGGCAGACTGTGCCATAAAACAAAATAGAAACCAAATCCAAAAAGCAAAGTTGATTGAGAAAATAAAAGGGCTAAAACACCTAACAATAAAAATTCAAAAATAAATGAATATATTTTCTTTTTACTCATTAAAATATAAAGGACAAACACCACAAAAGAAATTATCAAACTGATTAAAAAAAATTGTTGCGGAATTTTTACAGAAGAAATTTGAAAAATAATTTCAGAAGAAGAATCATATTGAAGTGTAAAAAGAAGAGAAAAGATAATGGATCCGTAACTGAAATAGAAAAGTTGAGAATTTAGTTTGCCTTTGAATCTTCCATTCCAGTGTTGCTCTCCAAAGTGATAACAGCTTACTAAAACAAAACTAAGCAATGCAATTTTAGGAATGTAGAAGAAAAAAACGAACCCAAGAAAAACGACTCCTATATATAGGACAAAAAATTTGAGCCGATTAGGTGTTGATTGAAAACTAGATTTTTTCGCAATTATTTTAAGATCATTAGCCCCATGAAGTATTCCAAAAGTCAAAATCCCTAGTGAAGCAATCAAATTTTGAGTCCAAATTGTTCCAAAAAAACTAAAAATGACCGAAAACAGACTTATCCCCAAAAAAGGAGCAAAATATTTTGTCGCTGTAAATGAGCTAGTTAGGTTTTTCAATTGAAAATATTTTAAATATTATAGTGAGTAAGTTTAATTTTTTCTAAATTTATCTAAACAAAACAAATAATTGACTTTATCATGGAAAAAATTCTAAGCTTAATGACTGTGGCACCAGCAATGGCCACTGACGACTATGTAGGATTCACGTTCTTCGTAGGCTGTATGGCGATGATGGCAGCATCAGCGTTCTTCTTTCTCTCAATGAACTCTTTTGACAACAAATGGAAAACTTCTATTTTAGTTTCTGGACTTATTACGTTCATTGCAGCAGTACACTATTGGTACATGAGAGATTATTGGGCAACCAATATGACCTCTCCTACATTCTTTAGATACGTAGATTGGGTATTAACAGTACCGTTAATGTGTGTTGAATTCTATTTAATCCTAAAAGCAGCAGGTGCTACTAAACAATTGATGTGGAAAATGATTTTCGCTTCAATGGTGATGTTAGTAACTGGATATTTTGGAGAAGCAGTTTATACTTCAGGATCTGGTCCTGCAGTATGGGGGCTTGTTTCAGGTATCGCTTACTTCTGGATTGTTTATGAAATTTGGATTGGTGGAGCTGCAAAACTAGCTGCTTCAGCAGGTGGTGCGGTTCAATCTGCTCACAAAACTCTTTGCTGGTTCGTTCTTGTAGGATGGGCTATTTATCCAATCGGATATATGGCTGGTACTGAAGGATGGTACAGTGGAATATTTGGTGGACTTCCAATGGATGTTGTTTACAACGTTGGAGATGCTATCAACAAAATTGGATTTGGTCTAGTTGTTTACAACTTGGCTGTTCAATCAAAATAATTCCTGTATAGGAAAAATTGCTATGAAAGAAAAAAAATCGCTCTTAGGAGCGATTTTTTTTTACATTCTTTTTGGCACTGACATGCCTAACAATGCTGCCCCACTACTGATAACCTTCCCGACTTCATTGCACAAACTAATTCTGAAGGACTCTAACTCAGAGTCATCACCCCCTAAGATTGGAATATTCTGATAAAAAGAGTTAAAGAGCTTCACTAAATCATAAATATAATTAGCGATGAGTGCAGGACTGTATTGTTTAGCCGCTTGCTGAATTGTTTCTGGGTAAAGTAATAATTGCTTTAAAATATCTTTTTCCTTTGCACTGATTGATTCTATTTCATAAGACTGAGGTGTAAGAACTCTACTTCTTAAAATGGATTGTATTCTGGCATAAGTGTATTGAATAAAAGGTCCTGTATTACCAGCAAAATCAACAGAAGTTTTAGGATCAAAAAGAATACTTTTCTTTGGATCTACTTTAAGAATAAAATATTTCAAAGCACCCAAACCTATGATTTGATATAGTTCCTTTTTATCTTCATTGGACATTCCTTCTAGTTTACCCAACTCTTCAGACAAAGCAGCAGCGGTGTTAGTCATTTCCTGCATCAAGTCGTCAGCGTCAACAACTGTACCTTCTCTACTTTTCATTTTGCCTTCTGGTAAATCAACCATACCATAGCTTAAATGATGAAGTGACTCAGCCCAAGAAAAACCGAGTTTTTTAAGGATTAAAAACAATACCTTAAAGTGATAATCTTGTTCATTCCCAACCGTATAAACGACACCATCCATCGTAGGGTTATCCTTGAACCGTTGGAGTGCTGTACCCAAGTCTTGGGTCATGTAGACTGCTGTTCCGTCAGATCGAAGTAAGAGTTTTTCATCTAAACCGTCTTCGGTTAGATCTACCCAAATTGAGCCATCTTCTTTTTGATAAAAAATAGACTGTTTTAAACCTTGGTCAATTAATTCTTTACCTAGAAGGTAAGTTTTACTTTCGTAATAATAGGAGTCAAATGAAACACCGAGATTGGTATACGTAGTTTCAAAACCATCATATACCCAATTATTCATTTTTTGCCAAAGATCCACTACTTCATTATTCCCAGCTTCCCATGCTCTTAACATTGCTTGAGCTTCTTTAAATAAGGGAGCACTTGTTTTTGCTTGGTCCTCAGACATTCCGTCCTTTACAAGGGTTTCAATTTCTTTTTTGTACTCTTGATCAAATCGGACATAATAATTTCCTACTAATTTATCTCCTTTTATTCCAGAAGACTCAGGGGTTTCACCAGAACTGAATCGCTTCCAAGCGACCATGGATTTACAAATATGGATTCCTCGATCATTTATAATTTGTGTTTTCAGCACCTTTCTACCACTTGCTTCAAGAATCTGAGCAACTGAATATCCTAAAAGGTTATTCCTTATATGACCTAAATGGAGTGGCTTATTGGTATTTGGAGAAGAATATTCTACGAGAGTTATTGAATTAGAATCTGGTACGCTATGTCCATAACGTTGAATGTTCGAAATTTGATTTATTGCTTGAACATAAAAGCGGTCTTCAATACTCAAATTTAAAAATCCTTTAACAACATTGAAATCTGTAACCCATACTGAATGAGATTTAAGAAATTCTCCTATTTGATTTGAAAGCTGAACCGGATTTGTCTTTATAAATTTTAACAGTGAAAAAACCACCAAGGTGATGTCTCCGTCAAACTCTTTTCGAGTGGCTTGAAAATCAAATTGTGGAACCTCAACATTATACTCATCCTTTAAAAAAGGGTGTATGCTTTCTGAAATTTGCTCTGCTAATGATTGCATAAATGAATTTGGGCAAATATAATTATTGTAATCCAATTAGGATGTTATGTCAACAAGCTTTAAACAGGAAATCCAAGTTTTAAATAGCGTTTAGCTTCGATGAGAAACTGTATCTTTACATCACATGTTAATGAATATTTCTTATAACGATCCGGAAATAAAACGACGGATAGAAAAAGCTGTTGGAAAGCCCTTTACTCTTCAAAAAAGATGGAAGTTAGGTGGCATAGGTTCACCTAAATTATTCATGAATAGTTGTTCAATAGACATTCATAATATAATGATTCTGGATCAAAACATTAACCAATGTAATATTGAGTTGCGCCCTCAAGGTATTATTGTTCGATTTAGAAGTCTTTTAGAAACTTATGGTCTGGTCATTCCTTTCCACAAACTAAAGATTTACAAGGGAAAAGCCAAAGAATACTCCATCTATATGGATCAGTACTTCATTAAAGTCCTCGCAGATAAAGAGAGTATTCACCAATACTTTAAGAAAATAGCGACTCAAAAAATTGAAAATACGCCACCTTCCTTTGAAGATTCTTAAATTGTTCTAACGGTTTCTCCTGTGTAAATTTGACGAGGACGTCCAATAGGTTCACTGTTTTTTCTCATCTCTAACCACTGGGCAATCCATCCGGGTAACCTTCCAAGAGCAAACATAACAGTAAACATCTCTGTCGGGATTCCCAAAGCTCTATAAATGATTCCTGAGTAGAAATCAACGTTGGGATAAAGTTTACGTTCTATAAAATACGGATCTTTTAAAGCCTCTTGTTCTAACCCTTTTGCAATCTCTAGTATTGGATCATTTACACCTAATTCCTGAAGCACTTCATCCGCAGCTTTTTTGATAATTCGTGCTCTTGGATCAAAGTTTTTATAGACTCGGTGTCCAAATCCCATTAAACGAAAAGGGTCGTTTTTGTCTTTGGCTTTCGCCATATACTTTTTTGTATCGCCTCCGTCTGAATGAATAGCCTCAAGCATTTCAATAACAGCCTGGTTAGCACCTCCATGAAGTGGTCCCCATAAGGCAGAAATTCCAGCAGACACAGAAGCAAAAAGTCCTGCATGCGAAGAACCTACAATTCGAACTGTAGAAGTCGAACAGTTTTGCTCGTGATCAGCATGTAAAATTAACAGCTTGTTTAAAGCACTCACTAATACTGGACTAGGATTAAAATCTTGGTGTGGCTTCTTGAACATCATATGAGCAAGGTTTTCCACATAAGAAAGTGAAGTGTTTGCATAGTTTAAGGGTAATCCTTTAACCTTGCGATGGGTCCACGAAGCAAGTATAGGAAATTTTGCCATAAGCATGATAATGGCTTCACGCATATCAGCTTCAGACTCTATATCAACTGAATTTGGATTAAATGCGATCAATGCAGAAGTAAGGGAAGAGAGAACACCCATTGGATGCGCAGCTTTTGGAAAGCTTTTTAATATGGACTTTAAGTCCTCATCAACTAGTGAATCTTCTCTAATTTCATTATTGAATAAAGCCAATTCTTTGTCTGTGGGAAGTTCCCCAAAAATCAATAAAAAGGCTACTTCAATAAAACTTGCTTTTTCACACAAATCTTCAATAGAATATCCTCTATATCTGAGTATTCCTTCCTCACCATTTAAAAAAGTTATTCCACTTTTACATGAACCTGTATTTTTAAACCCAGGGTCAAAAGTAATAAGACCTGTTTGAGCTCTTAAGCTTTTGATGTCAATTCCTTTTTCTTTTTCAGAACCTTCAACTAAAGGGAATTCAAAGGTATTATTTTGATATGTAAGTTTTACTGAGTCGCTCATATTCCTACTTCTTTAATTATTTGACTTTACAATTTATACCACAAATGTGATACCAGAGTATACTTATAGATTGGTATTATTAATATTTAAATGCCTTTTTACCAGGAAAATAGGCTTGATTGTCTAAAGCTTCTTCTATTCGTAATAACTGATTGTATTTGGCCATACGGTCACTCCTCGAAGCTGAACCTGTTTTAATTTGGCCGGTGTTCAATGCTACTGCTAAATCAGCAATAGTATTGTCTTCAGTTTCACCAGAGCGGTGAGACATTACTGAAGTATATCCTGCACGATGTGCCATATCGACTGCAGCGATGGTTTCAGATAGTGTGCCAATTTGATTCACTTTAATCAAAATAGAATTTGCGATACCTTCAATTATTCCTTTACTCAAACGCTCTACATTAGTAACAAAAAGATCGTCTCCAACCAATTGCACTCGGTGCCCTGCTTTTTCTGTCAGTAATTTCCAACCTTCCCAATCGTTTTCATCCATACCATCTTCTATGGAAACAATAGGATACTTCTCACTTAACTCAGCCAAGTACGTTGCTTGTTCTTCTGAGCTTCTTTTCACTCCTTTGTCTCCTTCAAAAAGAGTGTAGTCGTAAACACCATTTTCATAAAACTCTGCAGCTGCACAATCCAAAGCAATCATTACTTCTTCTTCAGGTTTGTAACCTGCATTTTGAATTGCTTTTAAGATAGTATCTAATGCATCCTCAGTACCGTCTAAAGTTGGAGCAAATCCGCCCTCATCGCCCACAGCAGTACTTAAATTTCTGTCGTGTAGCACTTTTTTTAAATGGTGAAAAATTTCAGATCCCATTTGCATGGCATGAGTAAAAGATGAAGCTCCTACAGGCATTACCATAAACTCTTGAAACGCAATAGGTGCGTCTGAATGCGAACCCCCGTTAATGATATTCATCATTGGGACAGGCAGTGTTTTTGCGCTTACACCTCCAATATATCGATACAAAGGAAGTCCTAATTCATTTGCAGCAGCTTTAGCAGCAGCTAGTGAAACACCAAGAATTGCGTTAGCACCTAATTTTGACTTATTTGAAGTTCCATCTAAATCGATCATGGATTGATCTATATTTTCTTGCTCAAACACAGAGGTACCTATGATTTCCTGTGCAATAATATTATTGACATTTGCAACTGCTTTACCAACGGCTTTCCCCATGTAGGCGGAACCACCATCACGAAGCTCTACAGCCTCATGTTCACCGGTCGATGCTCCTGATGGAACAGCAGCTCTTCCTAAAATTCCATTTTCGGTAATTACATCAACCTCTACAGTTGGATTTCCTCTAGAATCAAAAATCTGTCTTGCATGCACATTTATTATGATACTCATCTTGTTTAAATTAAATTTGGTTAGGTTGTTATATTATTTGGTTTGTTATAATCTCTTTAAACTGATCAAAAAGGTATACAGAGTCATTTGTTCCAGGACCAGCTTCTGGATGGTATTGGACTGAGAAACAATTCTTATTATTCATGCGCATACCGGCTAATGTTTGGTCATTTAAATGAATGTGTGTAATTTCAATATCAGCATGGTTTTTAGCAGCTTCCATTTCTACTGCAAAACCGTGATTTTGTGAAGTAATTTCACCTTTACCTGTTAATAGATTTTTTACGGGATGGTTAATTCCTCTGTGCCCATTGAACATTTTAAAAGTAGGAATTCCATTTGCTAGAGCAATAATTTGGTGCCCTAAACAAATTCCGAAAAGTGGTTTTCCGGAGTCAAGTATTTCTTTAGTGACTTTTTGAACTCCTTTGAGTGGCTCAGGGTCACCGGGTCCATTTGAAATAAAATAGCCGTCAGGATTCCAAGCTGCCATAGTTTCAAATGATGTATCGTAGGGAAACACTTTGACAACCATATCCCTGGTTGACATGTGTTTTAAAATATTTCTTTTAATTCCTAAATCCAAGGCTGCAATCTTATATTTAGCTTCTGGATTTCCAAAGATATAAGCTTCTTTGGTTGAAACTTTAGAAGCCAGTTCTAAGCCTACCATACTTGGTGCGCTTTGCAATTCTTTAATCAGCTCTTCTTCTCTTTCTACCTCGGTAGAAATTACTGCATTCATCGCACCGTTTTCACGAATATAATTGACCAAAGCACGGGTGTCAACATCTGATATGGTTACTAATTTATGTTTTTCTAAATAGTCGAAGAGGGACATTTCGGCAGCGGGTCTGGAAAAGGAAAAACTAAAATCTTTACAAATTAAACCAGAAATTGAAATTTGATCCGATTGTGAATCGCTTTCTAAAATACCGTAATTTCCGATGTGGGTGTTTGTGGTCACCATAATTTGACCAAAATAAGAAGGATCTGTGAAAATTTCTTGATATCCTGTCATTCCTGTATTGAAACAAATTTCTCCGAAAGCAGAGCCTTCAATGCCTATTGATTTGCCGTAAAATTTAGTGCCATCTGCTAAGAGTACAAATGCTTTTTTTCTCGTCTGATATTTCATATTCCTTATTTACAAAATAAACCAAAAAAAAGGATAAACTAAAATGTTTATCCTTTTAAATTAATGGGAATGAAGAAGTGAATTTGATTTATTCTCCATCTTTCTTTTTAGATTTTTTTTCGTCACTTTTTGGAGCTTCAGTTTCCTTTTCAGGAGTTGAAGCATCGGTTACTGCTTTCGTTTTTTCATCTGCTTCTGGGGCAGCTTTCTTTTGGTCTTCTACTGCTACTGCAGAGGCTTCTGCTGCTGGAGTTTCAGATTTAGTTTTACCACCACGTCGTCTCGACTTTTTCTTGGCTTTTTCTTCGGTTTTATAAACCTCATTAAAATCGACCAATTCTATCATCGCCATGTCTGCATTATCACCTAAACGATTTCCCAACTTTATGATACGGGTATATCCTCCAGGACGATCGCCAACTTTAGCTGCAATTTCTCTAAATAGTTCAGATACTGCTTCTTTATCTCTTAAAGATGAAAATGCCAAACGTCTGTTATGAGTTGTATCTGATTTAGATTTTGTGATGATGGGCTCAATAAACTGCTTTAAGGCTTTCGCTTTTGTTACCGTTGTATTGATTCGCTTATGTTCAATCAAAGAACAAGCCATATTGGCAAGCATTGATTTTCTATGCGCGGTCTTACGACCTAAGTGCATTACTTTTTTTCCGTGTCTCATTTTTCTTAATTAAAAATGTGAATTAATCCTTATCTAACTTGTACTTCGCTAAGTCCATTCCAAAGGATAGACCTTTAAGAACAACGAGTTCTTCCAATTCTGTTAACGATTTTTTACCAAAGTTTCTAAACTTCATTAAATCGTTCTTGTTGTAAGAAACCAAATCACCAAGCGTATCGACTTCAGCTGCTTTGAGGCAATTCAATGCGCGAACAGAGAGGTCCATATCAACAAGCTTTGTTTTCAACAACTGGCGCATGTGCAGGGATTCTTCGTCATAGGTTTCAGCTTGAGCGATTTCATCGGCTTCTAGGGTTATGCGCTCATCAGAGAACAATAAGAAGTGATGAATAAGTATTTTTGCAGCTTCAGTAAGTGCATCTTTAGGATGAATTGAGCCGTCAGTAACAACTTCAAAGATCAATTTTTCATAATCTGTTTTTTGCTCAACTCTAAAGTTTTCAATGCTGTATTTTACATTTTTTATAGGTGTAAAAATAGAATCGATTGCAATCACTCCTATTTCAGCATTGGTCTTTTTATTTTCCTCTGCAGGAACATATCCACGTCCTTTTTCAATGGTAATCTCTATGTTCATCTGAACATTTTTGCCGAGATTACAGATTACTAAGTCAGGATTTAAAACCTGAAATCCAGAAATGAATTTTTGAAAATCAGCAGCTTTAAGTTGTTCTTGTCCACCAATAGAAAGAGTTACTTTTTCTTCTTCGATTTCGTCAATTTGACGCTTAAATCGGATTTGCTTCAGATTAAGAATGATTTCAGTTACGTCTTCAACGACTCCAGAAATTGTAGAAAATTCATGTTCTACATTTTCCAACTTTACAGAAGTAATTGCAAAGCCTTCTAAAGAAGATAATAATACACGTCTAAGTGCATTTCCTACTGTCAATCCGTATCCAGGTTCTAAAGGACGAAATTCAAATTTGCCTTCGAACTCAGACGAATCGATCATGATAACTTTATCCGGTTTTTGAAAATTCAATATTGCCATAATTTGCTTCCGTTTGCTTATTTAGAGTATAATTCTACGATTAATTGTTCCTTGATATTCTCAGGGATTTGAAGTCGTTCTGGAACACTTACAAAAGTTCCTTGAAGCTGATCTTTATTCCAGCTTAACCATTCGTATGCAGCGGCATCTTTACCGTTTGCTTCGACTATTATATTGAGGGACTTTGATTTTTCTCTGACTCCAACTACGTCTCCTACTTTGACTTGATAAGAAGGAATATTAAGGATAGAACCATTTACAGTGATATGGCGGTGAGAAACCAACTGACGCGCGCCACTTCTAGATGTTGATAAACCGAAACGATACACAACATTATCTAATCGAGACTCACACAACTGAAGAAGAACTTCACCAGTTACCCCTTTACTTCTACTTGCTTTTTCAAAAAGGTTACGGAATTGACGCTCTAAAATACCATAGGTAAATTTAGCTTTTTGCTTTTCCATAAGTTGGACAGCGTACTCCGATTTTTTTCCTCTTCTTCGAGCATTTCCATGCTGTCCTGGAGGATAGTTTCTTTTCTCGAAGGATTTATCTTCTCCGAAGATGGGCTCGCCAAATTTTCGAGCAATTTTTGTTTTTGGACCAGTATATCTTGCCATAATTGGGTTTTTTTGAACAGGGAGTTATGAATTAAGGTCACTTCCTTCGATAACTATAACGCTGTTCTTGATATTAATATTAAACTCTTCTTCGTTTCGGGGGTCTACAACCGTTGTGAGGTAGTGGAGTCACATCAATGATTTCCATTACTTCAATACCGTTATTGTGTAGTGTTCTAATTGCTGATTCACGACCATTTCCAGGTCCTTTTACATACACTTTTACTTTGCGCAATCCTGCTTCTTGGGCAGTTTTTGCACAGTCTTCAGCAGCAGTTTGAGCTGCATAAGGTGTATTCTTTTTAGAACCTCTGAATCCCATCTTACCTGCAGAAGACCAAGAAATAACTTCGCCTTTGGTGTTCGTGAGTGAGATGATGATGTTGTTGAAAGAAGCAGTTACGTGAGCTTCTCCTATAGATTCAACAATTACTTTTCTTTTTTTACCTGCTGTTTTAGCCATAATTACAAACTATTATTTAGTTGCTTTCTTTTTATTTGCTACTGTCTTACGCTTTCCTTTTCTAGTTCGCGAGTTGTTTTTAGTTCGCTGTCCACGTAAAGGTAATCCTGCTCTATGGCGGATACCTCTGTAACATCCGATATCCATCAAACGTTTGATATTAAGCTGAACTTCCGAACGCAATTCTCCTTCAATTTTAAAAGAGCCTACCGCTTCACGAATTCGACCTGTTTCATCATCTGACCACTCAGAAACTTTTTTATTTTCATCTACTTTAGCTGTTTCCAAAATGGATTGGGCACGACTTCTACCAATACCGAAAATATAGGTAAGTGCGATAACGCCTCTTTTTTGCTTTGGAATGTCTACTCCTGATATTCTAGCCATAATTAACCTTGTCTTTGTTTGAATCTAGGATTTTTTTTGTTGATAACGTACAAACGACCTTTTCGTCGTACGATTTTGCAGTCTACACTGCGCTTTTTTATTGATGCTCTTACTTTCATAACTATGAATTATTTTTTAAAACCTAAAGGTGATCCTTGCTTTTGTTAAATCGTAAGGACTCATTTCTAGTTTAACTTTATCTCCTGGCAATAATTTGATATAATGCAAACGCATTTTTCCAGATATGTGTGCAGTAACAACGTGCCCATTTTCTAGCTCCACACGAAACATTGCATTGGACAACGCCTCTATGATGGTACCTTCTTGTTCTATTGCTGCTTGTTTTGCCATATAATTAATTTGTTCCTCTTCTTGTTTTTCCTGATTTCATCAATCCATCATAATGTCTGTTTAACAAATATGAATTTACTTGTTGAATGGTATCTATAGCAACCCCTACCATGATGAGTAAAGAAGTACCTCCATAAAACAAAGCCCAACCTTGTTGTATCCCTATAAGCTTTACAACAACTGCAGGGAAAACCGCAATTCCTGCTAAAAACAAAGAGCCAGGGAAGGTAATGTGTGACATTACTGTATCTAAATACTCTGAGGTTTCATTACCAGGACGTATTCCAGGCACAAATCCACCGCTTCGTTTCAGGTCGTCTGACATTTTATTGGTGGGTACCGTAATTGCAGTATAGAAATAGGTGAAGATAATGATCAGTAATGCAAACAATACGTTATACCAAAGTCCAAAAATATCCGAAAAATTTGCCTGCATCCATTGTCCAACATTAGAGTCACCAAGAGCACCTCCAATATAGGCGGGAGCAAACATAATGGCTTGAGCAAAAATAATTGGCATAACGCCAGAGGCATTTAACTTTAATGGAATATACTGACGAGAGCCATAAACGGTTCGGTCGGAAGTTGATCCACCTGCTTGTCTTCTTGCGTATTGCACTGGTATTCTTCTGACGGCAAGTGTTAGTAGGATAGAAAGTAAAATAATCACTATCCACAATACTAGTTCAATAAGTATAAGCATTAAACCACCATTGTTTTCTGATACCCTAGAGATGAATTCTTGTGTAAAAGAAAGAGGAAGGTTAGCAATAATACCTACCATAATAAGCAGTGAAATACCATTTCCAATTCCTTTATCTGTGATTTTCTCTCCTAACCACATAGCAAAAATGGTTCCTGTAACGAGTATAATCACAGATGATATTATAAATAATGGGCCTCTACCAAGTACAAAAGCACTTTCAGGCACACCCAAGGCACTTAATCCGTAAAGATAGGCAGGCGCTTGGACAACGCAAATTAGTATGGTTAACCAACGCGTAATTTGATTTACTTTTTTTCTTCCGCTTTCACCTTCTTTTTGAAGTTTCTGAAGATAAGGCACTGCAATACCCATCAATTGAACTACAATAGAAGCCGAGATATACGGCATGATACCCAAGGCAAAAATCGAAGCATTTGCGAACGCCCCACCTGTAAAAGCATTTAGAATACCTAAAAGACCACCTCCGTCAGTACGACTGCTTAACGCAGCAAGCTGAACGGGATCAATCCCAGGCAATACCACTTGTGCTCCAAGACGGTAAACCAATAACATCCCCAAAGTCAAGATTACACGATCTCTGAGTTCTTCTATTTTGTAAATGTTATAAAGGGTCTCTAATACTTTTTTCATTGGGGTAATATTATACGGTTACAGCTTCTCCACCAGCAGCTTCAATTGCCGCTTTTGCTGATGCTGAAAATTTATGTGCTGTTACTTTAATTGCACCTTCGATTTTTCCACGACCTAAGACTTTAACAAGGTCATTTTTGTGAGCCAAACGCAATGCAACAATAGTATCTAAATCAAGTTCTTTTTTGATTTTTTTATCATTTAAAAGATCTTGTAGCGTATCTAAATTGATGGCTGTGTATTCTTTTCTATTGATGTTTTTAAAACCAAATTTAGGAACACGTCTTTGCAAAGGCATCTGACCTCCTTCAAAACCAATTTTTTTGGAGTATCCTGAACGAGACTTTGCTCCTTTGTGTCCTCGAGCAGCAGTTCCTCCTTTTCCTGAGGCTTGACCTCTTCCTAATCGCTTTCCAGCAGTTTTAGTAGATCCCGGTGCAGGGGTTAAATTTTCTAAACTCATAATGAATTATTTATACTTCGGTAACAGTTACCAAATGTTTTACTTTATCAATCATTCCCAAGATACTTGGAGTAGCTTCATGAGTAACTTCTTTACCAATTCCTCTCAAACCTAATGAAGCTAGAGCGAGTTTTTGCTTATTGATTCGCTTGATGCTACTTTTTACTTGTTTTACTTTTATCTGTGCCATGGTTTGGTTCCTTATCCGTTAAAGACTTTGTCTAATGAAATTCCTCTTTGCTGAGCAATACGCTGTGGATTTCTCAATTGCAATAATGCATCAAAAGTTGCCTTAACCACATTGTGTGGATTGGAAGATCCCTGTGATTTAGAGAGTACATTGTGTACTCCTACAGCTTCGAGTACTGCACGTACTGCACCACCAGCAATTACTCCAGTACCTTCAGACGCTGGTTTTAAAAACACACGTGCTCCTCCGTACTTTCCTTTCTGTTCGTGAGGTAATGTTCCTTTATCGATAGGAATACGAATCAAGTTTTTCTTAGCATCTTCAACGGCTTTAGAAATTGCTTCAGAAACTTCTTTTGATTTACCTAAACCTTGGCCAACTACTCCGTTTTCATCTCCTACCACTACGATAGCTGAGAATCCGAAAGCACGTCCACCTTTGGTTACTTTGGTTACCCGTTGAACGCCTACCAATCGATCTTTTAAATCCAAACCTGCAGGCTTTACTAATTCTACGTTTTTATAATCTTGATACATATCTTTTTAAAATTTTAATCCACCTTCACGAGCACCGTCAGCTAAAGCTTTGACTCGTCCATGATACAAATACCCTCCTCTGTCAAACTTCACTTCAGAGACACCAGCTTTGGTTGCTAATGTTCCAATTCGTTTTCCAACGTTAGAAGCGATTTCAATTTTGGTGGTCAACTTTGCTTCTGCAATTTCTTTATCTCTTGATGAAGCTGAAACAATAGTTTTTCCTGTTTGGTCGTCTATCAGTTGAGCATAAATTTCTTTATTACTTCTGTAAACTGACATTCTTGGTGTGGTAGATGTTCCACTGACGATCTTTCGAATTCTATTACGAATCCTGTTTCTACGATCTAATTTTGTTAAACCCATGATAATTTATTATGCTGATTTACCTGCTTTTCTTCTAATTTGTTCTCCTACAAACTTGACGCCTTTTCCTTTGTAAGGTTCAGGTTTTCTGAATGATCGGATTTTTGCTGCTACAAAACCAACGAGTTGTTTGTCGTGTGATGAAAGCTTTATAATTGGATTCTTACCCTTTTCTGAAATCGTTTCAATTTTGATTTCTGGAGCAATGTCCAATACGATGTTATGAGAAAATCCAAGGGCTAGATCTAATTTTTGACCTTGATTGCTCGCACGGTAACCAACTCCTACCAATTCGAGCTCTTTTGTAAATCCATTGGTCACTCCTTCGATCATATTGGCAATAAGCGCACGATACAATCCGTGTTTGGATTTAACTGATTTTTTTTCTGAAGGTCTTGAAACTGTAAGGGTATTTTCTTCGACCTTAATTTCAACCTCACTGTAATCCTGAGACAATTCCCCTAATTTACCTTTTACTTGTATATAAGAAGGATGGATGTCTATAGTGACTCCTTCAGGGATTGTAATTGGATTGTTTCCTATTCTTGACATTGCTTATACTTTTTCTGTTAGTATACGTAACAAATTAATTCTCCACCAACATTATCTTTGGCTGCTTGCTTTCCTGTCATTACTCCGTGGGAGGTAGAGACAATTGAAATTCCCAATCCATTAAGGATACGTGGAAGGCTGTCTGAACCGGAATACTTGCGTAAACCAGGAGTACTGATTCTTTGTATTTTCTTGATGACTGGCTCTTTTGTGAGTTTATCATACTTTAATGCAATCTTAATATTGCCTTGGTTATTTTCAGTTTCCTCAAACTTATAGCTAAGGATGTACCCTTGATCAAAAAGAATCTTAGTAATTTCTCTTTTTGTATTGGATGCTGGAATATCTACAACACGGTGTCCTGCGCGATTGGCGTTTCGAATTCGTGTTAAAAAATCTGCAATTGGATCTGTGAACATAATTTTAATCTCTTAAGGTTACCAGCTGGCTTTAGTTACACCGGGAATCAAGCCTTTATTAGCCATTTCACGGAAGGTTACACGAGAAATTCCGAACTGACGCATATATCCTTTTGGTCTTCCTGTTAATTTACATCTATTGTGCATTCGAATAGGAGAGGCATTCCGAGGAAGTTTTTGGAGAGCTTCATAGTCTCCAGCTTCCTTAAGTGCTTTACGTTTCTCAGCGTATTTGGCAACCGTTTTCGCACGTTTAACCTCACGTGCTTTCATTGATTCTTTAGCCATATTAATTCTTTTTAAAAGGGATTCCTAATTCGGTTAATAATGATTTTGCTTCTTGGTCTGTTTGTGCAGAAGTTACAAATGTAATATCCATTCCATTGATTCTATTGACCTTGTCAATATCGATTTCTGGAAAAATGATTTGCTCTGTGATTCCTAGTGTGTAGTTTCCACGTCCATCAAAACCGGTTGCTTTAACTCCTTGGAAATCTCGAACACGAGGTAAAGCTGTTGTTACTAATCGGTCTAAGAATTCGTACATACGTTCTGCACGAAGCGTAACTTTAGCTCCAATTGGCATTCCTTTTCTAAGTTTGAATGTTGCGACATCTTTTTTAGATAAAGTAGAAATTGCCTTTTGGCCAGTGATCATGGTTAACTCATCAACAGCATGATCAATTAATTTTTTATCAGCAACAGCAGCACCAACTCCTCTACTAAGAACTATTTTCTGTAGTTTTGGCACTTGCATGACACTTTTATAACTAAACGTTTCCTTCAAATTATTGACGATACGTTCGTTGTATTCTTTCTTAAGTCTTGGTGTATAACTCATAATTAAATGACTTCATCGGTTTTTTTAGAGAAACGCACTTTATTGTCATCCTCTATACGGTATCCTACTCTTGTCGTTTTACCATCAGAGGTTAAAAGCGATAAATTTGAAATGTGAATAGGCGCTTCTTTTTCTGTGATTCCACCTTGTGGGTTTTGAGCATTTGGCTTGTTGTGTTTCTTTACCAAGTTCACTCCTTCCACTATGGCTTTATTCGTCTCGCGGGACACACTCAATACGTTGCCCTCTGTTCCTTTGTGTGAACCAGCAATAACGCGTACAGTGTCTCCGTTTTTAATTTTTATTTTTGTTGCCATATCTAAGTTTTATAACACCTCAGGTGCTAATGAAACGATTTTCATAAATTGTTTGTCACGTAACTCTCTAGCTACTGGTCCAAATACACGAGTTCCTCGCATTTCACCAGTAGGGTTGAGTAACACACAGGCGTTTTCGTCAAATCGAATATAGGAGCCATCAGGTCTTCTGATTTCTTTACGTGTTCTTACTACCACGGCAGTAGAAACTTGACCTTTTTTGACTGTTCCCGAAGGCGATGCCTCTTTTACAGTTACAACGATTTTATCGCCTATGGAAGCATAACGTCTTTTCGTTCCTCCCAATACGCGGATGGTAAGTACCTCTTTGGCACCTGTATTATCCGCAACTTTTAGTCTTGATTCTTGTTGTACCATCTTACTTCGCTCTTTCGATTATTTCTACCATACGCCAGCATTTTGACTTACTCATTGGTCTTGTTTCCATGATCTTTACAGTATCGCCGATATTACAATCGTTTTTTTCGTCATGAGCCATGTATTTTTTGGTCTTTAAAACGAATTTACCGTACATCGGGTGTTTTACACGTTTGACTTCAGCAACTACAATAGATTTCTCCATTTTGTTACTGGTCACTACCCCTACACGTTCTTTTCTTAAATTTCTTGTTTCCATGTGCTTATGCTTCTTGATTGCTTAGGGCTGTTTTTAATCTTGCAACTACCCGACGAGCAGATCGTATTTGTAACGGATTTTCCAAAGGTGAAATGGCATGTGTCATTTTAAGGTCTTCAAGTTGTTTTTTGACTTCAATCAATTTGTCTTGAAGGTCTTCTTTAGAAAGTTTATTTATTTCTGTTTGTTTCATAGTTCTTACTTATGCTTCGTAATCACGAGCGACAACAAATTTTGTTTTTACTGGAAGTTTTTGAGCGGCCAAACGAAGTGCTTCTTTTGCAATATCGTGAGGAACACCTGCTACTTCAAACATGATTCTTCCTGCTTTGGTTACAGCTACAAAATATTCTGGAGCTCCTTTACCTTTTCCCATACGAACCTCTAAAGGCTTTTTAGTGATGGGCTTGTCTGGAAAGATTTTGATCCACAACTGACCTTCTCTTTTCATGTAACGGGTGGCTGCAATACGGGCTGCTTCTATTTGTCTTGACGTGATGAATACAGAGTCTAATGCTTTGATTCCAAACATCCCATTAGAAAGCTGATGTCCTCTCTGCGAGAGTCCTTTCATGCGTCCTTTTTGCGCTTTTCGAAATTTTGTCTTTTTTGGTTGTAACATGATTTCTAATTCCTATTATAATTATTTACGGCGACGTTGACGGTTGTTTCCTTTATTTGAATTTCCTGCGCCTTGGCCTGATTTTTTGGACATTCCTACGAGTGGTGAAAGTTCACGTTTTCCATAAACTTCTCCTTTCATAATCCAAACTTTAATTCCTAATCTACCGTAAGTAGTATGTGCTTCAACTAAAGCATAATCGATGTCAGCTCTAAAAGTAGAAAGTGGGATCCGACCCTCTTTATACGATTCAGATCGTGCCATTTCAGCTCCGTTAAGACGTCCAGATATCTGAATCTTGATGCCCTCTGCATTCATTCGAATAGCAGCAGCAATAGCCATTTTAATAGCACGTCTGTAAGAGATTCTGCTCTCAATTTGTCTAGCCACACTTGCGCCAACTAATTGCGCATCCAGCTCAGGTCTTTTGATTTCAAATATGTTGATTTGAATCTCTTTTCCTGTGATTTTGCGAAGCTCTTCTTTTAGTTTATCGACTTCTTGACCCGCTTTTCCTATAATAATTCCTGGACGAGCAGTAGTAATCGTAATGGTGATGATTTTGAGCGTACGCTCAATGATTACATTAGACACACTAGCTTTAGATAAACGTGCGTGAATGTATTTACGGATTTTGTCATCTTCAGCGATTTTATCGCCATAGTCTCTTCCTCCGTACCAGTTAGAGTCCCAGCCTCTGATAATTCCTAAACGGTTCCCAATAGGATTTGTTTTCTGTCCCATATTATGCTTCTATAGTATTTGAACTCAAAACCACAGTTACGTGATTTGAGCGTTTTCTAATTCGGTGTGCTCTACCTTGAGGAGCAGGGCGTAATCTCTTAAGCATACTTCCTCCGTCTACTCTGATTTCTGAAATAAAAAGAGCTGCTTTTTCAATGTCTTCACTTTCGTTCTTTGACTGCCAATTAGCAATCGCAGAAAGTACAAGTTTTTCTAAACGTTTAGAGGCTTCTTTAGGACTGAACTTTAAAATGGCTAAAGCTTTGTCTATAGATTCTCCTCTAACTTGATCTGCAACCAATCGCATTTTTCTGGGCGATGTTGGACAGTTATTCAGCTTGGCAAAGGCCAAACTTTTTTTGGCTTCTTTAAGCGCTTGTGCGGATTGTCTTTTACGATTTCCCATGAGTACTTTTATTTTTTGCCTTTATTTTTAGCTCCCGAATGACCGCGGAAGTTTCTTGTCAAAGAAAATTCGCCTAATTTATGACCTACCATGTTTTCTGTAACGTAAACAGGAATAAAAGTCTTTCCGTTGTGAACACCTATGGTTTGACCCACAAAATCTGGTGTAATCAAGGAAGCTCGAGACCAAGTTTTGATCACTGACTTTTTATTCTCTTCTAAGTTTTTCATCACTTTCTTTTCAAGACTGTGATGCACAAAAGGTCCTTTTTTTAATGAACGAGCCATGTTATATTATTTTTTTCTGCGTTCGATGATGAACTTATTACTAGATTTTGTTTTAGAACGAGTTCGGAATCCTTTTGCAGGAATACCGTTACGTGACCTTGGATGACCTCCAGAAGCACGTCCTTCTCCACCTCCCATGGGGTGATCTACCGGGTTCATGGCTACAGGTCTTGTTCTTGGTCTTCTTCCTAACCATCTAGAACGTCCAGCTTTACCAGAGACTAATAATTGATGATCAGAATTCGATACTACACCGATGGAAGCCATACATGTAACCAATACCATTCTGGTTTCTCCAGAAGGCATTTTAACTGTTGCAAATCTACCATCACGAGCCATCAATTGTGCAAATGCACCGGCGCTTCTTGCAATCACTGCACCTCTTCCAGGTACCAGTTCTATGCATGATATGATTGTACCTAAAGGGATTTCAGAAAGTAAAAGTGCATTCCCCACTTCAGGAGCAATACCCTGACCAGAACTAATTTTCTGGCCCACTTCCAGTCCACTTTGAGCAATGATGTAGCGTTTTTCACCGTCAGTATATTCTACTAAGGCAATAAATGCAGATCGGTTTGGATCGTATTCTATACTTTTTACTTCCGCTTCAACTCCAAATTTGTTTCTTTTGAAATCAATAATTCGGTAACGTTTTTTGTGACCTCCACCGATATGGCGAGCAGTCATTTTACCTTTATTATTTCTTCCCCCAGTTCTTTTCTTGGGAGCCAACAAACTCTTTTCTGGTTTATCAGTAGTAATGGAATCGAATCCGTTTACTACTGTAAAACGCTGCGCTGGAGTTATCGGTTTTAATTTTCTTACTGACATCTGGCGCTATTATAAATTACTGTAAAAATCTATGGCATCACCTTCAGCTACCTGCACTATGGCTTTCTTGGTTGCATTGGTTTTACCTTTCTGAATACCGGTCTTGGTGTAACGCATTTTACGTTCTGGGCCGCTGTTTAGTGTGCGAACTTTTTCAACATTCACACCGTAAGCAGATTCAACTGCTTTTTTTATTTCAACTTTGTTTGCCTTTGGGTGTACCAAAAACGTATATCGGTTGTGAAGCTCACTTCCTAAAGTGGCTTTCTCTGTGATGATTGGTTTTATTAATACACTCATTATTATTTATTCAAAATTGATTCAAGTCCTGCAATGGCACCCTCACAAAAGACCAAACTGTTAGCGTTTGAAATACTGTAAGTGTTTAATTCTGAGTTTATTACAACTTTAGAATTCTTTAAATTACGAGACGACAAATATACATTTTTATTCAAATCTCCCAACACTAACACGCTTTTTTTATCAGCGAGCCCAAGTGCTGCAAGCATTTGGAGGTAATTTTTAGTTTTTGGAGCATCCCACTGAATATCTTCCAAAACAACGATTGATTTTTGTTTTGCTTTGATACTCAAGGCTGATTTTCTCGCTAAACGTTTTACCTTTTTGTTGACTTTTTGACTGTAATCTCTAGGTGTAGGTCCGAATACACGTCCTCCACCTCTGAACAATGGATTTTTGATACTCCCAGCTCGGGCCGTACCTGTTCCTTTTTGCTTTTTAATTTTTCGAGTAGATCCAACAATGTCAGCACGTTCTTTGGATTTGTGTGTTCCTTGACGTTTGTTTGCTAAATGCTGTTTTACATCTAAATATATTGCGTGATCGTTGGGTTCAATTCCAAACACCGCTTTATCTAGTTTTATCTTTCTACCGGTCTCTTTTCCTTCTAAGTTGAGTACGTTTACTTCCATTATTTCTGAACTGTTACGTATGCGTTTTTGTGACCAGGTACACATCCTTTAACTACAAGGAGGTTTTTTTCAGGCACTACTCTAATCACTCTAAGGTTTTGAACTTTAACCTTTTCATTTCCCATTTGTCCTGCCATTCGCATTCCTTTGAATACACGTGCAGGATAAGATGCAGCACCAATAGATCCTGGAGCTCTTAAACGGTTGTGTTGTCCGTGAGTAGCTTGACCAACTCCGGCAAAACCGTGTCGCTTTACTACCCCTTGGAAACCTTTTCCCTTTGAAGTTCCAGAAACATCAACGAATTCACCTTCTGTAAAGTGTGAAACCGTAATGGTGTCTCCTAAATTTAATTCTTCTTCAAAATTCTGGAATTCGACGAGCTTTCTTTTAGGAGCAGTTCCGGCTTTTTTAAAGTGCCCTTGGGCGGCCTTAGTAACTCCTTTTTCTGCCTTGTCATCGAAACCCAGTTGAAGTGCTTCATACCCGTCAACCGCTGTGGTTCTGACTTGGGTAACCACGCATGGTCCCATCTCAAGAACTGTACAAGGAATGTTCTTCCCGTTTTCGTCAAAGAGACTGGTCATACCGATTTTTTTTCCTATTAACCCAGACATTGTTTTTAGTTATTAATTGATTATTTGTTTCTAATTATACTTTTATTTCTACCTCTACTCCACTAGGCAATTCTAACTTCATCAACGCATCAATGGTTTTTGAAGAAGAACTATATATGTCTAATAAGCGCTTGTAGGAACACAATTTGAATTGCTCTCTTGACTTCTTATTAACGTGAGGAGAACGCAATACCGTAAAAATTTTCTTGTGTGTAGGTAATGGGATAGGACCCGTTACTACTGCACCAGTAGTCTTTACTGTTTTTACAATTTTATCAGCCGACTTATCTACAAGATTGTGATCGTATGATTTTAATTTGATTCTAATTTTTTGGCTCATGCGATTTTATTTATGCTTTGTTACCGTTTACTTCAGCAATAACACTTTCTGATATATTAGAAGGTGTTTCTGCGTAGTGTGAAAATTCCATTGTTGAGGTAGCTCTTCCAGAAGAAAGTGTACGCAACGAAGTTACGTATCCAAACATTTCGGAAAGGGGAACTTCAGCTCTAACAACTTTAGATCCTGCGCGATCGTCCATAGAGTTTACCTGACCTCGTCGGCGATTTAAATCTCCAACTATATCACCCATATTTTCCTCAGGGGTCAAAACCTCTAATTTCATAATGGGTTCCATGATTACAGCTTTTGCTGCTTTAGCAGATTCTTTAAATCCGAGTTTAGCAGCCAATTCAAATGACAAGGAGTCTGAATCCACAGGGTGGAATGAACCATCCTTTAATGTGATTTTCATTGCATCGAGTTCGAATCCAGCTAAAGGTCCATTTTTCATGGAATCTTTAAATCCTTTTTCAATCGATGGAATGTATTCTTTAGGAACATTACCTCCTTTAATTTGATTGACAAACTCTAAGCCCGTTTTACCTTCTTCAGCTGGCTCGATTTCAAATACGATATCGGCAAACTTACCACGACCACCCGTTTGCTTTTTATAAACTTCACGGTGTTTCGCAGATGCTGTAAGGGCTTCTTTATATTCTACTTGAGGCTGTCCTTGATTGACTTCTACCTTAAATTCGCGACGTAAACGGTCAACAATAATATCAAGGTGAAGCTCTCCCATACCAGAAATAATTGTCTGTCCGGATGCCTCGTCTGTTTTGACCTGGAACGTTGGATCTTCCTCTGCTAGTTTGGCCAATGACATTCCGAGTTTATCCACATCGGCTTTAGTCTTAGGCTCTACTGCAATCCCAATTACAGGATCTGGGAAATCCATACTTTCAAGAATAATCGGTGATTTTTCTGCTGAAAGTGTGTCTCCAGTTTTGATGTCTTTAAATCCTACTGCAGCTCCAATATCTCCAGCTTCGATAAAATCGATAGAGTTTTGCTTGTTGGAATGCATTTGGTAGATTCTAGAAATACGCTCTTTGTTACCTGAACGGTTATTCAATATATAAGAACCTGCATCTAGTCTTCCAGAATAAGCACGGAAAAATGCCAAACGACCTACAAATGGATCAGTAGCAATTTTAAATGCCAATGCTGAAAAGGGTTCTGTTACTGAGGGTTTACGAGAAATTTCGTTTCCACTATCAGGATCTGTACCAATAATAGCCTCTTTATCTTCTGGTGAAGGTAAATAACGACATACCGCGTCCAATAAAAACTGTACTCCTTTATTTTTAAACGAAGAACCACAAATCATAGGGATAATACTCATATCCTGAGTGGCGGCACGCAATGCTTCGTGAATTTCGTCTGGGCTAATGGAATCTGGATCTTCAAAAAACTTCTCTAAAAGTTCTTCGTCATATTCTGCAACCGCTTCGATGAGTTCTGCACGGTATTTTTCAACATCAGCGAGCATGTCCTCTGGAATCGGCACTTCATCGAAAGTAGAACCGTAATTATCTTCGTGCCATACAATAGCTTTGTTGGTTACCAGATCAACAATTCCTCTAAAATCTTCTTCATCACCAATGTTCAGAACAATTGGTACTGCATTTGACTTTAACATTTCACGTACCTGAATACTTACATTCAAGAAATTTGCTCCTTGACGATCCATTTTGTTAACGAATCCGATACGTGGTACTTTATAATTGTCGGCTAACCTCCAGTTGGTTTCTGATTGCGGTTCAACACCGTCAACAGCAGAAAACAAAAAAACCAATCCATCTAAAACTCGAAGGGATCGGTTTACTTCTACTGTAAAGTCAACGTGACCGGGTGTATCAATAATGTTGAAGTGATAGGGTTTGGAATCGGCAGTAGGTTTTCCTTGATCTTGTGGGAAACTCCAAGTACAAGTTGTAGCTGCAGAAGTAATTGTAATACCTCTTTCCTGCTCTTGCTCCATCCAGTCCATAGTGGCAGCACCATCGTGAACCTCACCAATTTTGTGACTTACTCCCGTATAAAAGAGTACGCGCTCCGTAGTGGTTGTTTTTCCAGCATCAATGTGCGCTGCAATACCTATATTTCTTGTATATTTTAAATCTCTAGCCATGGCTGATATTCAGTCTGCGTTTGTGTTCTTAAAATCTAAAGTGTGAAAAGGCTTTGTTTGCTTCAGCCATTTTGTGTGTGTCTTGACGTTTTTTCACGGCAGCACCTTCTTCTTTGGCAGCGGCTAAAACTTCATTAGCCAAACGTAAGGCCATTGATTTTTCATTTCGCTTTCTAGAAAAACTGATCAACCATTTCATAGCGAGTGATACTTTTCTGTCCGGGCGAATTTGCATCGGAATCTGAAATGTAGCTCCACCTACTCTACGGCTTCGTACTTCTACGTGTGGCATGACATTAGAAAGTCCTTCTTTCCAAACTTCTAATGCAGACTTTTCTTCGTCTTGTTTACGCTCTTCAATGATGTCTATGGCATCATAAAATATTTTGAAGGCGATGGATTTTTTTCCATCCCACATTAAGTTATTGACAAAACGTGTTACCAGTTGGTCATTAAACTTAGGATCGGGTAATAAGGGACGTTTTTTTGCTTGTTTTTTTCTCATGATTCAGTTGTAAAAGAAATTACCATTTATTTTTTGGGTCTTTTGGCACCGTATTTTGAGCGTCTTTGTAAACGTCCTTCCACTCCGGCAGTATCCAGCGCACCACGAACAATGTGGTAACGGACCCCCGGCAAATCTTTAACTCTTCCGCCACGTACCAATACTATCGAGTGCTCTTGGAGGTTGTGTCCTTCTCCGGGTATATACGCATTGACTTCCTTTCCGTTAGTCAATCGAACCCGCGCTACTTTACGCATTGCTGAGTTCGGTTTTTTAGGGGTAGTCGTGTAAACACGAGTACAAACCCCACGTCGTTGTGGACACGAATCCAAAGCAGCCGATTTACTCTTCTTGGTAATCGTGACTCTTCCTTTTCGTACTAATTGTGCAATAGTTGGCATATAATATATCTAATTCCCATTTTTATGGGCGTGCAAATGTAGAATATTTTTTTGTGGTTTCAAACCCTTAAAATGCAAAATCTTAACATTTCTTTAAAAAAATCTAACTCCAAAGAATTTTTAAAAGAGAACGACTTTAAAATTGATCTTTTAAGAAAAAAAAGAATGAAATTTTATAAAATTAATTTAGTAAATAATTTTCTGCCCTTTTACTTCATTTATTAAAGTAAAAAGGTAGAATGTGAGAAAAAATAAGTGCTTGTTTTTTTTTGTTAACAGAATATTAAGACTTTCGCCCTCAAGTTTAACCAAATCTACCTATTTATGAAAAAACAATATTTGTTTTTGACCCTATTGGGGATTTTGACGGTGCAACTCGGATTTGCACAAGAAAAAACAATCACAGGAAACGTAACCGATGAAACTGGATTACCCCTACCAGGGGCAACCATTGCAGTAGAGAATACCTCACGAGGAGTTTCTACCGATTTTGACGGAAATTATTCCATAGAAGCCGCTGAAAACGAAGTACTCATTATTAGTTATGTGGGCTATACCGATCAAAAAATTACGGTTGGATCCGCAGATAATTATGATATAAGTCTTCAACCCGGAAATCAACTGGAAGAGGTCATCATAACAGCCCTCGGTATAGAGAGAAAAAAAGATAATGATATTAGTTCAGCAACCATGGTTAAAAGCGAGGCAATAGTAAGATCAGGCGAATCAGGTTTACTGCAAGGTGTCGCTGGAAAAACCTCTGGAGTCCTCATTACTCAAAGTGCTGGAGATCCGGGAGCTGGAGCATTTATCCAAATCAGAGGTCAAAATACAGTTTTGGGAAATAGTTCCCCTTTAGTTATAGTTGATGGAGTTCCTATATCCAACAGTACTTTTGGAGGAAATACTGGATCTGTTGGTGGAACAAATGCTGGTGTTGTCCAACAGTCACGTTTAAATGATATTCCAGCTTCTGATATTGAAAGTATGACCGTTTTAAAGGGTGCTGCTGCTGCTGCCGTTTGGGGATCAGGAGCTGCAAATGGTGCAATTATAATTAAAACCAAAAGGGGAAATGCAGAAAGTGGAACACTAGATGTTAACTTTTCCACCTCTTTAAGTATTGATACCGTAAACAGAGAGCATGAAAAGCAAGGTATATTTGGCCAAGGAGCTGGTGGCGTATGGAATTCAAACGCTTCAGGTCTTTCTTGGGGTGATAAAATAGCTAATAGATCAGGGGCTGCAGACATAACCGATACGTCAGGACCTTATTTTGTGAGTGATGTGACTGGAGCAACACATTACCCTATCACAACAAAAAATTCGAGACAGGTTTATAATGGCGAAAACCGTAATCAAATTTTCAGAACAGGCGTAACGCAGAATTATAATCTTGGAATAAATTTTTCTGGAAGTGATGAAAGTTCAACCTATATAGGTTATTCACGTCTTGATCAAAAAGGAGTTATCAACGGTTTGTCAGATTATGTAAGGAATACTTTCAGAATAAACAATTCTAGAAAATTAACTTCATGGTTAAATACCAGAATTAACACCTCTTATATTAATATTAAATCAAATCGAGTTCAAACAGGGTCGAATCTAAATGGACTCTATTTAGGTTATTTGAGAACCGCCCCTGATTTTAGTAATAAGGATTATATTGGAACATATTTTTCTGGACCTGATGATGCCGTTGGTGTTCCAAATAGTCATCGCTCGTATCGTAACCGTCATATAGGTCAAGCGCCTGCAATTTACAACAACCCAGGCTGGACAATTAATGAGATTACAAACCCAAACGAGGTAAGTCGCTTTACTATTGCTCCAGAGATTAATATTAATCTTAAAGAAAACCTTATTTTAACTGCTCGCTATGGGTTAGACTTTTATGTTGACCGTCGAGAAAACTACTATCCTGTAAACTCTGCTGGTGACTGGACTAGTGGTGGTTTTTATAAAAATGATTATAGCGAGAGAGTTCAAAACTTAAACTTCTTATTAAATGGAAATAGTAGTTTTGGAGATAACGTAAATTTAAATTGGATTCTTGGTTATGTAATAGAAGACAATGAATATTACCGATTCAGTTCTTCCACAAATAACTTTTTAAATCCAGATCCCTCTAAACAATTAGTTGGAAATGCTGTAAATGGGGATATTCTTGCAAGCGAAAATAAACAAAGAGACAAAAAGAACTCTGGATATTATTCTCTATCGTTTTCGTTTTTTGAAAATTTATTGGTTGATTTGAGTGGTCGTTTAGAACGAAATACGACCCTGACTGATTTAAATTTTTATCCATCTGCAACTTTGGGATATGTCGTTACAGACCCTAGTAGATCTAATGGCCCTCTGTCATTCTTAAAATTGAGAGCTTCTTATGGTCAGGTGGGTATCGCTCCCATTTTATACATAAATCAAAGTAACTTTATTACTTCAACTGCTGGTTCTGAGGGATGGGGAGATTATATTGATGGAGCTAATTATGGTGGGACAGTTCGAAGAAGTGCAACTCAAGGGAATCCTAACCTTAAAGTTGAGCGTGTGACCGAAAAAGAAATAGGTTTTGATGCACGATTTTTCAATAATAAATTAACTGTTGGAACCACTTACTATAATCGATTAACAACAGATGGAATTCTTGAATTGGAAGTTCCTCCTTCTTCTGGATTCACCGAACGTTATGCAAATGCTGCTGAAATCTCAAATAAAGGATTAGAATTTGATTTCAACTATGATTTGTATAGTGACACTGACTTAAAAGTTAATGTTTTTGGAAATTTTACAACTTATAAAAATATTGTTGAGAAACTTCCTGACGTAAGTCGTGTCATCTTAAATGGGTTTACAAGTACCAGCTCCGCTGTAAAAGAGGGAGCTCCCTTTGCAGCTATTTTTGGTGGTCAATATCTAAGAGATACAAATGGAAATATTCAAACTGACAATAGTGGTTTTCCATTGATCGATGACGAACAAGGAGTTATTGGAGATCCAAATCCAGACTTCAGAGCGGGCTTAGGTGCATCTTTAGAATATAAAAACCTTAGCTTTTCTTTCTTGTTTGAAACTTCACAAGGAAATGATATGTGGGGAGGTACCCAAGGTGTTCTACATTACTTTGGAATTCATCCAGATACTGCTAATGAAAGTGTAGCACCCGTTGATTTACCAATTTACAATAGCTCTGATATAATTCCTGCAGGAACAACTTTCAGAGGAAATATTGGAGACTTCGGTGGAGGACAAGTGGCTCTAGATGAAAATTGGTATCGAACAAATGGCGGTGGTTTTGGTGACCTAGACGAACAATTTGTGCAAGATGCTTCTTGGATTAAACTGCGTGAAATATCTCTAAACTACGCCCTCCCTCAATCAATTCTTTCCCCTATAAATGTGAAGTCAGGTCAGATTGGAGTATCTGGTAGAAACCTTTTAATCATTACTGATTTTGCAGGAGTTGATCCTGAAGTTAACTTATCAGGAGCTTCAAAAGGCAGGGGATTAGATTACTTTACAAACCCAGGGACTAGAAGTGTTTTACTGAATGTCAAATTAAATTTCTAACCCTTAAAAATGAAAAAAATGAAAAATTTTATCTTGTTTCTAATATTTGGTTTTATCATATTTTCTTGTGAAAAACCTGTTGAGGGTTTAAATGATAACCCAAATGAGTTTACTGACGCACCTATCAGCTTGCTATTAAACCACACTTTATTAAATGTAGCATCAATAGCCGAAGCTGAACCAGCAAGAATAACAGCAATTTTTACCGATCAATTTACTGGTGTTGATCGTCAATATGGGACTTTAAATGGATATTCCACATTATCAACAACCTATGAGGAAATGTGGGAAGATACTTTTCAAAGAGGTATTTCCCAAGTTCAAATTGCAAAACAAAAAGCACAAGCCAGCGGAAATAGCTTAGTTGAAGGTCAATTGTTAATCTTGGAGGCTTATTATTTTGCAGAAGCTGCTTTAGTTTTTGGTGACATTCCTTTTAGTGAGGTGAATAATCCAGAGTTTCCAGATCCGAAATATGAAAGTCAAGAAAGTGTAATTCGAGCTGCTATAGCTATGATTTCTGATGGAATTACGAAAGCGGGTAGTTCTTCTGCAGCAAATAATATTTTTTCTACTTCTTCTTCTTGGAATCAGATTGGAAATGCACTCGCAGCCAGATACTATCTGGCTCTAGGTGAAAAAGAAAATGCAAATAATGCAGCAATTGCCGCCAATTTCACAAGTGCCTCAAATAACTGGAATATTAAACATTCTAATGCGAACTATGGTGAAAATCTTTTTTGGCAATTTGAAGTGGAACAGAGACAGGATTATTTGAAAGTTGAAAATAGTTATATGTCAAATCTTTTAAATTCAACTTCAGATGTTTACAGAGGAAACAGTAAAACTAACGAAACGGCTCGTTTTAATTATTATGTAGCTTCTAATGGTCTTAGCTTAAACACAACAGATGATGGGTTTGCCGCTCAAACTAGATCGTTCCCCGTCATTTCTTTTGAAGAAATTCAATTGATTATTGCTGAGACTTCTACCTCTCAATCTGCTGCGATTGAAGCATTGAATAAAGTTCGTGCTCACAACGCTGTAAAGTTTGGTACACAATATGACGATTATGTTCTTGCTGATTTTGAGTCTGGGGGAATGCTAAACAAGGAACTATCCACAGAAAATGCAATTAAGATGGAAATTCTTCTTGAAAAATATTGCTCTGTTATTGGACTTCCAACCTATCAAGATGTACTTAGAACAAATAACTTTATAGGGGTTCCGATTAAAAGTTCTGAAACTACAAAAATCCCGCAACGATTTATATATCCATCTACCGAGGAATCTTCAAATTCAAATTTTCCAGGTTATGTGGATCAATATATTCCAACCCCTATTTATCAATAGTACCTAATATTTTTGTTTTCCTAAATAATGTTTTTTTAAGAAAATCTATTAAAAACCGCCCCTAGGGGCGGTTTTAGTTTTCAATAAATCAAAATCATGACTCGTATTTTTATTTTGGTTTTATTTTTATGGATTGGGACGCTCTCCGCACAAATCAGCAGAAACGACAGCAGAATAAACGATGCCTTCACTGATTTGACGAATAGGATAAAACCAAGCTCTACAAACTTTGGAAACACAAATTTTAAAGGGAGTCCTTATTTAGATACTGCATTTAAAGAGGCAACCCTTGTCTATTTTGGAAAACCTCTAGAAGAGCAAGTTTACCTTCGCTACAATGCTTTTGCGGATGAAATGGAAATGAGTCTAAATTCTTTTGCAACCAGTACGGATCAGGTGTTGATAAAAAACAGTAAGGTTTTTTGTAAAATTCAAGGTGAAGTGTTCCGCTATCTCCCTCTAACCAATGGCAATTCAACCTTGGGAAAAATGGGATATGTCCGTGAGGTTTACAAAGGTCAGCACTACAGTCTTTATTTAAGAGAACGGAAAACTTTTAGAGAGGGCAAAAAAGCACGTACCTCTTTGGAGCGGTCTTTTCCCGCTCGTTTTGTTGATGAATCAGAATGGTATTTCCAAAAAAAGGAAGGTCCGCTTGAGTTTATCAAACCAAACAAAAAAAACTTCAAAAAATACTTCAAAACGGATCTAGTTCATTTGGAAACTTTTTTAAAAACAAAAAAAGGAGACATGAAAAAAATGGAATACCTCAAAAAATTGCTTCGCTTTATGGATGAAGTGAAATAAGCTTGCTTTTATAGAATAGAAAATTTTACATCAAAAGCTCTATGAAAAAAAATCAGGCATCAAGGATGATCGATTAATAATTATTCGCTTAAAAAAGAAAAATGATAAAAAACACTTGTTTAACTATTGATGTTGATAGATAAACAGCTGTAAAGACTTATCATTCTTAATTGTATGCGAAATATTAAAAATTTTTTAACGTTTTATTAACTATAATTATTACTTTTGAAGACTAAAATATTTGACATGAAACACACTTATTACTTAATGGCTCTGTTAATGTGCGCACAATTTGCGTTCTCCCAGAGTACAATTACGGGTAATGTTACCGACGACCAAGGCGTTCCTCTTCCGGGGGCAACTGTCTTGGAGGTTAATACCAGCAATGGTACTACAACCGATTTTGACGGTAACTTTTCCATCACAGTTCAAGATGGTGCCTCTATATCTGCAAGTTATGTAGGATATAAAACCATATCAACAGCTGTTGATGGGCAAGATGTTATTGATTTTACTTTAAATCAATCCAACCAGCTTGATGAAGTTGTTGTAACGGCTCTTGGAGTTGAAAAAGAAGCAGCTCAACTGGGTTATGCAATATCTAAAGTAGCTGGAGACGAAGTAGTTGACAGACCTCAGGGAGATATTGGTAGATTACTTAGAGGTAAAGCTGCTGGTGTAAACATTACGTCTAGTAATGGTTTGTCTGGTAGTTCAACCAATATAACCATTAGAGGATATACTTCTATTACGGGTTCTAACCAACCGCTTTTTGTTGTAGATGGAGTACCCTTTGGTAGTTCAACAAATAACGGAAGTAATTTTGCTGACAATGGAACTGAGACCAGTAGATTTTTAGATATTGACCCAAACAATATCGAAGAAATTAACGTCTTGAAAGGATTAAGTGCAACATCTCTTTACGGTAACCGTGGTAGAAATGGTGTAATTTTAATTACCACAAAAAACAGTAAAAGTACAAAAGGTACTGCCAACGTTACAATTTCAAATTCAACATTCTTTACAGATCCTCATTTACCCAAATATCAAAATGAGTATGGTGGAGGATTTGACCAAGAATTTGGATGGTATTTCAGTAACTGGGGACCTAAATTTGGTACGGAAGACGGAAGTGTTTTCGGAACCTGGTTAAGTGAAGTTCGAAATGGTCAGGTTTTCTTAAACCACCCTTTCAGATATAATGGAGTACCCGCATATATCGCAGGATACGAAGATCTTGCAAACGGTGAATACGAATACAAAGCATATCAAAGTGTTCCTAATTTCTTTAGAACAGGTCTTTTCAATAGTACTTCTGTTGGAGTAAATGGAGGTGATGAAATGTTTACATATAATGTTTTATACACCAAAGTTGCTGATGAAGGTTTTACTCCTGGAAACAAGCTTTCTAAAGACAACCTTAGTGTTGGTGGGTCGATCAAAAAAGATAAGTTAACTGTAAACGCCAGCGTAAACTTTGCGTTAACAGACATGAAAAGTCCACCAGTTGCTGCCTCTAGAGGTAGTGGTGTAGAAGGAAGTGGAGCTTCAATTTTTGGAGATTTAATGTATACTCCTAGAAATGTTGACCTCATGGGATTACCTTACCAAAGGGCTGATGGTGGTTCACTCTACTACAGAACTTCCAATGGTATTCAAAACCCACGATGGACTGTTGAAAATAGTAAAACAAGAAGTAGTGTAAATCGTTTCTTCGGTAATGTTGGATTCAAATATGATTTTACTGATAATTTAAACATTACGTATCGTTATGGATTAGATAGTTATTCAGAAGATCAAATATATGGTCAAAACAAGGGTGGTATTGATGGAAATTCTTTAGGTTTTTTCAGAACAACTTATTACTCAAATAAAATCACAGACCACAATGCTGCTGTAAACTACAAAACAGATCTTACTGATAAAATTGGAATAACTGCAATTGTTGGATTTAACTCAAACTCAGTCTTTTTTAAGAGTGATGGTTTAGAGAGTACCAAGCAAATTGCATATGGAACGCTCAAACACTGGAATTTTGAAGAAGCTGCTTCTACGAATTCATTTAGTGGAGGACAATTTCAAGGTGAGTCTTTGGTAAATACTTACGGTATTTTTGCTGACCTTACTTTATCATATGAAGATTACCTTTACGTAAACGGTTCTGTTCGTAATGATTGGACTTCTACACTTGAAACGGGTAATAACACCATCCTTTATCCATCAGGAAGTTTGTCGTTTATAGCGTCTAACTTTTTCGAAGGTATGAAGAGTGACTCCAGTATGTTTGATTATTTAAAAATCAGATTAGGTTATGGATCCTCTGCAGGATTCCCAAGCCCATACATTACTCGAAATACACTTTCCTTAAATGGTAGAGCGTTTGTAGATCCTTCTGGAAATCTTATTTCAAGTAATACCACAAGTAATAGATTGGGAAATCCTAATCTAATGCCTGAGCTTATTTCAGAATTTGAAATTGGTCTAGATACACGTTTATTTAACAATAAGGTGGGAATCAACATGAGTTACTTTAAAAAGAAGACTCAAGACTTAATTACATCTAAAGAGCTTGATCCTTCTACAGGATATACATTTACTACCATCAATGGTGGTGATATGGAAGTAGAGGGAATCGAATTAGACCTAGACTTAAGATGGGTCAATAATTATGATGGCTTCTCTTGGAATACAGGAGTTAACTTCTATGCGGATGAATCTTTGGTAACTAGTTTACCTGATGGGATTGACCAAATTATCATTGGTACTTATTTTGCGGCTGATGCTAAAAATGCGGCAATCGTAGGTCAGCCTTTCAACGTATTGATTGGTGATAAAATCCGACGATCAGATTCAGGTGAAAAAGTAATCAATAAAGCAACAGGTAATTATATTGTTGATCCAGATGACGTGGTTATCGGAGATCCAAATCCTGACTTTATTGCAAACATAGACAATACATTAAGCTATAAGAATTTCACCTTTGACGTAGGTATTGGATACCGTCATGGAGGTGATATTTTTTCTAAAACTGCTGTAACACTTCTTAGTAGAGGTATTATTGATTTCCCTTTTGACCGTCTAGGAACATATGTTCTTCCGGGCGTAAATCTTGATGGTTCTCCAAACACGACTCAGATTGGTGCAACTGATATTGCATTTTCAAACTGGTTAGGAACTGATGAACTTGAGATTTGGGACGGAACAACTATTCGTCTTAGAGAAATTTCTTTAGGATATCAATTTACAGGTGCAATGTTGGAGAAAATGCCCTTCAAAACACTTTCATTAAATCTTTCAGGAACAAACTTGTGGTATAAAGCGGTTAACTTCCCTGAAGGAGTTAATTATGATACCAACAGTTTATCTAATGGTGTTTCTAACAACCTTGGTATAGAATATTTTGCTGGACCAAGTTCTAAGAGATATGGATTTACTGTTAAAGCATCATTTTAAAAAAACGAAACATGAAAAAATATAACTCAATAAAAAAATTATTTTTCCTGTCTGCATTAATCTTTGTTGTTAATGGATGCGAGACAGTTGAATTAGATCTTTTGGATTCGCCAAATGCGTTGAACCCCTCAACTGCGAATCCTGAATTCTATGTGAATGCCATTCAGTTAAGTCTAAAAGACTTCTTTTTCCAAGTAACTGAACCTGGAATGGAAACGACTCGGATACTTCATATGTTTGGACCACTATATCAAAACGCATATCAGCCTTCGGACTTAGATAGTGCATGGTCAATTGCTTATTCTGGGATTATGCCAGATGTTAGAGCACTTGAAGCAGTTGCAGAAGAACAAGGTTTATTTACACACCTGGCTATAGGTCAGTTGGCGGAAGCTTATGCAATTACAACCTTGGTAGATTATTTAGGAGATATTCCTTATACCGAGAGTAATGACGGAGTATCGTTTAACCCTGCAGCAGATACTGGAGAAAGTATATACGCTAAAATGCTGACTCTTATCGATTCAGCCATCTCTAACTTAAATGCAGATGAAACTAGATTGCCCGCTAAGGATT
>CBFHJD010000018.1:0-40715 GCA_965656215.1 Flavobacteriaceae bacterium
ATTCAATAAAGAACTACAACAGTATTACCTCCCCAATGTCCTTTTTCAAATTAGTGAAAAAACAAGTGAATTACCCCTATTAAAAGATCGCTTTTTTGAAGGAGAGACTTTGATTTATGTCTGTGAAAATAAAGTGTGTTTAAGACCAACCCGTACCATTGAAGAAGCTTTAAAACAAATTAGAGATTAGGTGATTACTCCCGACCCTAGCAATTCATTGTCCTGATACCAAGCTACAAACTGTCCCGAAGTAATCGAAGATTGAGGCTTATCAAACCAAACATACATGCCCTCCTCTGTCTGATAAAGTCGTGCTTTTTGTAAAGGTTGGCGGTAACGAATACGGGCAAAAACCTCTAAAGTCTCACCATTAGAAATTTGTGAATCTTTTCGAACCCAATGAATTTCAGAAGTATCAATTTTAAGTGCTTCGCGGTATAAGCCAGGATGTTGTTTCCCTTGCCCCACATAAATGGCATTCCTCTTTACGTCAGTGTCAATCACAAATAAAGGCTCTACCATCCCCCCTACTCTCAACCCTTTTCTTTGACCTACTGTAAAGAAATGAGCCCCATCGTGTTCTCCTACCAAAGCACCATCTTCAGGAGCATATTGCTGCTTACAGGATCGCTCTTCCAGTGTTTTAGTAGCTTCTTTTTCTTCCTTATAGGATTCAAAGTTAGCGGGGATTTCAATAATTTCTCCCTTCTTGGGTTTAAGCTGTTGCTGTAAAAAATCGGGTAGGCTTACTTTTCCAATAAAGCAAAGTCCTTGAGAATCTTTTTTATCTGCTGTAACTAAATTTTGAGTTGTTGCAATTTTGCGAACCTCCGCTTTTTGAAGGTGTCCAATCGGGAAAAGCACTTTAGAAAGTTGTTCCTGAGTCAGCTGGCATAAAAAATAGGATTGATCCTTATTTCCGTCTTCCCCTGCCAACAACTGATGAATTTGATTACCTTGAGGGTCAGTAAATTGACTTTTTTTACAATAATGTCCGGTAGCAATAAAATCAGCACCAAGAGAAAGAGCAATTTTTAAAAAAACATCAAATTTGATTTCTCTGTTGCATAATACATCAGGATTAGGAGTCCTCCCTTTGGCGTATTCATCAAACATATAGTCCACAATTCGTTCTTTGTATTCTTTGCTTAAATCAACTGTTTGGAACGGGATTCCAAGTTTTTCAGCAACAAGCATAGCATCGTTACTGTCTTCTAGCCAAGGACATTCGTTGGAAAGGGTTACGGACTCATCATGCCAATTCTTCATAAACAAGCCTACCACGTCATAGCCTTCCTCTTTTAATAAATACGCAGCTACACTGGAGTCCACACCACCTGAAAGTCCAACAATGACCCTTTTCGTTTTCATTTGGTAAAGATACGGAGTCTAATGGAATTATTTTTTTCGGCCCTTGCCTGCTTTCTTTTGCTTTTCAGCTTCTTCCATTGCTTTTTGCAATCTTGCAGAAAATCCGCCTGCTTTTTTTGGCTTCTTTTTGTTTTCCTCAATTTTAGCGTGAATCTTGGTATCGTCAATGATGTAATTCTTAATCACCAACATCAAAAAGATGGTTAAAAGGTTAGAAACAAAATAATACAAACTCAACCCACTGGCGTAATTGTTAAAGAAAAACAACATCATTAGGGGCATCAAATAAATGATGATTTTCATATTTGGCATACCGGGCTGCTGTGGCATTGGCTGTTGTCCAGTTGTCATTCGAGTATAAAAGAAAATAGCAACTGAGGCCAAAATCGGAAATAAACTAATATGATCACCGTAAAAAGGAATGGTGAATCCCAAATCTAAAACAGAGTCATAAGAGGATAAATCGTCTGCCCATAAAAAGGACTTATCACGCAACACAAATGCTACCGGGAAAAAGGAAAACAAAGCATAGAACACAGGCAGCTGCAATAAGGCAGGTACACAACCTGACATTGGATTTGCCCCAGCTCTTGAATACAAGCTCATGGTTTCTTGTTGACGTTTGACAGCATCATCCTTGTACTTGTTGTTAATCACTTCTATATCAGGACGCAAAACCTTCATTTTAATTTGAGAAACGTAAGATTTGTAAGTCACCGGAGACATTGCTAAACGAACAATGATCGTCATTACTATAATAGCGATTCCATAAGAAAGGAAAGAGGATAAAAATTCAAAAAGCGGCAAAAAGATCATGCGGTTGATCCATCCAAAAATACCCCAACCCATGGGAATGGAGGTTTCCAAATCACCTTCAAGTTGTTTTAATGCTTTATAATCTGTAGGTCCATAATAGAATTTCAAATTTGCATTTAAGTCCCCACCCGTATTTAGTGCGTAATTCGTTGCAAATGATTTGGTGTATTTTTCTTCCAAAGACTCTTCTCCAGAGCGATCCGTAGAAGTTATTTTAGCTTCAGTAATGGATTGTTCAGGAATTAAAATGGCACTAAAAAAATGCTGGCGATAAGAAATCCAACGTATATCTTGTCTTGTTTCTTCATCATTTCCACTTAATGATAAATAGTCAACACGATCATCCTCATAACCAAAAGTAAATTCGGTATATCTATTTTCGTAGTCAATACTTCTTGAATTTCTAAAAACATCTGTCTTCCACGATAATACTGGTGCAGCAGTAGTATTTAATAAAGTCCGCATCCCTACAGTTTTTATTGAAAACGAAAAAAGGTGCCCCTCTTTAGGGAAACTGTATAAAAACGAAATGTACTGTTGTGTATTCAATGAGGCTTTCATTTCAACCTGAATAGCATCAGTACCATCAGTTATTGTGGGAGTAAAATACATCTCACGTGTGTTCAATACCCGGCCATCTAAAGTGTTGAGTTGGATATTAAAATCAGTATTCCCATCACTAATTAAAGGAAGCGGTGCATCCTCGTAATTTTGATAGGCATTAAGAGTCAGCTTCGAAATTTGTCCTCCTTTAGGATTAAGCTCCAAGGTCATCTGTTCAGTTTCCAAGCTTACAATAGATTGGTCAGCAGCTGCAAAAAGACTTCCAAGATCACCATAAGCAGCTACTTTCTGCTGCTGAATAAGAGAATCATTTTGAATTGGGGTAGCGACAGTATTCGTGCTCTGAGGGACAATTTGTTCTGTATTAGAACTTTCGGTTGTTACTTCTTCATCAGCTGGACCATTACGATAAAGCATCCAAGTTAAAATAACAGCGATGAGAATGAATCCAATAAATTGGTAGGGATCAAATTTTTTTTCTTCCATAGTTTTTTTCTTGCTTATTCTTTTACTTGGTGCGCCAAACTAGCTTGCACAAAAGCTATAAATAATGGGTGAGGATTGGAAACTGTACTTTTGTATTCCGGGTGAAATTGAACACCTACAAACCAAGGGTGATTATTGTATTCAATAATTTCAACAAGACCAGTTTCAGGGTTTGTTCCGGCAATTATAAATTGATCATCAAACACACGTTCAAGAAATTCATTGTTGAATTCATAGCGATGACGATGGCGTTCAGAAATCATTTTTGATTGATAGGCTACTGCAGCTTTTGAGTTGGGTTCCAATTCGCAATCCCAAGCACCTAATCGCATGGTACCTCCTTTATTGATTACACTTTTTTGCGATTCCATTAAATCAATTACTGCCTCTTTACAATCGGTCTGCATTTCTGTTGAATTTGCATTCGAAAGACCCACTTGATTTCGAGCGTATTCGATTACCGCCATTTGCATTCCTAAACAAATTCCAAAGAAAGGGAGTTTGTTTACTCGCGCATATGCAATCGCACTAATCTTACCTTCTATTCCTCGTTCTCCAAATCCTGGAGCAACGATTAGTCCATGAATTCCTTCTAATTGTTTAGCTACATCTCCAGCTTCTAAATGTTCTGAATGAATGCTGACTACATCTATTTCTGTTTCATTGATAGCTCCTGCGTGAATTAGAGACTCTAAAATAGATTTATACGAATCCTGCAGCTCAACATATTTACCTACTAAACCAATTTTAAGTTTGTGCTTAGGGTTTTTAAATTTTTCTAAAAAGACATTCCAAGGTTTTAGATCTAGCTGCTTCTTGGGGGCGAGCTGTAATTTTTCTAAAACGACTTTATCCAGTCCTTCTTCCAACATTTTTAAAGGTACATCATAGATTGTATCCACATCTATAGATTGAATGATGGCCTCCCGTTTGACATTACAAAATAATGCGAGTTTCTCTTTAAGATCACTCGAAAGCTCATGTTCTGTTCTACACACAATAATATCTGCTGAAATCCCACTTTCCATGAGAGTTTTGACAGAGTGTTGGGTAGGCTTTGTCTTCAACTCTCCCGCTGCTGCTAGATACGGGATTAAAGTTAAATGAATCACCAAGGCATTTTCTTTTCCTAAATCCCAAATCAATTGCCTTACAGATTCTATGTATGGTAAAGATTCAATATCTCCTACGGTTCCGCCAATTTCAGTGATTACGATATCATATTCACCTGTCTTTCCAAGCAATTGCATGCGACCTTTTATCTCATTGGTAATGTGAGGAATAACCTGTACTGTTTTACCTAAAAACTCTCCTCTTCGCTCTTTTTCAATTACACTTTGATAAACTCTACCGGTAGTGACGTTGTTTGCCTGAGAAGTTTTTACATTCAGAAAACGCTCATAATGTCCCAAATCTAAATCAGTTTCCGCGCCATCATCAGTTACATAACATTCACCGTGTTCATAAGGATTTAGTGTGCCCGGATCAACGTTGATGTAGGGATCAAACTTCTGAATAGTAACATTAAAGTCTTGAGCTTGAAGGAGTTTAGCCAAAGAGGCTGCGATAATTCCTTTTCCTAATGAAGAAGTAACTCCTCCTGTAACAAAGATATATTTGGTCTTGGACATCCGGTTGATTTAATTCACTATTACCGGACTCAAATTTACAAAAACAATGGGAACTACTGGGTCTCTCAATCTATTCTTTTATTTCCAAAATTTCATACCCTCGGTGTTGCAAAAGAAAAAGTGCTGAATTCAGATAGGAATCATTTCTCTCTGGCTGATACAAAAACCGATTCGATCGGTATTGTGTCTCGCCCAATTCTAGTGAGCTCTCCAGCTTTGTTGCTACAGCAGTTCGAAGGATCAAGTCCATTACTAAGTCAAAACCTCTAAGAGATTCTTTATTGGGTCGCTTCCCAAAACGATTTTGAAAAGATTCAATAAACAATTCGTTTGATCCGTAATCAAGAGGCTTAAATCCGACTGGATAGGTGAACTTAATACCGCCTAGAACCTTACGCGACAGATTATCATTGTTATAGACATTGCTCCGATACGAAGTGAATACTTGAACGTTTCGTTCTCCTGAATTCTGAGCGTTGAACTGAGAAAGTGCATTCGCAATCAAAGGAAATGATTGGGTCTCCAAGATGACCTTGTTTGGCAGTGAATCAACCAGCAAAGAATCGGCCAATTCAGGCAAAATAAAATCTCCTTTTTCAGGCCGCAAACTAATGGCCCAAGGGAATTGGGCTTTTAATTTTCTTTCAATAGATCGATTTAGAGAATCTGCTACAATTACTACATTTTGAGTAGTATCTATGACTCTATTGAGGTAAGTAAACATTTTTGAACGGAATGTTTCGGCTCTAGTAATGGATTGGTAAACATTTTTTCTTGGCACAACTTCGTTTGACGACAAGGGTGCTATCTTGGGGGTATTCGCTATTATTTTTTGACTTGAAACATAGTCAAAATTAGTGGTGATGAGAGGCCCAACAATAAAATCGGTTTGTTCAGTTGCTAATTCTTTGACTATTTCATCCAATTTAGAATACTTGTTTTCTGTGTCAAAGGTGTTAAGAATCACCTTAAGCCCAAGAGCATTTGCTTTTTCAACGGCAAATAGTACCCCAGAATAAAAATCTAAAGATATGGTGTGTAAATTTCGTGTTTGAAGAAGTTTTTTTGTGTCCTCAACCGAGTCAAAAACAATTTCGTTTGCTTTAAAAGGCAAAAGCAATGCAAACTTAATTTCTTTTTTCAGAAAGATTGAATCTGCTAGGTTAACCCGTTCCACAAGTAAATCGTCCTCAATTTTGAAGTCACCACTTTGCGCACCTGGAATTTTCAAAATCATTCCAGCGATCAGTCCAGTCTCTTTTAGATTAGGGTTTAAAGAATCTAATAATGCCTGATCTACACCCAGCTTTTTTTCAATACGATAAAACCCTTCTTTAGGAAGCACTTTGTAATAGTTGTAAAGAGAATCTTTTTCGGGTATGGGTTCCAAACTAGGGGTTTGGGGAATTTTGATTTTTTGACCAATTTTAAGACCCGATTTGATTTCTGGATTCATAGAATCCAACAATTCAATTGTGGTATTGTATTGATATGCCAAACGCCATTTGGTTTCTTTAGGCGTTACTTCGTGGGTTATAAATTCGAGTGAATCAAGTGACGGTTTTAGACTTTGCGTGGTGGCTTTGGGAGCTATATTATTACTAAAAACCGGAATCCGTAAATTCATCCTTCTCCTGAGACCAAGTCGCTCTATTGAAGGATTGTATTCCTGAAGCTGAGGCTTTGTAATACCGTACTGATCCAGCAAAAATTCAAGGGTCTCCCCTCGTTTTACTTTATGCGTAACAAAGGAATCTGGAGTTTGTGCAACAGCACTAAAACCAATCAGAAAGAACAAACAAAGGATAAATAAAGATCGAAACTGTATCATGAACATGCTATATCAAAAACTATTCCCATTCTATTGTTGCAGGTGGTTTTGAACTTATATCATAAACCACACGATTTACCCCTTTGACATTATTAATGATTTCATTAGACATCTTTTGGAGAAAGGCATAAGGCAAGTCAACCCAGTCTGCTGTCATCCCGTCTGTAGATTGTACTGCTCTAAGAGCCACACAGTTTTCGTAGGTTCTTTCATCTCCCATAACTCCTACGCTATTGATGGGCAAAAACATTGCACCTGCTTGCCAAATTTGATCGTAAAGGTCCCACTTCTTTAGTCCTTGAATAAAAATCGCATCAACTTCTTGCAGCATTCTTACTTTTTCACGGGAAATTTCACCTAAAATTCGAATAGCCAATCCAGGACCTGGGAAGGGGTGTCTTCCTAATAAGGAAGCTTCCATCCCCAAACTTTTACCCACACGCCGAACCTCGTCTTTAAACAACATTCGCAATGGCTCTACCAAATCTAATTTCATAAAATCAGGCAATCCACCCACATTATGGTGAGATTTAATAGTAGCAGAAGGTCCATTTACCGAAATGGATTCGATCACGTCAGGATAAATCGTTCCCTGCCCTAACCAACGCACCCCTTCAACCAAGTGCGATTCAGCATCAAAAACATCTATAAAGGTTTTGCCAATAATCTTCCGTTTTGTTTCAGGATCTGAAACCCCTTCTAAAGCATCAAGAAATTGATCAGAAGCATCAACTCCCTTGATATTGAGTCCCATTCCTTCATATTGTTCTAGCACTTCTTCAAACTCATTTTTACGAAGCAACCCATTATTCACAAAAATACAATTGAGCTGTTTGCCTATGGCCCTGTGTAATAACATGGCGGCCACCGAGGAATCAACACCTCCAGAAAGACCTAAGATTACTTGATCCTCACCAACTTGCTTTTTTAAATCTGCCAGAGTCATATCTACAAAAGAATCCGGAGTCCAATCTTGTTTTACTTTAGCTATACCCACTAGAAAATTTTCCAACACTTGCTTTCCATCTGTAGAGTGATATACCTCAGGGTGAAATTGAATGGCATAGGTAGGCTCTCCATTAATTTTGTAGGCTGCGTTTTTCACATCAGCTGTACTCGCCAAACACTCGGCCTGTTCTGGAAGGTTGAGTATGGTGTCCGCATGACTCATCCACACTTGACTGTCAGTAGGTACTCCTTTAAAGAATGGATCTTCTGTGTTTACATATGATAAATTTGCTCTACCGTATTCTCTTTTACTAGAAGGACTTACTTGACCACCAAAAAAATGAGCCAAATATTGTGCACCATAACAAATACCTAAAAGAGGCAGTTTCCCTTTTATTTCATCCAATTGGGGATGTGGAGCATCTTCTGATCTTACCGAAAAGGGGGAACCAGATAAAATAACGGCTTTAAATTGAGAACTATTTTTGGGTGGATTGTTATAGGGATGGATCTCACAATAAATAAATAATTCGCGAACTCTTCGCGCGATTAGTTGTGTGTACTGAGATCCAAAATCCAGGATGAGAACTTTTTCTTGCATGGGCAAAAATACGATTAAATCCTTGCTGTAAAAATACCCAGGGAAAATTATTCAACATCTTACTGTTAATATTCTAGGAGCACAAAATCTGGATTCAATGGGTCCAAAGAATCCATCAGGTTTGGAATCAATTCGGGTCCTAATTCAAGATAAAAACTTGTAAAGTTTAAAGCTCTTTCTTGAAGACTGTCATTTGGAAAAAGTTGCTCATGAATGAAAATCAAACGCTCTACATCATCTTTTAAAACTCGCTTCTGAGCCTTTAATAAACGTTTCTCCAAATATTCAATACCTCTAAATTGCTTGGTTTTTTGTGCATCAACTGCGCCTTTAAACGAAGGGTCGGTTTGAGCAACTAACTCCTGTAAAGAATCAAATTGATTTTTTAACTGCTCTTTTAAAGGGGAAAGATCTAAATCAATATTACTGATTTGTCGTACTTTTTTATTGAGCAAGGCGTTCCGTTTTTTAAATAAATCAGAAGTTTCCAACTTCAACTTGGTAATTTTATTTCCTAGCTTTTCAGAATAGATCAATGCTGAATTTCGCAGCAAAAGGATAGGAAAAGGAACGTTAAAATGACTGAACGTAGAATTCAACTGAAACCAATAGGCCAATTCTCCTCCTCCTCCGATATAACAAAGGTTGGGTAAAATACACTCTTGATAGACTGGGCGAAGGATTACATTTGGAGAAAATCGTTCAGGTTGCTGCTCTACGAGCCTCATAAACTCCGCTTCGGTAAACGACTGCTCTGTTCCATTTAAATGAAAACCACCTGCAATCTTTTCTATACGGTGGCGCCCATTGGGAGTCAGATAAAAAAGGTTAATTTCTCTTGGATTTACTTGAGGAGTGTAGTTAGAATCGAATCCTTTTTTTAGTTGTTTAATCTGTTTAGTCACCGCATTGAAAGATGGACTCTTGAAAAGCTCTTCCTTTAAAATCGGTTTAAAAAGTGCCTTTAATTTAGGTTTTTGAGGTTCAATAACAATTAATCCATAGTCTCCAAAAAGAAGATTAACCAACCTAAAGGTTGCTTCAGAGAGGGTTTTAGAAGTTCGGTACGACTGAGTGATCAACTCTTTTATACGCTCGGCATTCACACCACCGCCTAACTGTTGTTCAAAAACATCCAATGCGGGCTGCAATTCTTCTAATGACATTTCTCCGACTGCTCCTGCTGCTTCCCCTGGCCATCGAATACTTTTACCTTGAAAACGAAATGAACTTATTTCTTCAAAATCGTGATCTTCACTCGCCATCCAATACACTGGAACAAAATTTGACTTTGGATAATCTTTTTTAAGTTGTTTACACAAGTTTATAGTACTGACGATTTTATATAAAAAATAAAGCGGTCCTGTCATCAAACTCAATTGATGTCCTGTAGTTATTGTAAAGGTGTTTTCGGACTTGAGTAAGGATAGGTTTTTTTGAACGGCAACTGAGTGAGGTATTGCACTGTACTGATCTTGAAGTGCATGCGCCAAAACCTGTCGATGAGAATCCGAATAAGAAGCTTTTTTTACCTCAATTTGCTTTTTGAAATTTTGAGCGGAAGGGAATAAACCATGGAAAGGCTGGATGCGATCAGCATTCTCTAAATAAGTCGTTATTAGTGTAGAAAAACGCTTTGTTTCTTTAAATGAAATGAACTTTTTTTTCATGCATCCGTTTGTGTAAAGATATTCATTTTAAAAAAAGAAAATAGAGTTAAATCAGAAAGCGTATTTTAGTCTAAAAATAAATCCCATGTTACGCAAATTACTCTTTACACTAATAACTTTATCTGTAATTTCTGTTCAATCTCAACTGCAAACGCCGGACCAATTTTTGGGCTATGAACTTGGTTCTTATTTTACTCGACACCACCAAGTAGTAGCGTATTTCGAACATTTAGATAACAGCTCCTCAAAGTTAAAATTACAGCCCTATGGAAAAACAAACGAAGGTCGTTTACTTCAATTGGCCATCATCTCGTCAGAAGATAATTTGAAAAACTTAGAGTCCATTCGTACTGCGCATTTACAAAACAGTGGTATTGTTTCTGGAGAAAAAAATAATGATAAAGTAATTGTATGGCTCAGCTACAATGTTCATGGGAACGAATCCTCAAGCACAGAGGCAGCAATGAAAACCGCACATGATCTATTGACAAAATATTCTGATTGGCTTCAGGACACTATTGTAATATTAGATCCGTGTATTAATCCTGACGGAAGGGATCGATATGTCAATTTTTACAATCAGGTTAAAAGTGCCCCCAATAGCATCCAAGACTTTACTCGCGAGCATCGGGAAGGATGGCACAATGGAAGGACAAATCATTATATATTTGACTTAAATCGCGATTGGGCATGGCTCACTCAAATCGAATCTAAGCAACGCATTTTACAATACAACAAGTGGCTTCCCCATATTCACGTGGACTTCCACGAACAAGGAATTAATTCCCCATACTATTTTGCCCCTGCAGCTGAGCCCTATCATGAAATTATCAGTCCATTCCAAAAAAGTTTTCAGGATGTCATCGGTAAAAATCACGCCACCTATTTTGACAAAGAAGGTTGGTTTTATTTTACCAAGCAACGTTTTGATTTACTCTATCCCAGTTATGGAGACACTTACCCAACCTTTCTGGGCGCTATTGGCATGACCTATGAACAAGCAGGTGGTGGTGTTGCCGGTTTGGGAATTGAAAACAATGAAAACATTACCCTGACTCTTAAAGATCGGATTGAACATCATTACACCACAGGAATCTCAACCGTTGAAATTGCTTCATTAAATAAAGATTTACTCAATAAAAACTACCAGGAATTTTACAGAAATGAAAATTTAAAGTATCAAAATTACGTCATGCAAGGGCATCCAGACAAGCTAGAAGAACTGAGTAAATTCTTGGAAAAACACGATATTAAAAGTTATCAACTTAAAAAAAATACCACTATTAAAGGGTTTAATTATCAAACGCAAAAAAACACAGCCACTACCCTTGCCTCGAAATCTTTAGTTGTCCCTACCAATCAGCCCAAAGGAAAAATGATTCAAGTACTTCTTGAACCCCAAACCAAACTTAATGATTCGCTTACATATGACATCACTTCCTGGTCGCTCCCCTATGCATTTGGACTTGAAGCCGTAGCAACAAATTCATCAGTAGAATACACTTCACTTTTGTTTGAGAAGCGAAATACACCCCCCCTTACAGCTTCTACCTATGGGTATGCTACCTCCTATAAAAGCTTGGAAGATGGAAAATTTTTAGCCGCCATACTCAAAGAAAAAATAGGAGTTCGTTTCAATCAAGTTCCTGTTTCCAATAGCGGAAAATCATGGGATAGAGGAAGTCTATTTATTTTGAAAGGGGACAATCAAAAAAGGATAGATTATCTGGAAAAACTATCGGAGTTGGCTCAAAAATTCAATCGCGAATTAACTCCCATTACAACGGGTTACTCTTCAGCAGGACCTGATTTGGGAGCGGCAGAAATAGAGCTGATTAACGCACCAAGAATTGGTTTATTGAGAAGTGATCGCGCTTCAAGTTATAGTTACGGGGAACTATGGCACTTCTTTGAACAAGTATTAGAGTACCCCATCATGCAAGTAGATGAAAATAGATTAGGATCTGCACTTGAGCATTTGGATCAATTAATATTACCCAGTGGTTATTACAGCAAATGGAATGACAATAGCGCTACGGATCAAGCCTTAAAGCAATGGATTATAGAAGGTGGAAAAATCATTGCTGTTGCAGGGGCTCTCAATCGCTTTGCTAATACGGAAGCGTTCAAGCTCAAGAAAAAAGAAAATCAAAAATTAGAAACGACAGAATTACCCTTTGGTGATTTATCTCGAAATGAAATCAGTTTAATTACAACTGGCAGCGTATTTGAAGCCAATATGGATGTGTCTCATCCGCTCAGTTTTGGTTTGGATCGCTATTACACGCTCAAACTCAATGAAGACGCTTACGAGTTTCTGGAGGACGGAACTAACGCTATAACTTTGGGATCTAACGCAAAATCTATCGCTGGATTTATTGGCTTTAAAGCCATAAAAAATCAAAGTAAATCACTACTCTTTGGAGAAGAACGCAAAGGAAGAGGAACAATCGTTTATTTTGTAGATAACACCCTTTTTAGAGGATTTTGGTATTCAGGAAAAATGCTGTTTACCAACGCCCTGTTTTTCTAACAAGACAAGTAAAGGACTATTTTGATACAGGAGTTCCAACTAAGTCAAAATCAGTTGCTTCAGTAATGAGTACTTGGGTAAACTCACCTTGTTTTAAGTAGTTTTGTGTAGCATCGATGAGTACCTCGTTGTCAACATCAGGTGAATCCATAAACGTTCTACCGACATAGTGATTGCCTTCTTTTCTGTCAATTAAACAACGGTAAGTTTTTCCAATACAACTCTGATTATGCTCCCAAGAGATTTGCGACTGAATTTCCATGATAGTATTTGAACGCTGCTGTTTTACCTCATCAGGGACGTCATCTTTAAGTTGGTGGGCATGAGTGTTCTCTTCATGACTGTAAGTAAAACATCCTAAGCGTTCAAAACGCATCGCTTTAACCCAGTTTTTGAGCGTTTCAAAATCTTCCTCTGTTTCTCCAGGATATCCCACAATTAAAGAAGTACGCAAAATAATATTAGGGACTTCGCTCCTGAATTTTTTGAGTAAGGCGGTGGTCTTAGCCTCTGTTGTTCCTCTTCGCATTGACTTTAAAATAGGATCAGCAATGTGCTGCAAAGGAATGTCCAGATAAGTGCAAATTTTATCTTCTTCTCGCATCACTTCGAGAACATCTTCTGGAAAACCAGTAGGAAATGCGTAATGCAACCGAATCCATTCGATTCCTTCAACCTTTACTAATTCTTTAAGTAAAGCTGCCAATCTTCGCTTTTTATACAAATCCAATCCGTAATAGGTCAAATCTTGTGCGATAAGAATCAATTCTTTTACCCCTTCTTTGGCTAAATGTTTGGCTTGCTTGACCAGCTCTTCAATAGGAGTTGATTTGTGCTTTCCTCGCATCAATGGTATGGCACAAAACGAACACGGTCGATCACATCCCTCAGCAATTTTCATGTAGGCATAGTGCTTTGGACTGGTTAAAAGTCGCTCACCTACTAATTCATGTTGATAATCTGCTTCCAATACTTTTAAAAGCTGCGGTAAATCTGTGGTTCCAAAATACTGATCTACTTGAGGGATTTCTTTCTCTAAGTCTGGTTTATAGCGTTCACTTAGGCAGCCTGTGACATAAACCTTATCCACATCACCAGCTTCTTTTTTTTGTATCTGCTCTAAAATGGTGTTAACGGATTCTTCTTTTGCATTGTCTATGAATCCACAGGTATTTACCACCACAATATTTCCCTCTTTTTCGTGAACCACATCTTTTCCACTAGCCTTTAGTTGGCCCATCAACACTTCTGAATCGTAAATATTTTTTGAACAACCCAATGTTATGACGTTGATGGTATTTTTTTTTAATGATTTTGTGCGCATAGTTTATTGAAAAAGTATCGGTAATTGACGTGGTTGGTGAAGTCGTTCAAAAGCAGCTCCTAATTCAAGCAAAAGTTGCTCGTTTTTGGAAGGCGCAATAAAGGTTAAATTTTTTGGCTGACCAGATGCAGTGTAACCCATGGGAACTCCTAGAGCAGGAAAATGAGCTGCGGCAGCATTACGAGCTGAATAATTATCAATTGAAAGGAAGGCATCCAGTTTGTATTTCTCAATGGCCTCTTGAAAATAGGATTGAGCGGTACGCATGATGATTTTTTTTGTGGCTTCAAATTCAGCTTGAGAACTACTTTCCTTACTAATTCTCTCAAAAATTCCTTGCCCATAAGGAGCGTTTAGAAGAGTGTCTTTAGCATTAAAATCAACCACGTCCTTAACAGAATCCAACCCTAATTTTGAATGAGCAAAGGCAATAAAGTATTGAGGCAAATCAGCACGCATATCAACGTCCAAAAGTCTTCTAAACTGATTCATATTAATTTCTGCAGGGGTAAATGGAATGATCTCTGCACCTTCGGACTTTATTTTAGCCACTGCAATTTTCATTAAACTATCCTCCTCAAAATTACGGTTTAAACCCAATCTAAAACCTTTCAAACTCACCGTATCTAAATGATCAAAACGAATAGGAAGTGACTTAAAACTATAGGCATCACTTGGATCCTTACCTACTAATGCACTCATCAAAATGGCATTATCAATCACATTCTTGGTCATTGGTCCTGCCGTATCCATACTGCTTGAAATGGGAACAATCCCACTTCTACTAACAGCACCAATCGTAGGTTTTAATCCTACGAGACTGTTTTTACCTGAGGGTGACAAAATAGAACCTGAGGTTTCAGAACCGATGGCTGCAACTGCATAATTAGCAGCAACTGCAACCCCACTTCCTGAGCTTGAGCCACCTGTTTCAAATATCCTTCTGCCATAGGGGTTTAAAGTTTGACCTCCCATAGCGCTATAGCCTACAGGACATCCCTGACAAAAATAATAGGCCCATTCACTCATATTGACTTTCCCTAAAATCAAAGCTCCCTTACTCCTTAGCTGCTCTACTATAAAAGCGTTTTTTTCTGGATAATTTTGAGCCATAACTGCTGCTCCTGCAGTGGTAGCCATGGGTAGGGCATCAATATTATCTTTTAATAAAATAGGCATTCCATACACAGGATGCGTTCTTTGATCTTTTGCTTCCTGATCTAGCTTTCTTGCCTGATCAAGTACATTGGGATTTAGTGAAATAATAGCATTGAGAAAAGTATTTTGATCCAGTTCATATTTATAAATACGAAAGAGGTAGAACAAGGTCAATTGCTCATAAGTCAAACGACCTGCTTTGACATGCTTTTGTATTGTTGGAATGTCTTGTTCTAAGATATAGGACTTTATCTTATCGTGGTCTGTTTGATTAAATGTTAAAAGTGCCTCTTTAAAAGGGATGAAAAAACTATTACGGTCAGTATGCTGTGATTGAATCCTTTTATACTGCATCCGTTTGATGGGATGATCTGCGTTAGCAATCAACTCTTCTGTCTCATCATAGGATTCCCATCGATTTAATTCAGGAATTGTGGATTCACATCCAAAGAATAGAACACCAAAAAAAACTAAAAATGGAAGCAAACGCATTGTCTAATTCTTTAAAATTTGTTTTAAAAAATAAATTGTTTCATTGGCCACCTGCTCATATACATCGTTTGATAAATAAGACGTTAGTACATGATCTTTTATCCCGTCAAAGGCCTTTTGATACTTTAAAGAATCAGGAGTTCCTAATTGATCAAACATGTTACGCATGGCGTCAACAGAAACAACTTTATCTTGGAGACTGTCGTTTTTATAATAATAACCCAAAAAAACAGGGATTTTAACCTTTTGGAACGTTGATTTCCGCATTTTAAGATCTAAAAATTTCTGCATTTGTGTAGTTGATTCTAGTCGGGCTTTAGTCGTCCAATATTTTTTCTTTTCCTCACTATCTGTTTGCATATAATGGTAATTTCCGCCCTTTACCAGACGAGCAATTTGAAGTCCCCAAGGTTTGGATAATAAACTTGCTTTGGGGTCAAAAACTTTAATATTAGGACCAAAAAGTGCCAATGCTTCCATTTGTACATCTTCCGCCAATGCTAAGCCAAGTGCTCCCCCGTGTGAAGTTCCTAGAACAATAACCTTGTCGCCCAGACGTTTGGCTACTTCAAAGGCTTCTTTTCCTGATTCCCAAAAATCTTCGTTATTGAAATTTAACATGGGCTCTTCTTCTTCGAGTCCATGACCGTGAAGTCTTGGAACATATAAATTAGCTCCAAAGGCATCTGCAATCATTTTATGCACCGGATCTCCTTCTTTACCAGAGGCAGTGAAACCATGGAGATAAAGTACACTATAAGCGGTCTTTTGCGGAATGGAGTCTTTAAAATAAATCTTGGATTCATTATCGTAACGTACGTTGCCCAAAGCGTACTCCCGTTTTTGAATCCAATTTTGCAAGGAATCTAAATCTGCCGGAACATAAGGAGTCACATCAGAAAAAACAGGATTTTCAACTCGAGGGCCAACAAGATAGAGTGCTCCTAGAATTAAAAATAATATTGCGATACCTCTTAAAAATTTCATGAAATGGCTGTTAATTAAACAATGTTTGAATGAAATTCTTTTTGTTGAAGAGTTGAAGGTCCTCTATCCCTTCACCTACACCGATATACTTTACCGGAATTTGAAATTGATCTGAAATACCTAACAAAACTCCTCCTTTTGCGGTTCCATCCAGCTTGGTAATGGCTAAACTTGTTACCTCAGTTGCCGCTATAAATTGTTTAGCTTGTTCAAAAGCATTTTGTCCTGTAGAGCCATCCAAAACCAGTAATACCTCGTGAGGGGCCTCGGGTACAACTTTATCCATTACGCGTTTGACTTTTGATAATTCATTCATCAAGTTGACTTTGTTGTGTAACCTCCCAGCAGTATCAATAAAAACAATATCAGTTTCTTGAGCTTTTGCTGATTCAAGGGTGTCAAATGCAACAGAAGCTGGGTCGCTTCCCATTTCTTGACGGACTAAGGGAACATCGACACGATCTGCCCAAATCTGTAATTGGTCTATGGCTCCTGCACGAAACGTGTCGGCAGCACCTAACATGACTTTCTTCCCTTTGGTTTTGTATTGATGTGCCAACTTTCCCACCGTTGTAGTTTTCCCTACTCCATTTACGCCCACAACCATAACCACATGGGGTTTATGCTTAAAACTTAGTTCTTGAGTTTCTCCCTCTTCTGAATCAGTTGAAACCAAAAGTTCCATGATTTCTTCTTGCATCATTCGCATGAGATCCTCATTTCCTAAGTACTTATCTTTAGCTGTTCTAACTTCCAGTGCATTGATGATTTTAATTGTAGTGGCTACACCAACATCTGATTGAATCAAAATATTTTCCAATTCATCGAGGAGCTCTTCATCAATTTTTGTTTTTCCAACCAGTGCAGTTCCTAGCTTCGACAAAAAAGACTTCTTCGTACTTGCCAGTCCCTCCTCTAGTTTCTGCTGATCTTGTTTTGAAAAAAAAGCCTTGAGTTTACCCATGAATTTAATGTATAAAAAAAGCTACCTAAAAGTAGCTTTTATATTTGAGATGGGAGAATAATTATTGTTTATCCAACCATTTGTTCGCCAAATCTGGTGAAATAATCGTCTCTACAAAACTGTAAGAGTCGCTGCCGTTTTTCTTTACCATTTTGATGGCTTTTGTTAAACGTTTTGAACCGGTCTGTAATGTTGCTACTGATTTCTTTGCCATGACTTACTTGATTTCTTTATGAACCGTCATTTTTTTCAAAATCGGGTTAAATTTTTTAACTTCTAAACGCTCAGGCGTATTTTTTTTGTTTTTTGTGGTAATGTAACGAGACGTTCCAGGTTTTCCTGAGTCTTTGTGTTCAGTACACTCCAAAATAACTTGTACTCTATTTCCTCTTTTTGCCATGATTTAGCCTTTATAGGTTCCTTTAGCTCTTGCTTCTTTCAATACTGCTGAAATTCCTTTTCTGTTGATGGTTTTCAATGTTGCAGTAGAAATTGTAAGCGTGATCCACTTTCCTTCTTCAGGAATAAAAAAACGTTTCTTGATGATGTTGGCATCGAAACGACGCTTGGTACGGTTTAACGCGTGAGAAACATTGTTCCCAAACATTACGCGTTTTCCGCTTATTTCACAAACTTTGGACATGGTGGTCTATTTTTACGTGGGTGCAAATTTACTTTTTTTTATAGAGTATCAAAACAGTTTTTGCTATAAATTTGGAATTATTTCTTGAAAAGAATACATTGTTGTTTCAAATCCTCAAACCTGAATCAATGTTAAAACCACTTCTAACTCTAATTTTGTTTTTGGTCGCATGTAATTCAGATCAGAAAAACAACGAGGACTCAACGTTTGTTCTAAATTTAAAAAAAGAGAGCTTATTTTTTAAAGATTAAATAATCCTTTTTATTTCAATTGCCTAAAAACTAATTCTAGAGCCTTATTTACAGCCTTTTGAACGACCCGTTCACGATGTTTACCAAACAGGAATTTTTCGCTGAAAACCTCCTTCTCTGTAGCGATGGCAATCCATACTGTTCCAACCTCAGCATCAGAGTCTCCTTTGTTTGGACCTGCATTACCCGTGGTGGCAATTGCCACGCTGCTACTGAATTTTTTTCGCGCCTGTAGGGCCATGGATTCAGCTACATCTTGACTTACAACACTCTGCTGCTGAATTAATTCCTTAGATACCCCTAAAAGAGCTACTTTGGTTTCAGTCTGATAGGTTATTACACTTCCTTTAAAATAGGCAGAAGCTCCAGGTATTTTAGTCAATCGAGCAGCAATTTCACCTCCTGTACAACTCTCTGCTGTAGCCAAAGTCAGTCCACGCTCCACAAAAGTTCTTTGGATTTGTTCTTCCAATGATGCATCCTCCTCATAGCCTGTAAATATATCTTCAATCTGTGGAATAAGCGCTTCAAAGGCTGTTTCGATTTGAGTTGCTAATTGCTCTTCATTTGAGCCTTTACCCGAAAGACGCAAGCGAACACGCCCCAAATTAGGAAGGTAAGCAAGTTTGATTTGAGGCGGTAACTGATTTTCCCATTCTTCAATACGTTCCGCTATGGCACTTTCACCTAATCCATAGGTCATGGCTGTTTTATGTAATATAAATGGGCGATCAAAGTGAGCTTGTAAAGCGGGTATGACCTCATGGGTCATTAATGATTTCATTTCAAAAGGAACCCCAGGCAAGGAGATTACAACCCGACCCTCCTCTTCAAACCACATTCCAGAAGCAGTACCGTGCTCGTTTTTTAAAATTCTTGCTTTGGAAGGCAGCCAAGCTTGCTTTCGGTTTTGATCGTTTATAGGTGTCGTAACATATTTAGCAAAAATGTGTTCGATGTGATCAAGTATGTCTTTATTGAGAACTAGTGTGTCTTGAAAATATTCACAGAGAGTATGTTTGGTCACGTCATCTTTGGTAGGTCCCAAACCGCCAGTTATGATAACAATTTCAGCTCTTTTTTTGGAAGCCTCAAGGGCTTCTATAATATGCTGCTTTTGGTCAGAAACACTGGTAATTTGAATAATTTCAATACCAATTTTATTAAGCGCTTTTGAAAGAAAAACTGCATTGGTGTTGACAATTTGTCCGATCAAAATTTCGTCTCCTATGGTAAGTAATTCCGCTTTCATTTTATTTAATTTTTACAGAAAAAGCCTCAGAAGACTCAAGAAATCCCTTTAAAACATCCCCCTCTTTTAGTGCTCCTACACCTGAGGGTGTCCCGGTGAATAATACATCTCCAATTTTTAGTGTAAAGAATTGAGAACAATAAGCGATCAATTCATCTATTTTCCAAAGCATTTGAGCGGTATTGCCTTCTTGGACAAGCGTACCGTTCTTTTCAAGCAAAAATGAAAGAGAATTTAAATCAGTGAATTGTTTTTTATCAAACCAATCTCCAAGAAGTGCAGACCCGTCAAAAGCCTTTGCTTTTTCCCAAGGAAGTCCTTTGGCTTTTAAATCATTTTGCAAACTGCGTGCAGTAAAATCAATTCCTAAACCAACTTGACTGTAATATTTAGGTGCAAACTCAGGTTCAATATGCTTCCCTATTCGATCAATTTTAACCATTACTTCCACCTCATAATGGATGTCATCGCTAAAGTGGGGGATAAAAAAAGGCTGCTTTTTTTGGAGAATGCTGGTATCTGGTTTAATAAAAAGAACGGGGTGTTCGGGGCGTTCATTCTCAAGCTCTTCTATATGAGCTGTATAATTTCGTCCTACACAAATAATTTTCACCAGATTTAGGATTTAGTATTTAAGTGTTGTAGTCTGATTTCAGTAAGAATTTTCTTGGTATAACGCGGGAAATCTGCATTCAATATCCAGCCAAAATAACCCGGTTCTTGAGCCAATACATCGGTTACTTTTTTGTCTTTGTGTTTTCCAAAACCAAAACACATCTCCCCTTCTTTATTGTAAACTATAAAACCTGCAAAATCTGCTGTTTTTCTTCGTGTACTAAAGGTGTTTAAAAAATCAATATTGGGTTCTAATTCTGAATAACGGTCCAGCTGAGCCAACAAAACATCGTGTGTAGCCTGAGTGTCTGCCTGAGCTGTATGCGCATCGGTAAGTTCTTTACTGCAATAAAACTTGAGAGCTGCCGCCAAAGTTCTCGCCTCCATTTTATGAAAAATAGTCTGAACATCAACCGTTTTAATGTTTTTAAAATCAAAAGGTACTTCTGCCCTTAACAATTCCTCCACCAGTAAAGGAATATCAAACCGGTCTGAATTATAGCCCGCTAAATCACAACCTTGGATAAAGCTATAAACCTCATTAGACAAGGCCTTAAAGGTGGGCTCATTAGTCACCATATCGTCTGTAATTCCATGAACGTTAGAGGCTTCATCTGGTATGGGTTGTTCTGGATTCACTCGCCATTCTTTTTTGTCCTGAGTACCGTCTGGATTGAGTTTTAAAACTGCCATTTCAACAATACGATCTTTGGATATGGCAGTACCTGTTGTTTCTAAATCAAAAAAACAAAGGGGTTTAGTAAGTTTAAGTTTCATAGAAGATTTAATTTAATAAGGAAGAGTTTCATTCCAATTTTCAAGGTATTCAGCGACCCTTTTTACAAAAAGTCCACCGGTAGCGCCATTGATGATTCGGTGGTCGTAACTATGTGATAAAATCATTTTTCTTCGGATTCCAATAAAATCTCCTTTGGGTGTCTCAATCACTGCTGGCATTTTGCGTATTGCTCCAATTGCCAAAATCCCTACTTGAGGTTGATTGATGATTGGGGTTCCCATAAGGGAGCCAAACTGTCCAATATTGGTAAAGGTATAAGTTCCGTCCTTTACTTCCTCTGGATTGAGCCGACCACTACGTGCGCGATTGGCTAAATCATTTACTGCCTTTGCCAAACCAACTAGATTTAAGTGATCTGCATTTTTGATCACCGGAACAATTAGATTTCCATCTGGTAAGGCCGTAGCCATACCAAGGTTGATTGCTTGTTTAGTAATGAGTTTTTGCCCTTCAATACTACTATTTATTTCAGGATAATCCCTTAATGCCTTAATGATGGCTGACATAAAAAGTGGTGTGAAGGTCAGTTTTTCATTTTCACGAGCTAAAAATCCATTTTTTACTTCTTCTCTCCAATCCCAAAGATGAGTAACGTCAACCTCTATAAAGGACTGTACGTGTGCTGATGTTTTTAAACTAGACATCATATGGTTTGCTATCAAACCTTCCATTCGAGTCATTTCTCTGAACTGGTCACTACCACCGGAGGAGGGAGTACTATGAGGAACAACTGGAGGTTTAATTGTTTGGACTGATGGGGCTGATGGGGCTGCCGACGGGGCTGACTGAATTGGACTTGCATCCCGTTGACTGAGGTAAGTCAAAATATCTTTTTTAGTGAGACGTTGGTCTTTTCCAGTCCCTTCAATACCTTCTAATTCTTCTAAAGAAATTCCTTCTTTTTTGGCTATATTTCTAACCAGGGGAGAATAAAATCGATTTCCGTCTTGTACATTGATTTTTGCTAAGGAAGCAGCTTCTGCCATATCTAGCTCTAGCTTATCTACAGTTGTTTTAGGAACTGAAACTTCTATTTCTTCAAGGACTTTATTCTCTTCAGACTCGACCACTTCATCCAAATCAATACTGATCTCCGGCTGATTGTTAACCTCGCCTTTGGTTTCAATAATAACAAGAGTTTCCCCTACTTTTACAATCTCATTTTCCTGAAAGCATTTTTCAGTTAAAATACCTTCAACTTCAGAAGTCACGTCAGTGTCCACTTTATCTGTTGCAATTTCAACAATGGGATCATCTAACTGTATGGTGTCGCCAACTTCTAACAACCATTTGGTTACGGTAGCTTCAGTTACACTCTCTCCCATTTTGGGTAATTTTAAATGATATTGTCCCATATTAAAATTTGTTTTGCAAAAGTATCAAATTTTTAACGTTTAAACGCTTTTCTTTTAGGGTCAAGCGTTGCACGAAAGTTTAACTTTTAGAAATTGAGGTCTCAAAAGGTACTCGTGCTAAAATCGATCGTCCTAATGTAACTTCATCAGTAAATTCCAGATCGTCTCCTACTGGTATGCCCCTAGCAATAGTTGATGTTTTTACTCCTAAGGGTGAAAGGAGTTTATAGATATAAAAATTGGTGGTATCTGCCTCCATTGTAGCACTCAACGCAAAAATAATCTCTGACACTTCTTCTTGCTTGACTTTATCCAACAGAGACTGAATCGTCAAATCCTGAGGTCCAATTCCATCCATGGGAGAAATAATACCTCCCAAAACATGATAAACACCATTAAATTGTCCTGTATTTTCTATGGCCATGACGTCGCGAATATCCTCTACTACACAGACCAAACTTTTATTTCTTTTGGGGCTAGCGCATATTTCGCAGAGCTCGGTATCCGCAAGATTGTGGCATTTAGAACAAAAAACAACTCCCTCTCTAAGTTCAGTAATTACCTTACTGAGAGCAAGACTATGCTGAAGAGGTTGCTTGAGTAAATGCAGCGCCAAACGCAGGGCTGTTCTTTTTCCAATGCCCGGTAATTGTGAAATTTCCTGAACAGCATTTTCTAACAATTTTGAAGAAAAATCCATCTTCAAATTTACGAAAATAGGTTGACTCTAGTTTTGTATCTTGGGGGCAGATTCTGAATAAATGATCACACCTTTTTTTATTCTAAGTTTAGTCGTGGGCTATTTTTTAGTGCTGCTTGCAATCGCCCATTTTACTGCTAAAGAAGATTCCAATCAAAATTTTTTTAATGCTAACAAAAATTCCCCATGGTTTTTAGTGGCCTTTGGAATGGTTGGTGCTTCACTTTCTGGGGTTACTTTTATTTCTGTTCCTGGCTGGGTAGAATCTTCTCAATTCACCTATTTTCAGGTGGTTATGGGGTATTTAGTCGGTTACTTTGTTGTTGCCTTTGTCTTACTCCCTGTGTACTACAAAAACAATGTCACTTCCATTTATGAGTACCTCAACACAAGGTTAGGGAAAAACAGTCACCATGCAGGAGCATTTTTCTTTTTCATTTCCCGTGTTTTAGGAGCTTCTTTTCGTCTTTTTCTGGTTGCCATTGTACTCCAGCAATTCATTTTCGATGCCTTGGGTGTACCTTATGAACTGACAGTGGTTCTCTCTATAGTGCTCATTTGGGTCTATACCCAAAAAGGGGGAATCAAAACCATCGTCTTTACAGACACAATTCAAACTGGATTAATGATTGCTGCCGTGATTTTGTCAATACTCTACATCAATCAAGCACTCGATTGGTCTTTTTCTGAATTTTTAGCTTCAAATGAGCTCAAAAGTTTTAATAAGGTATTTGTTACCGATTCGTTGCTCAGCAGAAATCATTTTTTAAAATCATTTATTGGTGGAGCTTTTGTAACTATATGCATGACTGGACTAGATCAGGACATGATGCAAAAAAACTTAAGCTGTCGCAATCTCAAAGATGCTCAGAAAAACATGATTGTATTTAGCATTGTACTCATTATAGTTACCGGTCTTTTTATGCTTTTAGGAGCTTTGCTTTATATTTATGCTAATGGACAAGGAATTGCCATCCCCTTATTAGATGGTGAAGCCAAAACTGATTTGCTTTTTCCTGAAATTGCACTGAACGGTAATTTGGGAATTGCTGTTGCTGTAACTTTTATTTTGGGTCTAATTGCTGCGGCTTATAGTAGTGCAGACAGTGCACTCACTTCTTTAACCACTTCATTTTGTGTAGATTTTTTAAAAATCGAAAAACGTCCCGAAGGAGAACAAAAAAAAATACGTAAAAAGACCCATATCGGCATGAGCATACTACTCATTCTCGTGGTGATTACTTTTAAATACGTACTTGATCGAAATGTTATCGATGGACTATTGACTGTTGCAGGGTACACTTACGGTCCCTTATTGGGCTTGTTTTCTTTTGGAATTTTTACTCCTTATAAAATTAAAGACCAGTACGTTTGGATTGTGGTTTTTGCAGCTCTAGGTTTAGTCAGTCTTCTCGGCGCTACAGATTCGTCACTTCTTGGAGGATATGAGCTGGGTTATGAACTTCTTCCACTCAACGGCCTTATCACCTTCTTAGGTTTGGTATTGATCCGTAGAAAGTAATACCAATGTACATGCATTTTCCCATTGGATTCCTGAAACTGTAAGTAACTGAGCTAATTCAGGGTTTTCAGTTCCAGGGTTAAAAAGAACACGTTTCGGTTTCAAATCAATTAAATAATTGTAATATTCCTGCTGCCGTTGAGGAGCCAAATAAAGCGAAACTGTGTGAATATTCGTCAATGGTTCAAAAGGCTTGACGATTGAAATAGTATCTATCTGACCGTTGACTACTCCCATGGGTACTACTTCAATATTCTTTCTATTTAAATGAACAACTGCACGATACGCATACCGTTGAGGCTTGAGTGAAGCCCCGAGTACTAAAGTTTTGAAATCAGTTACCATTGAATCATGACACTACCCCAAGTAAAGCCACTACCGAAAGCAGCCAACACTACCTTGGATCCTTCTACCACTTTGCCTTCTTCCCAAGCTTCAGTTAAAGCAATAGGAATTGAGGCTGCCGTAGTGTTTCCATAACGTTGAATGTTATTATACACTTGATCATCGCCTAATCTAAACTTTTTCTGCACAAACTGAGCGATCCTTAGATTGGCTTGATGCGGAATCAATACACTGATTTGATCTGGTGTCCAAGAAACTTTTTCAAGTCCTTCTTGAATCACTTCTGAAAATCGAACAACTGCATTTTTAAAAACAAATTGACCATTCATATAAGGGTAATAAGAAATATCATCAGGATCATTGACTGTCATAATTTCCGGCACCCAACGTCCTGTATTTGGACCAATTAATGAAAGTTCTTTCGCATGTTTACCTTGTGAGTATAAATGAGAAGACAAGATTCCTTTTTCATTATCTGTGGTACGACTCATCACTACTGCTCCTGCACCATCACCGAAAATCACAGAGATATTACGACCTCTAGTGGTCATGTCTAAACCTCCTGAGTGGTATTCTGATCCGATCACCAAAACATTTTCATACATGCCAGTTTTGATAAACTGGTCTGCTGTAGCAACCGCATAAACAAACCCAGAACATTGCATACGAATGTCCATGGCAGGGCAATTAGGGATGTCCAAAGCCTCTTGAACCAATACCCCTGAACCAGGAAAATAATAATCTGGACTGAGGGTTGCGAAAAGTATGAGGTTTATGTCTTTTGGTTCTAAGCCGGCACGTTCAATCGCAATTTTAGCAGCTTTGACACCCATGACCGAGGTGCTGTTTCCATCTCCTTTCAGAATGTGTCTTCGTTCTTTAATACCCGTTCGCTCTTGAATCCAAGCATCAGAGGTGTCCATTATCTTTTCTAGATCAGTATTAGTAACTACATTTTCAGGTAGATACTTCCCTAATCCAGTGATTTTTGAATTGAACATGAATTTTTGTTTTGATGAATTTACTGATTTTATGCTAGACCTTTATAAAAATTACAAAAGGTATTTTTTAAAATCTTCAGTTTCTACACTTGCTTCTAAATCGTGAAGTAAATGATACAATCCGAAAAAAGTTCGGTTCATGTAAATAAAATGTTTTGACCCTCTATTACCATTCATCTGACGGAGCTGATCATCTTCTGCAAACATTTTAGAAAGATTGGTGATGTCTTCCCAAAATTGAGCATTTGCAAAATCAAAAGTACTGTCGTGAAAAGGAAGGGTAAACAATCGCATCATCTTCTGAAAGAGATTGGTGAAATAGCGTTGCTCTTGCTCTGTATCCGATGGAAGTAAAATTTCTAGTTCACGTAAGAGTTTGTCAAACACTACCTCATTTTCTATATTTTCCTTTTTTGATAATTCAAAATAGGGAGTGTAAAATTCATTTGGAATTGCTTTGATACAACCAAAGTCAATGGCTATTAAATGGTCATTGGCGTCCACAAGAAAATTTCCCGGATGCGGATCAGCCTGTACTTTTTTTAATCCATGAATTTGAAACATATAAAAATCCCAGAGGGTTTGACCCAATTTATTTCGGGTTTCTTGAGTATGGTTTTGGTCCGTAAATTCCGAAAGGTGGATGCCTTCCATCCAATCCATGGTCAAGGTTCTTTCAGTGGTCCATTTAGGGTAGTATTTAGGAAAACGCAACCCTGGGATTCCTTTTGCAGCTTCAGAAATAAATTGACTGTGCTGTAATTCTTGTAAGTAGTCTGTTTCTTCTAATAATTTTTCTTCTACCTCGTTAAAGTAACGATCGGTGTCTTTTCCTTTAAGATTAAACATTCTCAACGCGATAGGTTTCACAATTGATAAGTCTGAGCTTATGCTATTTGAAACTCCGGGATATTGAATTTTAACTGCCAATTGCCTACCCTCTTTTTCGGCACGGTGAACTTGACCTATACTAGCGGCATTTTCAGATTGGAATGAAAAAGAATCAAAAAGTACCTCGGGATCATCTCCCAAATATTTACGGATGGTTTTTTTTACCAATGCGCCTGACAAGGGAGGAACAGAAAATTGTGCTAACCCAAATTGCTCAACATAAGCCTGAGGAAGTAAGTTTTTCTCCATACTCAACATCTGGGCAACCTTTAGGGCGCTACCCTTGAGCTCTTTTAACCCATCATAAATATCTTTGGCATTATTTTCATCAAGTTTGGACTTATTGTCTGTGCCAGTGAGTATTTTCTCTCCGTAGTACCGAATATAATTTCCACCTACTTTAGCTCCCGTAGATATTAACTTTGTGGCACGCTCGATTTTTTTTGTAGGGATTGAATCTAAGGTTTTCAATTAAGCCATGTTAAATTTCTCCTTCCACAGGAATTTTCCAAAATCTATTATACTGTCAAAGGGCGTACTGTCAAATAAATCAAATACTGTACGTACCGACTTTTCAATAGCCATATCCGTTTTCTCAAAACCAGGTGAGCTATCCTCCATCCAAAACTTCAGTAGAAACATCAATTGTATCCATGCACCTTCAGAAAAAACAGCCTCCGGATGCTGACTTATCTTTGACTGTTTAAGTGCGTTGCCATCTTGAATTAAAACCGTCGCGAATTGCTTGAAAGTTGACCTCAAAGGCTTTAAAATAGCCATTTTATCCATTGGACTTTTACCACCTCCTAAGGCAAACAACACATAACTTCTGTTTAAAAGTAAAACTTCAAAAAAGGTATAATAGAAGGAGAGTAGTTTTTCTTGAGGCGATTTGGAAACATAGCCCTTCTCTTTTTGAATAAGTGAAATCGCATTATTGAAAAATTCAGAGAAAATTTGACCCTTCAAATGCTCTAAAGAAGCAAAATGTTTGTAAAATTCTGACTCCTTAATTTTGAGATTTTTGCAGAATCGATAAACCGAAGTCGGCTCCTTTTCGTGCTCTAAAACATAATTGGTGTAATATTCAAAGATTTTTTGCTGCATCGTCTCTTTTTGTTTGGTTTCTAAGAATCTGTACAAATATAGTTTGTTTATTTTTTTTTACAAATAGCTAAACATCCTTATTTTTAAAAAAATTGATGCCATCTTGTCACTCTGAGGACTGTGGTATTTTTTTTGAAACAGTGAATCAAAAATAAGAACAAAATGAGTACAGGAAAAATCAATGTAGCGGTAGAAAATATCTTCCCGCTAATTAAAAAGTTTTTATACAGCGATCATGAAATTTTCTTAAGAGAATTAATCTCTAACGCTACCGATGCAACTACCAAGCTTACACACATGAGCAGCTTAGGTGAGGTTAAGGGTGATCTTGGCGATTTGAAAATAGAAGTCAAAGTGGACAAAAAAGGAAAAAAACTTCACATCATTGACAAGGGTATTGGAATGACTCATGAAGAAGTTCAGAAATACATCAACGAGGTCGCTTTCTCTGGAGCTGAAGAATTTTTAGAGCAATACAAGGATTCCGCAAAAGACAGCGGAATAATTGGACATTTCGGACTTGGTTTTTACTCTGCATTTATGGTGGCAGAAAAAGTTGAAATCATTACTAAGTCATTCAAAGATGAGCCAGGAGCACACTGGACTTGTGACGGTTCTCCAGAATATACTTTAGAACAAGCAGACAAATCAGAAAGGGGAACAGAAATCATCCTCCACATCGATGGTGATTCGAAAGAATTTTTGGAAGATTCACGCATTCAAGAGTTGTTATCCAAGTACAACAAATTCATGCCCGTCCCTATCAAGTTTGGTACAAAAGAAGAAACCCTACCTCTTCCAGAGGGTGCAGCCGAAGATGCTAAACCAGAAACTAAAACAATTGACAATATTGTCAATAACCCCAATCCAGCATGGACCAAAAAACCGGTTGATCTTAAAGAGGATGAGTACAAGAGTTTTTATAGAGAACTGTATCCCATGCAGTTTGAAGAACCCCTTTTTAACATTCACTTGAATGTAGACTATCCCTTCAACCTGACTGGAATATTGTATTTCCCGAAACTGAACAATGATTTGAACGTCCAAAAAGACCGTATACAGTTGTATCAAAATCAAGTTTTTGTTACTGACAATGTAGAGGGGATTGTTCCTGAATTTCTTACGCTTTTAAGGGGAGTTATTGACTCGCCTGACATTCCTTTGAATGTATCTCGCAGTTACCTTCAAGCCGATGGTGCAGTAAAAAAAATAAGTAATTACATCACGAGAAAAGTTGCGGATAAACTCAATAGTTTATTCAAAAAAGACAGAAAAGGTTTTGAAGAAAAATGGAATGACATCAAGGTCGTTATTGAATACGGAATGTTGAGTGAGGATAAGTTCTTTGAAAAAGCAGAGAAATTTGCTCTATACCCCACTACTGAGGGTGAGTTTTTTACTTTTGAAGAACTGAAAGAAGCCATTAAAGATCAACAGACTGACAAGGATGATAAACTCATAATCCTCTACGCTTCCAACCTTGAAGAGCAACACAGCTATCTAGAACAAGCCAAAAACAAAGGCTATAAAGTCTTGTTATTGGATTCACCCATCGTTGGGCATTTGATTCAAAAACTAGAAGGAAGCAACGAAAAAGTAAGCTTTGCTCGTGTTGACGGCGATACGCTTGAAAACTTAATCAAAAAAGAGGAGAGCACTGTTTCCAAGCTTTCTGATGAAGAAAAAGAAACACTCAAACCGATGATTGAGTCTGTCGTTACAGAAAGTGGCTATACCATACAATTGGAAGCCATGGACAGTCAAAGTCTCCCTTTTGTCTTGACCCAACCTGAATTTATGCGAAGAATGAAAGAGATGCAGCAAACCGGAGGTGGAGGCATAATGGGTAACATGCCTGACATGTTCAATTTGGTAGTCAACACAAACCACGAGCTCGTGGGGCAAATACTGAATACCAAAACAGGAAAGAAACGAGAACGTTTGATTCTTCAAGCTTTAGATTTGGCAAAATTGTCACAAAACCAACTCAAGGGTGAAGCACTCACACAATTCATCCAGCGGAGTGTTGACATGATTAAATAAAACAACAACCGCCCTCCCCGGGCGGTTTTTTTATATCTTCACTTGAGCATGCAACACATTCAACTTTCTCCAGATGGTTCTCCTTTAGATCTTCCTGATGCACGATTGCGCTATTTTGAGAACTTTTTTGAGACTTCAGAAGCCGCTCATTACTACACGCAACTGTATAATAAAATTCCTTGGCAACAAGATCCTATTACCGTTTTTGGAAAAACTTATGACCAGCCAAGACTCACCGCTTTACATGCAAACAACGCCAATACTTATACCTATTCAGGGGTTCGAATGCACCCTCATAAAATGACAGCTGAACTCACACAAATATCCAATCGTATTGCCCGTGTTACACCCGTAAAATTCACATCGGTTTTACTCAACTTATACCGAGATGGAAAAGACAGTAATGGCTGGCATGCAGATAATGAGAAGGAATTGGGTCAAAGTCCTGTGATTGCCTCTGTCAGTTTTGGAGCTCCTCGTTTTTTTCACTTAAAACACCGATCAATTCAAGATGCACGTTTGAAAATTCTACTTCAATCAGGAAGTTTACTGCTAATGGAAGGAGACACTCAAGAGAAATGGTTACACCAAATACCAAAAACCGCTAAACCCATTGCTCCTCGAATTAATCTGACTTTTCGAAAGATTATTTAAAAATTTCATCAAGTATAGCCGCAAGTCGAACACCTCCTTTAAGTAATTGCATCAGAACGCTATTAAAATGATCGTACCTGTATCGATAACCCAGGTTGGTATTTTCAGGTAAGGTTGTATAAACATGCTTCGCAAGATCAACGGATTCATTAATCCATGTGGTTAAAGGAGCTTTTGAAATTGTTTTAAGCTCTGAAACTCTGAGTTTAGGGAGGTTGGCGGTAATCTCAGTATAACTCATTCCATAATTATCTATCATATTACTGTCCCAAACCCTGTGCAAATTAGAATTACGACCAAACCATTTTACTTTAACAAGATTCCCTCCTTTATCAGAAGGCTTAGCGAAATGCATGGGCTGATGAATATCACCCACAAAATGAATGAGTAATTTTAAATGAAATTGCTTTTCTGAACGTTCAATTGTTGGATTCTTAAGCACTGCAATGCATTGGGTAATTGCACGAACAATATCTCCTTTTGTGTTTTTTTTGCTCTCCGCATAAGTTTCATCCACTTTCACATTCGCATAATGCCAAGGATTATAATCACGATATCGCTCATCGGACTTGATTTCGTCCGCAAAGGTTGATGCTTGCGCCAAAGAAACTCCATCCAAAAGTGCCTTTATTTTTTTAGCTGTTCGCTTTGAAATTCTTTGCGCCGCTAACTCTCCTACCACCCTGTGCCCTGTTGCTCCCCATTCAAATTTGGCACAGTCAGGTGATCCAAAAACGAGAAAAGGAAAAAGAATTAAATTAAGTACGGTCTTTAACATTATATATTTTTAGATTAAACCCTTTGGGTTATTAGAGGTCTAAAATAGATTAAGTATTTTTGGTTTGAAAAGAAAAAAAGAATTTGATTTATAAAAAAATTGCACCCCTAGTAGCTTGTTTCGTTAGTTTAACATTCCCTCTAATCGTATTTAGTCAAGAAGAAAAAGAGATTCTAGTCCCTTCGATTCAAGGCATCATAAGAATAGATGGTGTAGGAGATGAAATTGAATGGGAAAAGGCTCCTTGGACCTCTGACTTTTGGATGTGGAGACCGACAGATTCATTGCCTGCTAAAAAGCAAACCCGATTCAAAATCATTCGAGATGAACAAAATTTATACTTATTAGTAGAAGCTGAAATTGATGGAACTAATTTTACAACTCCCAATTTAAAACGAGACTTCAGCACCTTTGGAGCAGATTATCTAACCTTATTATTTGACACCTTTAGCGATGCAACCAATGCGTTTTCATTTGCGACCAATCCGCTTGGATTAAAAGGTGATGGTTTGATTTCAGGGGGTAATCAAGATTACCGTAGCAGCAGAAATTATGCATGGGATACCAAATGGAATGTAGAAACTACCATTGAAGAAGAGCGCTACACTGCTGAATTTCGGATTCCGTTCAATTCCATGTTTTACGACAATAAAAACAGCTCTTGGCGTTTCAACATCTACCGGAGAAATACACAAGGGAACGAGCACAGTATTTGGATTCAAACACCTCAAAATCAGTTGATTGGAAATTTAGCGTTCATGGGTAAAATGGTATTTGAAACCCCTCTAAAAAAAGCCAGAAACCCCATATCACTGATTCCTTACCTAAGTGGAGCAAGTTATAATGACTTTGCAAATTCTGAAAAAAACACCTCTGCTGCCATTGGAGGAGATGCTAAAATTCCAATTGGAAATGCACTTAACTTAGACCTTACTTTTAATCCAGATTTTTCACAGGTAGAGGTTGACGATCAGGTTGTAAACCTGAGTCGATTTGCTATTTCACTTCCTGAAAAACGACAATTTTTCACACAAAACGACGACTTGTTCAAAGACTTTGGAGCCAATCGTGATGTAATTCCATTCTTCTCCAGACGGATTGGAGTTGCTCAAGATAAAGACGGCAATACCATTGAAAATAGAATAATTGCTGGAGGACGATTAAGCGGAAAACTGAATTCTAACTTACGCATTGGATTTTTAAACATTCTTACCGAGGCAGACGAACGAAATGAGATCCCATCAAACCTTAATACCGTTTTTACCTTACGCCAAAAAGTTTTTGACCGATCCAATGTCAGCTTCTTTTTTATTGATCGCAGAACAACAAATGAGTATGATTTTATCAGTGAAGAGGAACGCAGCAACAGTGTGACAGGACTGGAATACAATCTAGCCTCAACCGATAGTAAATGGGTTGGAAGGGCCTTTTTACATAAATCTTTTACAGAAGGTTTAACAAACGACGATATGATTGCTGGGATGAATCTGGAACGCAATACACTCAGACATCGCACTTCCTTTGAGTTCATTCACGGAGGAGAAGATTTTCGATCGGATCTTGGTTTTTTTAGAAGAACGGGATTCGTCAAATTAAGTCCGGGATACAGCTACCGAATCTACCCCAAAAATCCAAACGTCAATAGCTATGAATTTTCACAGCGGGGCTTTCTAATTTTAAATCCTACTTTGAATTATCAACTGACAGAACGCTGGTTTTTCTCCTCCATCCGTAAAAGCTATTTAAACGGGACCAGTTTACGTTTTCAATTTACCAATCGATACGATTTTCTTTCTGAAGCTTTTGATCCTACACGTACAGACGGAGCGACGCCCTTGCCTGCAGATGTTGCTTATACCTTTTCAGAATACGAACTCTCTTACCGTTCAGACCAAAGAAAAAATTTTAATTTCGATACGGAAGTTAAGTACGGAAGCTTTTATAACGGCACCAAGTTTTCTATTGAAAACGAACTCAACTGGCGGAAACAACCCATATTTAACGCCAGTATGATAGTCAATTTCAACGCCATCAGGCTCCCTGAACCCTACCCCTCCAAAAACATTTGGCTCATCAGTCCTAAGTTGGACTTTACTTTTACTAAAACCCTGTTTTGGACCACTTTTGTACAGTATAATTCTCAAGGTGAAAACCTAGGAGTCAATTCTAGATTACAATGGCGCTTTGCACCGCTTTCAGATTTATTCTTAGTTTATAACGATAATTATATTAGCACCGATAATTTCTCACCAAGATATCGTAGTTTTAACCTCAAATTCACATACTGGTTAAACATTTAAACATGACATCTTTGCGTTTTACGAGCCCCTTACTATTATTTCTGTGTTTGCTTTTGATCAATTGCCAACCTCCTAAGAAAACTACCAATAAAGATTTGATGGTTGTCAAAGGGCGAATTGAAGGCTTGAGAAAAGGAACTTTATTTCTGCAAAAAATGGAAGACACTCTTCTGGTTAATGTTGACTCCACCAGGGTAAATGGAACACCCGTATTTGAATTTAAAACTCCGATTGAAACGGCTGAAGTCTTTTACCTCTATTTAGATAAAGAAGATGGAGATAGTCTAAATGACAGAATCCTTTTTTTTGGTGAAAAAGGAGAAATCGAAATCAATACCTTACTCAAAACATTTGAAAGTAGTGCTCAAATTACCGGTTCAAAAAATCAGGAATTACTTCAGGAATACATTTCGTTTAACAGAAAATTTAACGATCAAAATTTAGATTTGATGCAAGATTTTTATCAAGCAAAAATTGCTCAAAACAAGGATGGTATTGACTCCATACAATCTAAAATTGATAACTTAATCAAAAGAAGGTACCTGTTCACCATCAACTTTGCGGCAAATAATACCGATCAAAACATAGCCCCTTACTTAGCTTTAACCCAAGTGTATAACGCCAACCTTGCGCTATTGGATTCAATAGCTGTGAAGATGACACCTGAAGTAAGGGAATCTAAATACGGCAAAAGTTTTGTCAATTACTTAGAAGAACGAAGAACGCAAGAAAATTAGAGACTCGCTGACTTTTTTAATAAACTCTGAATAGATTTAGTCCGCTCCTCCTGAATTTTTTTGAACTGTTTTTTTAAGTTCTCTTTAGTCGCCACTGAATTGATTTTCTGGACCAAATCGTCAAAGATTTGAATCGCTTCTTCAATCAGTTTTTCACTTTTAGTCAAATCAGCATCTGGATTGGATAGCTCCCAAAGATAAATATCTTCTATAATTGCTCCGATATCATTATTGATATCTTTTTTAAGTTGTTTTATACTGGACATTGTTATAAATATGTTTAACTAAATTAATGATTTATTTAATATTATTGAGAAAAGATTAAACAAAATTTAATCTATTAATCAACATTAGCCCGAAAAAGAAACGTAGTTTCTAGGGGTCTCATAGAGGGTTACAGAAAGTTCGTGAGTCTCCTTTAAATGGGGTTTGAGCAACTTGTGTATAACTACGGCAATGTTCTCTGCTGTAGGAATTAGATCTGAAAACTCCGGAACTTCTTCATTTAAATTTTTGTGATCCATTCGGTCCTCTACTTCATCTTTGATCAAATCTTTCAATACTTTCATATCCATTACATAGCCCGTTTCAGGATCAATTGCTCCACTGACATGCACAATAAGTTCGTAATTGTGTCCGTGATAATGTGGATTGGCACATTTACCAAAAATCTGTTCGTTTTGTGTGTCGGTCCAATCTTTTCTATACAACCTATGCGCTGCATTGAAATGAGCTTTTCTACTTACCGTTACTTTCATTTACCTCTTTTTAATTTTAATTAAAATTATTATGATTTAAGTGATTGAATATGGTTGAAAAAACGTTTAAAAATGATTTTAAACCAAGCGGTGTAGCGGTCTGGATTTAGCGCCATATCAGCTGCTATACCCTCCAAAGACATCCACTTCCAAGAGGCTACTTCTTCTGGATTAATTTCCGGTTCACCCTCAAAGTATCCCATCATAACGTGATCCAGTTCATGTTCTGTAAGTCCATTGTCAAAAGGAGCCTTGTAGATGAAACTAAACAGTTCTTCCAAGGGGGCTGAAAATCCCATTTCCTCCTTTAAACGACGCCTTCCTGCTTCTAGATTTTCTTCACCCTCGCGTTGATGACTGCAGCAAGTATTGGTCCAAAGAGCAGGAGAATGGTATTTGTGTAATGCTCGTTGTTGAAGCATCAACTCCCCTTTTGCATTTAAAATAAAAACTGAAAAAGCTCGGTGAAGTACGGCCTTTTCATGAGCTTCCATCTTAGGCATCGTACCAATAGGATTGTCTTCTTGGTCAACTAAAATGACTTTTTCTTCTTCCACAAGGTTAAATTATAGTATGAATTGCTATTCAAAATATTGAAAAAGCATGCGTTTACTCTAAAAAACAAATTTACCTATATTTTTTTCAAAAACCTATTCGCTGAAGTTTCTCATCGGACATTAATTGAATACTTTTGTGGAAATTTGATTGAATGGGATTTTTAGACGAAATCAAGCGCAGAAGAACTTTTGGAATCATTTCGCACCCTGATGCTGGTAAAACAACCCTCACTGAAAAACTATTGCTTTTTGGAGGTGCCATTCAAGAGGCAGGAGCGGTCAAATCCAACAAAATCAAAAAAACAGCGACCAGTGACTTTATGGAAATTGAACGCCAACGGGGAATATCTGTAGCGACTTCCGTACTGGCATTTCTATACCAAGATAAAAAAATCAATATCCTTGACACTCCCGGTCACAAAGATTTTGCTGAAGATACGTTTAGAACGCTAACGGCCGTTGACAGCGTCATTGTAGTGATTGACGTAGCCAAAGGAGTGGAAGAGCAAACCGAAAAATTGGTGGAAGTTTGTCGTATGCGTAACATTCCCATGATGGTCTTTATCAATAAATTGGACCGAGAAGGAAAAGACGCCTTTGACCTTCTAGACGAAGTAGAACAAAAATTAGGCTTGCACGTCACCCCACTCTCCCTACCTATCGGGATGGGGTATGACTTTAAAGGGATTTATAATATTTGGGAGCGCAACGTACAATTGTTTGATGGAGAACAAAAACAAACCATAGGTGCAAAAGCACATTTTGATTCGCTAGACGATCCCCAACTGGAAACCATCATTGGAAACGATGCCTTAGCCACTCTAAAAGAAGAGTTGGAGCTCATTGATGGGGTATATCCTCCGTTTGATCGAGAGGCGTATTTAAAAGGTGAACTCCAACCGGTGTTGTTTGGTTCTGCACTGAATAATTTTGGGGTTCAAGAACTCTTAAACTGTTTTGTAGAAATTGCTCCGGAACCCCTACCAAAAGCTTCTGAAGAGCGTTTGATTCAACCCCAAGAAGAAAAATTTAGCGGTTTTGTATTTAAAATCCATGCCAACATGGACCCCAACCATCGGGACCGTTTGGCTTTTATCAAAGTAGTGTCTGGCACCTTTGAACGCAACAGTCCTTACCTGCACGTTCGACTCAATAAAAAATTAAAATTTTCTTCCCCCAACACCTTTTTTGCTGAACGGAAAGAAATTGTGGATACTTCCTATCCAGGAGATATTGTTGGGCTTCACGATACAGGAAATTTTAAAATAGGCGACACCCTGACCGGTGGAGAACAACTTCATTTTAAGGGCATTCCCAGCTTTTCTCCTGAACATTTCCGCTATATTAACAACAACGATCCCATGAAAGCGAAACAACTGGCCAAAGGAATCGACCAGTTGATGGACGAAGGTGTGGCACAGTTATTTACCCTCAATCTCAACGGACGGAAAGTTATTGGTACCGTAGGTGCCTTACAATTTGAAGTCATTCAATACAGACTCCTACACGAATACGGAGCCAAATGTACCTATGACAACCTCAATGTACACAAAGCGTGTTGGATGGAAGGTGACGAAAAAAGTGAGGACTTTAAAGAGTTTAAAAGAATCAAGCAAAAGTTTTTAGCGCTGGACAAAAGCGGTCAATTGGTCTTTTTAGCCGACTCTGCCTTTTCCCTCCAAATGGCACAAGACCAATATAAAAGCCTAAACTTCCACTTTACCTCAGAGTTTTAGGGCTTTTCCTACTCCTACTTTTGATTTATATTTGAAGATACGAGAATTCTAATTCATTATTCAATTCATGAAAACCTACGGCTACAAAACATAGACAGACAACTCTTCAAGATCAAAACTGCTTTGGCTTTTGATGTGTTTGGGTAGGAGGGGTTATAAAATTTCTTTCAAAAATTAAAAGCTCATTGGCTGAAGTTGTAGAATTGGAAGGTCTGCGAAATAAAGTTTTGAGAGGAACGGCTAAACCATTTATACTCATTCAAATTAAAGCAACCGCCCAACCCAAGCGACCCTAAATGAATTTGCCACAGTATTGATGGGAGATTGGAGTCCATTATGCTTTGCCTCCAACACCCACCCATAAAAAAACCCCCAACTTTCGTTGAGGGTGTTGATGTTAAGCTTCTCCCGTAGGACCAAAATTTAATGGAATGGGAGGCGGTTCATTAGTTTCAATTATCCCGTTGACATTTTCAAAGCGTTGAATATTCTCAGCCAATGCCTTTTGAAAGCGCTTGGCGTGTTCTGGCGTCAAGATCACTCTGGACTTAACACGTGCTTTAGGCGCACCGGGCATAACAGTAATGAAATCGACGATAAACTCCGACGTGGAGTGGTTAATGATTGCTAGATTGGAATAAATCCCATCTGCAATATTTTCGTCGATTGCAATATTCAATTGCTTTTCTTTAGGGGCTTTTTTATCACTCATGAGTTAGAAACTAATTTCTTCTTCTTTATCAATCAAGAGACTTTTGTACTCTTCTTTTGAACCTACAATGATGTCATTATAAGTTCTCAATCCTGTACCTGCAGGGATTTTGTGTCCTACAATAACGTTCTCTTTCAATCCTTCAAGGAAGTCCACTTTTCCGCTTACCGCAGCCTCATTCAATACCTTAGTGGTTTCCTGGAAGGAAGCCGCTGAGATAAAGGACTTGGTCTGTAAAGAGGCACGGGTGATTCCTTGCAATTCTGGGGTTGCAGTGGATGGGGCAGCATCTCGTGCTACTACCAATTGCTTATCTTCTCTGGTCAATAAGGAGTTTTCATCACGCAACTGACGTGAGGAAATCACCTGACCTTGTTTTAGGTTTTCAGAAGCTCCAACTTCTTCCACAATTTTCATTCCGAAGAGTCCGTCGTTTTCTTGGATAAAGTCGTAACGGAATACCAATTGATTTTCTAAGAAAATAGAATCTCCCGGATCCATAATACGCACTTTACGCATCATCTGGCGAACAACCACTTCAAAGTGTTTGTCGTTAATTTTCACCCCTTGTAATCGGTATACTTCCTGAATTTCATTTACCAAATACTGTTGAACAGCAGAAGGTCCTTTAATTTTCAGTATATCCGCTGGTGTAATAGAACCATCAGATAGCTGCATTCCAGCTTTTACAAAGTCGTTTTCTTGAACAAGAATTTGATTCGATAATTTCACCAAATATTTTTTGATGTCTCCAAACTTAGACTCAACAATGATTTCGCGATTTCCTCTTTTGATTTTTCCAAAAGATACCACTCCGTCAATTTCAGAAACAACCGCCGGATTTGATGGATTACGTGCCTCAAACAATTCGGTTACTCGTGGTAAACCTCCAGTAATATCTCCAGATTTTGCAGACTTACGTGGAATTTTAACCAAGACTTTTCCTTCCTCAATTTGATCACCTTCATTTACGATAAGGTGTGCTCCTACAGGGAGGTTGTATGAACGTAAGATGTTCCCTTTTTTATCAGCGATGGATAATGTTGGAATCAACTTTTTATTTCTCGATTCAGAAATTACTTTTTCTTGGAATCCAGTTTGTTCATCAATTTCTACTTGATAGGTCAATCCTTGCTCGATGTTTTCAAATACAATTTTACCTGTGAATTCTGAAACGATTACCCCGTTAAACGGATCCCATTTACAGATCGTAGTATCCTTTTTGATTTTGGCTCCATTTTTAACATGAAGTGATGAACCGTAAGGTATGTTATTGGTACTTAGAACACTTTTGGTTTTACTGTCTAAAATTTTGATTTCAGAAGTTCTAGAGATGACAATTTCAGCATCCTGGCCGTCAGCATCTTTCCCTTGAACAGTTTTTAAATCTTCGATTTCAGCAACACCATCAAACTTAGCAATCAATTTATTCTCTTCCGAGATATTTCCTGCTACCCCACCTACGTGGAAGGTTCTCAAGGTTAACTGTGTACCTGGCTCTCCAATAGACTGAGCAGCAATTACACCAACAGCTTCCCCACGCTGCACCATTTTACCAGTGGCGAGGTTTCTACCGTAACATTTTGCGCAAATTCCGTATTGGGCGGCACAGGTCAATGGTGAACGTACTTCAACAGATTCTATCGGTGCTGCTTCAATTAAAGCTACTTGTTCGTCTTTGATCTCGTGACCGGCCTCAACGATTACTTCGTTAGACCTAGGATCAACAACATCTTGAAGTGTGACACGTCCAAGGATACGTTCTCCTAGTGTTTCAACTACTTCTTCGTTTTTCTTAAGTGGTTTAACCTCAACTCCACGAAGTGTTTCACAATCTTCGATATTGACAATAACATCCTGTGAGACATCGTGTAAACGTCGAGTAAGGTATCCTGCATCAGCCGTTTTTAAAGCGGTATCTGCCAGTCCTTTTCGAGCACCGTGGGTTGAAATAAAGTATTCAAGAATAGAAAGTCCTTCTTTAAAGTTTGAAAGAATAGGGTTTTCAATAATTTCTCCTCCACCTACATTTGATTTTTTAGGCTTAGCCATCAAACCACGCATTCCGGTCAACTGACGAATCTGTTCTTTAGACCCTCGGGCTCCAGAATCCAACATCATGAATACTGAATTAAATCCTTGCTGATCTTCACTAATTCGCTTCATGGCCAACTCTGTCAATTTAGCATTGGTAGAAGTCCAAATGTCAATTACTTGATTGTAACGCTCGTTGTTGGTGATCAATCCCATGTTGTAGTTGCCAATAACTCCGTCTACTTGACTATTGGCTTCGTCAATCATGGTTGTTTTTTCTGGTGGGATGATAATATCTCCAAGACTGAATGACAATCCACCTTTGAAGGCAAATCCGTATCCCATGTCTTTGATTTTATCTAAAAACTCAGCAGTTTCAGGTACACTAGTAACTTTGAGAATATCTCCAATGATTTCACGCAGGTTTTTCTTGGTCAATACCACATTAAAATATCCTGCAGCCTCTGGAACAACCTCGTTAAAGAGAACTCTTCCTACTGTTGTATCAATAATTTGGTAAACCAATTCACCTTTTTCATTAAAATCTTT
>CBFHJD010000019.1:0-38664 GCA_965656215.1 Flavobacteriaceae bacterium
TAAAAAAAAATACGGTAAATACAATTGCAATTAAGGCAGGGCATACCTTGATTGATATGGATACTCCAGAGGTTTATCAAAAGCTGGTTAAAGAATTTAGCCCCCAATAGTAATCATACTTCGATTTTGCTGGTGTTGTTTGGGGTCATTGAAATGTTCTGGACCTTCCATACCCGAACGAACAGCAAACTTTACGGCGAGGTTTTGACGTATGATGGGTTCTAAATCTTCTTTATTTCTTAAAGCAGTAAGTAAATCATTTTCTTTTTGAGAAAACAAACAATTCTTTAATTGGCCATTGGCAGTGAGCCGTATTCGATTGCATTGATCGCAAAAGGGATTGGTAACCGTACTTATAATGGCAAATGTACCTTGATGCCCTTGGATAGCGTAGTTCTTTGCGGTGTCATTTAGGGCGTCTTTAAGTCGAATAATTTGCTCAGGCGAATACGCACTTTGGACTTTTTCCATAATTTCTTGATAAGAAACTGTTTTTTCACGCTTCCACTGGTTGCCGTCAAAAGGCATGAATTCGATAAATCGAAACGCAACAGGTTGAGCTTTCGTAAAGGCTATAAAATCAAGAATTTCATCTTCGTTTACCCCACGCATGAGTACTGCATTGATTTTGACTTTAAATCCTTCGGCAATCAATTTTAAAATATTTTGATACACACGGTCAAAATAATTTCTAAAGGTGATATCGTGAAAGCGTTCTGCATTTAGGGTATCCAAACTGATATTTACAGTTTTTACGCCAGCTTTTCTTAATTGCTCAATATGTCGGTCAATGGAAACGGCGTTGCTGGTTAGGGAGAGTTCTACATTTAAAGTGGAAAGCAATTCGAGAATTTTTGGGAAATCTTTTCTTACCAAAGGTTCCCCACCCGTAAGACGAATTTTAGTTACTCCAAACTTGACAAAAGTTTGTGCAATACTAAAAATTTCATCTGCGTTCATTAGATGTCCCGCTGGACTTAGTTGAACTCCATCTACGGGCATGCAATAGGAACAACGTAAATTACACCTTTCGGTTAGTGATATCCTGAGGTAGTTATGATGCCTCTTAAAGGAATCTGTTAAGGGAGCGTTTTGGCTATCCATGCTTAGTGTTGTGCTCCTTTGATAATATCGAAAAGATGAAAGGCTTCAGGGAAAACAGCGTTTAGAGATTCTATAGCTCCTTTGGTTGACCCAGGTAAAGCCATGACTAAACTAGTTCCTATCATCCCGACAACACTTCTGGATAATGCAGCATACGACGTTCGGTCTTGCCCGTATTTCCGAATGGCTTCTTCCAAACCAGGGATACGTTTTTCCAGTAAAGGAGCAATGGCCTCCGGAGTTTGATCTCTGGGCGAAAGTCCTGTTCCACCTACAAAAAGAATCAGGGCTGTTTTCGCATCTATATGTTTTTTGAGTTGGGCTTGAATTTGTTCAATGTCATCTGGAATGACACTATAATCTGAAACGCTTACACCCCAGTTTTCTATAGTTTTAATTACCTCTTTTCCGGCTTTGTCCTCTTTTTCTTTTTTTGAAACGGTATCAGAACAGACGGTAACAGCACTACTGATACTTGCTTTTACTTGGTGTCGATCACTTTTACCGCCATGCTTAGAAACCAGTCTGATCGTACCTATTTCAATGCCTTTGTCAAGCGGCTTCAGCATGTCATACATATTTAGCGCAACGATACTCGCGCCATGCATGGCCTCCACCTCTACACCTGTTTTATAGATGGTTTTTAGCGTACAAGAAATTTTGATTTCCAAACCGTTGATTTCAAATTCAAACCCGGCATATTCAATGGGTAAGGGATGGCAGTCTGGCAATAATTCAGGTGTTTTTTTAACCCCCAATAATCCAGCTGCACGACTCATTTCAAAAACATCGCCTTTGGGAACAGTTTTGTTTTGAATGGCTTTAATCGTTGTTTCTTTACTTACAATAAGCAGGGCCTCTGCGGTTGCAATGCGAAGGGTGTTTTTTTTATGTGTAATATCAACCATGACTATTGATTAATTTTCCATTGATGGGATTGGTCTTCAAACAGCTCTTTTCCAAAAATGGGAAGCTTGTCCTTAATTTCATTCACGATTTCACTTAAACTGTCAAAAACAGGACCGCGATGTGGGCTCGATACAAAAACAAAAAAGCAAATTTCCCCGGTTTTTACCACCCCAAGACTGTGATAAATGTGCATACAACTGAGGTCGTATTTTGAGAACGCAGCTTCCCGAATTTCATGGCAAACCTGATTGGCAATTTCTTTTTGTGCGGTATATTCAATGGCGTTTACTTTTTTCCCTCCAATTTCATCGGCTCTGACTTGACCTAAAAAAATATTATGGGCTCCAATTTTGGTTTTGGATTGGTGATGCCCTATTGATTCACCAATTTTTGATGGAGCAATAGCTCCTTCAACAAATATATTTTTGATTTTACGTTCCATTATAGTCTATCGTTTTTTCGCCCATTCTTGAAGTTGTTTTGCCCCCTCTTTAAGGCTATAACAATTTTTAATTCCTTTCCTTTTCATTTTCTCTACAAAGACTTTACTCCTGGTTCCTGTTTGACAAAAAGCAATTATTTTTTGCTTACTTTCCATCAATACGTCTACGGAAACATTTGGACTTAAAGGGTTTAAATAATTCAAACGTGGCAATTCATCTTGTTCCCTAACATCGATCCACTTTATTTTCTCCTTTGCTGAAAGCTGCTCTAAAGATACTTCAAAATCTAGTAAGCAGTCTTGATTTTCGATTGGGATTGCCTTTCCTTGTCGTTTTATGTGATCAATTTCTCTTTGATTTTTATCAAAGTCTAAGACCGTATTCTGATGATTCAATAGATTGACAAAGAGTAGTTTACTGCTGAGGATATTACCAAGCCCTAAAATGATCTTGATTGTTTCTGTGGCTTGATACACCCCTATTATACCAGGAACTACTCCGAACACGCCAATTTCGTTACAATTTGGAATTTCTTCACTAGTTGGTGGAGTGGGGAATAGGCAGCGGTAACTCGGACCGCCCTGGTAATTGAAAACAGAAACTTGCCCTTCAAATTTGTACAATGCTCCGTAAACCATGACCTTATCCTGCAAAATACACTGATCACTAATCAAATAACGAGTGTAGAAGTTGTCTGTACCGTCTATTACAATGTCAAATTCAGATATAAATTCCTCAGCGTTTTCATGGGTCAATGCAAAAGGGAAAGCCTGTATTTGTATCTCTGAATTCAATTTTTGTAAATGTTTTTCTGCACTTAGGGCTTTATTTTTCCCCAAATCATTTTCATTGAAAAGTATTTGACGTTGTAGGTTGGAAAGTGAAACAAGGTCAGGATCCATCATTCCTAGCGTGCCTAGACCTGCTGCTGCAAGGTATTGTAGTGCGGGGCATCCCAAACCTCCCACACCAATAACCAGTACTTTGGCTTGTTTTATTTTCTCTTGACCTAGTGAACCGACCTCATTGAGTTGTATATGTCTTTGATAACGACTTTCCATAATCATCCTCCTGAGAAAGGGGGTAATAAATCAACGAGACTCCCGTTTAATGGACTGGAATCCATATCAATCTTATTGTCTTGGGCAATTTTAAAATTCCGGTTTTTTAACTGAGGATACCGTTGTATCAAAAAATTTCGAAGACTACCGATGGTATCAAATGGCTCTTTTAAAACCTCTTCGCTTTTCCCAGTTGCCTCTTGTAATTGTCCGAAATACCGCAGTCTAATTTCCATATTAAAACAAGATAAGCTTAATTCCCGCTGAGGTCAATACCAACGCTAAAAAATATTCCAATCGCCTGTTATTTAATCGCTGGCTCCCGAGGAAGCTCCCAAGTAGTCCTCCAACCAATGCGAGGATCACCAATATAAAAGAATTGGCACTGAGAGTAACGCCACTGCTGAACTGACCTAAAAGTCCCGAGGCTGAGTTGACCCAAATAAATAAAGCCGATACTGCCGCGGCCTCTTTCATTTTTCCCCAATGAAAGAGCAATATTACAGGGGTGAGTATGATTCCACCACCCATACCAATCAAGCCCGAAAAAAAGCCAATCACAATACCGATCAGTAAAGCAACTACCACGGGGATTTTTTTTATGTGCTGGTCAGTAGTCTCTTTTTTAAAAAGCATCCTTGCGATGGCAAAGAATAAAATAAACCCCAGAATTTTTTTATATAACCAGGGATCCAATGACCACAGCCCCCCTATAAATGAAGCAGGGACCGACCCTAAAGCAAAAAACAAAAAGAGTCGTTTGTTAAAATGTCCTGCTTTGTAATATTGAAAGAATGCAATCCCAGCGACAAATAAATTGAGCAATAGTGCGGTTTGTTTCATCATGTCATTTGGAAAAGAAAAAAGGGCCATCAATGCCAAATATCCACTGGCACCGCCGTGTCCCACACTGGCGTAAAAAAATGCGACCAAAGGGATAAGTGTATAAAACAAATAGGACTCTCCTGTCATGGTTATTTGTTTAGGTCAAAATCGTATTGGGTAAAAGTAAAGTTTCTACCAAGGCTCCTTTTTTCAATTTAATTCCTTGCTCTGGAATATACACCAGCGCATTGGCTTTGGCAAAACTGACCAATGTAGAGGAGTGCTGCTGATCCAAAATACTTACAGTTTGATTTTGGACTGTTGCTTTTAAAAAGAGTGCTCGGGGTTCATCAGCGCTAAAATCGTGTGCAAGAGGAATAGAAATGCGAATCAGTCCCTCACTATTACTTCCTTTTAATCGGACAATCAGGGGCAAGACATAAACATAAAAACAGCTGAGTGTAGAGGCGGGATTTCCCGGTAGTGCAAAAATATATTTTGAACCTTTTCTTCCAAAGTATAAGGGTTTACCTGGGCGTTGCCTCACCTTATAAAAAATTTCTTCTACTTCAAGCTCTTCTAAAGCTTGTTTGACAAAATCGTAATCTCCGACGGATATACCCCCAGAAACCAATACCACATCTGCTTTCGAAAATGCACTTTTGAGAGAATCAATGGTCGCTTTTAGGCTGTCCTCAGCAAAAGAAATCAGTTGAGTTTCTATTCCTTGTTGATTCAAGGCTGAACTTAGTAATATGCTATTACTTTCGTATATTTTGCCTCTTGTGAGGGGTTCTGTAGGAGCAATAAGCTCATTTCCTGTAAGGATTAAAGTTACGTTTGGCGATCTAACTACTTCTACCTCCTTAATGCCTAAGCTTTGTAAAAAAGCCAAACCAGAGGCTTGGAGGACCTGTCCTTTTTCAAGTGGAACATCTCCTTTTTGAACTTGTGACCCAACAGACCGAATATTTTGCCCCTGTTTAATTGAAGTTTCGACGGTAAGTTGTTGTTCCTTGCGAACTGTTTTTTCTTGCATGATTACCGCATTTGCTGTATCGGGCACTACGGCACCTGTGAAAATTCGCACACACTGACCAGGCTGAAGCTTAGGATTTGAATCATCACCAGCTTTAATTTCAGATATAATTGAATAATCGTCAGAATCATGCAAACACAGTGCATAGCCATCCATAGAAGAGAGTCGAAAGCGAGGTAGATCAATGGGTGCTTTGATAGAATTCGCCAAACTTTTATTCAAACACTGCTTGAGAGGTAGAGTTTCCGTTTCTGTTAATGGAAAACTATTTTTTAAAACCAAAGCAAGTGCTTCTTCTACTGCGATCATGAATTGAATAAATAAAACAGGAATTTACTCAAAACTGAAGTAAATTCCTGTTTATAGTTTCCAAGATAAAAGATTATTTATCCTGCTAAGGGTTTGTCAGTGATAAAGGGTTGATTGTAATGTCGTACGCCCGTTGCTTTGTAAAGGGCATTTGCCATTGCTCCCATAATGGGTGGAAATGGAGGTTCACCCAAGCCTGTAGGATCAATGTGATTATCAACAAAATGCACTTCAATTTCCTTGGGAGCTTCACCATGACGAATGAGTCGGTACTTGTCAAAATTATTTTGTTCAGGCATCCCGTCTTTAAAAGTCATGGCACTATACATTGCATGACCAATTCCATCAACGACTCCACCTTCTGCAAGGTTGGTGGCTGCAACTGGATTGACAACGATTCCACAATCAATCGCACAATAAACCTTTTTAACTACTGGATTTCCATTTTGTATTTCCAAATCCAATACATTGGCAACATAGGAGTTGTGACAGAAATAAGCTGCTGTTCCACGAGAAACTCCTGAATCAGCTCCCGTCCAATTTGATTTTTCTTTAACGAGTTTCAATACACCTGCGTAACGGGAGGCCTCATAATCGTTGTTTTCACCTACAGGATTTTTCTCTGCTCGGTCTAGTAATTCTAATCTAAAATCAATCGGATCTTTACCCATGGCTTCAGCTACTTCATCTAGGAAGGCTTGTTCGGCTCCTGCGATAAAATTAGAACGTGGAGCTCTAAAGGCACCCACAGTAATATTACTTTTTTCAGTCCATTCCTCTGCCATATAATGCTCTAGTGCGCCTGCTGGGAAACGATTTGCGGCAAGAGGACTTTCAGGGATTCCACCAGTTTTTACATGAAAGGCTATAAGATTATTGTCTTCATCCAGTGCGGCTCTATAAAGTGCATGATAGGCTGGTCGATAAGTTCCTTGAGTCATGTCATCTTCTCTTGAATAGATCAGTTTTACAGGTTGTCCCATTTCTTTAGAAATAACAGCCGCTTCTGTCATAAAGTGTCCGTATAGGCGTCTTCCAAAACCACCACCCATTCGAGTCATTTGGATATCAATTTTTTCTTTATCCATACCCAGTCGTTTGGAAACACTTCCTTCCATGATTTCAGGAGTCTGAATAGGTCCAACAAGGTTGGCGCGTTCATCTGTTACATCGGCATAGAAGTTCATGGGTTCCATTGTGTTGTGGGCTAAAAAGGGACAGGTATAAGTACGTTCAATAATTTTAGCAGCCTTACTGAACATCGCATCTGGATTTCCATCTTTACGAACTACTTTTCCTTTTTTCTTTGCCATTTTTTCGAATACCATTCGGTGATCCGCACTGCTTTCTAATCCAGCAGGAGTTTCTACTGTAGTGGTTCGTCCAAAAAAGTTGAGTTCTTCTTTTTTTGCTGGAGCTAATTCCCATTCGGCTTTTAAAGCTTCTTTAGCTTTCATAACTTCCCAAGTAGAATTACCTACCACTACAGCAACGTCGTTAAAAGCGTCATTGTCAAAAGCACCTAGCCCGTAGTCTCCGAGATGGGTTTTTATGGTAAATACCTTTTTGATGCCTGGCATATTTGCTGCTTGGCTATCATCTATTGATTTAAGTTGCATTCCAAAGGCAGGCGGATGAACAATCATGGCGATCAGCATATTTTCTGTAGAATAATCCAAGCCGAAAAGGGGTTCACCAGTGACTATTTTTGTTCCGTCAACATTCTTTCTTGAGGTTCCAATAATTTTAAAATCAGAAAGTTCTTTTAAAGGCACTTCTTCAGGAATTTCCATTTCTGCTGCTAATGAAGCCATAGGTCCAAAGCCTGATTTTTTACCAGAAGCTTCATGGATTAGCTGACCTTCACTTGTTGTAATTTCATTTGCATCTACCCCCCAGGTTTGAGCAGCAGCTTGAATCAACATGGCTCGTGCGGTTGCACCGGCCATTCTTAGACTATTCCAGCCTTGCCTTATAGATTGACTACCGCCAGCTAGTTGTCTTTTGAAAACACTCGTATTTAGAGGTGCTTGTTCTACTATAACATCATTCCAATCCACGTCCAATTCCTCAGCTACTAGCATGGGCATTGATGTTTTTACATTCTGTCCAATTTCGGGGTTGGGAGACATTATGGTGACTAATCCGTTTTCACCTATTTTTAAAAACCCATTAATTTTAAACCATTCTTTGGGTAACGCCTTAACTTGACTTGCTGTCATGTCGCACGAGGTAAGCCAGTTAAAACTCAGCATGATTCCGCCACTAGCAAGGGTACTTCTCTTAATGAAAGAGCGTCTTCCGATTGATGTTTTTATTGTTTTCATAATTATTTTTTTAAGAATTAGCAGCAGTTTTGATGGCTGCTTTGATACGCGTGTAGGTTCCGCATCTGCAAATGTTCCCATGCATAGCAGATTCAATTTCTTCATCTGAAGGATTTGCATTGGCTTCTAATAGTGCTGAAGCACTCATGATTTGTCCAGATTGACAATAACCGCATTGAGGAACATCATGTTCTAGCCATGCTTTTTGTACTGGATGATCACCATTTTCAGATAAGCCTTCGATAGTAGTTAGCTTATTATTTCCTACGGAAGAGACGGGTAGTTGGCAAGAGCGAACTGCAATACCATTTAGGTGGACAGTGCAAGCACCACATTGTGCAATCCCACACCCGTACTTTGTGCCCACAAGATTTAAATGATCACGAAGCACCCAAAGAATAGGGGTAGTAGGATCAACATTAACTTCAAGAGTTTTTCCGTTGACATTGAGATGAAATTGTGCCATTTGATTTTGTTTTAGTTAATCTTAAATGCAATATTAAATATAATGAAAAATCCATTGTATAGGCGGATACTGTATGAAAATTTTCAGATGGGTTTAATTGATTAGCAGACGGTTACACTTTCTTAATAATCTATTTAGACTTGTTTTTTTTGATATAGTTTAAAATTCTCGATTCTAATAAAGGTAATGTAAGTGTTCCTTTTTCAAGAATTTGCTCGTGAAATTCACGAATATCGAATTCGCTGCTCAATTCATTTTCCGCTATGGTTCTTAATTCGCGAATTTTAAGTTCTCCAATCTTATAAGATAGCGCCTGTCCTGGCCAGGAGATATAACGATCAACTTCAGTATTGACTTCATGAAGCGATAGGGCTGTATTTTCGGCCATAAAATCAACTGCCTGTTGTCTCGACCATCCAAAAACATGAATGCCCGTATCTACAACTAATCGACAGGCACGCCACATTTCATAGGTTAATTTTCCAAAATGTTCGTAGGGAGTGGTATAGATCCCCATTTCGTTTGCTAAAAATTCGGTGTAGAGTCCCCAACCTTCTCCATAAGCTGAGAGGTATAAGTTTCTTCTAAATTGAGGAATGCTCTCAGGGAGTTCTTGATTTAACGCGCCTTGCAAATGATGTCCAGGAACCGCTTCGTGAGCTGTAAGTGAGGGAATGGCGTAAAGGGGTCTGCTTGGCAGGTTGTGCGTATTGACCCAATAGTATCCCGGATCAGTACTTTCTGGAGAGGTACCTACATAACGCCCACCAGTATATTTTGGAGCAATGGCATCAGGTACAGGAGCAACTCCATAGGGCTTTCTGGGTAAGGTTTTAAAATAACGGGGCAGTTGTTCGTCTAGTTTTTTGGCGATGTTTCGAGCGTGTTTGAGAAGCTCTTCTGGTGTCTTTGCATAAAATTGAGGATCGGTTCGGAGGAATGCGATAAACTCTTGAAGTGTTCCTTTAAAATTAACTTTTTGAACAATTGCTTCCATTTGTTTTTTAATCCTAACAATTTCAGTAATGCCTTTTTGGTGAATTTCTTCAGCGCTTAAATTTAGGGTGGTGTAATAATTAATTCGACTTTGGTAATAGGCTCTCCCGTTAGGTGTTTCAGAAACACCGATGGATTTTCTGGTGTTGGGATAATAGTCCTCTTCGAAAAATGTTTTAACAGCTTGGAAACTGGGTATAACTTGTTTCAAAACAACTTCTTTTGCTGCTTTTTGGAGGGAGTCTTTTTCTTCTTTAGAAAGCGGTGTTGGAAGACTTAAAAAAGGACTGTAGTAAAAATTTTCCTCAGCCGTAGCCGTGATGTATTGTTCGTAAGTCGATTCGTAGCCTTTAAAAATAACCAAAGGCTGACCCATTTCAGCTTCAAGGCCTTTTCGGATGAGTTCGGTTTGTTGTTCGATGTATAAAGGGATTGCTTTTAATTTTTTCAGATAACTCAACGCTCCTTTTTTACTCGTGATGGGTCTGACTCGGTACGTCAGACTTGAATGAAATCCTGCATCGGAAAGAATGGGATTCCAATGGGTTTTGAATTTGTATTTAGTTACGACTTCATTCAATACAAATTCAAGGAGCTTGAATGAGGTTTCATGATCCTCATCAAAAGAATTGGGGTTAATTGTGCGGAGTTTCTTTAATAGTGAATCGCAGAAAGAGGCTCGTTTTTCAAATGCAGCTTCTCTGTAGTCTCCAAGAGGATGCTCTGTGTCATTTTCTTTTTGATATTCCTGGTAGGTTTCTATCAATGAATTGAGTTCTTGTTTTGGAGTAGCATTGTTACACGCCATAATTCCAACCAAAGCAGCTGTAAGAAATAAGTTTTTCATATTTGGATGAATTTAAATAAGGGGAGGAAGATGGGTTTTTAAGAATCCAAGAGTTCCCTAAAAATGATCAAGGTACAATTTTCAATAGGTATTGAAAAATCACTTTCTTTTGATACTGAATAACTTGAGTTTAATGTCATCCAAGCCGTCATCGTCAAAAGGATGTTCCATTTGATCTTGAATATTGTAAAGCGAAATAAGGATAAACTCGCTGAGAATTACAATAAAATAAGTAAGCCAGCTCGGATTATCAATTCCAATTTTATTAATAATCGTAGGAGTATAGATAACAGGAAAAATATAGATAAAGATGAGACAGTAAGCCTTTAAACTAATTGGTGTTCGGTGAGAGTGGATGGCAATTAAATTGTCAGCACTGTCCAATACATCTTTTAAAAAGCGGAAGATTTTTTCTCTTGTTCCTCCTGTAATTTTATCGCTATTTGCTCTAATGAAGTCCAAAAAGCCTTCGTAGGCATTATCAAATTCTGAAGGGTCCTCAATTTTAGTTGTTAGGTGATTGTATAATGCATTGTTCAGTTCAGTAATTTTTTTATTTCCTTCGTTCTTACATTGCTCATCTATCTTTGGTGAAAATTGGATAAAATTATCAATTGTTTTCAGACTTGCTCTATACAAACTCAAATGTTCTAGTGCTTTTTCTCTTCTTCTAAATGCTCCGCGAATAGTAAAAACCAAAGGGAAAATAATGGCAATACTCATAAGGGTTAAATCGATATTGTAAACCACTCTAAATTGATAAGCAACAAAGGGGACTAGTAGCGAAAGAATAAGTGTAATCAAGGTGCGAAAGTTGATAATACTTAGGTATCTAGACATAAAGAAACATTTATTATATTTGAGTGAATTTATTAACTATAATATGAATAAGCAAACCTTCTCCATAATCATTTCATTATTTTGTGCAACTCTTAACGCACAAATCGAGTTAAAGTCAGATCAATTGTACAGCAACCAAGATCCGCTCGAACTAAAAATAGGGTACTCCAATAAAGAGTTAAATAAAGACACCAATGATTCAACTTTCATCATTACTTCCATGGCTTATTTGCATGAAGAAAAATGGTCTGAAATTGAAGTTAACTTAAGAGCTAGAGGAAACTTTAGAAGAAACCAGTGCTACTTCCCTCCCGTTAAGATGAAAATAAAGAAGAAGCAATATGCGGGAACCTTGTTCGATGGAAACAAAACAATGAAATTAGTTCTTCCTTGTAAAATAGAGAGTGAGAAAAACGATAATGTGATACAAGAATTTATCGCGTACAAGATTTATGAAAAAATTTCTCCTTTCCACTTTAAAACGAGAATGGTGAATATTGAGTTTACTGAGCCTAAGGGAAATAAGACTAAAACGTTTCAGTTAAAAGGATTTTTAATAGAAGATGACAAAAGGGTAGCGAAACGTCATGAAGGTAAAGTGATGGAACGTTTTATTCACCCCATGGCAATGCAACATATGACCTCTGTTCAAAATGCCTTTTTTCAATATTTGCTTGGGAATACTGATTTTTCTGTAGCATATCAGCACAACGGGAAGCTGTTGTATATAAACAAAGAGATTATTCCTTTGCCTTACGATTTTGATATGACGGGCTGGGTTAATCCGAGTTATGCCACTGTAAATACAACTCTTGGAATTAACTCTGTAAAGGACAGGAAATACAGAGGATTTAAGCGGGAGCAAGAATATTTTGATGAAGTTAGAACGCAATTCTTAGCTAAAAAGGGTGCATTGATGGAGATGGTCGCATCATTTGAAAGCGAATTTTCAGATCCCAAAGAATTTCAAACGATGATTGAATTTATGGGTTCCTTCTATGACGTTCTTGAAGACGACGCCAAATTTGAAAAAGTAATTGTCGCTGAAGCACGAACAAAATAAATGACTATCTCTTTATAGTTTTGAGCATTTTGTCAAAAATAGCAGTGTTTTCGTAAATGCCTGAAAAATATTCAGAACCAGGTCCATAGCTAAAAACAGGAACCATAGCGGCCGAGTGTCCTTTGGTATTGAACTCACCCTTAACTTTTCCATTGTTTATATTTCCTCCAAGTAAGCTTAGACCTCCAGTTTCATGATCGGCTGTTACGATCACAAGGGTATTCCCATCTGCTTTTGCAAATTCTAAAACAGTTTGAATTGTTTGGTCAAATTCTTTGAATTCTGAAACAACATATTCCATTTTGTTTGCATGACCTCCCCAATCAATTTGAGAGCCCTCAATCATCATAAAAAAGGGTTTCTTTGAATTATTCATTTTTCCCAAACTGATTTCCGCTAATTTATTCAATGTAGGTTTTCTTCCTTCAATTAATGATGGAGGTTCATCGTCATAAGTTAAATAACCAATCTTTTGAGCCGTACTTTTCTCTAGTTCTTTAATATTGCTAACAAATTCATAAGCAGTCATTTCTTCCATTAAATTTCTGCCATCCTTTCGTTGTGTAAAATGTTTCGCTCCGCCTCCAATAAAAAGATCTACATCGTGTTCGCTGAGTTGCAATGCAATGTCTTCATACATTCTTCTGGAAGAAATATTTGCATAAAAAGAAGCAGGTGTTGCGTGAACTATGCTGGAGGTAGCTAGCAAAGCTGTGGTATAGCCAAGCTCATTGCAAATTTCTAAGATACTTTCTTGAGAAATATTTTTGGAATCAATTCCAATAACCCCATTTAACGTTTTAACTCCCGAAGCCATAGCTGTTCCACTAGCTGCAGAATCTGTTACCAGTTGATCGGCTGCATAGGTTTTGGAAAGTCCAACATAGGGGAATCCTTCCAAGCTAGTTTGGTTTTTATTGGCGTACATCCCCGCACTTATTTGGGTAAGCCCCATCCCATCTCCAATCATTAAAATGATATTGGGTAATTTTTCTGTTGATTGTGCGAGAGTAATACCTGAAAAAAGGAAGAAAAGAAAAATTTTTTTCATTTGAAGAGTTTTGATATTTTTTTTCACTCAAATATACGATTCCTTTATCTTGAATTATTAAATTTTAATTCTAAGTTTTTCATCATTTTAACCCAATGACAAATGATTATCTTTATCCGGTAAAACAAAACGTGGAAAAACTTACACAAAATCCGATAGACATTGTGGTTGCATGGGTAGACGGTGCAGACCCCATACTTCAACAAAAAAGGTTGAGTTTTCTCAAACCCAACCAGACTTTATCTCATCCAGGAGCAGCACAAACTCGTTTTCATTCCTTAAATGAAATAGAGTTTTGTGTACTTTCTATTTTAAAATTTGCTCCTTTTGTACGAAAAATATTTATCGTAACTGATCAACAAGATCCCAAGATAGATCAAGCTGTTAAAACCCATTTTCCCGAAAGATTTAACGATATCCGCATTGTAGATCACACAGAGATTTTTGAAGGCTATAAACAATATATACCCACGTTTAATAGCATCTGCATCAGCAACATGCTATGGAGAATTAAAGGACTGTCAGATCAATTTGTATATTTTAATGATGACATCTTTCTTTTGAGACCGGTATCTCCCACAGATTGGTTTGTCAATAACAAACCGGTCTTGAGAGGAAAGTGGAGGTTCCCTCCTTTAGAGCGCTTGCTTTGGGATCAACTAAAAGAAAAAGTCAATCGGCTTTTTTCTTCTAAAAAGTCAAAAGAGCGTTCAGCGTCTTTTCAAGTAAATCAATGGAATGCAGCCAAACTATTGGGTTTTCAATGGCGGTATTTTAGATCTGGTCACACCCCCTTGGCACTTCACAAACAAACCCTAAAAAAATACTTTGATTCCCATCCCCAAATATTGGAAAATAATATTTCTTTTCGCTTCAGGAATTATTTTCAATTCAATACAGTTGCTTTGGCAAATCATCTGGAAATCCAGTCAGGAAACAAGAATAAAATGAAATCTCAAGCAATTTATGTTCAACCTCACAACCGTGGAGATGATTATGTGGACCGTAAGTTTAAACTCGCAGAAAAGGATGATTACTTCCTTTTTGTTTGTGTCCAAAGTTTGGATTTAGCGAATCAATCCGACCAGAATAAGGTCTTTCAAAAAATGGAGCGTGTACTTGAATTAAAATTAAAATGATAAAAAGAAAGCCAATAGCAGTAATTTCAATGGTTCGTAATGACACTTTTTTTGCTGACAAATGGATTGCTTATTATGGGAATCAGTTTGGTTTTGAACATTTGTATTTATTCATAGACGGGATGGATCAGAAACTTCCGGTCCTCTCAAGAAAAATCAACTGCTATCAAATTCCCCATGTGGAATACAGCCGAGCAAAAGGAGATCGAAAACGTGCCCAATACATTTCAAAATATGCAGCAACTTTATTTGAAAAGTATGAAGTTGTTTTAGCAATGGATATCGATGAATTTCTTGTTTTAGATCCCGCAACTAAACTTAGTTTGTCGGAGTATTTATCCCAAGGCTTTTCATCCAGTTCATTATCTGCCCTTGGATTGGATGTAGGACAACATCCCGAACAAGAAGCGGCTATTGATTTAAAGCAACCTTTTCTATCGCAAAGGGCATACGCTGAGGTCTCGGATCGGTATACTAAACCTGTTGTGGCCTTAAAACCGCTGCAATGGGGTTCTGGATTTCATCGTATCAAAGGGAAGAATTTTACCATAGACCCTCATTTGTTTCTGTTTCATTTTGGCTTGGTAGATTTGGTTCAAGCCCAAGAAAATATACAAAACGAACAGTTGCTTTCCTCTGGTTGGAAAGGACATTTTGAGCGACGATTTGAGCTGTACCAATCCTTAAAAAAGGATCAACCTCAAGAAGGGGATTTTTTCTTTAAAATAGCCAGAATGTTTTTTGCAAAACAAAGAAAATGGTATGCTTGGAATAAACCTGCTCCTTTAAAAGGAAATGCTTTGGTAGAAATTCCAAAACGATTTGAAACATTGGTTTAGAGAAAACATCTCTAATAATTTAGTTAATTTGTAAAAAAAATCAGATGAAAAAAATCCAAATGGTGGATTTAAAAAGTCAATATGACTTTATTGAACAAGAGGTTGCAGAGAATATGGCACAAGTTTTTGAACATTCTGCATTCATCAATGGGCCCATGGTACAATCTTTTCAGTCTGATTTGGAATCGTATTTAAACGTCAAGCATGTAATTCCTTGTGCCAACGGAACAGATGCGCTTCAGATTGCATTAATGGGACTTAAGTTGGCTCCAGGTGATGAGGTTATTACAGCTGATTTTACCTTTGCAGCAACGGTTGAGGTGATTTCATTATTGAAATTAAAACCGGTGTTAGTGGATGTTGATCCTCAAACATTCAATATAGACCCAGTAGCGATTGAAAAGGCAATTACCCCAAAAACTAAAGCCATCATACCTGTACATCTTTTTGGGCAATGTGCTGCGATGGATGCTATTTTAGAAATAGCAAAAAAACATCACTTGTTTGTAGTGGAAGACAACGCCCAAGGAATCGGGGCTACTCATACTTTTTCGGATGGTACACAAGCAAAAACAGGAACTTTAGGCCATGTTGCTGCAACTTCCTTTTTTCCCTCAAAAAACTTAGGTGCTTACGGCGACGGAGGAGCAATTTTTACGAATGATGATAAACTAGCTCATTTTATTCGTGGCATTGTAAACCATGGGATGTACACACGATATTACCACGATGTGGTAGGAGTTAACTCTAGACTAGATGCGCTGCAAGCAGCAGTATTAAAAGTGAAATTGCAATATTTGGATTTTTACAACGAAAGACGAAAGGAAGCAGCAATTCGTTATACCACGCATTTTGAACATCATAAAAACCTTGTTGTACCCTTTAGAATAGGCGCTTGTGATTCCCACGTTTTTCATCAATATACCTTGCGTGTTTTGGATGCAGATAGAGACGCTTTAGTGGACTATCTAAACAAACGTGAAATACCTTGTGGTGTGTATTATCCTGTACCCCTTCATGCGCAAAAAGCCTATATTGATCCACAGCTTGATTCAACTGATTTTCCAGTGACCAATCAATTGGTTAAAGAGGTTATCTCACTACCCATGCATTCTGAATTGTCAACGGATCAAATTGATTACATTGCAACAGCGGTTTTAGAATTTTTTAATTAATTCAATTTATTTATGAAAACAGTATTTACACTAATCTTTTCACTTTTTGCTACGCTACTCATAGCACAGACTACTTATTTGCATTGTGGTGAAGTATTCGATTCTGAAAAAGGAAAATTTTTAGGGCCTCATACTATTGTTGTTGAAGGCAATCAAATAAAAGTAGTCAAAAAAGGGTATCATGATCCTGCTGAAGATAATGCTGTGCTTGTTGATTTAAAATCCAAAACGGTATATCCTGGTTTTATTGATATGCACGTTCATATAGAGGGAGAATACAGTCAAGATAAATATTTAAAAGAATTTCAAAACAATCCTGCTGATACCGCATTTGAAGCTGCTGAAATTGCAAACCGTACATTATTGGCTGGATTTACTACAGTTCGAGACATGGGGGGTAGTGGTGTTAACATCTCACTTCGCAATGCAATAAACAAAGGTAAAGTCCCAGGTCCTCGAATTTTTACAGCAGGAAAAGCCATAGGAACAACCGGTGGTCATGCGGATCCAACCAATGGATTTAGAGATGATATTGAAGGAGATCCAGGACCAAAAGAAGGTGTTGTAAATTCAGTAGATGATGCTAGAAAAGCCATTCGTCAGCGTTATAAAAATGGAGCAGATTGGATCAAGATTACGGCTACTGGAGGAGTGCTTAGTGTTGCAAAGAGCGGTCAGAACCCCCAGTTTACAGAAGAAGAAATAGCTGCTATAACACAAACAGCTTCAGATTACGGCTTCAAGGTTGCTGCCCATGCTCACGGTGATGAAGGAATGTATCGCGCCGTAGCAAATGGAGTAAAAACAATTGAACACGGGACCTTAATTGAAGAACGCACCATGGAATTAATGAAAGCTAAAAGAGCTTATTTGGTAGCGACAATAACTGCAGGGAAGTTTGTTGCTGAGCAGGCGAAAATACCGGGGTCTTATCCCGCTATTATTGTTCCAAAAGCGATCGCTATTGGTGCTCAAATCCAAAAGACCTTTAAAAAAGCATATGAATTTGGTGTTCCCTTAGCGTTTGGAACGGATGCTGGAGTGTTTCCACATGGAGATAACGCCAAAGAATTTATTTATATGAACGAAGCAGGTATGCCTGTTACTGAAGCCTTACATTTAGCAACTTATGTCAACGCAGAATTATTGGATCAAGCCGATCAGTTGGGACAACTAAAAGAAGGCTTTCTAGCCGACATCATTGCTACGGACGATAATGCTGAAGAGAATATCTCCACGCTAACCCATGTGACTTTTGTCATGAAAAACGGGACGATTTACAAAAACTAAATGTCATTTTCCGGAAGCTGTTTCCATCGTTCGGTCAATTTTTTTAACCAAACCTTGAAGTACTTTACCAGGACCAACTTCTGTGAAATGTGATGCACCGTCCGCAATCATTTGCTGAATGCTTTGCGTCCATAGAACTGGAGCTGTTAACTGAGCTACTAGATTGTTTTTGATTTCATCGGGATCAGCGGTTCCTTTTGCAGTCACGTTTTGATAAACGGGACAGCTCGGTGTTTTAAAATGGGTGTTTTCAATGGCTTTTGCCAATCGCTCTTTGGCAGGTTCCATCAGGGGAGAATGAAAGGCTCCGCCCACAGGAAGTAATAAGGCCCTTCGAGCACCACCCTCTTTAAAGGCTTCGCACGCATTTTCAACGGCTTCTATAGCTCCTGAAATTACTAATTGTCCAGGGCAATTATAGTTTGCTGGAATAACTATTCCAGAAATTGATTTACAGATAAATTCAACCTTTTCGTCTTCTAGTCCTAAGATGGCTGCCATGGTTCCGGGTTCTAGATTGCATGCAGCCTGCATGGCCAGCGCTCTTTCGCTTACTAAGGAAAGTCCTTCTTCAAAACCCAAAACACCTGCCGCAACCAATGCTGAAAATTCTCCTAGAGAATGTCCTGCAACCATATCAGGATGGAAACCATCACCCATAACTTCACTCAGAATAGTAGAGTGTAAAAATATTGCAGGTTGGGTAACTTTGGTTTCTTTTAAAGCTTCTATATCATCACCAAACATAATCTCGGTAATCTTAAAACCCAATACTTCATTCGCTTGGTTAAAACGCTCCTTTGCAACAGGACTGTTGTCAAAAAGATCTTTTCCCATACCTGGGAATTGGGCGCCTTGTCCGGGAAATACAAATGCGTTCATCGTTATTTTTTTATATAGGTTAAATAGGAGTAATCATACGGCTGGTCTAAAGCGCTATAGTGTTTTTCCTCTTCAGTCAGTTCCCATTGGTCTAGTGGGATTTCGGGGAAAAATGCGTCCCCTTCAAAAGTATGGTATACACGAGTTAATTCTATACGATTGGCAATGGGGAGAAACAAGCTGTAGATTTCTCCTCCTCCAATAATGAAAGGCTGAGCATCTTCTCCAGCTAACTGCAGTGCATGTTCAACATCGTGGGCTACCCAGGCATCTTTCGCTTGGTATTCTTTATTGCGTGTCAAAATGATATTTTTTCTGTTGGGAAGTGCTTTGGGCATGGACTCAAAGGTTTTTCTTCCCATGATAATGGCATGGCCTTGGGTCAGTCTTTTAAAACGTTTTAAGTCTTCTGAGAGGTGCCAAATCAGTTGATTGTCTTTTCCAAGGGCATTGTTTTCAGAAGCGGCTGCAATTAAAGTAATTTCTTTTGAAGATTCTAATTCATTCATCCTACTAAAAAGATTATTTTTGAGCTAAAATACACTTTATTGCTAACCTATGTTTAAAGAGCAATTTCCGTTATTAACAAATACCACTTACCTCAATACTGCTTATGTGGGTTTGATGTCAACACCGCTGGCTGATTTTAGAAGATCCCACGAAGAAGCTTATCTTTTAAATGGAGGAGATCACTATAAAATTCAAGCCTATAAAGATTTAGATAAAATGCATCAAAATTTTGCTTCGTTTTTTGGATCAACTGCGGATCGTTGTTTTGGGATTTCAAATTTCTCTTCAGGAATTCGTGTTGCGCTCTCTCTTTTACCGAAGAGGATGAACGTTTTATTGATCGAAGAAGACTATCCCTCATTATCAAATGCTTTCAAGGAGTTTGACTTCAGCGTGGGAACAATTCCTATGGGCCCTAACTTAGAGGAGCTCATCGAAGAAAAATTAAAATCAACCTCCGTAGCGATTTTGGCCCTGAGTATTGTTCAGTACACTACGGGTTTGTTAATAGATCAAGATTTTTTAAAGCGAATGAAAATCGAATATCCCAATTTGCTTATAATAGGAGACGGCACACAATTTTTAGGAGCCCATCAATTTCACTTTGATCGCTCCCCTTTTGATGTAGTTGCAGCAAGTGGATACAAATGGTTATTGGCAGGTTTTGGTAACGGAATAGTTTTATTCTCAAAGGCTTTTAAAGAAAGAACAGCGCAGAGTATAGTACAGATTAGCGACCGATTTTTCCAAGGTCACTTTAATATTTTAGGAATGGCCAGTTTGAATTTTGCAATTGATCAATTCATTAAAAACGACTTTCAGGCTCTTGTTGAATTCAAATCTAAGCTAAGTCAAAAAGCAAAAATGCAATTAAATGAACTTGGATTTTTACCCTCTTGGGTCCCAGAGCGAACCAGTCACAGTTCGATTTTTAATATTGATGGAGGTGAAAATTTGTTTCACTTCCTTCTGAAAAAAAAGATTAGAGTTGTTCAAAGAGGTGCTGGAATTCGTATTTCTTTCCACTTTTACAATACAGAAGAGGATCTCAATAGCCTTGTGAAAGCACTGAAAGAGTTTAAATAGCAACCTTCCCCTTGATTAAGGGATGTGGGTCGTAATCTAAAAGCTCTAAATCTTCATAAGTAAAATCAAAAATATTTTTGATTTCTGGATTGAGTTTCATAGTAGGGAGTGGTTTTGGAGTTCTTGAGAGTTGTTCCTTAATTTGCTCTTGGTGGTTAGAGTAAATGTGAACATCGCCAAAGGTGTGAACAAAATCACCTGCTTCATAACCACAAACTTGGGCAACCATCATCGTCAAAAGTGCATAAGAGCCAATATTGAAGGGTACTCCTAAAAAAACATCAGCACTTCGCTGATACAACTGGCAAGAGAGTTTATTGTCTGCTACATAAAACTGAAAAAAGGCATGACAAGGTGGGAGTGCTGCTTTATTGTTTTTTACATTTTCAGAAAAGGAAACGCTAGTATCTGGGAGTACACTTGGATTCCAAGCAGACACAAGCATTCTTCTGCTATCTGGGTTAGATTTTATGGTGTCAATTACTCCTTGAATTTGATCGATACCTTCACTGTTCCAGTTTCGCCACTGGTGACCGTAAACAGGGCCTAAGTTTCCATTTTCATCTGCCCATTCATTCCAGATTCGTACACCGTTTTCTTGAAGGTAGCTGATGTTAGTTGTTCCTTTTAAAAACCAAAGTAATTCGTGAATTACGGATTTTACATGAATTTTTTTAGTGGTTACTAAGGGAAAACCCTCGGAAAGGTCAAATCGCATTTGATATCCAAAAACACTTTTGGTTCCTGTTCCAGTACGGTCTGTCTTTTCTACACCGTGTGTGTTGATGTGCTGTAATAAATCTAAATATTGTTTCATTCGTTCTGCGCGAGTTACATTTTTCAAAAATAGTTGCAATTGCAAGAATGAAAGTCAGTCTTTAAAAAAAATATTCAAAAAAAATTAACAAAGGGTGTTATTTTTTCCTTTTGGAAAGTTCATCTCGAACTCGGGCAGCTTTTTCGTAGTTTTCCTGAAGGACTAAGGTGCTTAAAAGATCTTTAAGTTTTTTGACAGAGAGTTCTTTTAAGTCTTCTTTAATGATTGTTTTTTTACTTTGCTCAGTTACAAAGTTTTGAATCCAATTGTCTTCGGATAATTTTTTTTCTCCAGAGGAAACGGCAGCAGTAAAACCTGCTTTTTTCAAAATGGAATCATAGGTATAAATAGGGGCACTGTACCGGAGGGCAAGTGCAATAGCATCTGAGGTTCTCGAATCAATGATTTCCTCAATTTTATCTCGTTCACAAATGAGGCTGGCGTAAAAAATACCATCGACTAGTTTATGAATGATGACTTGTTTTACAATAATTTCAAACCGTTCGCCAAAACTTTTGAAAAGATCATGGGTAAGTGGTCTGCTCGGTTTTACTTCTTGTTCTAGCGCTATTGCAATAGACTGTGCTTCAAAACCTCCTATAATGACCGGCAACTTTCTATCTCCCTGGCGCTCGCTTAAAATTAGAGCATAGGCTCCTGTTTGCGTTTCGCTATAGGAAATTCCTTTCACTGTCATTTGGATTAGTTTCATTAGAACAAATTTATATTATTTTCTCTCGTTTAAAGAAAATTAGAGACTATTTGGTTCTAACGTTGATTTTCCTTCTTTATTGAGTCAAGTAAATAGATAATTATTGATTAAATTTGTGGCTGAATGATAAGAAACGAATGAAGACCATACAATTTAGACAAGCCATAGCAGAGGCAATGAGTGAAGAAATGCGACGGGATGAGTCAATCTACCTGATGGGCGAAGAAGTAGCAGAGTATAATGGTGCTTACAAAGCCTCAAAGGGGATGTTAGACGAATTTGGAGAAAAAAGAGTTATTGATACACCAATTTCAGAAGCTGGATTTTCAGGAGTTGGAGTAGGATCTACGATGACGGGTAATAGACCTATTATTGAGTACATGACCTTCAATTTCGCACTTGTAGGCATTGATCAAATTATAAATAATGCAGCTAAAATTAGACAAATGTCTGGAGGGCAATTTCCTTGCCCCATAGTCTTTAGAGGTCCAACAGGTTCAGCAGGACAATTAGCAGCGACCCATTCTCAAGCCTTTGAGAGTTGGTATGCGAACTGTCCAGGGCTAAAAGTTATTGTGCCCTCTAATCCTTATGATGCTAAAGGACTTTTAAAATCTGCAATACGGGATAACGATCCGGTCATCTTTATGGAGTCTGAACAGATGTACGGAGATAAAGGAGAAGTGCCTGAGGGAGAATATACGCTCCCCATTGGTGTTGCAGACATAAAAAGAGCAGGGAAAGACGTAACCCTAGTCTCTTTTGGAAAAATCTTAAAAGAAGCACTTAAAGCCGCGGAACTACTTGCTGAAGAAAATATCGACTGTGAGGTTATAGATTTGAGAACGATACGCCCTTTGGATTATCAGACCATTTTTGAATCTGTTAAAAAAACAAATCGTCTTGTAATTCTTGAAGAGTCTTGGCCTTTCGGAAATATCGCCACAGAAATTACCTATCAGGTACAAAGCGAAATTTTTGATTACCTAGACGCTCCAGTTGAGAAAATTAACACAGCAGATACACCAGCACCCTATTCTCCTGTTCTTTTAAAAGAATGGTTGCCCAGTGCAGATGATGTTGTAAAATCAATTAAAAAAGTACTTTATAAATAAATCGATATCATGGGTTTTCAAAGCCTATTCAACTCCTTGTCAAATAGATCAACGGTCAGGTTTTGAATTCAGCTTTGTTTTACTACTTTTACCGTCGATATATCAAAAACTAATCACAATTAATTATAATGGAATTAATCATTAAATTTTTGCCTGCTTTTGGAGTTTTAGCACTCCTTTTCGTTTTTTTCAAAAACAATTGGGTAGCTAAACAAGAGGTAGGAACCGAAAAAATGGCTCGGATTGCTAAAAATATAGCAGACGGCGCAATGTCTTTCTTAAAAGCTGAATACAAAATATTATCCATTTTTGTTGCTGCGGTAGCAATCTTATTATTTTTTAAAGGACAAGCAGAAACTGGATCAAATGGTATGGTAGCGGTATCCTTTATTGTGGGAGCAATTTGTTCGGCACTTGCTGGATTTATTGGAATGAAAGTAGCAACTAAAGCAAATGTGAGAACTACAAATGCGGCAAGAACCTCTTTAGGTAAAGCACTAGAAGTAGCCTTTGCTGGAGGAGCAGTTATGGGATTAGGCGTTGTTGGATTAGGTGTTTTAGGCTTGAGTGGCTTATTTGCCATTTACAGCGGTCAAGGTTGGGAAATTTCAGAAGTGCTCAATGTACTTTCTGGATTTTCTTTAGGAGCATCATCCATTGCATTATTTGCACGTGTGGGTGGAGGTATCTATACCAAAGCTGCGGATGTTGGAGCTGACCTTGTTGGTAAAGTAGAAGCTGGGATTCCTGAAGATCACCCTTTAAACCCTGCAACCATTGCAGATAATGTTGGAGATAATGTTGGAGATGTTGCCGGAATGGGAGCAGATCTTTTTGAATCTTACGTAGGTTCAATCATCGGTACCATGGTCTTGGGAGCATTGATTATTACTCCTGAATTTGATGGCTTAGGTGCTGTTTACCTTCCTTTAGCTTTAGCTGCTGTAGGTATAGTCATGTCTATTATCGGTACCTTTTTTGTAAGAGTTAAAGAAGGAGGTTCTCCTCACGCTGCATTAAATTTTGGTGAGTTCGGTTCAGCAGGTTTAATGCTTATTGCATCATTTTTTATAATTAAAGGATTTATTCCTGAGACGGTAGAAGGTTTACCCTTAGGCTATTTGGGCGTTTTTTATGCCACCATTGCAGGTCTTGTAGCTGGATTAGCCGTCGGGAAAGTCACAGAATATTATACAGGAACGGGAAGCAAACCTGTAAACTCTATTGTAAAGCAATCTGAAACAGGAGCTGCAACAAATATCATTGCCGGTTTAGGCGTAGGGATGATGTCAACAGCAATTCCAATTATTTTAATTGCAGCAGCAATTCTAGTATCTCACCATTTTGCAGGGCTTTACGGAATTGCCATTGCAGCGGTTGGAATGCTAGCCAATACCGGAATCCAGTTAGCGGTTGACGCTTATGGACCCATTTCGGATAACGCGGGTGGGATAGCCGAAATGGCAGAATTACCAAGTGAAGTTCGTGAACGTACAGACAAATTGGATGCAGTTGGAAATACTACAGCAGCCATTGGAAAAGGATTTGCTATCGCTTCTGCAGCATTAACAGCTTTAGCCTTATTTGCTGCATTTATGAAAACTGCTGGCGTAATTGCTATCGATGTGTCACAACCTAAAATTATGGCAGGACTATTAGTTGGTGGAATGTTACCATTTGTATTTTCTGCCTTGTCAATGAATGCTGTTGGAAGAGCAGCCATGGCCATGATTGAAGAAGTGCGCCGTCAATTTAGAGATATTCCAGCCCTAAGAGCAGCCCTTGATGTAATGATCAAATACGATTCAGATATGTCAAAAGCTACAAAAGAAGACCGTGCTATTTTTGACGCCGCGGATGGAGTTGCTGAATACGATAAATGTGTTGAGATTTCTACTACAGCATCGATTAAAGAAATGGTTTTACCGGGTGTTCTTGCTATTGTAGTCCCTGTTGCTGTTGGCTTTATTGGAGGTGCTGAAATGCTTGGTGGCCTGCTTGCGGGGGTAACTACCTGCGGAGTACTGATGGCTATTTTCCAGTCAAACGCTGGTGGAGCTTGGGACAATGCAAAGAAAATGATTGAAGAGCAAGGAAGAAAAGGAACAGATGCCCATAAAGCTGCGGTTGTTGGTGATACTGTAGGAGATCCTTTTAAAGACACCTCTGGACCTTCATTGAATATTCTACTCAAATTAATGTCGGTTGTGGCCTTGGTAATTGCGCCAAGTATTGCAATGGATAATACGGAAATGACCGCTTTTAATGAAAGTCAAACAAATGACGGACAAACAATTGAGTTAGTTGTTGAAGCAGACCAAACTGAAGAAGTGGTTCAAGTGACCATCAATAAAAGTAAAGGACAAGAAGAAATGACTGTTCAGGTTATAGCGGATTCAAAAGACGAGTCAAAACTTCATAAGCATACTGAAAAAGCTCCGAATGAATAAGGAGTAAAATTTTAAGGATTATTAAAGGCCAGTTTAGCTGGCCTTTTTTTATGCGATTTTGGAAAGGCCTTGATCTATCTTTGCTATAATGGTATTGAAATCATCTTCATTCTCTACAAAGTCAATTCCATCAACGTCAATGATGATCATTTCGCTCTTGTCATAGGTGCTAATCCAAGCTTCATAACGCTCGTTCAGTCTGCTGAGATAGTCAATACTGATGCTGTTTTCGTAATCACGACCTCGTTTGTGAATTTTGTTGACCAGATTAGGAATACTACTTCTGAGGTAAATTAGTAAATCAGGACCTTCAATTAATGACTCCATAAGCGTAAAGAGTTCTTGATAATTTCTAAAATCCCGCTGATTCATTAATCCCATTGCATTGAGGTTGGGCGCAAATATGTAGGCATCCTCATAAATAGTACGATCTTGAATGATGGTTTTTTTATTCTTTTTAAAAGATAAAAGTTGTTGGAATCGACTCTTAAGAAAATAAATCTGAAGGTTGAATGACCAACGCTCCATATGGTTGTAAAAATCATCTAAATAAGGGTTGTCAATAACATCCTCGTAGTTAGGTTCCCAAATGTAATGTTTTGCTATAAGTTCAGTTAAACTGGTTTTTCCTGCTCCTATATTTCCCGCTATGGCAATGTGCATTATTTTTTTTATATAGTGTTACTGCAAAATAGTCGCTTTTTTGACAACAAAAAAGAAATCAGCTTTTTAAAACAGACCTAGCAGCATTTTTTTTAGCTAAACTTTGTATTTTAAAAAAAAAGTGTAATTTTGAACTTGTAAAACGAGGAAGGATTTGACTGATTGCAAACCTCGAAAAAAAAATGCTAAAGCAGTGTTGCTTTTCACAACGCACCGTTTGAATCCTTCCGTAAAAGCAACAATAAAATGCCATATTTTTTTACTTCAGAATCAGTTAGCGAAGGTCATCCAGACAAAATCTCCGATCAAATTAGCGATGCATTACTAGACAACTTTCTTGCATTTGATCCCGAGAGTAAGGTTGCCTGTGAAACCATGGTCACTACAGGTCAGGTAATCTTAGCCGGTGAAGTTAAGAGTGCAACCTATTTGGATGTCCAGTCCATTGCAAGAGAAACCATTAACGCCATTGGGTACACCAAAGGCGCATATCAATTTAGTGGAGATTCTTGTGGGGTTATCTCTTTAATTCACGAACAATCTCAAGATATCAACCGAGGAGTTGACCGAGCGGAAAAAGAAGCCCAAGGAGCAGGTGATCAAGGAATCATGTTTGGGTATGCCTCAAAAGAAACTGAAAACTACATCCCTTTAGCATTAGACCTTTCTCATAAAATCTTAATTGAGCTTGCAGCCTTAAGAAGAGAAAATGATGTCATTACTTATTTGCGTCCTGATGCAAAATCTCAAGTGACTATAGAATATGACGATCAAAACAAAGCCTTGAGAATAGATACCATAGTGGTCTCCACTCAGCATGATGATTTTGATGCAGACGAAACTAAAATGTTGGAGCAGATCAAATCGGATATCGTATCAATCTTAATTCCTCGTGTATTGGCAAAATACGAACCTCGTATCCAAAAACTATTTGGACCGGACATCACCTATCACGTCAATCCTACAGGAAAATTTGTGATTGGAGGCCCCCACGGGGATACTGGACTGACGGGAAGAAAAATAATTGTTGACACCTATGGTGGAAAAGGAGGCCATGGCGGTGGAGCTTTTAGCGGAAAAGACCCGAGTAAGGTTGACCGAAGTGCTGCTTATGCCTCACGGCATATGGCAAAAAATCTAGTCGCTGCAGGGGTAGCTGATGAAATACTTGTTCAACTGAGTTACGCAATTGGAGTGGTAGAGCCTACTTCAGTTTACGTCAATACCTATGGAACAGCTAAAGTAAATTTAACCGATGCTGAAATTGCTAAAAAAGCAAAAGCATTATTTGATTTACGTCCATATGCTATAGAACAACGTTTGAAACTTAGAAATCCAATGTATTTAGAAACCGCCTCTTACGGGCATATGGGGCGTACGCCTCGTACTGTAACCAAAACGTTTGAATCCCCATATAACGGAAAAGTGTCGAAGGAAGTAGCGCTTTTCACCTGGGAACAATTAGATTATATAGAAACCATTAAAAAATCATTTCAATTATGAGTAATCAACTCGCAACTCAAGCACTTCATGCAGGACATGATGCTTCAAACACACAAGGAAGTCAAGCCGTTCCAATTTATCAAACAACTTCGTATGTATTTAACGATTCCGATCATGCAGCCAATCTTTTTTCTCTGGCAGAACCGGGATTCATTTACACACGTTTAAACAATCCTACCAACGATGTATTGGAGCAGCGACTAGCAGCAATGGAAGGCGGTGTTGCTGCCGTAGCAACTGCTTCAGGAACTGCAGCCATCGCCACTACGCTTATGGTAATCCTTAAAACGGGAGATCACATAGTAGCTTCAAACAGTCTTTATGGAGGGACGTACAATTTACTGTCCAATACCTTACCGCGATTTGGTATTACCACAACTTTTGTAGATCCAGACGATGCAGAAAATTTCGCTAAAGCAATCCAACCCAATACACGACTCTTTTTTGCGGAGTCTTTAGGGAATCCTAAATTGGATGTTTTGGATTTAAAAGCAATTTCAGATCAAGCAAAAGAAGCAAAAGTTCCCTTTGTAGTTGATAATACAGTGGCTTCACCTGCCTTGTTGAATCCAATTGAACACGGAGCGAATATTGTGATTCATTCGTTGACTAAATATTTAACAGGTAATGGGACTTCCTTAGGAGGAATCATTATAGATGCAGGAACTTTTAATTGGGGAAATGGAAACTTTCCAGAGTTTACAGAACCCAATCCGAGTTATCACGGATTAAACTACCACGAAGCTCTTGGAGCAATTGCCTTTATTGCAAAAGTTCGTATCGAAGGTTTAAGAGATTTAGGAAGTGCACCAAGTCCATTCAATAGTTTCCAGACCATACAGGGAATAGAGACTTTGGATATAAGAATGAAAAAACATTCTGAAAATGCACTGAAGTTAGCTGCTTGGCTTTCAACAAATAAGGAAGTAGCATGGGTTAACTATCCAGGTTTACAAACCTCCAAATACAACGATTTAGCTCAGAAATACCTGCCTAAAGGACAGAGCGGAATTATAACTTTTGGACTTAAGAAAGGCTTTGAAGGAGGAAAAATAGTGGCTGATAAAACCAAAATCTTTTCACTACTTGCCAATATTGGAGATACCAAATCATTGATTATCCATCCTGCGAGTACAACACACCAACAATTAGACAAAGAAGCTCAGAAAGCAACAGGAGTAACCTCTGATCTGATTCGCTTATCCGTTGGTTTGGAGGATATAAACGATCTGATTGAGGATTTAGAAAATGCATTTACTGAATTGTAAATTTTAATGAATCCAATCCAGAGCCTTTCCATTACGGATATTAAAACTGCTTCTGGTGCAACTTTTGCCAAGCTCAATTTGTACTATCAACATTTTGGACAACCCCTGGACAAAGCACCCGTAGTCTTAATCAATCATTCCTTGACCGGCGACGCTGACGTTGCCGGCCCAAAGGGATGGTGGAAAGAGCTTGTGGGATCAGAAAAGACGATAGATACCAATCAATATGCAGTTTTAGCCTTTAATATCCCTGGAAATGGGGCTGAGGGGCAACTCTTGTCGAACCCTAAAGATTTTCATGCGGGAGATATAGCAGCTCTGTTCTTAAAGGGTCTTGAGCTTTTAGGAGTTTCAAAGCTCCATGCTCTCGTCGGAGGATCCATCGGTGGAGGAATTGCTTGGGAAATGGCAGTTATTGCTCCACAATTGACCCAATATTTAATTCCTATTGCTGCAGACTGGAAAGCAAACGATTGGATATTGGCTAACACTTTTTTGCAGAATCGGATACTGGAAAACTCCAGCAATCCACTAGAAGATGCTCGAATTCACGCCATGTTGACGTACAGAACACCACAGTCTTTTGACTACCGATTTGGACGAACCAAGAACGAAGAACTTGGAATTTACAATATTGAAAGCTGGCTCATTCATCATGGGAAAAAACTAGCCGAACGATTTCATTTGGAGGCATATGTGCTAGTCAACCATTTATTAGCTTCCGTAAACATTGAGCGAAACGGAGAAAAGGCTGTAGATTTAATAAAAAAAATAGATGCTGAAATCCATTTGATTGCAGTAGATAGTGACTTGTTTTTTACCCCTTTTGAAGATCAAAAAACTTTTGAAATGGTAAAACCGGAAAAAGCATCAATTTTTTATCACGAGCTCAAGTCCATTCACGGACATGATGCTTTTCTCATCGAAAATGATTCGATGGAACAAATTTTAAGTCCTCTTTTTAAAAATTAAATTCACCTTACTATGGAAGTTTCTTTAGAGCGTATTAATGAAGATTATTTATTTGAAGTAGTCAATGCCAATGGGCATAAGGTGCTTCTGGATAATAAGTCAAAAACCAGTGGCGAAGTACAAGGGATAAGCCCTATGGAGTTGCTGCTTATGGGGGTTGCAGGGTGTAGCGCCATTGATATTGTTGCCATTCTCAATAAACAAAAAATTAATCCAAGCGTTTTAAAAATGGAAGTCAAAGGACATCGACATGACAATGAAGTCCCTTCTTTATTTTATCAAATTGATATCATCATTCATTTAGAAGGCGATTTCTCACCTGAAAAAGCCAAACGTGCCGCTCAACTTTCTTATGACAAATATTGTTCTGTTTCTAAGACCTTAGAGCCTACAGCCCAAATTAATCACATAGTTAATTTAAATGGAAAAAGAATCTAAACCTTATTTCGAAACTAAAGCGATCAGAACACAAATGGATCGTTCTTCTTTTTCGGAGCATTCTACTCCCTTACACCTGACCTCGAGTTTTGTTTTTGAAGATGCAGAAGAAATGCGTGCTTCTTTTGCAGAGGAAAAAGAACGCAATATTTACAGCCGATTTTCAAACCCCAACACCTCAGAATTTATTCAAAAAGTGACTCAAATGGAAGGGGCTGAAGATGGAGTTGCTTTTGCCAGTGGAATGGGAGCTGTATTTGCAACCTTTGCTACGTTCTTAAATGCTGGAGATCACATTCTTTCAGCACGAGCTGTTTTTGGCTCTACTCATGCTTTGTTTACCAAATATTTTCCCAAATGGGAAATCAGTACTACTTACTTTGCTGTTGATGATAATGTTCATCAGCTGGAAGCTTTAATTCAGCCTAATACACGTTGTATTTATGTAGAGTCACCGACTAACCCTGGGGTGGATATTTTAGATTTAGAGGCTCTTGGCAATCTGGCAAAAAAGCATCGAATATTATTTATCGTTGACAACTGTTTTGCAACACCATACCTTCAACAACCCATTCAGTTTGGAGCAGATTTGGTGATTCATTCAGCCACCAAACTTATGGACGGCCAAGGACGTGTGCTCGGTGGAATTACTGTGGGGAAAAAAGAATTGATTCGAGAATTGTTCCTTTTTGCCAGAAATACGGGAGCTTCTCTATCTCCATTCAATGCTTGGGTTTTGTCTAAAAGTTTGGAAACTCTAGCTGTTCGGGTAGATCGACATTGTGAAAGTGCACTTAAAATTGCTGAAAAACTAGAGGCTCACCCCAATGTAAATTGGGTAAAATACCCCTTTTTAGCTTCTCACCCTCAACATCAACTGGCACTCAAGCAAATGAAAAAAGGAGGGAATATCATTTCCTTTGAAGTTCAAGGAGGTTTGGAAGCTGGAAGAGCGTTCATCGATGCGATAGCGTTGTGCTCTTTATCAGCAAACCTTGGAGATTCGAGGTCTATCATTACTCACCCGTCTTCTACTACACACAGTAAATTATCAGAAGCAGAGCAACAAGAAGTAGGAATCACCTTAGGAATGATTCGACTTTCCGTGGGTTTAGAGCATGAAGAAGATATTTGGAACGATTTAAAACAGGCCTTAGATGCTTAAATTGGATATAGCAAAAGAACTCGAAAAAAGAGTGTTGATTTTAGATGGAGCAATGGGAACTATGATTCAGCAGCATCCCTTAGAAGAAACTGATTTTCGTTCACATCGTTTTAAAGAACATCCTTCTCCTTTAAAAGGGAATAACGATTTATTGTCTTTAACACAGCCTGAAATTATCAAATCCATTCATCGCGCCTATTTTGAGGCTGGAGCTGATATTGTAGAAACCAATACCTTTTCATCTACTTCTATTGGAATGGCGGATTATAAAATGGAAGAGTTGGCTTATGAGTTAAACTATGAAAGTGCCAAAATTGCCAAGGAAGTTGCCCAAGAGTTTACGGACAAGCCTCGTTATGTAGCAGGTTCTATAGGACCAACCAACCGAACAGCAAGTATGTCTCCAGATGTGAATGACCCTGGCTTTAGAGCGGTTACTTTTGATGAATTGGTTACAGCTTATGAAGAACAAGTTAAAGGACTGATTGAGGGTGGAGTAGATTTACTTTTAGTGGAAACTATTTTTGATACGCTGAATGCGAAAGCAGCTTTATTTGCAATTGACAAAGTTAAAACTGTAAAAAAAGTTTCTACTCCTATCATGATTAGTGGAACCATAACAGATGCCAGTGGAAGAACACTATCGGGTCAAACGGTGGAAGCCTTCCGAATTTCGCTGAGTCATATCCCTGTACTCAGCATTGGATTTAACTGCGCCTTGGGCGCTGATCAATTGTTACCCTACGTAAAACGACTTTCTAAACAGAGTAAAAGCTTTATTTCTGCCCATCCCAATGCGGGACTCCCCAATGCCTTTGGTGAATACGACCAAAGCCCCGAAGAAATGCGAGATTTGATAGAAGACTACCTCAAACAAAATGCAGTAAACATCATTGGTGGCTGCTGTGGAACTACACCTGAACACATTCGATTGATCACTGAAGTGGCTTCAAAATACAGCCCTCGTAACCCAAAAGCACTTCAAGATGACTGATTTTAAGAAAAAACCCTTGCTGCTTTCTGGTTTGGAACCGCTTGTCATTGACGAACAGACCAATTTTGTCAATGTGGGTGAACGCACTAATGTAACCGGATCGCGAAAGTTTTTGCGCCTGATCGAAAATCAAAACTACAATACAGCTGTAGAAATTGCCCGAGATCAAGTTTTAGGTGGTGCCCAGATTATCGACGTCAATATGGATGAAGGGATGATTGACGGCGCAGCTGCGATGACGACCTTCCTTAATCTGATTGCTGCCGAACCTGATATTGCCCGTGTACCTGTGATGATTGACAGTTCAAAATGGGAAATCATTGAAGCTGGACTTAAAGCCGTACAAGGAAAATGTGTGGTCAACTCCATCAGTTTGAAAGAGGGAGAAGAAAATTTTTTAAAGCAAGCAACCACCATCAAAAAATTTGGAGCCGCAGTAATCGTTATGGCTTTTGACGAAGATGGGCAAGCAGATAATTTAGAACGACGGATCCAAATTTGTAAACGATCTTATGATTTATTGGTAGATCAAATTGATTTTGCCCCTGAGGATATCATTTTTGACCCCAATATTTTCCCAGTGGCCACAGGCATGGAAGAACATCGAAAAAATGCTTTGGATTTCTTCGACGCCACCAAATGGATTCGGACGAACCTTCCACATGCTTCAGTAAGTGGTGGGGTGAGTAATGTGTCTTTTTCGTTTCGAGGAAACAATACGGTTCGTGAAGCCATGCATGCTTCTTTTTTATATCATGCCATTCAAAATGGGATGAATATGGGAATCGTCAATCCAACCTTGCTCGAGGTATATGACGAGGTACCTCAAGAACTCATGGAATATGTGGAAGATGTCCTGCTTGATCGAAGAGAGGATGCTACCGAACGCTTACTTGATTATGCTGAACAGTTGGTCTCAACTACCAAAATACGAAAAAAACAAGACGATAGCTGGCGTAAAGAAGACTTGCAAAGTAGAATTACCCATGCGCTGATTAAAGGAATTGATAGTTTTATTGAAGCCGATGCTGAAGAAGCCCGACAGCAAGCTAAAAAACCGATAGAAGTGATAGAAGGGCCGTTGATGGACGGGATGAATATCGTAGGAGATTTATTCGGTGAAGGGAAAATGTTTTTACCTCAAGTGGTGAAGTCGGCACGGGTAATGAAAAAAGCGGTGGCTTATTTACAACCCTTTATTGAAGCCCAAAAGACAGACGACAAACAACACGCAGGAAAAGTTTTAATGGCAACTGTAAAAGGGGATGTACACGATATTGGGAAAAATATTGTGAGTGTGGTTTTGGCGTGTAATAATTACGAAATCATTGATCTTGGAGTGATGGTACCCCCAGAAGTGATCATACAACGCGCCGTTGAAGAACAGGTGGACGTCATTGGACTTTCTGGACTAATTACCCCTTCCTTGGACGAAATGGTTTATGTTACCAAGGAGCTCAACCGATTGAATATTAATATTCCTGTCTTGATTGGAGGAGCAACGACTTCTAAGGCGCATACTGCGGTTAAAATCGCTCCTGTTTCCAATTCGCCTGTCATCCATGTCAACGATGCCTCACGTGCGGTAGGTGTGGTAAGTAATTTATTGCAAAAAGATAAAAAGGCAGCTTATACCCTTCAAATCAGAGAAGAATACGAAGCCTTTAAAGAAAAATTTATGGCTCGAGGAACAGCAAAAGCCTATTTGACCTATCCGCAAGCACAGAAAAATCCTTTTCAAATTGATTGGGAGCAGTTTAGTCCACGCTTACCTAAAGCGTTAGGAATGCAAACCATCAACTCCTTAGATTTGGAATTGTTGGTGCCCTATATTGATTGGACGCCCTTTTTTAGGTCTTGGGACTTACATGGAAAATACCCTGCTATTTTGGAAGATAAGGTGGTGGGAGAACAAGCCAAAGTCTTGTTTGAAGATGCGCAAGCCATGTTGCATAAAATGATTTCGGAACGTTGGATCACCGCCAAAGCCCGATTTGGATTATTTCCTGTTAATGCCGTTGGAGACGACATTGAAATTTATTCGGATGAAAACCGAAGTCAAATCTTAGGGCACTGGATTACACTGAGACAACAATTAAAAAAAGCCAAAGACCAGCCCAATATCGCTTTGTCGGATTTTATTGCTCCGAAAGAATCCAATAAAATAGACTACATGGGAGCCTTTTGCGTTACTACTGGTTTTGGTACAGAAGAAAAAGCCAAAGCCTTTGAGGATGCCAATGACGATTACAGTTCCATTATGGTCAAAGCCTTATCGGATCGTTTTGCGGAGGCCTTTGCAGAATATTTGCATGCTCAAGTACGAACAAAACATTGGGGTTATTCTACTTCAGAAGGCTTGACCAATGAAGATTTGATAGCGGAAAAATACCAGGGTATTCGGCCAGCGCCAGGTTATCCAGCCTGTCCCGATCATTTGGAAAAAAAGACCTTGTGGAAACTACTAGAGGTAGAGCAAACCATAGGGGTAAGTCTGACGGAAAGTTTGGCCATGTGGCCGGCTTCTTCGGTTTCAGGCTATTATTTTGCTAACCCACAGGCCCGCTATTTTGGTTTGGGAAAAATTAAAGAAGATCAATTAAAACAGTACAGTACCCGTAGAGGAATAAAAATTGAAGAAGCGAGAAAATGGCTCAGCCCCAATCTTGCGGATTAACTCGGTATTAATTATAACAGATGAAAATTACAGAACATATCAAACAAGCTGCGGGAGCTACCCAGTTTACTTTTGAAATCCTACCTCCACTTAAAGGGCAAAGCATCAACGAACTCTATGATGTTATTGATGAGCTTATGGAATTTAACCCTCCCTTTATCGATGTGACCTATCATCGAGAGGAGCATGTTTATAAAGAAGCCGGCAACGGATTACTGGAAATGAAGGTTGTTAAAAAGCGTCCGGGAACGGTTGGGATTTGTGCCGCCATTCAGGGAAAGTATAAAGTGGATGCCATACCCCACATCCTTTGCGGTGGATTTTCAAAAGAAGACACGGAGAATTTTTTAATAGATTTGGATTTTTTAGAAATCGACAATGTAGTGGCCTTGCGTGGAGATGCTCTCAAAACCGAAACCTATTTTAACCCTACGAAAGAGGGACATCGTTATGCCAATGAATTGGTCAGTCAGATTGCCGATTTAAATCAAGGAGTTTATTTGGATGAGGAGTTGCTCAATTCCCATGCTACGGATTTTTGTATTGGAATTGCGGGCTATCCGGAAAAGCATATGGAAGCTCCCGGTATGGAAAGCGATATTCATTTCTTAAAGAAAAAAGTAGCCGCTGGAGCGGAATATGTTGTCACCCAAATGTTTTTTGACAACCAAAAGTATTTTGATTTTGTGAAACAAGTCCGTGCAGAAGGGATCGACATTCCCATCATTCCCGGATTAAAACCCCTCTCTACCTTAAAGCAACTCAATATGATTCCCCATCGTTTTCATGTGGACTTACCCGAAGCGTTGGTTAAAGAGGTGATCAAATGTAAAGACAACAAAGCCGTAAGACAGGTAGGTATCGAATGGTGTGTCGCCCAAAGTAAAGAACTCAAGGAAGCTCAAGTTCCCTTTTTACATTATTATTCCATGAGTAAATCAGACAATATTAAAGCGATTGCTCGGGAGGTTTTTTAGGGTGTTGTTAACGGTCTGTGTGCACTATACATTTTGTTTTACAACCGTACTTCTTTTTAAAATGTGTTCAAATTAGTAGTAATTCTATCTTTCAAATCATCTCTTAACTGTGCTTGTTTGGCATAAGCGTTCCATGTTTTTACGGTATCGTTTATTTCATGAATAATTTTCTTTCCTTTTTTAATGTTATTATCCTTAGCAATAGTCATTAAATCATCTTTATTGATGCCGATTCTCTTTCCATTAACGCTCAATGTTTGTTTGTTTACCCAATGATTGTTAGGGTCAAAAGCGAAACACAAATCATAGGCTGGTGCTAATCTCCATTTTTCATCCTTTTTGAGTATAAACGAAAAATTCTTTGTGTGGTTGTCATAATTGGTAGCCAAAACATTAAAGACCATTCTTCTAAACATTTGTTCGGCTTCGGGGTAAGTCAATTTCAGTAACTGCATTGTTTGGAATACTTGCTCATAACTGTAGCCATACATGTCATTAAAGTCGTAATGTTGTAAACCGCACAATGATTGAATATGGTGTTTGATGTTTTTCTCTCTGTCAAAACGTTTGGTCATAAAATGAGCTCTTCCATTTTCTTCCAATAATTGATATTCACTTATTTCTATTCTACTGTCTATTGCCATGAGGTAATATGCATATTCCACTCGACCCCAACCAGAACTTTCGCCAAACTGCTCTCCGCTAACACCATCAAGTTTGAGTAGCCAATGCTCGAATCCTTTAGGGACATTTCCTTGTCCAGATCTTATTTCTTTAGTTTTTGGATTATATCCAATTACAGCTTTTGGCCGAGCTCCACCAGCAGATGTTCCTATTTTCAATATTTCCATCATGGCTTTCTCCCCCTCTTTATTAAGGTTAGTTAAAAAATCTTCACGTTCGTTTAAAATTTTTTTCGCAACCTCGATCAAGCTGTTTAGTTCAAGTGAGAAGGTTCTTACTTCAGTTTTTAGTTGTTCGGGTTCAAATTCTATTGCCCCCATTCCTCTTGTCCCAATAAAGCATAATTTCTCGACAGGGTTCATGCTGTTTTCTGATCTCCCTTGTTTAGAGAGCCAGGTGTTAATCAATTTATTTCCGTATTTGTCCGGTAGTGCATCGGATAACAAGCCTGGTAGTCCTTTGAACGTATCTTCAGTTTCATTACGCCCTTTTCTTGTTTCTGGGAAACTATATATTCTAGAGCCTTGGTCACTCCTTTTTAGATAATAAGTATCCAGTGTGTTTACAATAGTTCCTGTTTTTTGAATATAGGGTATGGTAGTTTTTAAACTATGAGGTTCAAAACCATACAATTCTCGATTAAAAGTAGCTTTATTAATGGGTTGTTGTCGATGCCTCTTGGCGATGGGCCGAAGGTCATTCATGGGGAGTATCGGTTTGGGACTGAAATACTAATTTATAAAAAATTATAGAACTAACCGACTTATTATTTTACCCCTTGACCTAGGGACAATATTTTTGATCAACCCGAGGTCAACTCATTAAACAATGCCTCTAGGCTTTCGTTTTTGAGTTGGAGGGATAAGATTTTAAGTCCGTTATCATGGGCAAAATCAAAGACAGCGGAGCGTTGATCTTCGCCGCCGCTGAGGTAAATTTCGTAGTCGAAATCATGGGTATTTTTAACTTTTTCAACCTGGGGGAGGCGGGCTAGGGCTTCCGTTTCAACGCGGTAGTCAAAGCTGACTTCAATAATTTGTTGTTGGTTTTTTCGCAGATTTTCCAAGGATTCATCCAAAACAATTTCCCCTTCGTTGATGATGATTACCCGATCGCAAATGGCATTGACTTCCTGAAGGATATGGGTGGATAAAATCACCGTTTTATCTTTGCCTAATTCTCGTATCAGCTTGCGTATTTCGATGAGCTGGTTAGGGTCCAGCCCTGTGGTAGGTTCATCTAAAATGACCACTTCGGGATTGTGCACTAAGGCAGCGGCCAGTCCAACGCGTTGTTTATAACCTTTGGAGAGGGTATTGATTTTAGTTTGAGTGTGCTGTTTTAAACCTGTTTTTTGAATGATATCAGCCAGTGGTGGATTGGAAATTTGATACAACTCAGCACAGTATTTTAGATATTCTAGAACATACATTTCGGGGTAAAGTGGATTATTTTCCGGCAGATAGCCCGTCTGTTTTTGGATGTCGCGAAGTTGGGTGCGCAAGTTCTGATCAAAAAAATGAATTTGTCCTTCCCAGTGGGTGTAATAGCCGGTCAAGATTTTCATTAAGGTAGATTTTCCAGCCCCATTGGGACCCAACAAGCCAACAACCTCCCCCTTTTTAAGTTCCATGCTAATGCCTTTTAATGCTTGAATGGATCCGTAGCTTTTGGTGACATCTGCAATGACTAAACTCATTTTTTTTTGGTTTAAAGATACTTATTTCTCAGGAGTTGTTCGGGTGCTTTTTTGTTCGATCAATACGGTTAAAGTGATTAATATCCCACCGATGATACTCCGACTTGAGGGAATTTCACTGAGAAAGACAATCCCTAAAAGGATTCCATAAATGGGCTGAATACCACTCATAATACTGACAGTTCCGACAGAGAATTTTTTAAAACTACTCAAAAATAGGGTATGGCCAATGGCAGTGGTCACTATCCCTAAGAGTAAGAGGTAGGGAAGGTCTTTAACGTAGGATGTTGGTTCAAAATAATACAAAGCAGGAAGTAAAATCAGGACTG
>CBFHJD010000020.1:0-36038 GCA_965656215.1 Flavobacteriaceae bacterium
ACGGAAAACGATAACGCAAACCAGCGATAAAATTTCTACCCCTAGTCGTGTACTGTTCGATCTCTACGTATTTTGTATTTAAAATATTGGTTGCATGTATAAAAAATGTGAGCGGTATATTTTTCAGCTTATTTTGAAAACTCAAATGCATCAATTCATAGCCTTTTAACACCGTTAGATTATCAAGACCAAAACGCTTTCCTAACGCTTGAAAACGAAAATTAAATTGTTGGTTTTCGTTAAGCGCAAAGCTCAACGCAGTTTGTGATGAAAATTTCGGTAAATACCTCAAATCCCCATCTTTAGTAGCGGTGAAGGTAGCTTGCTGATCGAGTTTAAACTTCGTGGTCAATGCTGCTGAAAATTGGATTTCTAACCCACTATAACGAGCGTCATTTTGGGCATTCTCATAACGATAGCTACTCAAATCATAAATTAAAGATGGATTTTCGTTTCTGTAAAAATAAGTGGAACTCAAACTCCATTTGGTGTCAATATATTCAAAGCCAAACTCAAAAGAAGTATTTTCTTCAGGCTCTAGATTTGCATTGCCAGAAAAAGGATCGTACAATTGGTAGAGGCTAGGAGCAATAAAAGCAGTGCTTAAAGAAGTTAAAATTTTAAGCGATTTTTCGCCAGACTGTATCAACTGAAACGAAGGATTCAGACTATACGTAAAATGACTTCCATAGGTAGCATGGCTGTTCAATCTTCCCCCTAGATTTACTCTAAATCGGTCTGAAAATACAACAACTACATTTCCAAAAAAATCTGTTTGATTTAAATCTTCACCAGATTCATAATCAGCTGTTTGATTTTGATGTAGCACTCCTAGAACCGTATACAATTTTGCTCCAAAAACATAGCGGTTATTCAATTCAATTTGTGTGTTTGCTCCATTGGATTGAAAAGGATAATCACTCTGAAAATCTCGAACTATTTTTTGATATCCAAATTTTAAGCTTGCCCCCCCATTCAGATAGTCATAGTTTGGACTGATATGAATTCGATCCATGGTTGTAGCGAGTTTAAAATTTGCGTCTTCAAGGGGAAAACTATTGTCGTAATCTGAATTGATCGAAGAGCGGTCGTAACCCGTTTGAAGAACAAATTTAGAATTGGGTTGATAACGCAAACTAGCCCCAAGATTAAAATGAGAAAATGGGTCAAGTTCTGGACCTATTACTGCACTCATGCCACTTGACTGGTTACTAAAAACGTAGGCTTTGGCACTTAGTTTAGCTCCACCATAGCCTAAGTCTAAGCTGTTTTTAAATAAATTTAAATCAAAAGAGCTGTCTTGATCTTGATCTGATCCAAAGCTTGTCTGCAAATTAGCGTGAAATCCAGATTCTGGCTTTTTTGTTTTAATTTGAATCACCCCTGTAGCAGCAGAACTTCCATACAAGGTACTTGAAGCTGCTTTCATTATTTCAATTGATTCAATCTGATCGAGACTTAAAAAATTTAAATCAAAATCAGTATCAATACGAGAGGGGTCCGATACACGAACTCCATCAATTAAAATTAAAACCTGTCTGTTTCTTCCACCTCGTAAAGAAATAGTTTTGTTTTGTCCTGCATAAGACTGACTCCCTATAATTTCAATTCCTGCATACTGACGAACTAATTCTCCTATTCCCAAACCTTGAAATTTTAAAATTTCATCAGCGTTGATCTTAACAATAGGTTTCCCTGATTGTGAACGTTTGAGTGGAAATCTAGAGTCACTCAGAACTACTTCTTCCAAAGCAGTCGTCTTTAAAGTTAAACTATCGGTGTCTTTTTGTTGTGCAAATAGCCCTAGACTAAATACAAAAAATGGAAGACTGTTCCATTTCGATAAGTTAATATTCATTTAGGCTATTAAATGTGCTTTATTGACCTTATCCCCGAGATCCAAAACATTAAACATTGAAGGCCGGTCTCCTGACTTACATTTTTAATTCACCTTCCCATCAGTTAAAATTGACAGTGGCTATAGATCAAATTAAAATATCCATTTGGACTAAGCATACAGTTGCGGGTACAGCTTTGGATTCTCACCAAATTCCCTTTTGATTCTAACCTAATAGAAACCTTCATTACAAATTTATATCAATTAAAAACTAAAAGAAAACGATTTAACCTTTTTGTATGAAAACTGTAAGACTGCTGAATAAAAAAGATCACCAGCTAAAGCATTGATAAAAAAAGGAATGGCAAGAAAAAAGCAAGTTGTTAAACCACTCCAAGTTAAAGGATAATAAAAATACCAAACACCAAAATTACTCAAGACAAAAAACAGAGTAGAGGCAAACATTACATTAGCAAATGATAGTGACTTTATATAAAAACTCATAACAGATATTAAAATAAAAGAGAGGTAAATGACAGGCATTAATGCATGCATACCTAAGAAAATATCTGAAAGAAACATTCCGATCAAGGGGATAAGAATCGCAATCCTTTTGTTGGAAAAATGAAATCCAGAGAAAAGAGCAATGCTAGTAATGGGTGCAAAATTTGGAGGATGCGGCAATAATCGTGTGAGTATTGCGATAAAAATTAATCCTAAAATAACCTTTATTTCTTCTTTTTGCATTGAGTTGCTATTCATACCATAAAATTAAGTAAAATCTCTTACTTGGTCAAATACATTTTTCGCCTTGCATAAAGGTCGTAAAAGGCATCGTCTTTTAAACTTTCAATAAACAAGATGCTTTCTCCTGTACTTTTCATCTCAGGTCCCAACTGCTTGTTTACGTTTGGAAACTTATTAAATGAGAATACTGGCTTCTTTATTGCATAACCTTTTAGCTGCGGATTGAATTTAAAGTCGCTTACTTTATTTTCACCGAGCATTACTTTAGTGGCATAATTCACATAGGGTTCGTTATACGCTTTTGCAATAAAAGGAACTGTTCTAGAAGCTCTTGGATTGGCTTCTATCACATAAACTTTATCTTCTTTAACAGCGTATTGAATGTTTATCAGACCCTGAGTTTTTAGTGCCAATGCGATATTCCTTGTGTGGTCTTTGATTTGTTGTAGTACAAATTCACCGAGATTAAAAACCGGCAAGGTAGCATTTGAGTCTCCGGAATGAATTCCGCAGGGTTCAATGTGCTCCATGATTCCAATAATATAGACTTCATCCCCATCACAAATGGCATCGGCTTCACATTCTATAGCCCCATCTAGATAGTGATCTAACAGTAACTTATTATTTGGTATTTTCTGAAGTAAATCTACCACATGAGCTTCAAGGTCCTCTTTATTAATTACAATCTTCATTCCTTGTCCTCCCAATACATAAGACGGCCTAACTAAAATTGGGAAATCAAGCTCATCGGCAAGCTCAAGAGCTTCATCAGCAGTTTGAGCTACACCAAATTCTGGGTAAGGAATATTGTTGTCTTTTAGAAGTGTTGAAAAACTACCTCGATCTTCAGCTAAATCAAGAGATTGGTAACTTGTCCCAATTATTTTGATCCCGTATCGATCTAATTTTTCAGCTAATTTAAGTGCGGTCTGCCCGCCCAGTTGAACGATGACCCCTTCCGGCTTCTCATGTTGAATAATATCAAAAATATGCTCCCAAAAAACAGGCTCGAAATAGAGCTTATCGGCTACATCAAAATCTGTAGAAACCGTTTCAGGATTACAATTAATCATGATGGTTTCATAGTCGCATTCACTAGCTGCCAAAACCCCATGCACACAACAGTAATCAAATTCAATTCCTTGTCCAATTCGGTTAGGACCTGAACCGAGAACTACAATCTTTTTACGGTCAGTTACTTTGCTTTCATTATCACAATAGGGCGCTCCCCCTTTTTTCTGTATTTGAGCTTCAAAGGTGGAATAATAATAAGGTGTCTGAGCTTCAAATTCTGCTGCACAGGTATCCACTAATTTATAAACACGTTGAATCCCAAATTCGCTTCTCTTGTTATAGACTTGACTTTCAAGACATTTTAACATATGAGCGACTTGCCTGTCGGCAAATCCTTTTTGCTTGGCTTCAAGTAATAGGGCTGAGTTAATGGTATCAATATTGAAATTTGATATCTCTTGCTCTAAGAGATTTAATTCCTCATATTGCCTTAAAAACCACATGTCAATTTTTGTGATTTCGTGAATACGATTTAAAGGAATCCCTATCTGAATTGCATCATAAATAACAAATACACGGTCCCAACTGGCGTGAGTTAATTTTTCAATGATTTGATCGTATTCTTTTAATCCTTTCCCATCAGCACCTAAACCATTTCTTTTAACCTCTAAAGACTGCGTTGCTTTGTGTAGCGCCTCCTGGAAAGAACGACCAATTCCCATAACCTCACCAACAGCCTTCATTTGAAGTCCAAGGGTACGGTCAGAGCCTTCGAATTTATCAAAGTTCCAACGCGGTATCTTAACAATAACATAATCAAGTGTAGGCTCAAATAAGGCTGAAGTGGACTTGGTAATTTGGTTGTCTAGTTCATCTAAATTGTAGCCAATGGCAAGTTTAGAAGCCACCTTGGCAATTGGATAACCTGTTGCCTTACTTGCAAGAGCCGAAGAGCGAGATACTCTCGGGTTAATCTCAATGGCAATAATATCCTCCTTATCATCTGGGCTTACAGCAAACTGGACATTACATCCTCCGGAGAAATCTCCAATACTTCGCATCATCTTCATTGCCATATCTCGCATTTTCTGGAAAGTCGTATCTGATAAGGTCATGGCAGGTGCCACGGTGATGGAATCTCCTGTATGAATTCCCATAGGGTCCATGTTCTCAATAGAGCAGATGATGACAACATTGTCATTTTTATCGCGCAAGAGCTCAAGTTCATATTCTTTCCAGCCCATCATTGCCTTGTCGATCATGACTTCATGAATGGGAGAAATCTCAAGACCATGCCGCATTAGTTCATCAAAATCTTCCTCCTTATAAACAATTGCTGCTCCAGCACCACCAAGGGTGTAAGAAGCACGAATACAGAGTGGAAAACCAAATTCTTGCGCGATTTCTTTTCCCTTCAAAAAAGAGGTTGCTGTTGCTTGAGGTGCCATGGGCACATCAATTTTCTCCATAAGTTTACGGAACTTTTCGCGGTCTTCTGTGATGTTAATTGCGTCAATATTGACCCCAATAAGTTTTACACCAAAGTCTTTCCAAATACCTTTTTCATCTGCTTCAATACATAAGTTAAGAGCCGTTTGACCACCCATGGTAGGTAATACTGCATCAATTTGTGGATGCTCATTTAAAATTTGAACAATTGACTTGGTTGTCAAAGGGAGTAGAAAAACATGATCCGCCATGGTAGGATCGGTCATGATAGTCGCTGGATTGGAATTTATTAACACGGTTTCAATCCCATCTTCTCTTAAAGATCTAAGAGCTTGGGTTCCTGAATAATCAAATTCACAGGCCTGACCAATTACAATTGGTCCAGAACCAATCACTAAAATACTTTTAATGGAGTTTACTTTTGGCATAAAATAAAATATAGATTATGAAGATAAAAAAAAGGTGCTACTTCCAAAAAAGTAACACCTCTAAAATAGGATATATTTGCGATCATCTTTTGTGACGCGGCTCAGATGAAACAGAGATTTTCTTTCTGCCTTTGGCTCTTCTAGCGGCTAGAACTTTTCGTCCATTGGCTGATGCCATGCGCTCACGAAATCCGTGCTTGTTTCTTCTTTTTCTTCTGGAGGGTTGGAATGTTCTTTTCATAATTTCTTAACTGAAATGATGTACTTTTTTGAGTCGGGCAAATATACAACAACTTTTTAGTCTTCCAAGCATCAAATAAACATTTCGCGATTGATTTTTTTTACCTTTGTCAAAAATTCAAATATGTTTCCAAAAGTCATTAAACTTATTCTCGCTGTCATCTCTTTAGGTTATGCTGTTTTTCAATTTACAGATGACTACATCGGTAATGGTATTTTATTTGTGCTTTTATTCGGAATGTTTATTTTACTTTATTTTAAAAATGAAATTATTTTCCTTTCATTTTTAAGACTCAGAAAGCAGGATTTTATTGGAACTGAAAAATGGCTAAGCCGTATCCCAAACATTGAAAGAAATTTGGTGCGCAAACAACAAGGCTATTATTATTATCTGATGGGGATTATTCAATCTCAAAAAAATCTTACCCAGGCTGAAAAACATTTTAAAACCGCGCTAAAATTGGGACTTTCAATGAACCATGATTTAGCAATGGCAAAGATGAGTTTGGCAGGAATCTATATGCAGAAGAGAAGAAAAAGAGAAGCTCAACTGCTTTTGACAGAAGCTAAAAAATTAGACAAACACGGAATGCTAGCTGGTCAAATGAAAATGATTCAGCAACAAATGAAAAAAATTTAGTAGTTCCCCGTTTCAGGAATTTCGATTTCATAATACTTCCTCGACTTATTGTTCAAATGATTTTGAATCAACCAAGGGTTGTGAATTTTAAGAATCTTATAGTTAATGGATTGCTCTTTGGCAAACATCGCTATATTTCTTATCGCTGTATCTAAACCAATTTTCCGAACTGGTATTGGCTGGTATAAATCTTCAGGGTCATAAATAAAACCATAACGTTTTGGATTAGACATAATCTCTTTTATGGCTAAAATTCTAAACACATACCGACTGGTTTCATTATTGAGTAACAAGTCATAATAGTTGTCTGCAATTTGCTTTTCCAACAAACGATCAGTACCATACATTCCCCTGTTATACGAAGCAGCAGCTAATGTCCATGAACCCAAACGCTTTTTTGCTTTGTTGAGATAGGCACTTGCAACACGGGTTGATTTTTCAATATGATAGCGTTCATCAACATTGGAATTAACCTCCAATCCATACTCTTTAGCAGTGTTAGGCATTATTTGCCAAAACCCTTTTGCACCCTTGGGTGAACGTACGTTTTCCAAAGCACTTTCAATAACCGCTAGGTATTTAAAATCGTTTGGAACACCTTCCTCTTCAAGAATTTTTTCTATTGTAGGAAAATACTTATTAGCTCGTTTAAGCAATAACATCATGTTTGATTGCCAATAGGTATTGACTAATAGCTCTTTATCTAAACGCTCTCTTATGTCTGGCTGATCCATAGGAACTACTTCTCCTGAAAACTCAAGATTCAAAGGCAATTTCAAAGCAAAAACCTTGTAGGCATCTTCCCCATGTGAATTAAAAGCCGTTAATTTTTCTAAATCAAATGCCTTAAAGCTAACAAGTGAAATTATTGCTATAAATGAAATCAGAATTGTTTTGTGAATATGCATGTTATTCGTTTTAAACGGTTTGAGTATAATTTATTTACTAAAATAGTAGTTTTTTTTATCCAGTTTACTGTAAAAGTTTGGGTAGTTCACTATTTATCCATCTTGTATGGGTAATAATTGCCGCATGCCCCCCTTCTATTTTATAAAAAGGTTGATCTAGATTTCTGATTGGAAAAACAGTGTCTTTTTCTCCATGGATATGAATGATATTATCTAAAGTGTACTCTTGATCCCACTGCACAAGTGCATCAATAGCCCAGCTTAAATAGTGAGAATTCCTTTCGGACAGGTATTTTTGATAGAGTTCAATTCGCTTTTGAATTCCTTTTCCAAAAGCAAATAAAGCCAAAGCGTCTAAACTATTTATCCATTGGGTTGGAAGCAGTTTATGTGCATTTGTTTTTTTTGCCATTTTCATTGGAAGCGGAAGTTCTTTATTGTTTTTTATACTAGACACAATAACCACTTTAGCAACACTAATGTGCTTTGCCATTTCCTGGACTAAAACCCCGCCAAAAGATACTCCAAGAAGTATTGGATTGGAATGTTCAATACGTTCGCACATCCTTAAGGCATAAGCTGCTATAGGCTCATTTTCATTTGGCTTTATCCAACTTAAACAATGGATAACAAAAGGATCTGGAAAATCGACAAACTCAAATATTTTTGGGCTGGCAGCCATGCCCGGCATACAATAAATGTGAATTAGATTTTCTTTTGACACTGATTTAGGTGTAGATGTTAACAAATTTTAGTATTTTTGTGTCCCTCATATTATTTGTGGTTAAATCTATAACTTTTCTTCAAAAGCACCATTATGATTGAATTGAATCTAGTAAACAATGAGTTTTTAAGACAATTTGAAGTAAATTTCGATAATCATCTTGCCAGAATCGAATATTCAGAACAAGAAAGAAAAATCTTTTTAACCAAGATTTCCATTCCAGAACCCATTCAAAACAAAAAATTCGAAGAAGCTTTTATCGTTAAAGTTTTAGAATTTATAGAAAATAAAAAACTTCGTGTTGTTCCTACATCTCCCAAAATAGCTGGTTTTGTTCGCCGTAATCGTCGTTATAAAGATTTGCTTCCTGTAGGAATCAAGCTTTAACCCTAATCCAAAAACCTTACGATTCCTTCTTCATCGATTAAGTTTAATTTTACTTTTTTAACCGTATTGATCCATTCCGGATTCCAAGGGGCTCTTACTTTTACATAGTTTTTAGAAAATCCCGTGATGTATCCTTTCTTATTTTCTCCTTCAAAAAGCACTTCAACGGTACTACCTAATTGTGATTCATAAAATGCTCTTCGTTTTTTAACTGATAAGGCTCTTAACATTTTACTTCTTTTTACACGAACTTCTTGGGGCACTACACCTTCAAGATTAACGGCTTCAGTGTTGGGGCGTTCCGAATATGCAAATACGTGTAAATATGAAATCGGTAAATTATTTATAAAGTGATACGTTTCTAAAAAAGCTTCTTCAGTTTCTCCAGGATAACCGACAATTACATCCACACCAATACATGCATCGGGCATTTTAGTCTTAATCCATTCAACACGCTCTTGATACAAAGATGAAAGATACCGCCTCTTCATACTTTTCAGAATACGATCACTCCCGCTCTGCAATGGAATATGAAAGTGAGGCACAAACCGCTCACTTTGAGCAACAAAAGAAATCATTTCCTTACTCAATAAATTTGGTTCAATAGACGAAATACGAATCCGATTGATGGGTTTTACTCCATCCAAACCAGTAATTAACTCTAAAAAGGTATGCTTGTGCTTTTTATTACCTTGCTCACCTTTACCGTAATCTCCTATATTCACTCCAGTAAGAACAATTTCTTTTAAACCTGCTTCAGCAATGTGATAAGCGTTTTGAATTACATTTTCCAAAGTATCACTTCGAGACACTCCTCGAGCTCTTGGAATAGTACAGTAGGTACACTTATAATCACAACCGTCTTGAACTTTTAAAAATGCTCGGGTTCTATCACTTACAGAAAAACTACTTTCATAAAAATCAACAGATTCGATCTCACAAGAATGTATCTGACCGTTGGGCTGTTTGGTTAAATCTTGTATATAATCATTGAGCTTGAATTTTTCAGAAGCACCCAAAACCAAATCCACTCCATCAAGAGCGGCAATTGCTTCTGGTTGCAATTGTGCATAACACCCAATCGCTATTACAAAGCCTTCAGGATTTTGCCGAAGCACTTTCTTAACTAAACCTTTAACTCTTTTATCAGCATTCTCAGTTACTGAACAAGTATTGATTACATAAACCTCGGCAAAAGAATCAAAGGAAACTCTTTTGTAATTTTGCTCCTCAACTTTTCTAGCGATGGTTGCCGTTTCTGAAAAATTCAGCTTACATCCAAGGGTATGGAAAGCAACTCGTATGGTTTGAGTGTTTTTTTTAAATGAAGGAGACAAGGTTTTTTCCATAGCTTTTTTTAAAAGCTTAATTTTGATGCAAATATATCAACAAATTAATAGATGTTTAAAGGGTTTTCCTCCTGTATTTTATTTGGTCTTATCATTGTACTGGCACTAAACGCTTGCAATGAAGACAAGTCTATTGATTCTAATAGCGTATTTCGCTATAACGAATACAGAAATGTCACTTCTTTGGACCCTGCTTTCGCTAGAAATCCTCAAAATATATGGCCAATAAATCAGCTCTTTAACGGTCTGGTTCAACTAGATGATCAACTTCAAATTCAATCAGAAATAGCCTCCAATTGGGAGCTAAGCACAGACGGTTTAACGTATATTTTTAATCTTCGAGATGACATTTATTTTCATTCTTCCCCTCTTTTTGGGGAAGCAAAAACACGAGCTGTTTTAGCATCTGATTTTGTGTACAGTTTCGATCGACTAACGGACCCTAAAATAGCTTCTCCTGGCAGCTGGGTGATGCAGCAGGTGGACTTTTATGAAGCAGTTGATCAACATACGCTAAAAATTCAGCTAAAAAATCCCTTTCCAGGCTTTTTAGGCTTGCTTTCCATGCGCTATTGCGCTGTAGTTCCTAAAGAAGTGGTTGAACATTTTGGAAATCAATTCCGATCCAATCCAATTGGTACTGGACCTTTTTATTTTAAACGGTGGGAGGAAAACATCAAATTGGTTCTTCGTAGAAACAACAACTATTTTGAAAAAGATGATAATGGGAAAACCCTACCCTACCTTGAGGCCATTGCCATTCAATTCATTCCAGATATTCAAAGTGAATTTATGCTGTTTCTGCAAGGTAAATTAGATTTCATCAATTCACTAGACACTTCATACAAAGACGAACTTTTAACTCCATCAGGTAATCTTCAACCGAATTATAAAAATAATCTGAAGCTGCTTAAAGGACCTTATCTCAACACCGAATATATAGGATTCTACCTCGGCAATTCAAATCCCGCAATACAGTCTCCGAAAATTAGAGAAGCACTTAATATTGGTTTTGATCGAAAATTGATGATTGCTTATTTAAGAAATAACATTGGATACCCTGCCAAAAAAGGGTTTATACCAAGAGGGTTAGCAGGAAGTACCCAAAAAGCATTTATCTATAATCCTGAAAAAGCAAGAAAGCTAGTAAAGGAATATATCGAAGAAACACAATCAATACCAAAACTCAAGCTAACCACAGACTCAAACTACCTAGATCTTTGTGAATACCTTCAAAGAGAGATGCAAAAAATCGGAATCGTCATACAAGTTGAAGTGATGCCCACCGCTTCATTAAGACAAGCGAAGTCTTCAGGAAAACTGGAACTATTTAGAGCCAGTTGGATTGCAGATTATCCAGATGCCGAAAATTATCTTTCCTTGTTTTACAGTAAAAACTTTTCACCCAACGGCCCCAACTATACCCATTTTATAAACAAAACCTATGATTCTTTATACAATCAGGCGATGGCTAGTTCAATCGACAGCCTCAGGATTCAGAAATATAGACAAATGGATGATTTAGTGATGAGAGAATTCCCTGTAATACCTTTGTATTACGACGAGGTTATTCGTTTTATTCAAAAGGATGTAAGGGGGATGGAAATTAATCCAATAAATTTATTGGTTTTAAAACACGTTTATAAGGAATAAAAAAAGCCACATAAAAATGTGGCTTTGTGAAACGCATTAAAACGTGTTCTATTCTTTTTTGAATTTTGCGTATTTGTTTTTAAACTTATCGATTCTACCAGCAGTGTCCACAAGCTTGGATTTTCCTGTGTAGAAAGGATGCGATGTTCTTGAAATTTCTAGTTTGATTAAAGGGTATTCAACACCTTCAAATTCAATAGTTTCTTTAGAATTAACCGTTGACTTTGTAATGAATACATCTTCGTTAGACATGTCTTTAAACGCCACTAAACGGTAATTATCGGGATGAATTTCTGCTTTCATAATACTTAAAATCGACTGCAAATTTAATTTTATTTTTCAAATTAACATGAACTCTCTGTCTTTTTTTATCTTTGATGGTAATTTAAACTCAAACCCATGGAAAACCAATCAGTATCACTCAAATCAATCATTCTAACAAATGCCTTGATTTTATCAGGTATCACAATTGCTTTTAACTTGATGTTGTATTTCCTAGACATGCATTATCAACAATCTCAAGCGGAGGGAATTGTAGGAATTACCATCATGATTGCTGTTCTTATTTATGCATTCATCCAGTTTAAAAAAGCAAACGAGGGTTTTCTCAGCCTTTCTGAAGCACTAAAAATTGGTTTGGGAATCTCAGCTATATCTGCCTTAATTGGGGTTGTTTATTCTTTTATTTTGACCGAAGTTATAGATCCTGGAATGATGTCTAAAACTCTTGATTTCCAATTGGAGAAAATGAGGGCTGAAAACCCAGAAATGACTCCAGAACAACTTGATGGAATTCGATCAATGCAAGAAAAATTTTCTAGCCCTTTAATTCGTTCTGCGTTTCAGATTATAGCTTCTCTTTTTATTGGATTTATCATCTCCCTTATCGGTGGTTTAATCGTAAAGAAATCTCGGCCTGAATAAGCCAAATTTCGTAGTTTTGTACTAAATGCAAAACGGCTTCGAACTTTCTATCATTATCCCCCTTCTAAACGAAGAAGAATCGTTGGGACCTCTTCACCAATGGATTGTGAAAGCATTAGAGGGAAAATCCTCTTCTTATGAAATTATTTTTATTGATGATGGCAGTACTGATGGATCTTGGGGCATCATACAATCACTTGCCAAAAAACACAAAGAAGTAAAAGGTATTTGTTTTAGTAGAAACTATGGGAAATCTCAAGCCTTACACGCTGGCTTTGAAGCAGCTTCTATGGAATTTGTGGCTACTCTAGATGCAGACTTACAAGATTCTCCAGAGGAGCTTCCAAAAATGATTCAGACTTTAAAAAATGAAGATTTAGATTTGATTTCGGGCTGGAAGAAAAAACGCTTCGACTCAATCCTCTTTAAAAATTTACCCTCAAAACTATTCAATTGGGCTGCACGCATCGTCTCAGGAATTAAATTACATGACTTTAATTGTGGAATTAAAGTATATCGTCAAGAGGTCATAAAGAATATAGATGTTCACGGAGAAATGCATCGTTACATACCCGTTTTAGCTTCTCAAGAAGGATTTTACAAGATCAGTGAGCAAGTCGTACAGCACCAAGCGAGGAAGTATGGGCAAACTAAATTTGGAGCAGATCGATTTTTCAAAGGATTTTTAGACCTTATTACCTTGTGGTTTGTCAATCGCTTCGGCAAAAGACCGATGCACTTTTTTGGACTTTGGGGAACGATCATGCTGTTCATTGGATTTGGATTTACACTCTTTTTAGGAATTGATAAATTATATTTCGACATAAATGCTAGACTGATTACTGAACGCCCAGAATTTTACATTGCGCTTACTCTAATGCTTTTGGGAAGTCAGTTTTTTATTGCAGGATTTTTAGGTGAATTGATTTTGAGAAGTACAACATTAGCCAATCGCTACAGCATCAAAGAAAAAACATAACCTATGGATCTTCAAAAACGTATCTCACAATGGTTAAACTCTCCCTTTGATTCAGAAACCCATAGCCAAGTAAAACAACTTTTAGAAGACCCTGTAGAAGCCGAAGATGCATTTTATAAAGATTTGGAGTTTGGTACTGGAGGTATGCGCGGTGTGATGGGAGTAGGTACAAACCGAATCAATAAATACACTTTAGGTAAAAACACACAAGGTCTTTCGGAGTATTTACTAAAAGAATATTCAGGAGAAAAAATAAGTGCTGTTATTGCGTATGATTGCAGACATCAAAGTCAAGAACTGGCAAAAGTCTGTGCAGATATTTTTACTGCAAATGGTATTCACTGTTTTCTATTTAGTGAACTAAGGCCTACACCAGAACTTTCTTTTGCCGTTCGTTATTTAAATGCCCACTGTGGAATTGTACTTACAGCCTCTCATAACCCGCCTGAATACAACGGTTATAAGGTCTATGGAAAAGACGGTGGACAACTGGTACCCCCTCATGATGAAACGATCAGTCAGAAAATTCAAAATACTCCTTTTGAATCGATAAAATTTGACGGTAATCCAGAATTACTTCAGCTTATTGATCACGAAATTGACATCGCTTATCAACAAGATGTTTTAAATTCTGCCCTATTTGGTAAAAGCAAGAACAAGCCTCTGAAAATTATTTTTACACCGATACACGGCACCTCCATTACGGCTCTACCTCAAGTTTTAGAGCAGGCAGGTTATGATAAAGTTACTGTTGTACAAGAACAAAGTCAACCGAACGGTGACTTTCCTACAGTTGTATCTCCAAATCCTGAGGAACAAGAAGCCCTTAAAATGGCTGTTGCTATGGCTTCGGAAAAAGAAGCAGATATTGTTATTGGCACAGACCCTGATGCGGACCGTTTTGGTTTGGTGGTTCAAGATTCAAATTCAGAATGGTACTATTTGAATGGAAATCAAATTATGGCAGTTCTTACTGATTTTTTACTCCTGAAAAAAGCAACTCAAGGTAAACTGCACCCAAACTGCTTTATTGCCTCTACGGTGGTCTCTACTCCCCTAATTCAAAAAATTGCGATTCACCATAAAGTCCACTACAAAAATACCCTTACAGGATTTAAATGGATCGCTAAACTTATCGAAGATTTTCCTGAACTCAAATTTATTGCCGGTGGAGAGGAAAGCTTTGGCTACCTTGTTGGAGACTCCGTTCGTGATAAAGATGCAATTTCAGCTAGTTTGTTAGCCTGTGAAATTGCAAATGAGGCAAAAGAAAATGGAAGTAGCTTTTTTGAACTTTTGATGGAGTGCTATAAAAAATACGGCGCTTATAAGGAACATTTAATTTCAATTACAAAAAAAGGAAAGACTGGGGTTGAATACATTGCGCAACAAATGGAAAATTTCAGAAACAATCCCCCAAAAAGTATTGGTAAATCTCCAGTTGTTGTTTTGGAAGATTACCTCAAGCTTACCTCTTATAATTTTGAATTAAATGAAGAACAAGCACTTCCTTACGACCCTTCCAATGTGCTTATTTTTAAACTAAAAGATGGATCAAAAATCGCACTACGCCCTAGTGGCACGGAACCCAAAATCAAATATTACTTTAGTGTAAATCAAGAATTTAATTCTAAACTTAGCTGGAAAAAACAAGAAGCAATGCTCCAAAAACGAATAGATGAATTGACTTCAGAAATCATGTCCTAATGAAATCTTCATTTCAAAACATATTGCAATTTGGACTAAAATATAAGAGCTATGCCCTTCTTAATATCATTTTTAATGCCTTTTATGCTTTATTCAGCGCCTTGTCTTTTGTGTCGCTAATTCCCATGCTGAATGTTCTTTTTGAAACTACAGAAGATCAAATAGAACCCGCTACTTATGAAGGAATTTTTAGTTTACCCAACTACATTAAGGACAGTTTAAATTTTTATATCGCACAGCGAGTTAATGTGAGTCCTGAAGAAACGCTTATTTTAGTTGTAGGCTTGGTTTTAAGTTTATTTTTCCTAAAAAACATCTCCAATTACCTTGCGCTTTATTTTATTACCTATTTACGAAATGGCATCATAAAAGATCTTCGTAACGCCATTTATGTAAAAATAATAGCATTGCCTATCTCCTATTTTAGCGAAAAAAAGAAAGGTGATTTAATGGCAAAAATAACTTCGGATGTAACTGAATTACAAATTTCATTTTTATCCATACTAGAATTGATCGTTCGGGAACCACTGACTATTTTATTCTCTTTAATTGCCATGCTTTTTTTCAGTGTCAAACTGACTTTATTTGTTCTTTTTTTTATTCCACTTTCGGGTTTAATTATTTCTCGGATCGGAAAAAAATTAAAAAGTCAATCAGAAAAAATTCAGCAAGAACAAGGCGATTTCTTGTCTCTTATTGACGAAACCATTAACGGTCAAAAAATCATCAAAACCTTTGGGGCGGGTAGTCATTTTAAAGAAAAATTCAAATCAGCTACAACCCGATTTTATGATTTTTCTAACCAACTTCTACATCGGGCTAGTTTAGCAGGTCCTACAAGTGAATTTTTAGGTATTGTTGTCATCGGCATATTGCTTTGGTTTGGCGGAAGAATGGTACTGGTAGAAGGAAGTATTTCTGGAACTTCGTTTATTGTTTATATGGGACTAGCTTATAACATACTAACTCCAGCAAAAGCAATTAGTAAAGCCAGTTACAGTATACAGAAGGGGAATGCTGCAGCAGAGCGGATTCTTGAAATATTGAATACAAAAGATCAACTGAAAGATGCGGCTAATGCCCAGGATCTAAAAACTTTTTCAGATAAAATCATCTTTAATAAAGTAGCCTTTCGATATGAAGAAACCCCTGTTTTAGAAGAGGTTTCATTTGAAGTTACCAAAGGTCAAATGGTAGCACTTGTAGGTCCTTCTGGAGGTGGGAAAACCACATTAACTTATCTGCTGAATCGATTTTATGATATCGATGAAGGAAGCCTAACCCTAGATGGAATTCCGATCAATCAAATAAAAAAAGAAAGTTTATATAAAAAAATAGGAATGGTAACCCAAGAATCCATACTATTCAATGACAGCGTTAAAAACAATTTAAAGTTAGGGAATCCAAAAGCTTCAGAAGAAGCCATCCGTGCAGCTGCTATAGCTGCAAACGCAGATGAATTTATTCAGAGACTTCCTGAGGGATATAACACCCGAATTGGTGACTCTGGAAATAAACTATCTGGAGGTCAAAAACAACGATTAACTATAGCAAGGGCATTGTTAAAAGACCCTGAACTTCTCATTTTAGATGAAGCTACCTCAGCCCTAGATACAGAAGCAGAACAGCAAGTACAACTGGCTTTAGAAGAACTAATGAAAAACAGAACTTCTTTTGTAATTGCACACCGACTGTCAACCATTCAAAAAGCAGATCTAATTTTGGTTTTAAAACAAGGTAAAATAGTTGCTTCTGGGACTCATAAAAATCTTTTAAAAACAAGCGCCGAATACAATAGCTGGGTTGAGATTCAACGAATGGATTAAACTATTTTAGTTACCTTTTGTCAATATATAAAACCTAGAACGTTTGCATAAGCAGCAATCCTTATTTATTGAAGCATTAAGAAATCCTTTAACCAAAGAAGAGGCGTTCAAGAAACTTGTTTCGGAATACAAAGAGCGCTTGTATTGGCATATTCGAAAATTGGTTCTAGATCACGACGATGCTCACGATGTGGTTCAAAACACATTCATTAAGATCCATTTGAATATTCATAAGTTTAGAGAAAACAGCTCCTTATACACTTGGATGTATCGAATAGCAACAAATGAATCATTGAATTTCATCAACAGTAAGTCTGCAAAAATGGGTTTACAAAACCAAGAATGGATTGAAGCTAAAGCAGATGGTTTAATGGCCGATTCTTATTTTGACGGCGATCAAGCTGCATTGAGATTACAAAAAATGGTAGCTCGCTTACCCGAAAAACAACGTATTGTTTTTAATATGAAGTATTTTGATAACATGACCTATGACGCTATTTCAGAAGTGCTTGACACCAGTGTCGGAGCTTTAAAAGCCTCTTATCATCATGCAGTAAAAAAAATTAAAACAGAACTCGATGAATGAATTTAAAAACGACAACCCTTTTAAAATTCCTAAAGGGTATTTTGAAAAACTCGAAGAGCAACTTTGCAATACTGAAGATACAGTTTCTAAACTCAATCCATTCAGCACCCCTATTGACTATTTTGAAAAGTTAGAAGGTGCTATTTTAGAAACAACAGCTTCTGAAAAAGTATTTAAGTTCAATACAAGGAAGATCTTTATAACCCTAACTTCAACCGCTGCAGCTGTACTTTTAGTTTTAGGGGTTTTCCAACAATCTCCCAGCCAAGAACCAGATCAAGAACAGGCGCTCAATGAGTTTATCGAAAATTACTACCTCGAAGATTTTGACAGTTATGAAATGCTCTCCATGATGGAGGATAATGAGATTGAATTGAACTTAGACCAAATAACAAATCCCTAATTTGTGAAAAATTTCAAACGCATACTCAGGATACTGATGATACTTACGGTAGTGAGCTTGTCAGCCCAACAAAAAAATGAACGTTTCGAGAAGTTCAAAGAAATGAAATTAAACTTCATTTTGGAAAACACCGAAATGACCTCTGAAGAAGAAAGAATTTTCAAGGAACTCTTCGAAGTCTCCGAAAACAAATATCACAATGAGGTTTGGGTATTGAAAAGAAAAGTACGAAAAAGCATTGCGAAAGAATTTGAAACCATCTCCTCGGAAAGTGCATCAAAATACATTAATGATTACTACCAGTTTGAACAATTGGGAATGTCAATAAAACACCAAAGAAATCAAAAACTACTCAAAAACATTCGCCCCAAAGTAGTCCTCCGTATCTTAAATCAAGAAAAAGAATTTGATGAGGTTATGTTCAAACGCATACGAAACAATAATAAAGATACCAGGAAGAAAGAAAAGGATCGCAAATAAAAAGATACCTTTAACCCCGTGAAAATACATCGTAATATAGGAATAGGAATTGTTGAAGGACTTCAGCAAATCTTGATAAAAAAAGAGGCTCTTCGACCCTGCCTAAATCAACTTTTAAAGCAAAATAAAAAGTGGGGATCGAGAGACCGCAGACAATTGGGTGAAGCTGTTTTAGATTGTGTACGTTGGAAACGTACTTACGAATACTTAGGAAATCTAAGTGAGGATTCAAAAAACTATAAATGGGAGCTCTTAGGTGTTTGGCTACTTACAAAAGGAATGTCTTTGCCGGAATGGGAAGAGCTTTCAAACTTAAAAGATTTGAAAATTTCGTTCCCTTTAGACCCAAATAAAACAGAACGGAAAATAAGAGAGTCAATACCTGACTGGCTTGATGAACTAGGAACAAATAATTTTGATGAGACCATTTGGGGAAAAGAGATTCAAGTCCTAAACACAACAGCACCGCTTGTTTTAAGATGCAATACGTTAAAACACGATATTGAAACACTTCAAAAAAGCTTAAAAAACGATTTTAAAATTGAAACTACTCAACTAAAAGAGGTTCCAGAAGCCTTAATACTTGAAAAGCATCAAAAATTAAATCAAAATCCTCTTTTTCTAAAAGGTTTTTTTGAAATTCAAGATGCCAATTCTCAAAGAGTAGCTCATTGGATAGCTCCTGAACCCGGAGATTTAATCGTCGATTCTTGTGCCGGTGGCGGAGGAAAAAGTCTTCATCTAGCAGCATTGATGAAAAATAAAGGGAAAATCTTTGCTTTAGATCTACATGAAAAGAAATTAGAGCAGCTGCAAAAAAGAGCCCTTAGAAATGGGGTTTCTAACATTCAAACATCAAGTGCCGAAAATACTCCATTTTACATTCAACAGCAAGGGAAGGCAGATGCCGTTCTAATTGATGCTCCCTGCAGTGGATTAGGAGTAATACGAAGGAATCCTGCTGCAAAATGGCAAATGAATCCTGACAAAATTCAAGAACTGGAAAACTTACAACAAGAACTATTACAAAAAAACGCCCCCCTTGTCAAAAAAGGAGGAAAGCTGGTCTATGCCACTTGTTCTATTTTTCCAAACGAGAATCAAAATCAAATCAAGCATTTTCTAAAAACCGAAATAGGAAGTGAATTTCAATTAGATAAGGAAGAAACTTTTTTATCTCATTTAACAAATTTTGACGGTTTTTACATTGCACGACTCAAAAAAAATAGAGATACAATTGTACTTAAAACATCCAAATAGTATTTTTGAAAATAAATTCTATCACATTCATGAAAAATAAAACTCCCTTCTCATTTCAAGTACGTGTCATTCATCGCTATCTAGGCTACTTTCTAGCAGGAATTATGGCGATGTATGCTATCAGTGGAAGTCTAATGATATTTAGAAGAACAAATTTTTTAAAAAAAGAGGTTGTAGAAACGCGACAATTAGCGACAAATCTAAGTGTTGGTGAATTGAGTTCTAAACTCAAAGTGGGTGTTAAGGTAAATAAAAAAGAAGGAGATGTTATTTATTTTAAAGAGGGTACTTACAATGAGCAAACCGGTACAGCTTCGATAAAAAAAATGAAGCTTCCCTTTTTATTAGAAAAAATGGAAAAATTACACAAAGCAACTACAGAGAGTCCTTTGTACTACTTAAATCTTTTCTTTGGAGCTTCTTTATTGTTTTTTGTTCTCTCCTCCTTTTGGATGTACACACCGAAAATGCCCATATTCAAGAAAGGAATGTACTTCGCCCTTGCGGGAGCAGTCTTAACCATTATCATGTTATTTGTTTAATCCCAGGACTCAAGTCCCAAAAGTTTTTTTCCAAGGGAGTTCAGTTGAGCCGCCTTGTATTTTGTTTGCTCCCAGTTTCTAGGATCTCCGGGAAACGCATGTCCTTCTGGCGCAATTCTATTTTTCCATGATTTAACTCGCCATTCTTTGAGCGGAAGGTTTTCTTCCTCAGCTGGCATCATTGATATATACTGAGCAATTCTCACTTTATCTTTTGAGTGATTCGGTCGAATTCCATGGGGCTCCAGGCTGTTAAAAATCAATAAATCTCCTGCCTCCAGCGGTACTTTTACGATATGTTGCTCCAAATCCGTTGTATCAGGCTGAAATCGATTACGATCTTCAGGCTGAGTCAATTTCCAGGTATCGTAATTTCTATACAACCATGGAATACACTGAAAACCTCCCATTTCAGTATCTGTTTGATCTGCTAGTGCTAAAACACCCTGTACATTTTGAGGCTTGGTTTCAGGGTCATAATCCCAATGAATAAAACCTTTATACTCAAAACCCGGTTGAATTGGGAAATTGAGATTCGCACGGTCTATGGTTGACCAAAGTTTTTCCGTTCCCCAAATATCAACAAAGGCATTATAAACTCGCTCTGTTTGTCTGTTTTCCCAGAGAAACTGATGATTATACACCTCAACCATACCTGTACCTTGAAGCTCTTTCATTTGCATTTCAGCACGAGCAGCAGTGTACCATGTATCGCGATTGTTTGGGTCTTTTTCTTCAAACTCCCATAAAAGATCTGCTGTTTTCTTGGCTTGCTCTTTACTCACAGCGTTTTTTATTACAACATAACCGTTATGGAGCCAAAAATTCCAATCTTCTTCACTCAAGACTCTTAAGCTAGCCGCCTCAGCAGTATCCCTCAATCTTATTTTACTCGTAGTAGCTGTTGAGGGATTACCTGGTATATCTTTATGAGCATTGTTTGGAATTTTGGTTTTCATAGTTTATTTCAGTTTTGAATAGGTTAATATAATCATTTTTCATAAAATCTTTATACACCAAAAATATGGTGTGAATAAAAAGAAGATAACTTCACTTTTTAGACCCAAAGAATATTCAACTATCTAGTCCGAATGCCTTATTTTTGTTCTTTAATTTCATTCGCATGATCCTCTTTTTTGGCGATACATCAGTCCAAGTTTTTGCATTAAAATGCAACCAACAACTCCCCCACTCTGAAATACAAAAATTAAGCTGGTTGTTTGGTGAACAACCCCTTTTAGACACGCAAACTATTGCTGGTGAATTTTATGGTCCCCGTGCTACTATGGTTACCCCGTGGAGTACCAACGCGGTTGAAATTACCCAAAATATGGGACTCTCTGGAATCGAAAGGATTGAAGTATACAAGCCTAAAAATCATGTGGAAAATCCAGATCTCATGCTTGTCACCGTTTTTGACATACTCAATCAAGAGCTTTTTGATGTTGATTTACTCCCAGAAGCTATTCAGCAAATTGAAGATATTGCTGCTTACAATAAACAAGAAGGTCTTGCCTTAAGCGATGAAGAAGTTATTTACCTTGAAAAGCTTGCAAATTCGTTAAATAGATCGCTTACGGACTCTGAAGTTTTTGGGTTTTCACAAGTCAATTCAGAACATTGTCGACACAAAATTTTCAACGGTCAATTTATTATTGATGGTGAGGAAAAAACAGCTAGTCTTTTTCAATTGATAAAAAAAACATCAAAAGTACATCCCAATACAATTGTTTCGGCCTACAAAGATAATGTCGCTTTTATCGATGGCCCTGAAATAGAACAATTTGCCCCCCAAAAAGGAGACGAACCCAGTTTATATCAGAAGACCACAACCAAGAGTGTAATCTCTTTGAAGGCAGAAACTCATAATTTTCCCACAACTGTAGAGCCTTTTAATGGAGCTGCTACTGGGTCTGGCGGCGAAATACGTGATCGCTTGGCTGGTGGACAGGGTTCTATTCCGCTAGCGGGAACAGCAGTCTATATGACCCCCTACTCTCGAGTTCAAAAAGAGCGTCAGAACAGTAATTTTCCAGAGCGAAAATGGTTGTATCAAACACCAATTGATATACTAATTAAAGCCTCAAATGGGGCTTCAGATTTTGGAAATAAATTTGGACAGCCACTCATAGCTGGGTCTGTTTTGACTTTTGAACATAAAGAAAATAACAATAAGCTGGGGTTTGATAAGGTAATTATGTTGGCTGGAGGTATAGGATATGGTAAAAAAGATCAGGCTCAAAAATCAACTCCAAAAAAAGGAGATAAAATTATTATACTAGGAGGTGACAACTATCGAATTGGGATGGGAGGTGCCGCTGTATCTTCTTCTGATACAGGAGCTTTTGGAAGTGCCATAGAACTTAATGCCGTACAGCGTTCTAATCCAGAAATGCAAAAGCGTGTTGCCAATGCCATTCGCGCTCTTGTAGAAGCACCTACTAATCCTATCGTTTCTATTCACGACCACGGAGCTGGAGGACATCTAAATTGCCTGTCTGAGTTAGTTGAAGATACAGGAGGAACCATCCAGATTAATGCTTTACCACTTGGTGATCCCACGCTTTCTGCAAAAGAAATTATCGGAAATGAATCTCAGGAGCGTATGGGACTTATATTGGCACCGCATGATGCTAGCCTTTTAGAAAAAATTGCGCTGCGGGAACGCGCCCCTTTTTATGTTGTTGGAGAAGTAACAGAAGATCATCATTTCAGTTTTGTTTCAGAAATAAATAATGAAAAACCCGTCGATCTAGCTCTTTCAGCCTTATTTGGAAGTGCTCCTAAAACAGTAATGGATGATCAAACAATTGATGTTGATTTTGCTCAAATCAATTACAGCCAGGACCAAATTAAAAGCTATGTTGAACAAGTTCTTCAACTGGAAGCTGTTGCATGTAAAGATTGGCTAACAAATAAAGTAGACCGATGTGTTACTGGAAGAGTTGCTCAACAGCAATGCGTGGGCGAAATTCAACTTCCTCTGAGTAATTGTGGGGTTATTGCCCTAGATTTTACAGGCACCCAAGGAATTGCAACCTCAATTGGACATGCTCCGATCAGTGCATTGATTGATCCTGCAAAAGGAAGCGTAAACTCTATTGCAGAGGCCTTGACAAATATTGTCTGGGCACCGCTAGAAGATGGACTGAAAAGTGTCTCTTTATCAGCTAACTGGATGTGGCCGTGCAACAATACTGGTGAAGATGCACGACTTTACAATGCCGTTGAAGCTTGTGCCGATTTTGCTATCGCACTAGGAATCAATATTCCAACGGGAAAGGATTCTCTATCAATGAAACAAAAATATCCTGACGGAGATGTAATTGCACCAGGAACAGTTATCATATCAGCAGCAGGTCAATGCTCAGATATCCAAAATATAGTAACCCCAGTTGCAAAAGAGAATGGAGGATCACTGTATTATTTAGATTTTAGTCAAGATGCGTTTCATTTAGGTGGAAGCTCTTTTGCCCAAAACTTAAATTCAATCGGCACTGAAACACCCACTGTTTTAGATCCATCTTATTTTAAAACTGCTTTCAATACCTTACAAAGCTTAATTAAAAAAGGATTTATTCAAGCGGGTCACGATATAGGTTCAGGCGGATTGATTACCAGCTTACTAGAAATGTGCTTCCCCTCTAGCTCGATTGGAATGACTCTTGATTTTTCTTGTTTTAAGGAAGATGATTTAGTGAAAATCTTATTTTCTGAAAAATCAGCTGTATTGCTTCAGTCCCAAGAAGACCTCTCAAGTCATTTCAAACAACAAGGCATTACTGTTTGTAAAATTGGAGAATTCAATACTAGCGATGTGTTGAAAATAAACGAACTTGAACTCAACATCAACCAAATGCGAATGTCATGGATGGCGACTTCAAAAGCATTGGAAAAGCATCAAACTACTCTTAATCTCGCAGAAAAAAGAGCCGAAAACATAGTCAACCAGCCCCTAAATTTTGAATTCCCTAAAGGGTTTGAAGGTACGCTTCCTCCTCCGAAAAAAGGAAAAATCAAAGCTGCAGTACTACGAGAAAAAGGAAGTAATTCAGAAAGAGAAATGGCTTATGCCATGGATCTTAGTGGATTTGAAGTTCGAGATGTACATATGACAGATCTCATTGAAGGAAGAGAAACTTTAGAAGATATCCAATTTTTGGTAGCTGTAGGTGGGTTTTCAAATTCTGACGTTTTAGGCTCAGCTAAAGGATGGGCAGGTGCTATAAAATTCAATACGCGAGCCAAAACCGCTTTAAGCAATTTCTTTAGCAGACCAGATACTTTATCATTAGGAGTTTGTAATGGGTGTCAATTATTTGTTGAACTTGGCTTCCTTTCTCCAACAGACGAGCTAAAACCTAAGATGCTGCATAACGATTCTGGAAAATTTGAATGTATTTTTACTGCTGTAAAAATTGAGCAAAGCAACTCCATTATGATGAAAGGTCTTGAAGGAAGTACCCTCGGTATTTGGGCTGCCCATGGAGAAGGAAAGTTTTCTTTTCCAAATCAAGAAACTCATTATCAAATCCCAGCAAAATATCTTTATTCAGACTATCCCTCTAACCCTAATGGATCTGACTATAATGCAGCTATGCTGAGCTCAAATGACGGACGACATCTGGTAATGATGCCTCATTTAGAACGCTCAACATTTTCATGGAATTGGGCCCATTATCCTTCCGAAAGAACAAATGAAATTTCACCTTGGATCTTAGCTTTTGAAAATGCATTTGATTGGCTTAGGACTACTCCGTCGTAAAACTATTATTCTTACTACAAAATATTTCCTATTTTGCAGTAAATAGATTTTTATGACTCCGACTAGATTATTTGAATTCATTTCTTACCAGAAAGACAATGCACCCTTAGAAAAATCTTTTACCACTAAATATAATGGGAAATGGGAAAGCATTTCCTCGCAAACTTTTTGTGATCAAGCAGAATCCATCAGTAATGCATTAATTGAATTGGGAATTCAGTCTCAAGACAAGATTGCTATGATCTCATCAAACAACAGAACAGAATGGAGTTTAATGGATATTGGTTTACTGACTATTGGAGCAGTGAATGTTCCTATTTACCCTACCATCTCTTCAAAAGATTACGAATATATTCTAAATCACTCTGAAAGCCAGTATTGTTTTGTCTCTGATCAGGAGGTATATGACAAAGTAATGGCGATCCAAAAAAATGTAACGTCTTTGAAAAAAATATACAGCTTTGATCATATTGAAGGCTGTGCCCATTGGAGTGAACTTCTGGAAATTGGAAAAGAAAAATCTCATCAACAAACCGTCCAGAAAAGAAAAGATGAGGTTAAACCAGAAGACTTAGCGACAATAATATATACGTCAGGTACTACTGGTGTTCCAAAAGGAGTTATGCTCAGTCATCATAATGTGGTCTCAAATGTACTGTCAAGTTCTAAAAGATTACCATTGACTATAGGTGAAGCCTCAGCATTAAGCTTTCTTCCTATTTGCCATATTTTCGAGCGAGTTATTCTTTATATCTATATGTACAATAGTGTATCCGTTTACTTTGCAGAATCTATTGATACGATTGGTGACAATCTGAAAGAAATAAAACCAGAGGTCATGACGGCAGTACCCAGGTTATTAGAAAAGGTTTATGATAAAATCTATGCTAAAGGAGAAGAGTTAAGTGGAATCAAACAAAAACTTTTTTATTGGGCTGTAAATATTGGCTTACAGTACGAACCCTACGGACAAAATGGTGCGTGGTATGAATTCAAACTTAAAATTGCAAAAAAGCTAATTTTATCTAAATGGAAAGAGGCACTAGGAGGAAATCTTGAACTCATCGCTTCCGGAAGTGCGGCACTACAACCCAGGCTTGCACGTGTATTTACTGCGGCTGGAATGACATTAGTAGAGGGTTATGGATTAACAGAGACATCTCCAGTTATTTCAGTTAACGATATGAGAAAAAATCAATTTCGTATTGGAACTGTTGGAAAAATTCTGGACGGTGTAACAGTAAAGATCGCGAATGATGGCGAAATTCTTTGTAAAGGACCAAACGTAATGATGGGATATTACAAAGAAGAAAAAATGACCGAAGAAGTTATGACAGATGATTTTTTCCATACAGGTGATATTGGTGAAATTGATGCCGACGGCTTCTTAAAAATAACCGATCGTAAAAAAGAAATGTTTAAAACCTCTGGCGGGAAATACATTGCACCTCAGGTGCTAGAAAACCAGATGAAACAGTCTCTTTTTATCGAACAAATTATGGTGGTTGGAGCAGGAAAAAAAATGCCGACTGCACTCATTCAGCCTAATGTAGAATTTGTTTTGAATTGGCTGTATGAAGAGGGAATTAATTGTGACTCAATTAAAGAAGCAGTTAAAGAACCAAAGCTAATTGAAGCTTTTCAGAATGAAATAGATTTTCATAATCATCAATTTGGATCCTGGGAACAAATTAAGAAGTTCAAACTAACCCCAAGCGAATGGACTATCGTAGATGGTCATTTAACTCCAACAATGAAATTGAAAAGAAAAGTTATTGCTGAAAAGTACTCCGACTTAATCGAATCCATGTACGTTTAAAAATAATTCATAATCGAAATAAATAAAATTTATAATTTTACTATGCATGCATAGTAAAATTATTATCTTTGATTCAATGAAACAAGAAACATTTGATAGCGTATTGCGCTCTACCTGGAATTTGGTAAGCAGAATGTATAATAAAGAAGCGTGTAAGTTTGATTCAACTATGGCTACGGGCTTTGCTTTATTAAGTATTGATGCAGCTGGGACACCTTCCACTACCTTAGGACCTAAAATGGGTATGGAATCTACAAGTCTCTCGAGATTATTGAACGCAATGGAAGAACGCAATTTGATTTATCGCACTCAGAATCCAGACGATGGCCGAAGTATTTTAATCCACCTCACCACTTTTGGAAAAGAAAAAAGAGACGATTCAAAAGCCGTTGTATTACACTTTAATAAAAAGATCGAGGAATCATTGAGTCCTGAAAAGGTTTCTGTTTTTTTCGAGGTAATGAATAAAATAAAGGAAAGTGCACAAAATTTTGAACATTTCACCCCAACCCTAAAAACAAAATAATCATGGAAAAAAAAGCACAAAAAGAAGTAATAGGTGGTCAATTTTTAATTTCTAAAATTAGCCCTGAACAGATCTTCACCCCTGAAGATTTCAGTGAAGAACAACTCATGATAAAAGAATCTGTAATTGAATTTATAGATCGAGAAGTTTGGCCGCATAAAGAGCGGTTTGAACAAAAGGATTATGCATTAACAGAAGCCTTAATGAAAAAAGCGGGAGAACTTGGTTTTCTCAGTATTCCTGTACCTGAAAACTATGGAGGCATGGGCATGGGGTTTGTTTCAACCATGCTGGTTTGTGACTATATTTCAGGGGCTACAGGTTCCTTATCAACAGCCTTTGGTGCCCATACAGGGATTGGTATATTACCCATACTCCTTTATGGATCTGAAACTCAAAAACAGGAATACCTTCCAAAACTTGCCTCCGGAGAATGGTTTGCGTCGTATTGCCTCACCGAACCTGGAGCAGGGTCAGATGCTAATTCTGGAAAGACTAAAGCAACACTTTCTGAAGACGGAACTCATTATGAAATTACAGGACAGAAAATGTGGATTTCCAATGCGGGATTTGCCAGTTTATTTATCGTATTTGCACGTATTGAAAATGATAAAAATATCACAGGATTTATAGTGCCGCTTGAGGAAGACAACGGTATTGAACTCGGTGAGGAAGAAAAAAAGTTAGGCATACATGCTTCTTCTACACGTCAAGTTTTTTTCAATAAAACAAAAGTCCCTGTAAATAACATGTTGGGTCAGCGCAATGGTGGTTTTAAAATTGCAATGAACGCACTCAATGTAGGTAGAATTAAATTAGGAGTTGCCTGTTTAGAAGCCCAAAGAAGAGTTATTAGCGGGTCTGTAAAATATGCAACTGAACGAGTTCAATTCAATAGACCCATTGCCTCATTTGGTGCTATCAAAGAAAAAATTGCCCAAATGGCAACATCTTGCTATGTTGGAGAATCTGCTTGCTACCGAGCAGCATCAGATGTAGAGCGTCGAATAGCGCATTATCATAAAGAAGGAATGAGTCATCAAGAAGCCGAACTTAAGGGGGTTGAAGATTTTGCGATAGAATGTTCACTAATTAAGGTTGGGGCCTCAGAAGACATGCAAAACTGTGCTGACCAAGGCATTCAAATTTTTGGTGGTATGGGCTTTTCAGCAGATGCGCCAATGGAATCAGCCTGGAGAGATTCCAGAATAGGAAGAATTTATGAAGGAACAAACGAAATTAACCGAATGCTCTCTATTGGATTGCTTCTGAAAAAAGGAATGAAAGATGAGCTCGAATTAATGCCTGCAATAATGGAAGCTGCCATGAAAATGGGGTCAGATAAGATAACTGAAATTGCAGATGGACCGCTTGCTCAAGAAGCCCTTATGATTGAAAATTTTAAACAAATTTTCTTAATGATCGCAGGAAATGCTACCCAAAAATACGGTTCAAAACTTGAAGAAGAGCAGCAAGTACTTCAAGCATTAGCAGATGTTTTAATTGAAATTTATTTCTCTGAATCAGCACTTCTAAGAACCCTTAAAAACTGTGATAGAAAAGGTATTGAAACCCAGGAAATTCAAGTTGCAATGGTTCAAAATTATGTTTTTGAAGCACAAAGTTTAATTGAAAAAAGATCCAAAGAGATTATTTTTCACCTATGCAGTCAAAACAAATCAGAGCGAAGTCAATTGCTTGATGTTTTACAAAAACATGGGAATTACATTGATTTCCCTGACAACTTTTCTCTAAGAACCAAAATTGCGGATCATCTGATCGCTGAAAATGATTATTGCTTTTAAGCAAAATTTCAAACTATAATTAACCGACACTAATAAGTGTCGGTTTTTTTTTTACCTTATAGAAATAAACGAAATCGTATGAAACCTATCTACATTGTATTGCTAAGTTTAAGCTTCTCTGTTGGACTCGCTCAAGAAAATAAACTGTACGAAATCATTGATGAAATCTCCTCCGAACGAATTGAACTTGATATTAAGAAACTAGTAAGCTTTGGTACACGACACACCTTAAGTGATACCCTTTCAGAATCCAGAGGAATTGGTGCAGCACGAAGATGGATCAAATCAGAATTTAATAAAATATCAGAAAACTGTAACAATTGCCTCGATGTATTTTATCAAAAAAATTATTTTACCCCTGAAGACGGTAATCGCATTGTAAAACCAGTTTGGATCAACAATGTAGTGGCAATTCAAAAAGGGAGCACTCATCCCAACCGCTTTATCATCATGAGTGGTGATATCGATTCTAGAATCTCTGACCCAACCAATTTTACCGATGACTCCCCTGGGGCCAACGATAATGCAAGCGGTATGGCTGGAACTATAGAAGCAGCAAGAGTACTTTCAAAATACACTTTTGAAAATAGTATCATTTACGTAGGGCTATCTGGAGAAGAACAAGGTCTTTTTGGAGGAAAAGGTTTGGCAAAACACGCCCTGGAACAAGGCTGGGAACTCATCGGTATTTTAAATAATGATATGATCGGGAATATCAAAGGTGTGGACGGTGTAATTGATAACAGAACCTTTAGGATTTTTTCTGAACCCGTTCCTGCAAATGAGCCAGAAAAAGCTAGAAAAGCCCGAAGATTTTACGGTGGAGAAGTCGATGGAATCTCTAGACAATTGGCCCGCTATGTGCACAAAACAGTCAAAAAATACATGCCTGAAATGAATCCTTTACTGATTTACCGATTGGATCGTTTTGGCAGAGGCGGACATCATCGCCCTTTCAACGATATTGGATTTGCAGGAATTAGAATCATGGAAGCACACGAAAACTATGTGATGCAACACCAAGACATTCGAACAGAAAACGGGATTGATTACGGAGATGTAATCTCTGGGGTCAACTTTGAATACGCAAAAAAACTAACCGCTGTAAATTCAATTAATTTAGCAAGCATTGCATGGGCACCACCAGCAGTCAAAAAACTCTCCATTGGAGGAATTGTTCAAGCCTCAGCAAAATTTAAGTGGGAAAAGGTTGACGATCCAAATATCAAGGGCTACAAAATCTATTGGAGGGACACAACAAGTCCCGTTTGGCAATACGAACGCTTTGTTGGCGATAGGGACTCCTATACGCTAGACGGAATTGTAATTGACAATTTTTTCTTCGGAATTTCAACTGTAGGAAAAAATGGTTTTGAAAGTCCAGTTGTATTTCCTAATGGAATTTTCAGAAACTAGAAATAATTATCTATTTGTAGGCGTTTAAATAAACCTCTACTATTTCTTCTAAACTTACTGAAATCAAAAGTTAAGTAGAGCTCAAAAATTGAAGGAGAATAAACGTTCGAATAATTGCGAATTGGAAAGTTATACAATACCCCAAAGTCAAAATTTTCTAGTGAAAGCCCTACAGACATTCCAACATTATTTAAATTAAGTTTTTCTATTTTCGATGCTTGTTGGCTCAAACCTAAAGACAATTCACCAAATTGAACTTCCTGAGATAGATAAACATATAAAGCCTGTTCAATCTTCGTAATTGAACCATAGGTTAGTAAATAAGAATATTGTGGAATGATACTGCGATCATAGGGGTTGATATTAAATTCATATGCACCATTAAGGGTGTATTTAATTTTTTTGAGCTCATTTACTTCTGGGTTTAAACTGATATTTGGACGATTTAGATTTTTTAAACTCAATCCAACTAAAAACTCATCATTGTGTACTATTACAGAAGCTCCAAAATCAAAATAATTCGTGTTCTTAAAATTAAAACCGCTCGGATCATTTGTTTCTGTACTTATAAATCCTGTAGCTTGATCCAACTGATCTTCAAAAATAAAACTCTCTGAATTGTATAGGATACTTCCTGTCCCCAATGTAATTGAAGGAAGAAAAAATAAATCATTGTTGAGTCGAACTTTATAAACATATGAAAAAGATCCATTATTGTGAATTAATCCAGGCCTATCAATTCGGAAGGAATTGAAATCAATTCCTAAGCTGAAATTCTTTTCATCAAAAGATAGTGCTCCAAAAAAATATTTATTATCAATATTTTGATTTGAATTTAATTGCAAAGTGTTGTAAAGTACTCCTACTCGATTCAAATTATTAAACCCAAAATAACTTGCATTTACTTTTTGTAAAAAACGAGTATGTCCAACAAAATACTCTTCCTGCGCCTGAACACAAAAAGCTGTAAAGAACAATAAAAAGCTAAAAAAAATTTTCATCTAATCAAAACAAAGGTGCCAGTACGTTCAATTTGGGTTTGATCTGTTATTAGACTTCCTGTAAACTGATAGATGTAGTATGGGGCTCCTGTGGCGTTATCACCCGACCATCCTTGCAATTGAATTCCCGAAATCTGAGTTGGGTCTGGTTCCTCAACATGCTCTTCATAAAGAATATTTCCACGTTCATCATAAACTCTAAAACTTACTTTTTCGAATCCACTAAACAAGGGTCTGAAGAAATCATTGATGCCGTCATTGTTTGGACTAAAGATATTTGGGGCGATAATATTGTATCCTTTTCCTATTTTTATTTGTTTTGTTACCTCTTCAAAACAACCTATTTCATTAAAATTTCTGAGGGTTACAAAATATACCCCTGAAATTCCATAGGTATGTAGGGTTGGGGAAACGGTTCTGTTATTTACTACAATTTCTTTTTCAGTACCATCTCCAAAATTCCATTCTGAATAACTATAAGGCAGCTCCGAAGTATTTGTAAATGTAATTTCTTCACGTGCCAAAATCGTTCCGTTAGCATCAAGTGAAGGAGAGTGATATTCAAATTCTGGAAGTCCAATATCTGTTATCAGAACCTCCGTACTTACCACACAACCTTCCTTATTTGTAATCAGTAAATCTGCCTCCTGAACAGGTTTGTCTATAAGCAGTATATATGCTCCCTCCTTGGCTGGCTGATCTTCAGCTAGACTGACAATTTCATTATTATAATAAAAACTGATTCCTTCTTGCAGATTGTCATAAAGTTCTATAAAAATTCTACCCGGAAGTCCTTGACATAAATCCTCGTCTACAAATGGACCTTCTATAATGTTTAGTTGTTCATTTTTTGGGACAAAAATATACTCTTCGTAATAGTTGCTCTTATTCAAACCAGCAACATTCGAACATCCATTAGCTCCTTCAGCGGTAATTTCTAATTTATATTTACCCGGTGAAAGGTCATAAAGCTGAGTAGAGTTAGCCGCAGATGAAATTTCCACTAATGTTGCAGAATTTGTATTGGAATTAATTTCTTCTCTTAGCCATTTTATTGAATACGGTTTTATGCCTCCATTTATTTCGACACCAATTCTACCATCGTCAGTTGGGCTTTCGCAAGTGGGGCTTAAGGCTTTTACTACATCAAATGTTGTAATTGAGGTTGTAGTTGATTCTATAGCTTTTTGTAAAACTCCATTTACTGTAAAGGGAGTAGTGTTGTTTTTTGCCTTTACCAAAATAGTCTGTGTAATTCCTGGACAATTTGCTCGTTGATCTGAAATTGTTAATTCATATGTCCCTGGATAAGCTTCCAAAACAGTATCTCCCACATAGATTTGTGGATTTCTATTTATCGTACTCTCTGGGTTGTATTGCCATTCAAAATCATAAGTGCTTCTACCATCAATGATATAGGGATCTCCTCCAGTTACAGAATCCGGTTCTATCCTCAGTTCAATAAATTCTTCACATACATCCAATTCATATTCGGTTTCTCCTTCAAATACAATTGGAATAAGCTCATCTATAGTAAAGTTATGAATTGCGCTACAGCTTTGGGTTGGGGTTGTTGTGCCGCTAGTTGGTTCAATTAATAAGGTGTGGTCTCCTGGTTGAATACCACCATAACTATAGATGTTTCCATTTTTAATTGCAGAGGCAGTAATGTCCTCCCCATCCAAATTTATTTTAATACTTAATTCATTATTATTCGGATTCGGTATGGTGTTCAATAGTTCGAAACGAATGATCCCAGTTGTATCAGCACCATCACAAGAAGCATCATCTAGTTGTGACTTAAAATTGATTACTTCAAAACGCTCGCTACCAATATTAAAGTTTCTTGAAACCCAAGTGCCTCCACAAGCACTATTATTTACATTATTACTATTATCCATCACAATGGCTCTGTATACTCCAGGCTCTAAATCGCTTGCAATTGCATTATTCGTTAAACGAGCTACACGAACCCAATTATTTACAAGTTGAGTTTCTTGAATATTTAAACCAGAAGTTGTTGAGGTGGTCGTGCCTACCCCTGTAGGGGATACTGTTGAAACAGAATTCGTAGAGGTATATACCTCCCAATGAATTTGATATGGAGTCACTCCTCCACTCAACGTTAATTCAACACGCCCCAAACCATCACAAGATCCAGAATTTTCATTAAGCACACTTACAGCTAGTTGTGTATTATCAATATCGGTAATTTCGATATTACTTGCTTCAAAAAGTACACAGCCGTCTTGTGAAACAATTATATTATACTTACTACCACTAGAAATTCCGTCTAGTCTTCCATTATTTGTTGCCCAAGTATGAAATAAATTTGAATCAGCACTTATCCATTGAATTTGAACATCCTCTGGAACAGGGATACTTCCACTGATTAAGTCAAGAGAAATACTTCCTAAAACTCCATTTTTACAATCAATTTGTTCGACTTTAACATCTACAGATATAGCTTCAATACTTTCAAAAATGACTGTCGTTGATGCATTTCCAGATTCGCATCCATTCGCATCTTCAACTTCTACAGTATAGGTATTTCCTTCTACCGAAGGATTTAATCCAGAAATGGTTTGATTACCATTAGTAGAAATTATTTGATTTCGAACTGAGCCGTTTGACGAAGTAATGGTGACATTAAAGGGGGGGGCTCCTCCTAATATTTGAATGTCTAAGTTTACAGGTGTGTCCGGGCAAAATGTTTTAGTAGTCGTTCCCGTGTTAGCTATAATGGATAAAGAGTCAGGTTCAACCACTTCAAATGTTCTAGAAATCTCACAAGGATCTATCCCTGTGCCAATGGGAGCTTCATCAGAAACCGTAACGGTATAAATTCCTGCCCCAATGTTTTCTATTTTATTAGAATTGCTTCCTATGATCGAATTCCCATTTCGTGTCCATGCGTATGAATAATTCTCTAATCCTCCTGAAACACTTACTTCGATTACAGCAGTTTCATCACCATTACAATTTAAATCTACTTTTCCAGCGGAATTTAAAATGGTCGAATCTGTTATATCAATTACAAGAGGATCAACAGTTTCTATTGTAAAAAGTTTAGAATCGGAGCATCCTAAAATGGCATCAGTTACTGTTACAGTATAATTTCCAGCTTCGAGGTTATATATATCTCTTGTTGTTGCTCTGAAATTACCAGAAGGGCCACCAATCCATTTGTAAGTAAACTGCCCAGAACCTCCACTAAAGGATTCACCAACTGCGTTTCCACCCAACTCAATAAGCCCTGAACCTTTACTGTCATTACAAAAATCATTCACCACATTGGGTTTACTCGCGTCAAAACTCATTTCAAAAGGTATTTCAATTGCCATTTCTTTTGGAACGATACATTCCGAGTCATAAACTACAAGACGATAATTTGATCCGGGAGTTAGTCCTGTATAATTTTGAATTGTAGCTGTTGATTCTGGACCCCGAATCAAATTATTGGAACTGTCGTACAATTCAGTTCTATATGGAGCAACTCCTCCGGTAATAGTAGCCTGAAAAGCACCATTACACAAAGAAGTATTGATCTCTATAGGATCAGGTTCTTCTATAGTAAACGAAGCTTGTGATGAACTACTTGAACAATTCCCTATGGTCACCTCTAAGTTATAAACCCCAGCATCAAGGTTTGAAATACTCAAGTTTGAACTTGCAAATCCATTGGGTCCAGTCCAAGAATAACTGTAATTGAGCATCACATGGGAAACAACATTTGAACTCACAATCGTGGGGGTTGCGACACCAGTATAAGATGTCAAAACCGCTGCCCCAGCAGTAAAAGGCACTTCTGGGTTTAGGGCAGCTAAATTAATTCCCGATGGATTTTCAAATGATGCTAAAGCAGGACTTAATAAGACTCCTGTTCCCGTGTTAATTTCGTCAATTAATGCTAGAGCTACTTGTTCAGGAGTTTGGGTTGCTCCACCAAATCCAGAGGCAATTACTGTATGCTCATAGGTATTTCCATCTACTGTAATGGAATACACATCCCCCAATTCAGGCTGATTGGTCAGCACAATTCTGTCAAGCTGTCCAATAGCAGTTTGTCCTCCTCTTATTCTTAAATCAAAGGCAGGGGAATCTGCCGGAATAGTAATAGAACCGTCTGAAGATCCATTACAACTAATATGATTAATATCATTAACCCTTATATAATCCACATCTATAAAAGGCAGGGGTGATACATCAATAAGCCCTGACAAACTAACCTCTGGTTTACAAGAACTTCCTTTAGTTGTAATTGTATATGAATATCGAGTCGTTTCAGTGATTGAAATATTTGGCGCCCCAGAAATAGTTATTGTATTCCCTGACTGGCTATAAGTTACACCATTTGGTAAGCCTGTTACGGCAACTGATGAAGTGTTGCCTATTGAATAAATAATTGGTACAATTGAAGAACCAACACAAATCTGGTTACCTCCAATCTGATTCGATGTTGATAAAGGAGAAGTTAACGCTATAACTGGTCCAGACTCAACAGTTATATTCCCACTCAGTGCATTAGACGAACAATAGGTTCCAGAAGTTGTTATGCTATAAGGATAAATGGTGGTGCGGGTCACCCTACTCGATGGACTTCCTGCTATTGTTATTACTCTT
>CBFHJD010000021.1:0-35000 GCA_965656215.1 Flavobacteriaceae bacterium
TGATAGGTCACAGGTGTAAAGGCAGTAATGTCATAGCCGAGTGATACTAATTACCCGTAAGTCTATCGTAGTACTTTTTCTTTTAAGTACTGTAGATAAAAAATGTACCGCATTAAGACTTATTTGCACAGTTTGTGTCTTTTTATATGTCAACTTATTAGGTAGTGTAAAAACGCTACGACAATTAAGGTGGTTATAGCAGTGGGGCTCACCTCTTCCCATTCCGAACAGAGAAGTTAAGCCCACTAGCGCAGATGGTACTGCCATTTGGTGGGAGAGTATGTCGCCGCCTTCTTCGAAGACCCTTCAAGTTTATCTTGAAGGGTCTTTTTTTTTGGAGTAATTTCTGATAAAAATCCCATTAGACTATATAATTGTAACTTTACAGCTCAAGTGTCACCCCTAAGTCATGAGATATCCTACTGCACCCTGTAAAAATTGTAATGTAAAGTACCGTAAGGACTTTTTGTTTTGCCCGCATTGTGGGCAACAAACCAAAGAACAACTTACCGTTGCACTCTTGTTTTATAATACCGTAATTAACTATTTCTCCTTCGATGCCCGCTTTTTTAAAAGCATCCAACCCCTGCTCTTTAAGCCGGGTTATTTGGCCAAAGCGTTTATTGATGGAAAACGCTCTACCTACTTACATCCAGCGCAGTTGTATTTGTTTATATCGGTACTCTTTTTCTTTTTGATGACTACTTTGGTCGTTTCTGACAATATCAAAGAACTGGATAAGGTGCTGATAAACAAGACTATAGCACTTCCTGTTGAAGAGGATTCTTTAAGTGTTAATGTACTGAATGAAAATGTTTTAATTCCAGAAAGTCCACCAGTATTAAAAACGCATTCATTAGGATCCTTATTCGATGAAGAAAGTAATTCCGTCACCATAGGAAAGTTCAGTTCCAGAAAGTTGGATTCTTTAATTGGTTTACAAGCTCCGGAAAAACAAATTTTAAAGGAGATGGGAATGAAAGACAATGCTGGGTTTTTAAGGCAAAAACTTTTTGTTCAAGGTCTTAAACTCTACAAACAACGATCGGCGGGCACTCTACTTCATACGATTTATGAAACCTTACCCATTGCCGTTTTTATCTTACTGCCAATTTTCGCCTTTTTATTAAAACTTTTCTTTTTTAAGAAGGGGGGCTATGCCAATCACTTGGTGTTTGGTTTTTATTTTTTTTCGTTTCTGTTTTTTGTGTTTACAGTTCAGCTTATTGTGAATTCAATTATCGACATTCAAGATTGGATAGATTTTTTGGTCATCCTATCCGTTTTAATTTACTTATCCCTTTCCGTCAAACAATTTTATCAAATCGGTTGGAGTACTTCCATTTTAAAAACAGCAGTACTCACTTTTTTCTTTTTTTTATTTGTGATCCCTTCCGCTATTTTTTTACTGTTTATCTATGGGTTTATGATGTATTAAAGGATTTATGTGCTAGTGGTTCAAGCCTTAGGAAGGGCTGGTTTACATGCATAGCTAGGTGTTCTTTTTTCTTCACCTGCTATATTGTGTAGGTTTCGCTTTATGACGTTTATTTTCATTAGCTCGTTGTTTGGTGTCCCAATACTGTAACAATTTTAAATCGTTTATGTTGGCAGGCCTAAGTTTTATCATTTTTTCCGAACAGTTCTTTTTTTCTTTTTTCCATTTCCATAGCTATGGTTTTGCTGTCTTCATCTTGTTCTTTGAGTGCGTCAATAATATTTTGATAGCTTTCCATATCTCTATCTTGGCTTAATTTTAAGACGGTATCTATTTGGGTTATTTCAATTTCAAAACCAACGATTAATGGTAGTGCTTTTTGTTTGAAACTAGCTAGAAGGTTGTTGAAAACTGTTGTCGATTGCTCGTTATATTTTTCAAAGTGTAAAGAGGTCAGTTGAAGTAGCTCTTTCAATTCTTTGTCACGAACAAAGCTTACAGTGCCTTTTATGTGAACACTCATATAATTCCAAGTTGAGGGAGAGTACGGGTTTTTGTACCAAGTGCCACTTGCATAAGCGTGCTTACCCGTGAAAACTACAAGTGCATTTTTATTTTGCAAGAATGCTTTATGGTGGTCACTATTTTTTTATTATGTGCCCTTGAAGCACTTTGCGACCGTTGTTTTCTTTAAAGAATAAAGGCACTTGCGTTGCAACTGGCTGATTTTTAGAATCACAACATGTTAGAAATGAAAAAGGATGTTGTTTTATAAATTGATTGATAACTAAGGGGTTGGCTTCTTTGTGATATGGTAAGCTGTACATGGGGTTGAGCCTTGTTGATTTTTTTAGATTTACTTTTTCTGGTTGTTGCTAACGGTTTTGCATAAACGCAGTTGCCAGCTTTTGTTGGCAATTGCCGTTTTATGCGTTGTTATGTCCTTTTATTTTTCTTTCAGTACTTCTAAAAGAATATTTGCAAGGTTTACAGGTTGTGAAAAATTGGGTGTATGACTAGAATTTAAAGAATATGATTTTTCAACATTTCCTTTATACATTGCTCTTTGTATTTCAATTGGTATAGCTCTGTCTTCTGTACATTCGATATAATATTTTGGAACTTTACCGAAGTTTTCATCTGTTATTTGTAATTCATACATTAATGGTGCTGCTGGCTCAGGCACAATATATGGTTTTGCACTATCAAAAGCTTCTTTTGGAATGTCGTGAGCAAAAGCATTTTGTATTTCATCTTCTTTAACAAGAGCATAAGTTTTATCCTCTGATAAATAAAAATTTTCAACCGCTTTAGACCCCTCAACACCTTGTACTGCTCTAAAGAAAGAACCTCCGTTTGGCAGTAAAAATGCGGTTACATAAACCAATTTTTTTACTTTATTTGGCCTTAATTCTGCTACTCTGCTCACTGTAATTCCGTTGAAACTATGTCCAACCAAAATAACTGATCTATCTTGTTTGTCAAGAATACCTGTAAGCGTTTTCACATAATTATCCATTGTAATGTTAGCAGGACTTGTTTTATCACTTCCGTGACCAGGCAAATCAGGTGTTAATACTGTGTGTCCTTCTTCTTTTAGGGTTTCAGCTACGTTTTCCCATTGCCATCCACCTAACCACGCAGAATGAACCAATACATAAGTTTCTTTTTGTGTTTCCATAATTTTACTTTTTTTTTGATTTGTTTTTGCATTATTACAGCCTGCTGTTAAGATCATTATTAAGCAAATAGAAATAAATTTTAATTGTGTCATTTTTTTGTTTTATTTAATTATAATACAAATGTAAAGTGGTTACTTGTATTGAACCTGTACCTTTTGATACAAGCGGTTAAATATAATTGAAAAAGTAGTTCTTCAAAGTAGTTCTATATGCTTAAACTTCAGTTTTACAATGCCTGATAATTCAAACTGTTTTAATATTTTTGAAACGACTTCTCTTGTGGTACCTATTTCTTTTGCTAATTGATTATGAGAAAGATTAACGCTTGACGAATTGTTTTTTTTCGCAACTGATTGTAAATAGTTCAACAATCGTTTGTCAATTTTATTGAAGGCTAAATTTTTATAGGAATGGAGTAAATCTTCATAACTAAAAATGAATGAATCGGTTGTAAATTTATACCAAGATTTGTATTTAAAACTCCAATCAGAAACATATCGGACAGGAATTTTAATAATGGTAGTCTCTTCTTCGGTTTTCGCATTTACAAGGCTTTTACAATCTCTAAAAGTCGCTGAAAGTGATAAAACACAGGTTTGAATAGGATTTACATAATAAAGTAAAATTTGTCTATCCTCATTTTCTTGCCATACTCTCACTTTTCCAGAAATAACTAGGGCTAACCATTTAATATATTTTTGTTGTTCAACAATAAATGAATTCTTAGGAACTGTTTGAATAATTCCTACTCTAAGAATATCTGCTTTTAAATTTTCTTCTGTAATCCGTAGAGCATTAAATAGTTGATTAAATTCGGTCATTTTTGTCTAATTGGGCATAACTACTATATATCCGAACTAGGTTCCGATAGTTTCGTTATATCACTGGTGGTTATTTTAAGATTCTGTTTATCACTATTTTTTGTTTTAATTAGATGATCAGTAGGGCTTTATACACCCCAGTATTCGGTTGGAAACATGGGTTTGCCTATTGTGGTTTTTGAGCACTTATGTGTTACTGAGTTTTGTGAATGCCTATGCCAATGAAGTTTTATCCTTTTATGAGGTTTTAGTGAATTAACCCCAATAGTGTCAAAAGCCAGAGTAGCTTCAAAAAAAGGGTACTGTCGATACAGGTCGGGTATTAACCGTAGGCTTTTCATTGGGGCAAACTTGATTTGAGGTGTTCCACCCAAATATACTAAAAAAATTTGTTGGCTTTTTTGTCGGATCAGAGAAACTCAATTTCTAGTCGTTTGGTACACGCTTGCTTAGTGCTTTTTTTGGTATTTTCAGTTTCTTTTTTGACAGCACAAAACGTATTTAGATGTCTCATTTTGATAAATTGATCCTTTTCAAACGGTAAAGAATTGACAGCTTACTCGCATTTTTTGAGGAATTTGGGAAGTTGGATTGAAGCTGATGTTTTCTGTATTGATTGCATCCAGCCACAAAAAAAAAGACCCTCGGGGCAAGGGTCTTTTTAGCAAAAAAATAAACATAAATCAAAATAAAAACCAAGGTTAAGTTCGGTTTGCTGTTCTCATAAGTTAGGAGGCACTTAGAAGGTTTTTAGTGTTGAAGCACGTTTTGAAGTGTTGTGCAGGGTTGGGTTTTTCAACTTAAAGAGTGAACCGTCATGGCCTCTAGGAGGGTGTGTATTATTTTGTGGATATTTTAGATTAGGGAACATTTTTTGTTATTTCTTTTACAAATCTGAGACTTTTTTATAGAAACTCAATTTGAAAAGTAGTCAATGGCCATTTAAAAGTTATAAACGGTTGAAACAAAGTAACTAACGGTTTTACGTTATAGTAAATAAGAAATGCCGAATCCCATCAAGATGATGACTAATTTTTGAATATTAAAGACATGACCTTTGTTGCTTTCAAATAGTATGGTGGTTGCAATATGGAGGAGCATCCCAATCACCAGTGCGGTTAAGGGGTTTTTCCAGGGCTCAAGCTCATGACTATGACTAAGAATATAACTTCCTGCAGGACTCATACTGGCAAATAAAAGGAGGCAAAACATTTTGAGTTTTATGGAAATTCGTAACTGCCAGATCATTAAAAACAGCACCATTCCAATGGGGATTTTATGAATAAAAATTCCCCAAACCAATGCTTTTTCAGTGCCCATAGGAATTCCTTCAATAAAGGCATGTAGGCAGAGACTAATAAACAATACCCAAGGCAGTTTTACTCTAGAATGCGTGTGTGTATGTCCGTGTTCTGCTCCTTGAGATAGGTATTCTAGAAAAATTTGAAGAATTAAGCCAGCAACAATCCAAATACCTGCATCAAAATCTGAACTCTTAAACACGGTTGGTAGCAGATGAAATATGGTAATACCGAGTAAAAAAGAGCCACTGAAAGATAACACCAGCTTGAGCCCTATGGGTGATTTAGGTCTGAAAATAAAAGCAGCTAACATCCCTAAAAGAGCTCCAAAAAAGGGGAGTAGATAATTAAATGAAAAGCTTAATGACATACAAGTCGTCTAGACATAAATTTGTAGTCAAAATTAAAGTATTTTTGAGGGTTAAAAGATTAGGATGGAAGAAAATTTTAAAATGGTAGCCAAAACCTTCTATGGTTTTGAAGAGATTTTAGCCAAGGAGCTCAGAATGTTAGGAGCCCAAGACATTAAACCAGGAAATCGTATGGTTTCTTTTGTGGGCGATTTGGGGTTTTTGTATAAAGCCAACCTTTGCTTGCGAACCGCATTGAAAATTCTAAAGCCTATTCATACCGGTTGGGTAGCAAATGAGGAAGCATTATATCAATTGTTTTATGACTTTCCGTGGGAGAACTATCTGGATGTGGATTCAAAATTTGTTATTGACAGTGTGGTTCATGGTACCCTTTTTACGCACTCCCAATTTGCTTCTCAAAAAGCTAAGGACGGTTTAGTTGATCAATTTAGAGACCGTCATAATGAGCGCCCTAGTGTAGATCTAAATCGTCCAGATCTTCGAATCAACCTTCATATTCAAGAAGATTTTTGTACCATTTCATTAGACAGCTCTGGAGCTTCGTTACACCACAGAGGATATCGAACAGCAACCAATATCGCTCCTCTGAATGAAGTACTTGCTGCTGGATTAATTCAACTTTCAGGTTGGAAGGGCAATACAGACTTTTTAGACCCCATGTGTGGTAGTGGGACTTTGGTCATTGAAGCTGCAATGTTTGCTTGCAATGTACCTGCAAATATCAATAGAAAAGCATTCGCCTTTGAAAAATGGACGGATTGGGATGCAGATTTATTTGAGAAAATTCAAGAAAGTCAACTCAAAAAAATCACAAATCCAGCAATACAGATAAAAGGTTCTGACAAGGCCCCTTCGGCCATTGAAAAGGCCCTGGTAAATATTGAAAACGCAAACTTAAGTGACTTTGTTAAAATAGAAAAAAAAGATTTTTTTCAGTTGGAAAAAGAAAGTACTGGCCCTTTACATCTATTAACTAATCCTCCTTATGGAGAACGACTGGATGGTGACATGAATGCCCTTTACCAGGGGATCGGCGATGCCTTTAAGCAGAGTTTCACCAATACCCACGCGTGGATTATCAGTTCTAATATGGAAGCCATTAAATGCGTTGGACTTCGGCCCAGTAGGAAAATTAAACTCTTTAATGGTAAATTGGAGACCAAATTATTGTACTACCCCATTTACGAGGGTACAAAACGAGTTCATAAACTTAATAAAGAGTAAGTTACTTTTTGAATTTAAAAGGAATTCTGTAGGTAAGGGTATAATTAAAACTGGCGCCAAACTTATTTTCTTCCGTCTTTTTATTAAATCCAGGGATTTGAATATTATCGAAATTTTCAGGTAAAGTATCCCGCAACAGTCGGTTCAGTCTAAGGCTTAAACCGAGGTAAATATTATGGACTACTTGAACTTTGAATCCTGCTGCAAATTCCAACCAATAGGCGCTTAAATTTGGACGCTCACCTGTTGAAAATCCAGAATCAATTTCGGTTCCAGGGGCATCCCAAAAAGGACTTCGATCCAAAAGGGTATAGGAATTTAAAAATTGACTATGACTACTGGATGCCAGTCGCATGCCCAATACCACTTGATTATCCATTCCTTCCCAATTGTCAAACATATTAAAGTCAAACCCTAGTTTATAATAGGTTCCTTTGGTGGTAAAATTGACTTGCTCTACTTGTTTTGTTACCTCTTCATTACCAACTTCCGCAGCGATATATAAGTTTTCACTGATTCTTAAATCTGCAACAGCTTCAAACCCTTGGTAATCTTCAACAGCTTGAGAACGAATGATGCGATATAAATCAACACCAAAGCGCAAACTAATGGGCGGTTTCTCTAGGAGGTCTAAACTGTCTGATGGATTTAAAACAGTTGTGGCTGTTTCTTGTCCATTAACAGTTAGCATTCCTAGGAGAAGGCTAATGCAAAATACCCAAGTGTGCAGAAATCTCATCTGAAATGGTGTCTTTAATAATTACAGCTCCTTTGATCCAATTATCTCCTGAATTAAGGATGAATAATGGGGATTCTTCTAAAATAAAATTAGCGCGATACCCACAGGCTCCATTGATAAATTTATCTTTTCGTTGATAATTGATTTGTATTGTATCAATGTTTTCATTTTCAGCACCTTGATTTATAACGAACTCAAATTGGGTAACTGACTCGGAAATTTTTAGAGGAAGTGCTAGAGAATCTCCTGAGCTTTGAGAGAGTTCTTTTTCTGTTCCTATTGGTCTGATTAAAAATCCTGATGGAATACTGCGTGCGCCATCCTCTTTGTCTAACATTAAAATAACTATATCGGGATTTCCTACTACAGAAGAGATGCAGATATCATCTTTCTCACATCGGGTAAAAATCCCAAAACAAACAAAAACTAAAAGAAATCTAAATTTAAGCGTGTTCATCAGTGGTGTTAGATTGTAAAAGTACAACATTTTCTACATGATGGGTTTGAGGAAACATATCAACAGCCTGACTTTTAACGACACTATATTGATCTTTCATCAGTTCAATATCTCTTGCCTGTGTCGCACTATTACAGCTAATGTAAACGATGCGCTTGGGTGCAAGTTTGAGCAGTTGCGCAACCACATCCTTATGCATTCCATCGCGAGGTGGATCTGTGATGACGACATCGGCTTTTCCGTATTTCTCAATAAAGGCATCATTGAAACAAGCTTTCATATCGCCTACCTCAAATGAGGCATTATCAATAGCGTTCAATTTTGCATTTTGGTTTGCAGCACCAATGGCTTCAGGAACCGATTCAACTCCAATAATTTTTTTACAGTCATGGGCCAAGCTTAAGGCTATAGTTCCAGTACCGGTATATAAATCATAGACTGTATCTTGAGACTGTAGTTGAGCAAAATCTTTTGCAATAGCGTAAAGTGCCGCTGCTTGTTTTGGATTGGTTTGATAAAAAGATTTGGCCGTAATTTGAAATTGTAATGGACCCAGATATTCAGTAATGTATTCGTTTCCACTAAAACATTTTATTTCTTGATCGTATAAACTGTCATTACCTTTGGAATTGATACAATAGAGTAGGGAGGTGACTTGTGTAAATCGTTCTTTGATGAAGTTTAAAAGAAGCTCTATTTCTTCCTTTCGTTCTTCGAAAAATTGAAGAAGAACCATGATCTCACCTTTCAAGGTGTTACGTATCATCAGGGTACGTAAAAATCCTTCTTGTGCTCTTGTGTCAAAAAAGGACATTCCTTTTTCAATCGCAAATGCTTTAATTGAATTGCGAATTTCATTGGAGGGGTCAGCTTGCAAATGACATTTATTTACATCCACAATTTTATCCCACATCTGTGGCTTATGAAACCCTAAGCCATTACGTTCAATTTCATTTTCTTCTGCAATTTCATCTGAAGTGAGCCAGCGTTTATTTGAAAATGAAAACTCCATTTTATTTCTGTAGAAATAGGGGTTTTCAACCCCTAGAATTGGAAGAATTTCTTGGGGTTCTACCTTTCCAATATGACGAAGGTTATGCAATACTCCTTTTTCTTTAAATCGAAGTTGAGCCTCGTAAGAAAGGTGTTGCCATTTACAACCACCACATACACCAAAGTGTTCGCAAGGAGGGTCTGTTCGGTCTGCCGAAGTTTCAATCCAGCTTAACGGTTCTGCTTCAAAAAAGCCTTTTCTTTTTTTGTAAACTCGAACATCAACAACATCGCCAGGGACCACATTTTTAATAAAATATACGGCTCCTTCTTTAGACTTGGCAACTCCCATTCCTTTGGTGTTGATGTCAATTACCTTCAATGCATTTTCAGTTCTATTTATTCTTTTTCTTGACATGCTGCAAATGTAGGTGGCTTAGTAAAATAAATCACTATCTCAATTGGGTTTTTGAGGGCTATATTTCTTACTTTTGAAGGGTGAGCTAGTAATTTTTAACAGCTTAAAATTAGAACCGATATGGAGGCAACGTCAACTGCAACACATTTTATTGATTTAGAACTAGAAAATGGTGCCCATGATTACCATCCTATACCAGTAGTCTTGGAGCGTGGAGAAGGAGTTTACCTTTGGGATGTTGAAGGCAAAAAATACTTTGATTTTTTATCAGCCTATTCCGCAGTAAATCAGGGACATTGCCATCCTCGAATTGTAAATGCATTAAAAAAACAAGCAGAAACCTTAACCCTGACTTCAAGAGCTTTTCATAACAACAAGTTGGGAAGCTATATGAAGTACGTGACGGATTATTTTAATTTTGAACGTTTATTGCCGTCAAATACTGGAGCAGAGGCCGTAGAGGCAGCAATAAAAATCACCCGTAAATGGGGCTATACAGTAAAAGGAATTCCTCAGGATAAAGCTGAAATTATTGTGTGTTCTCAAAACTTTCACGGAAGAACTTCAACCATTATTTCATTTTCAAGTGATCCCGGCTCAAAATCAAATTTCGGCCCGCATGCTAAAGGATTTATTACCATTCCTTACAACGATGTTGAGGCATTAGAAGCTGTCTTGGAGACCCACCCAAATGTTGCTGGATTTTTGGTAGAACCCATACAAGGCGAAGCAGGTGTTTTTACTCCAGATACTGAATTTATAAGAAAAGCAAAAATCTTGTGTTCTGAGTTTAATGTATTGTTGATGGCGGATGAAATTCAAACAGGTATTGGACGAACGGGTTCTTTACTTGCCGTATGTGGTTCATGTAGCTGTGAAGGACACTGTGAACAACAACCCGAAACCTATACGCGCCCAGATGTTTTAATACTTGGTAAAGCGATCAGTGGGGGTACATATCCTGTTTCAGCGGTTTTGTGCGATGGTGAAATAATGGATGTTATTCAGCCAGGTCAACACGGAAGTACTTTTGGAGGAAACCCCATGGCATGTTCGGTTGCATTGGAAGCTTTGGAGGTTATACGTGATGAAAAACTTACGCAAAACGCACGCCGTTTAGGAATGCTTTTTAGAGCTGAAATGGAAGCCTATATTGAAAAGAGTTCTATTGTTTTAAAAGTTCGTGGTAGAGGCTTACTTAATGCTATTGTGATTCATGATAGTGAAGAAAGTAAAACAGCTTGGAATATTTGTTTAAAGCTTATGGAGAACGGTTTATTGGCCAAACCAACGCATGGTAATATTATTCGGTTTGCGCCTCCTTTAGTGATGACAGAAGATCAATTGAGAGCGTGTATCGAAATCATTACGACCACATTGAAATCATTTGAACCCTAAATTAAGATCGATTTAGAATGAACATCTATTTTGACAACGCAGCAACCACACCACTAAGAAGGGAAGTGATCTCAACAATGTCTGAGGTCATGGAGAATTCTTTCGGAAATCCTTCTTCAACACATGCCTTTGGAAGAACAGCAAAAACACATGTAGAAACTGCTCGTAAGGAAATAGCGAAACAACTTAATGCTGCACCAAATGAAATTATCTTTACCTCAGGAGGCACAGAGTCCGATAATATGATACTGCATTGTGCGGTTAAGGATTTAGGTGTAAAGCGAATCATTTCTTCCCCTATTGAACACCACGCAATACTACACGCAATAGAGGCCCTAGCCCAATTGTTTGGAACTGAAATAGTTTATGTTAAAATAGATTCAAATGGAGTTATTGATCTTAATGATCTAGAATCTTTACTTAAAAGTGAAAGTAAAACCTTGGTCTCCTTGATGCATATAAATAACGAAATTGGAAATATACTGGACTTGGTTAAAGTGGGTAATCTTTGTCATGAAAACAGCGCTCTTTTTCATACTGATGCTGTTCAGGGTATTGGTCATTTTACTTTTAATATGGAAACACTTCCTATTGATTTTCTTTCTGCTGCAGCACATAAATTCCACGGACCAAAGGGGGTTGGTTTTTCATTTGTAAGGAAAAATTCAGGACTTCAGCCTTTTATTCACGGTGGAACTCAAGAACGAGGACTCCGTGCAGGGACTGAATCTGTTCACAATATTGTAGGGATGTCTAAAGCATTGGAATTGGCTTATGAAAACCTAGACGCGGAACGGGAAAAAGTATTGGAAATCAAAACCTATTTTATTGATCAGATAAGTACTTTATTTCCAGAAGTCCAATTTAACGGGAGGTGTAATGATCCTTCTCAAAGTACCTATACCTTGGTGAATGTTGCTCTGCCCATACCAAAGGATAAAGCATTGATGCTTGATTTTCACTTGGATTTAAACGGAATTGCTTGTTCAAAAGGAAGCGCCTGTCAATCAGGAAGCCAGTCTGGCTCTCATGTGCTGAATTGTGTACGAGCTGAACGGATTGAAGATTGGCCTTCGCTGCGTTTTTCGTTTTCAATCTTAAACTCTAAAAAAGAAGTTGATCATTTGATTCAGGTGTTTAAAAATTTTTAAACCTATTTGTCACCTAGAGCTTGATCCGTTTTATTTGAATTTCGATAAAAGTCTATTTCTAGCTTCCCAATATTTCCAGCCCTATCCTCAGCTTCTACATTTAATTGATGCAAGGTATCGTCAAAAGTCAAGTCATTGAAATCAAAAATCAACGTATTGTTTTTAGGTTCGTGTTCAAAACGAATCCACTGACCATTAATTTCTCCATGAAAAGACTTAATTCCAGAATAGTCATCGGATAATTTTACTCGGAGGTAATTAAATGAATTTAGCCATTGATTGTTTTTAAAATTCAGCGGTTTAATTGTTGGAGCCACACTATCACGACTAATAACGAATGTTCCTAGTGTTTTTGATTTTCCTATCCATTTTCCCTCTTTTCTCTGATTGCTTAAAAAATAAGGGTCTCCTTTTGAATTTAGCTTTGCAATAAAAGATTGACTACTGATTAAACTATCCTGTGTTGGAATTTCAAAGCGAACTTCGAACGGTTTTTGTAAAGGATAATGATTTTCGCCAACCTTGAGTTTTTCCCCCTCTGTTTCAACAACTATGGGAATGGAGTCAAAAAAACTATTTTTTGGAAAATAGACCCTCTTGCTTTTGAAATCAAACAAGTAATCTTTATTGGGATGGAGAAAATTATTCTTTGAGGATACTGTTTCCGTATTTTTGGTGCCAGATATATAGGCTTCAATATAACTCGTATTTCCATGGTAATCAGTTACTTCCACAAGGATTTGATACGACCTTCCCTCACTAATTTTCATTTCGCCTCCAGATGAGTTTTTATTTAAAAAACTCATTTTTTGGGCTTGATGTGATATCAAACGCTGAATTCTTCTCTTTTTTTCAGTATATTCTTTATAATCAATTAAGAGGTTGATGAATTTAGAATCATTGAATGAAATTTGATCCAATTTAAATTCAAATTTTGGGACACCATTCAATCGAACAGTAGTTTTATAGATTCCATTTTTATTGTAGGATAAATCTTGCCGATCAAACAATCGTATGCCGACATTAACCATCCCTCCAGCATGTATTCCAGCTGTGGTGTAAACACTGTCGTTTTTTTTAACTAAGGGATACTCCTTCCTTTTGCTGTCTGGATGAGTCCCCTCATAGAGGTAGAAATTTTGGATTTGAGGCCGTTGACGGTCTTTAATTTCCAGGGGATATTCCATTGGGTTAATTGGGTTTTGATTACTGGAATTCCGTATTTCAAAATGCAGATGAGGACCATAAGATCCACCAGTATTTCCAGAGTAACCTAATAATTCTCCAGCGGTCATCTTTAAAACCTCAGACTTTGGAAACAACTGAATTGTATAGGACTCCTTTTCGTATTGTTTCTCCTTTAGATAGGCTTCAATTTTTGGGGCAAATTTTTTCAAGTGCGCATAAACCGAGGTAGTTCCGTCATAGTGCTGGATGTAAATGGCTTTGCCATATCCATTGGTACTTACTCGAATCCTGTTAATCCAACCGCTTTTTATACTTTTTACTTTCAAGCCCTGTCTTCCCTGAGTCCGAATGTCGAGACCTGCATGAAAATGATTGCTTCTCAATTCACCAAAAGTTCCAGAAAGTTGAATAGGAATATCCAATGGAGGAACCCATTCAGTGTTTTGTTGACAGAATAGATACAGGGGTAGTCCACAAAAAAACAATAAAAAACTAAACGTTAGATTTTGGTTAATGTATCGCATAAGCTGCAATATAAAAATCAATTTTTTTTTAATCTAATTTTAGAATCTAAATGTGAGATGATGTTAAAGTTTTTAAAACAGTTGATGTGAGTCTGTACAATCAGAAAAGATTCTATAAGTTTGTAGTTATAAGTTAATATCTTAGATTATAGTATGGATAACAAGGCTTCAGGCATGTCAATTTTAGAGTCAAAAATCATTGTTCTGCTCAATAAGCTTAAAGAGAACCATCTTGATTTACAGATACTACAGGAGCGAAATACGCTTTTGGATTCGCAAAAAAAGGAACTTGAAGATCAAATTATAAATTTGAAAGAAGAAAATAAGTCCCTTAAAATCGCAAATAACTTATTAGGCAGTAATGAAGGAAAAACACAAACGAAAGCCAAGATAAATAGTTTGATCAAAGAAGTTGATTATTGTATCTCTCAGCTCTCAGAAATGAATTAATATGAGTGATCTATTAAAGATAAAATTGACGATAGCAAATAGAGTTTACCCCTTGACCATAGCTCCTGAGCAAGAGGCATCCTTACGAGCGTCTGCAAAGAAAATAGAGTCTACCATTCAACAGCTAGAAAAAAACTATGCGGTGCGTGACAAGCAAGATGTGCTTGCCATGTGTTCCCTTCAATACGCAGCTCAATTGGAAAAGTATAAAAATCAGAACGCCTCGACTCCTTCAGAGTCAGACGATAAAGTTCAAGAACTGATTGATTTAATTGATGTCCATATGAGTGCATACTAAGTTCATTTTGACAACAAATACAAACTGCCTGTATTAGTATTTTTTGATAAACTCAACGAGCTTTTAATTCAGAGAGGTGAGTTTCTTTTGTAAAAGCAAGCTGCCTTGAGCAGATCCTTGAGCACTAGTGTAGCCTCAAACTTGATTTTTAGGAGTTTATACAAAAAACCCGCTAATACAGGTTTTTTTTAAAATATTAAGAAAAAAAATGGAATCTTATTTTATAGTATTAGTTACCGGAATACTGGCCCTAGGGATAGGTTTTTTTCTTGGAGGTAGTGTTAGAAAAGGAAAAAATAAAGTTCTTTTAGAAGAAGCAAAACGGGAAGCCAAAGAGTTTTTAGAGAACGCCAAACTAGAGTCTGAAGCCCTTAAAAAAGAGAAAAAATTGCAGGCTAAAGAGCACTTTATAGAGCTTAAATCAAATTACCAAAGAGAAGTCAATCAACGAGAACAAAAAATATCCGAAATAGAAAATAGAGTTAAGCAAAAAGAATCCCAGCTTCAAAAGGAAATTAATTCGAATACATCTATACAAAGAAAGCTTCAAAAAGAAATTGAGTTTGTTCAAAATAAGAATGAAAAATTGAATTCGTTGGAAGAAACTCTTAATGCAAGATTAAAAGTTCAAATAACCAAACTTGAGGAGCTTTCTAAGCTCTCTGCTGAAGAGGCAAAAAATGAATTGATGAATTCCTTAAAGGAAAAGGCGAGGGCAGATGCAATGACCTATGCCCAAAGCCACATAGAAGAGGCTAAACTTACGGCTCATCAAGAAGCCAAAAAAATTGTAATCAATACGATTCAGCGTATTGGAACAGAAGAGGCTATTGATAATTGTGTTTCCATATTTAATCTAGAATCTGATGATATTAAAGGAAGAATCATAGGAAGAGAGGGAAGAAATATTCGTGTGCTTGAAGCCGAAACGGGTGTGGAAATTATCGTAGATGATACTCCAGAGGCCATCATACTCTCTTGTTTTGATCCAGTGCGTAGAGAAGTTGCTCGTCTTTCGCTTCATAAATTAGTAACAGATGGGAGAATTCATCCAGCTCGAATTGAAGAAGTGGTAAATAAAACGAGAAAGCAAATTGAAAATGAAATTATTGAAGTAGGAAAACGAACTGTGATCGATTTGGGAATTCACGGTTTACATCCGGAGCTGATTAAAATTGTAGGAAGAATGAAATACCGTTCTTCTTATGGTCAAAATTTACTTCAGCACTCCCGTGAAGTAGCTAAATTATGTGGAGTGATGGCTTCAGAATTTGGGTTGAATGCCAAAATGGCTAAACGAGCTGGATTACTTCACGATATAGGGAAAGTCCCTGAGGAAGAGTCTGAAAAACCGCATGCTTTGCTAGGAATGGAATGGGCTGAAAAATACGGAGAGAAAAGCGAAGTGTGTAATGCCATTGGTGCCCATCACGATGAAATTGCAATGACTTCATTACTCTCTCCTCTTGTTCAGGTGTGTGATTCCATTTCAGGAGCTAGACCAGGAGCCAGAAGACAGGTCTTGGACAGTTACGTTCAACGGCTTAAGGATCTTGAAAAAGTTGCCTATGAATTTAACGGAGTTAATAAAGCTTATGCCATTCAGGCTGGACGTGAATTGCGTGTATTTGTTGAAAGCGAAAAAGTTTCAGACGAACATGCTGCACGACTTTCCTTTGAAATTTCTCAGAAAATACAGACTGATATGACTTATCCAGGTCAAGTAAAAGTTACTGTAATTAGAGAAACTCGAGTTGTTAATGTTGCCAAGTAGTTTTTTATAAAAAGCTGTAAAGTATTCCTGCAAAAGCACCACCAGTAAAAGGACCCAAGATCGGAATCCAACTATATCCCCAGTCAGCGTCTTTATTTTTTCTTGGAAGTAATTGATAGATTAAGCGAGGACCAAAGTCTCGTGCGGGATTGATGGCATAACCTGTTGTCCCCCCTAATGAAATACCGATTACCCAAACTACGATTCCAATAGGAAGTGCATCTAGTGCTCCTAACCCAAAATTTTGAACTTCAGTTCCCACTATTGTAATGTTCGGACTGACGATAAATAAGGCACAAAAAACAAGCATAAAAGTTCCAAAAGCCTCACTAAAAAAATTATTTTTAAAATTTCGAATTGCAGGTCCTGTACAGAAGGTACTGCGTACTGCCCCCTCGTCAGTTGTAGCTCTGTAATGATCTATATAGAGAATGTAAGTAAGCCAGCTTCCAAACATTGCTCCCAATAACTGTGCTGTAAAATAAGTAGGGACCAATGACCAGGAAAATTTTCCTGCAAAAGCCAATCCAATAGTCACAGCTGGATTGAGGTGAGCTCCACTTGATTGTGCACTGATAAAAACTCCAACAAAAACTGCAAATCCCCAAGCACTAGTTATGAGTATCCATGGTGTTTGTTTAGATGCAATTGTATTTTTTAAATTAACATTAGCAACAACACCTGCACCTAGTGAAAGTAAAATTGCTGTCCCAATAAATTCTGCTAAAAAAGGATGTAAAGTCATAATTGGTATTTTTTCAAAATTAGATCAAATTTTCTCAGTTCTTCTTTAACCCATCTCGCATCTTTTCTCAACTCTTTTCTCATAATTTCAGCTACTTTAGGAGCTATTTTTTCTGTCTCATAAGCGTCTAGAAACAAACAACGGGTTCTTCTCGCAAGAACATCTTCAACGGTCATCGCCATTTCTTCTCTTACCGCCCAAATAATTTGATTTTCAGAAATAAACAATTCTTCTGAAAGTGAAAGATCAGCTTTTTTTGGACTTATGGCTCTTATTTTTCCTATCTCAGTTCCATAAAAATAATAGGGTTTGGTAAAATCTGCATTAAAATCATTCCCAAAAACAGCGAGTGTTTCCGTATTGCATTTTCGATCAGGGAATCCACCCACCATTTGAATGGTGTTGACTGCATCTTCTGCAATTTTCCTGTAGGTGGTCCATTTACCTCCTAGAACACTAATTAAACCACTGGTACTCACAATTATTTTATGATGCCTAGAAACCTCTTTGGTACTCTCTTTTTTACCATTATTTGCTGCTAAGGGGCGTAAACCTGCAAAAACACTTTTAACATCTTTCCGACTGGGTTTTTTGGTCATGTAAGCACTTGCATTTTCAAGAATAAAGTCGATTTCATCTTCCATAGCCAGTGGCTCTTCAAGTGCTTCGTCAACCGGAGTATCCGTTGTTCCAATAACGACTTGACCGTTCCAAGGAACTGCAAATAGCACGCGACCATCGGTAGTATGCGGAACCATAATTGCATGATTTTCCTGTAAAAAAGATTTGTCAATCACTAAATGAACTCCTTGAGAGGGACGAATCATAGGCTTTGCATCAGGTTTGTCCATGCGGATGACTTTGTCTGAGAATACTCCTGTAGCATTAATGACCACTTTTCCTTTTACGGTTTTGGTTGATCCATCCAAGCGATCTTTAATTTGAACACCACTGAGCATATTATCTACCTTTTCTAACGCACTTACTTCAACATAGTTTAATAGGGTAGCTCCTTCCTGATCAGCGGTTAGTGCTAGACTTATAGCCATTCGTGCATCATCAAATTGACCGTCGTGGTAAATTACTCCTCCTTGAAGCCCTTCTTTGTTTACGTTAGGAAGGTAGTTTAAGGTTTCTTCTCGATTCAAGATGGTAGATGGTCCCAGACCTAATTTTCCTGCCATCATATCGTATACTTTGAGTCCAATCCCATAAAATGGGCTAGTCCACCATTCATAAGAAGGAATAACGAAACTCAAGTCACGAACCAAATGAGGTGCATTTTTTCTCATGATTCCCCGTTCCCGAAGAGCCTCAATGACGAGGGAAATATCTCCATTCTGTAAATATCGAACACCTCCGTGTACCAGTTTTGTGCTACGAGAAGAAGTTCCTTTAGCAAAATCGTGTTTTTCAAGCAGTAGTGTTTTATACCCTCGGTTGGCTGAATCTACAGCAATTCCGAGGCCCGAAGCGCCACCTCCAATAATTATAACATCCCATTCTTGCTCTAATTCAAGCTGCTTAATGTTTACTGCTCTATTCATTAAAGTTGTTGGGCTTACTCAATTTACCAATCCGTTTGTTCCAAAGGTCAATTGTTTTTTTTGTGTTCGGATTGGCATTTGGAGAAAATTTTTGATCTATTGACCAGATATTAGCTAAACTCTCTACAGATTCCCAATAGCCTGTTGCAAGACCTGCAAAGAAAGCAGCTCCAATAGCTGTGGTCTCGGTTGTTTTAGGTCGAATGACATCAGCTTCTAACAAATCAGCTTGCGTTTGCATGAGTAAATTATTAGTACTTGCTCCTCCGTCAACCTTTAGTGATTTAAAAGTAGTATTAGCATCTTTTTGCATTTCGATTACAATTTCTCGAACTCTTAACGCAATGGCTTCAAGCGCAGCACGTGCAATATGTCCTTTTTGAGTACCTCTGGTGATTCCTAAAATAGAACCAGTAGCTTGAGAATCCCAATAGGGAGCCCCCAGTCCTGCCAGTGCAGGAATAAAAGTAACTCCTCCATTATTTTCTACAGTTTGAGCCAAAGCTTCAATCTCATTGGCATCATTTATCATACCCAGTTGATCTCGTAACCATTGTACAACTGCTCCAGCAATGAAAACACTTCCCTCAAGGGCATAACTCACCTTTCCATCAATTTGATATCCTATGGTGGTCAGCATTTTATTTTTTGAAATAACAGGGGTATCCCCTGTATTCATGATGCAGAAACAACCCGTTCCATAAGTGTTTTTTACATCTCCAGGCGCCACACACATTTGGCCAAAAAGGGCGGCTTGTTGATCACCAGCAATTCCAGCAATTGGTATGTTGTGATTAAACAGACTGTGGTCTGTTTCTCCAACTTTTTCTGAAGATGAAACTACCTTTGGGAGTAATGCTCTGGGTACGTCAAGAGTTTCTAAAAGTTCATCATCCCATTCAAGGGTATGTATATTAAAAAGTAATGTTCTGCTAGCGTTAGTGACATCTGTGACATGCACTTGTCCTTTGGTAAGATTCCAAATAAGCCAGCTATCCACTGTCCCAAATGCAAGTTCGCCGTGTTCTGCAGCAGTTCTAATCTTTGGATCTTGGTCTAAGATCCATTTGATTTTTGTTCCAGAAAAATAAGCATCTAGGATTAATCCCGTTTTTTCGTAGAATTGTTTTTCCTTGCCTTCACTCTTTAGTTTCTGACAAATGTCTGAGGTCCTTCTGTCTTGCCAAACAATTGCATTGTGCACTGGTTTTCCTGTCTTTCGATTCCAAATCAACGTCGTTTCACGTTGGTTGGTAATTCCCATGGCATGAATTTGTTCAGCTTTGATTTCTGACTGCTCCAGGACTTCATTTATAACCTTGAGTTGTGTTTGCCAAATTTCTACTCCATCGTGTTCCACCCAACTTTCTTTTGGGAAATATTGCGTAAATTCCTGTTGAGCAATTCCTTTAGTGGTTCCGTTGTGATCAAAAATTATGGCACGAGAACTTGTAGTTCCAGCATCTATTGCCAAGATATAATTGTCCATTTGCTATTTGCTTTACTTCATAAAACTAAGAATAAGGTTAGCTTTATACAATAGATTTAGACGATTATTCAAAATTTAGGAAATCAAGTTTCCTTCATCATCCCATTGCGCCATATCATTTCTTTTGGATTGGTCAACAAATTTGGATAACCAAGACTTATCATATGACATTCCATGTTCTTTCAATACATCATCGGGTACTCCGTCCCATACATTGGGTTGATTTCCTTTGTAGCCTAATTCTTTGATCCCCGATTCAGAAGTAAAATAGCCTGTCATAACAAGATTTCTCATCAAGGAGAAAAAACGAACTTCCATTTTTTGTTCTGAAGCATTTGGGTCTGGATAAGCAATCTGATCTAAGACTTGATGTTGTTGGTCATCAGAACAGTTTATAAAATCTTGACGGTAGGTTTTATTGGTATGGCTATCAAGCCACATCAATCCACCGCGCATTTGTGTTTGAATACTAGGAAAATCTTTTGCCATAAATTCAATAAATTCAGGCACTTTAGCTTCTTCAATAGTACCTTCCTCATTGGGAGGAAGAATAAGATTCGCGAGCCTTCTGATTTTTTCAATTTCACTATTTTCGAAAAACTGTTGACCTAAAAGTTTTTCATCATAGGCTTGCTCTTCTGGAGTTCTTCCATATTGATATTCCCACAGTTTTTGTTCTATGGCTTCTTTGGGTTCTGACACGCAACTTTCAAGTGCCAATCCACCAGCCATGCTTCCTAAAAATAACGATCGAATACTGTCTCTTCTGTTCATGATTAAATGTTTTGTTTTTTTAATTCTTGAATAATGAATTCGGATGTTCTCCAAGATAGTGCCATGATGGTCCACGTTGGATTTTTATCTGCTTGAGATACAAAAGGACCTGCATCTACAATGAAAACATTATCTGCGTCGTGTAATTGTTCGAATTCATTGACCACGGACTTCTTCGGATCACTGCCCATTCGGGTGGTACCTACTTCGTGAATGATACGTCCTGGATTTAATAAGCCGTAGTCTCGATCAGCTCCGGGTTTGTCTCCTAATACCACTCCACCCATATTTTCAATAATTTCTTCAAAAGTATTGTGCATATGTCGTGCTTGTTTTCGCTCGTTATCCGACCATGAGTAATTGAATCGAAGTACCGGTATTCCAAATTCATCAACGGTAGTTGGGTCTATTTCACAATAGTTGTCTTCTCTAGCAATGGATTCTCCTCTTCCAGACATTCCCATGACTGAGCCGTAAAACTTTTTGACATCTTCTCTTAACTGGTTTCCATAACCACCTACTTTTAGTCCTAAGTATTTGTTAAGGTCATTGGGATTGAAACCGGTTCCATAGCTAGGCATTCCAAGTCCTCCCCAAACTTCAATGTGATATCCTCTAGGGAAGTCAAGTTTTTTATTGTCAAGCCACCAAGGTGAATACAAGTGCATTCCACCGACACCGTCTTCGTTATAACGCTTCCGATTCATCAATTCGGGAACAAAGGCCATACGGTCAGAACCTGTAGAATCATGTAAGTATTTACCAACCATATTACTACTATTCCCTAAACCGTTTGGATGTTGTGCGCTTTTAGAGTTTAGAAGGATACGAGCTGTACTACAAGCAGAGGCAGCAAGAACCACCACCTTTCCGGTCACGCGATATTCTTTTCTATCTTCTTTGTTGATGTAAAGTACTCCAGTTGCTTTGCCCTCTTCATTAACTTCTACTTCGCGTACCATACTGTTTACGTACAGATCCACTTGACCGCCTGATTTTTGAGCTGGAAAAATCAAACAAGAGCCTGCAGAGAAATCGCCATAGACCGAACACGATCGGCTACACTGATTGCAATAAAAACAAATTCCTCTTTCATTGTTGATTCGTTTAGTCAATATAGATAACCTTGATGGCATTACTTTAACTCCTGATTTTTCAGCTCCTTTTTTGTAATATAATTCGTGAAGCCTTGGTTTAGGTGCGGGTAAAAAGTAACCATCGGGTTCGTTATACATATTTTCTTTACTTCCAAAAACTCCAATGAGTTTATCCACCTTATCGTAATAAGGTTTAAGATCATCATAACCGATCGGCCAGTTATCACCTAGTCCATCACGATCTTTTCCTTTGAAATCTCTGGGTCCAAAACGAAGTGATATTCTTCCCCAGTGGTTGGTTCGTCCACCTAACATTCTAGAACGAAACCAGTCAAATTTTGAGTCTCCAATCTGGTTGTATGGTTCTCCATCAATTTCCCAGCCCCCATAAGCCATATCAAATTCTCCAAAAGCACGGGTTGTTCCCGCTCCTCTTCTAGGAGATTCGTAAGGCCATTTGAGTTGGGTTTGCTGTTGGGGATTGGCAGGATCAAAAAAGGGACCTGCCTCAACGACTGCTACTTTAAGTCCTGAATCAGCAAGAATTTTTGTTGCCATACCTCCTCCTGCACCGGAGCCTACAATGACAACGTCATACTGTTTTTTGTTTTCAATTATTTGCATAGATATAGATTTTTAGTACAGAAATTTTGAATTAATATTTTGTAATGTATTGTTTTTATATATCGTATAGGAGAATCCTTTATGAATACTACAAGCTCCGATGTTGCCATTTTTATTTGTTGCTATATAGGCAACTTGAAAATTGGGTTTTCCTTTTTGTTTTTCGAGTATTCGGCTGATGGCTTCTTCGCATGCCTCTTGGGGAGTATTTCCTTGTTTCATTAGCTCAACGATCAAAAAACTTCCGACAGTTTTGATAACTTCTTCTCCAAGTCCTGTTGCAACTGCTGCTCCCACATTATTGTCCACATATAGTCCTGAGCCAATAATAGGGGAGTCTCCCACACGACCTTTCATTTTGTATGCCAAACCGCTCGTTGTACAGACCCCTGAAATTTCAGCCTTTTGGTCAAAACAGAGCATGCCAATAGTGTCGTGATTTTCAATATTTATCTTGGGCTGATAGTTACTTTCCCCAAGCCATTTTTTCCAGGCTTCTTTACTTTCTTTTGTCAGCAAATTTTCAGGTTGATAACCTTGTTCAATAGCGAATTTTCTTGCTCCCTCTCCAGCAAGGATCACATGGGGAGTTAGTTCCATCACATCTTTGGCAAGTGCCGCAACATGCGTTATATTTTCAACAGCCAGTACAGCTCCACAATTCCCTTTGGAATCCATAACACAGGCGTCCAAAGAAACAGTACCCTCTCGGTCAGGTGCACCACCCTTTCCCACGGTAGTATTGAGTGTGTTTGCCTCTTCGATTGCAGCTCCTTGGACTGCTGCATTTAATGAATCTGTTCCCAATTCTAACGCTTCTCCAGCAAACCTAGTTGCTGATTTTACATCCCAAGTGGCTAGTGCAAATGAGGTGGCGGATGGAGTAATAGTTTGGTGTTTTTTTAAGCTGTTTTGATTTAAAACAGTTGGTGAAATTAACAAGCTAGATACCCCTAAAGAACTTTTCTCTAAAAAGACTTTGCGATTCATACTACCAATTTAAAAACAATTTTCATTTAAATTAGATTTATAGTTCAAATATGATTCTTTTTATAGTTTTGTTTAATGTAAATCGTTGCGTCATATGAAAGTTGAAGTCTGTAGTACTTCTTTAGAAGGAATAAAAAATGCAGCTCAAGCTGGAGCTGATCGAATTGAGTTGTGTTCTAGTTTAGAACTTGGAGGAATTACTCCTTCTAAAGGTTTGATTGAGCAGGCAGTGAGTTTAAATCTTTTAGATATTCATTGTTTAATTCGGCCCCGAGCAGGACATTTCACATATACTGAAGAGGAAGTTAAAATCATAGAGCAAGATATTCTTTTTGCTAGGGAAGCCGGCTGTCATGGAATTGTTATTGGAGCATTAACCAATGAATTTAAATTGGATTTTCCCTTATTGACCCATTGGAGAAGGCTTGCAGGCTCCATGTATCTTACATTCCACAGAGCCATTGATGTTGTTGTTAATCCAATGACAGCGATAGAACAATTGATTGATTTACATTTTGATTGTATTTTATCTTCAGGACAGCAGGAAAAAGCAATCGATGGATTTCAAAATTTAAAATCATGGCATAAGGTATTTGGGAATCAAATTCTTGTCATGCCAGGTAGTGGGGTAAATGAAGAAAATTGTATACGTTTTAAGTCTGAAGGGTTTAAGGCGATTCATCTTTCAGGATCAAAAATTAATAATCCTATTGCCATTCCGGAGGGAGTTAATACTGAAATTTCTTTTTTAAATCAGCGTTGGAGTGAAAGTAATGTTTCTAAAATTCAGGAAGTGGTTACTCGTGTAAAGGCTTAATTAAAGAGTATTGCTATTCCACCAATGGCTGTAAATAAAAGAATTAGTTTTCTGTAGTTGTCATTTTCTATTTTTTTAACCAAGAACACCCCTGCAATCAAACCAACAATAACAAAAGGTACCAACTGAATACTAATGAGTATGGATTCAGAATTGATTGTTTCCCAACTCCAAATGTGAAAGGGAACTTTGAAAGAATTTATCAAAAAAAACAACCAAGCAGCAGTTCCAATGAAATTATTTTTGGGGAGTCGCATTGCTAAAAAATAAATATTTGAAAATGCACCTGCTAAATTCCCTATCATGGTTGTAAATCCTGCCAATAAGCCCATTGAGCTAGCAAAGCTCCAATGAGATGGAACGCTTTTATCTTTTTTGTTTTCCCAATAATACATTAAACCCACACTAAAGAGGATTATGGCGGCCATACCGTATTTAAAAAGGTCTTCAGTAATATATTTTCCTCCAACAACACCCAATAATACTCCAACAATCATCCACGGAAGGAGCTTGATGATGTATTCTTTCTGAACATGTCGTTTATAGTAAGTTATTGCGAATACATCTCCCACTAGCAGTAATGGCATTAAAATACCTGTTGAGTTTTTTGCTCCATAAACTAGCGCTAAACCGGTTACGATCAGGGAAGCAATCCCTTTAATTCCCGATTTAGAAACACCTAACAAAAATGCACAGGTTGCTGCAATTATAAAGTTGAGAAGTGTGGGATCAGACAATGTGTTTTTTAAATTGAGTTCACGAATATAATATTTATTTTCTGTGTTGGATTCCTTCTGATCTCAAAGCTGTACTTTTGAAAAAAATAACTATTAATAATTTGAATTCTTCTTTTTTTAAGGCCGTTCAATACATGCTTTTAAGTACCCTTTCTTTTGCATTCATGAACGTGATTGTTAAATATTCTATCGCATACCCTACCATGCAAATTGTTTTTTTTAGAGCTTTTGGATCTTTGATTATTTCTTTTAGCTTTTTAAAAATTATGGGGATTCCTCAATGGGGAAATCAAAAAAAACTATTAATTCTAAGAGGAATAGCCGGAGTTATAGCGATGTCTTTATTTTTCTGGGGTGTACATTATATATCAGTGGGTAGTGCTGTTACCCTGCGTTATGTTTCGCCCATATTTGCTGGGGTCCTAGCAGTCTTGTTTTTAAAAGAAACGATCAAACCATTACAATGGCTCTTTTTTTTAATGGCTTTTTTCGGGGTTTACCTTATTAAAAGTTTTGATACCTCAAATTCAAACTTGGGGATTTTTCTTGTTTTACTGGCTGCATTTTTTTCAGCGGTCGTTTATATCCTCATTAATAAAATTGGAAAAGGAGATCACCCAGTTGTAGTGGTTCATTATTTTATGCTTATTGCAACCTTGGTAGGCGGTTTAGGCTCACTGTTTGTTTGGGAAACCCCAACTTTTAAAGATTTATTGTTGCTTTCGAGTATTGGGATTTTTGGTTTTTTTGGACAATTGTTCATGACCAAAGCGTTTCAAAATGCAGAAGCTCATATGGTAGCTCCATTTAAATATATTGAAGTTGTTTTTACCCTACTTTTTGGAGTGTTTATTTTGTTTGAGAGCTATAGTTTTTATCATCTTTTAGGAACTTTTTTGGTAATTTTCTCATTGGCTCTCAATGTACTGTATAAATCACGATTAGATAAAAATAAAAAAGCCACTTGATCGAGTGGCTTTTTTATTAAATATTGAAAAGAATAAATTACTTGGACCATTCTTCAATCGACTTAGTATTCATTCTAACATAGTCTTGGTTTCCTGCTTTTGTTGCCAAATCAAGAGAGGTTTTTGATGCAGCTATTGCAGCTTCATTCTCATTCAGTGCTTTCAAAATAAGTGCCTGTTGGCGATACATCCAATATTTTCCATCATTCATTGCTATTGCCTTTGCAATCCATTTTTTTGCTTTGTTTAGATCACGACCGGTGTCTTTGTAATATATGGCGGCATTGTAATAATCATCTGACTTTGGTTCTCCTTTCATTGTTTTTTCGATGGATGCCATTGTCTTTGCTTCTGTCGGTACTTCTAACTCTAATCCAGCTTGAGTTTTTTCCCACCTAAAATTTAGACGAGCACCGTTTTGATGTAGATCATCAAGTGAAATGGTAAAACTTTCAACTGCAGAATCCAAAATATTAACTTTAGCTTCTACTGCAGCGGCTATAGCCTCGGGATCCCATTTTTCAGGAAGTCCACCATTGTCAGTTTTGGTATAAAAGAAAACTTCCCACATTGAAACACCGGGACGAATAAAAATGGCATACTTTCCAGCATTTAGTTTCTTTCCTCCGACAATGACATCATCACTGAATTCGATAGTCGTATTGGCATTTGCACCAGCTCTCCAAAGTTCTCCGTAAGGAACTAAATCTCCCATAATGGTTCGTTTGCGCATCGCAGGTCGAGAATAGTTTACTTTTACATCTGTTAGTCCAACCACTTGTTCAAACTCTGAAAATGGACTTGGTTGTGGTGTTTGGATTTGTGCGAGACTAAAACCACTCCAAAGGAGTGATAAGAAGAATAATTTTTTCATTTTTTGTTTTTTTTGTTTACCCAAATATACTTTTTCCCCACTCAATTGCCCAATTTTACTATAACTCAAAGATGTTTTTAACAGACGGATAAGTTTTGTTTAATAAATATTATTAATAATTAAACATTTTGTATTTTTGAAAAAAATAGCTGTGAAATTGTATCGACTAGAAACTGTTCAAAATCTACCTATAACTAAAGAAAGAGCTTGGGATTTTTTATCAGACCCAAAAAATTTAAAAACTATTACACCTGACTACATGGGGTTTAAGATTTTAAGTGGTGAGGCCTCTAGGATGTATGCTGGTCAAATCATCCAATACATCGTCACGCCACTACTTAATATTCCTGTTAAATGGGTAACTGAAATCACCCACGTTGAAGAGGGTGTATATTTTGTAGATGAACAGCGTTTTGGCCCTTATGCATTGTGGCACCACAAACACTTTATAAAACCGATAAAGAATGGGGTTGAAATGATTGATATTGTTGATTATAAGATACCGTTTGGTTGGGTTGGACAATTGATGCATCCGATATTAGTTGGACCAAAATTGAAAGAAATCTTTGAATACAGAAGAGTAGCATTAATTGAACTATTTGGAAACTATAAATCATGATTACAAATAAAAATATTTTAATAATAGGGGGAAGTTCAGGTATTGGTCTGGCTTTAGCGGAACAGCTAGCCCCACAGAATAATATTTATGTTGCAAGTAGGTCAAATGAGGCCCTACAACATTTAGATGTTCAGCACATAAGTTTCGATGCTACTCAAGACGAGTTAGATACAAGTCAATTACCTGATGTCTTACATGGATTCATTTATTGTCCTGGAAGTATAAATTTAAGACCATTTAAAGGGTTGAAATTAGAAGCCTTTCAGTCGGACTTTGAAATCAATGTATTGGGCGCTGTTCGCTCATTAAAATCTGTATTGAGCCTCTTAAGTGCGAGTGGAGATGCTGCGGTAGTTTTCTATAGTACAGTAGCAGTTCAAACAGGGATGCCCTTCCATAGTTCAGTTGCCTCTTCAAAGGGTGCCATTGAGGGATTAACACGTTCATTAGCTGCTGAATTTGCACCAAAAATTAGGGTCAACGCTATTGCTCCCTCCTTGGTAAATACCCCCTTGGCCTCTAAATTTTTAAACAACGAGGCTAAAATGGATAAAGCCAACGAACGCCACCCATTAGGTAGGGTAGGAAGCGCTAAAGAAATTGCTCAAGCTACTGTTTTTCTTCTTGGAGAAGAAAGTAGTTGGATGACCGGACGAGTTTTACAATTAGACGGGGGGATCGGAAATTTAAAAACCTAAAGCATGGAAAAATTCACCATCTTTTGGTTTCGAAGAGATTTAAGAATAACGGATAATCACGGCTTTTTTAAGGCGCTTTCCGGAAAGAATAAGGTGATTCCTATTTTCATTTTTGATGAAAATATTTTAAAAAAATTACCAAAAAGTGATGCTCGATTAGAGTTTATATTATTAGCCTTGGGTACCATAGATAATGCTATGAAGAGGAAAAGATGCAGTCTTGGAATGTATCATGGTACCCCTAAGGCTATTTTAAAAGAATTAATTAAAAAATGGCCAATCGATAAGGTGATTTGTAATGAGGATTACGAACCCTATGCTAATCAACGAGACGCCTCCATAAAAGCACTGCTTGCTGAACATAATATTTCATTTGAAACTTATAAAGATCAAGTGATTTTTGAAAAAGATGAAATAGTAAAAGACGATGGAACACCCTATAGAGTTTACACTCCATTCTCTAGAAAATGGTTAAGTCATTTTACAGCAAACTCAACAACTGATTACCCTTCGGAGGAGCACATGGATCAACTCGCAGAGGTGGATCAACCCAAGCTTATGTTAAAAGATCTCGGATTTTCTCCTTCCTCAGTTTCTTCACCAAAATATACTTTTAATGATTCAATTATTTCTTCCTACGAAGAAACACGAAACTTTCCCGCGGTAGATCAAACCACACGAATTGGAACTCACTTGCGTTTTGGAACTTTAAGTATACGAACTCTGGTTCGAAAATCAGCGGATATTGAAAATCCTACTTTCTTTAAGGAATTGATATGGAGGGAATTTTTCATGCAAATATTATGGCATTTCCCGTACACAATGACGCAAAGTTTTAAACCACAATACGACCGTATTGAATGGCGAAACAATCCTGAAGAATTTGAGAAGTGGTGTCAAGGAAAGACAGGCTATCCGCTTGTTGATGCAGGAATGAGACAATTGAATCAAACGGGTTTTATGCACAATCGCGTTCGGATGTTGGTAGGAAGTTTTTTGTGTAAGCATTTACTCATTGATTGGAGGTTAGGAGAGGCATACTTCGCCGAAAAACTTTTGGATTATGAAATGTCAAGTAATGTTGGCAACTGGCAATGGGTTGCAGGATGTGGCGTAGATGCTGCTCCATATTTTAGAATTTTCAATCCAACAGAACAGGTTAAAAAATTCGATAAACAACACGATTATATTAAAAAATGGGTGCCAGATTACCAGGAATTGACATATCCAGAACCAATTGTAGAACATAAGTTTGCAAGAGAACGTTGCTTGGCCACATACAAATCTGCTCTCAATGCCCAAGCGAGTTGAAAAGAGGAATCTTCCTCAAAAAATTTGTCCCACTTGTCTTAGACCATTTTCATGGAGAAAAAAATGGGAACGCAATTGGGATGAAGTTAAGTTCTGCAGCCAGCGGTGTAGCGTTGAAAGAAAATAATCTCTGGATCAACAGGCTTCATTTTCCATCGAAGTCATTTTTTTTTTAAGAAAATTATTTATAAATCGTTATTTTCGACAGTTTTCAATAAATTAGCAACAACATCCAAATCTTTATCTAGCACCCAAACACTGTAGTAATTAAATCTTAACCTATGAATAAACAAATACGCAGTTTACTTTTTTGTTCCTTTTTTCTTTTTACTTTAACACTTTTTTCGCAAACAGAGAAAAACCCATGGCAATTTTCTTTTGGTTTTAATGCGATTGATATCTTTCCCACAGGAGCCGTTGGAGAAGGAGATCTTTTTGAAGAATTTTTTAATGTGGGAGATCATTGGAATTTAATGCCCATACCCTCTCAAATTGGAATTACCAATTATATAGGAAGTGGTTTTTCATTTGGACTTCGTTTGAGTTTAAATTCGATTTCAAAATATGGGAATACTTCAGCTAACAATGATTTTTTTGGAGCTGCAGATGCAGTTGTTAAATATGACTTAAACGCGCTTTTAAAGACAGAGCGCTTTTCCCCATTTATTGAAACTGGAGGAGGATATGCTTTTTTTGATGAAGTAAGTGCTGGTTATTTTAATCTTGGCTTTGGAATTGAATATGCCTTAGGCGACAACAAAAAAACAATTTTATTTGCAGAAAGTCTTTTTCGAAACACAGGTGAAACCTATGGATATAAGCACTTCCAACACTCTCTTGGTTTAGCTTTTTTATTTGGCAACAAAGACAAGGATGAAGACGGAGTTGTAGATAAAGATGATCGTTGTCCTGAGATTCCAGGACTAGCGCAATTTGAGGGTTGCCCAGATTCAGATGGAGACGGCATTCAAGATAGCGAAGACAGTTGTCCAGAAGTCTCAGGTTTGTTAAAATTTAATGGCTGTCCAGATTCTGACGGTGATGGAATAGAAGATAGTAAAGACAATTGTCCAGAGATTGCTGGACTTGCTTTATTTAACGGTTGTCCAGATTCTGATGGTGATGGGGTTGAAGATGCCCAAGACGAATGCCCTGATACGGCTGGAAATCAAGAAAATAATGGTTGTCCTGAGCCGGAGTCCTCAGAAGTATTAAAGGAAGTTTCTGTTGAAATTCATCAAAAAATTAATTTTTTCTGGAATAGTTATGAACTTACTGTGTATACCAGAAGAATTATCGATGAGGTCTATGATATATTAAGTGGTTACAAAACTTATAAAATGGAGGTGCAAGGACATGCAGATAGTACTGGAAGTGAAGACTTTAATATGAAATTATCTCAAGCTCGTGCTAAAGCCGTCGTAGATTATTTGATTTCTAAAGGAATTCCTAGAGATAACATTTATGCCAAAGGATATGGAGAAAGTTCTCCTATTGAATCAAATTCTACTGCACGAGGAAGGTATTTGAACAGAAGAGTAGAATTTAAAATAAGTAATTAAATTACTTTTTAATCCACTTTTTAAAAAGATCGCTCCTAAAAGGGCGATCTTTTTTGTTACTTATTTAGTATCTTGTAAATAAAAAAATTGTTATCAAGTGCAGAATGAGAAACCAACCGCTTTGGTATGGTTGCGTAATGATTTAAGGATAAATGATCAGCAATCATTTGCTTTAGCCGCAAAATCAAAAGCAAATATAGTAGCCTATTACAGTTTTGATCCCAGTCATTTTGAAACCACTCCTTGGGGCTTTAAAAAAACAGAGGCGTTTAGAGCTCAATTTTTAATTGAAACTTTAACGGAACTCAGACAATTTCTCCTCAGCTTAAACATCAGTCTAATTGTTGACTTTAAAGATCCAGTTGAGGGAATTGAATATTGGGTAAATGAACTTAATGTCAATAAAATTTACTTTCAAAAAGAATGGACTGAAGAAGAACGATTAGTTGAAGAGAAATTGCGAGCTGTACTTAAACCTGAAGTCAATTTGCATTCTCACTATGACCAGTTTTTATTCCATCCTGAAGATATTCCTTTTGAATTGAACTTATTACCTGAGATATTCACTCATTTTAGAAAGCAATGTGAGAAAATGAGTTCTGTACGTCAATTACCCAACGAAATTTTACCCCAGCCAGAGGAGAATCTTATTGATCAAAAATTTATTATCCCTTCTCTTGCAGATCTCGGTCTAGAAGCAAAATCACTTCATCCGAACTCAGCTTTTCCATTTAAGGGTGGGAGTGTGCAGGCAAAGCAGCGGATTGATCACTACTTTTGGAACACGAAAAAGCTTTCCTTTTACAAACAAACGAGAAATGGTTTAGTCGGAAACGACTACAGCTCTAAGTTTTCAGCTTGGTTGGCAAACGGATCTATTTCGCCCCGACAGATTTATTGGGAAATCATTACGTATGAAAAGGAAATTCAAAAAAATCAGTCCACCTATTGGTTGATATTCGAACTAATTTGGCGCGATTATTTTAAATATATATCACTCAAGCATCAAGACATGATTTTCCACTTAGGGGGTATTTTAAAAAAAGAGTATCATTGGGAAAATGATCCTGAAAAAGTCAAGTGCTGGATTCAGGGAAAGACTCGGGAGTCTTTTGTTAATGCCAATATGATTGAGCTCCAAAAGACCGGCTGGATGAGCAACCGAGGGAGACAAAATGTCGCTTCTTATTTTGCAAAAGATTTAGTACTGGATTGGCGTATAGGAGCTGCGTATTTTGAATCTCAGTTGATTGACTATGATGTGCACAGTAATTACGGTAACTGGATGTATGTAGCCGGGGTTGGAAATGACCCAAGAGATCGAAAATTTAATGTCCGCATGCAAGCAGAGCGCTATGATGAAGGGGGTAAGTTTCAACGAATTTGGAATCAAAACACCCTGTTCGAATGAAAGTCAAACTCATTTTAGGAGATCAACTGAATACCAAGCATTCTTGGTTTGATCAGGTCGATACTTCCTGCGTTTTTGTACTTATGGAAATGCGTCAAGAAACCGATTACGCTCCGCATCATATTCAAAAAGTGATTGCATTCTTTGGTGCAATGAGAAGCTTCAGTGAAGAAATAATATCGAAAGGACATCAAGTGTATTATTTGAAGCTAGATGATCCACAAAACAAACAAAATATTGAAGATAACCTGAATGAAATCTTTTTGAAATATGCAGCCAAGTCGTTTGCATATTTAGCGCCAGATGAATATCGGTTGGACACACAACTCAGTAATTTTTGCAATACACTATCCATACCTTTTGAAGTAGAGGACACAGAGCATTTTATGACTTCAAGAACGGAATTAGCTGATTTTTTTGAAGGAAAAAAACAGTTGATTTTAGAATTTTTTTACCGAAATATGCGTAAAAAATTTGACCTTCTAATGCAGCTAGGTCAGCCTGAGGGCGGTCAATGGAATTTTGACAAAAACAACCGTAAAAAATGGAAGGGAAGCCCCTCAATACCACAGCCATTTTTACCGAGTGCCGAAAATCTTTCAGCTTTAAAAAAAATGATTGAATTGGCTGGAGTAAAGACTATTGGTTCTTTTAATGAGAAACATTTTCTTTACCCGTTGAGCAGAAAACAAGCTTTAGACCAATTAGCATATTTCTGTGAACACTTATTGATTCATTTTGGAGATTATCAAGATGCCTTGCATACCGATGAGGTAAATCTCTTTCATTCTAGAATTTCGTTTGCGTTAAATACCAAAATGATAGCCCCTTTGGAGGTGGTTCAGAGGGTTATTGCCTACTATCGACAGAACAAAGAAAGTATAGCACTTTCTCAAGTGGAAGGATTTGTTCGTCAAATTATAGGTTGGAGAGAATATATGCGAGGGATTTACTGGAAAGAAATGCCAGAGTATGGAGAGACGAATGCCTTGCAAAACACGAACCCCCTTCCCGAGTTTTACTGGACTGGTAAAACCGATATGAATTGTTTGCATCAGAGTATTAATAATTCTTTAAATCATGCTTATGCACATCATATTCAACGACTCATGATCACGGGTAATTTTGCGCTGCTAGCTCAAGTGCACCCCAACGCAGTAGATGAGTGGTATTTAGGGATCTATGCCGATGCAATACAATGGGTACAAATAACGAATACCCGAGGGATGAGTCAATGGGCTGACGGAGGTATTGTGGCAACCAAACCTTATGTGTCTGCAGCTGCATATATTCATAAAATGAGTAATTACTGCGATAGTTGTAAATACGATAAAAAGAAACGAGTAGGGGAGGATGCTTGTCCTTTTAACAGCTTGTACTGGAATTTTTTAGACGATAAAAAGCAATTTTTTGCAAAGAATAATCGAATGGCAATGATGCTGAGATTATTGGAAAAAATTCCACCAGAAGATTTAGTGCAAATCAAATCAAGAGCAGCTAAAATTTTAAAAAATCCAGATGAATTCTGATCGCATTCCAGTTGGAGTCGTTTGGTTGAAGCGGGACTTGCGACTGCAAGATCACGAAGCATTGTCGTCTGCAATTCAAAACCACAAATATATTGTACTGCTCTATATTGCTGAAACTTCTTTAAGAGAAGAATCCCACTTTAGTGAGCGTCATTTGCATTTTATTAAGCAATCAATCAATGATTTAAACAACCAACTAACCTTTTTTAATACCGGTGTTTTTGCTGTTGAAGGAGAGGTGATAGAAGTATTAGATCAACTGAATTTACAGGTTCAAATTCAAGCTTTATATTCTCATTATGAAACGGGAATTGGAGTGACTTTTGAGCGGGATAAAGCAGTGAGAAAATGGATAGATAAAAAGGGAATTCTTTGGAATGAGTACCGACAACAGGGTGTTTTTCGCGGTTTAAAGCATCGTAAAAAGTGGTTACAACACTGGACTGCTTTAATGAATGAACCTCTACATCCTTTCCCGTCTGAAAAAAAATTCATGAGTAGCCAGCAGCTTGCTAAATTGGCTAGAGAATTTAAAATTTTAGATTTGACGACAGTTCGTTCAAAGCAAGTTCAACCTGGCGGTGAGACCAGCGCGCACAAGTACTTAGATTCTTTTTTTAACGGAAGGTATGTGCACTATCAGACTCACATCTCAAAACCTGATTTGTCACGGAAAAGTTGCAGTAGGCTCTCACCTTATTTAGCTTATGGGAATATTTCTATGCGACAAGTATTGCAAAGAACAGAAGAAGAAAAAGAATCGGGAAAAAAGGGCTTTGGAATACGAGCCTTTGAGTCCAGACTGCGTTGGCAATCCCATTTTATTCAAAAATTTGAAATGGAATGCAGTATGGAATTTGATAGTATTAATAGAGGGTATCACAGTCTAGATAAGCCCCTTAATAAGGGTTTTATAAAAGCTTGGGAAACTGGATGCACAGGAGTTCCCATGGTAGATTCAGCCATGAGGTGTTTGGT